>NZ_NSGH01000029.1 GCF_002295105.1 Salimicrobium humidisoli | reverse complement strand
AGCAGAGGGATCTCTTTTTGTGTATAAACGTACAGAAACATCCATAGAGAAAGGGCGTCCCTTGCAATGAAAGTCATTGGAAGGGACGCCCTTTTTTACTAATATTTACTGGTTTTGTCCCAGACTCTTTTTGCATACACAGATTCAGTGTTTCCGGACCTCCTGCTCCCCGAGGTCCGGCCGGCATGGAATGAAAAAATATTTTAAGGAATGTTCACAGACGAAGTCCTGAAACCATGATATGCTGAAGGAAACACACAATAAAGGAGTATTACCCATATGAAAAAAGCAATCCCGTTCTTATTACTAATAATCACTCTTGCTGCCTGTGGGTCGGCATCTTCCGAGAAAGAATCCACGGACTCAGAAAAAAAGGAAGATGAAATGGCTGCCGCTCCTGTGGAGGTGGAGGTCAGCTTTGAACCCGAACCCCTTACGGCCGCCGAGAATGCAGATATTACCGCTACGGTGACCCAAAACGAGGAGCCGGTCAATGATGCCGAATACGTGGAGTTTGAAATATGGAAGACGGATCAGGGACAGGAGTCATCCGAAACGATTCAGGCCGTGCAATCGGAAGAAGGAAAATATACTACCCAGTACAGTTTCTCGGAAGCCGGATCCTACCAGGTTATCGCCCATACACAGGCCCGGGGACTTCACACCATGCCTCAGAATGAAGTTACCGTGGAAGGCGCAGATGGACAGACTTCCGGAGATGATAGCCACAATCATGCGTCCTCCCCTTTCGAAGTAACGCTTGAAAAATCCCAAAATGATAAAGGAACCGTGTTAAAGACGACGATCAATAAAGACGGGGTTCCTTTCGAAAAAGGAGAGATCACTTATGAGATCTCGAGCCCGGAATCAGAGAAGCATGAATACGTGGATGCAGAAGAAACAGAACCGGGGGTTTACAGGGCCCGGCATTCCTTTCCTTCCAAAGGTACCTACACAGTGGCAGTCCATATAGAAAAACCTTCCGAAGAGATTCATCAGCACCAGGAAAAGAAAGTCACGATCCAGTAGTTATTTAACACAAAAAAGCCGGAGACGAGGTCTCCGGCTTTTTCTGTTCTTCTATTCTTCAGCGTTCTGTAACTTATTTCTTTTAGCGGCACGGTCGCGTTCACCTTTGTTAAGGACTTTCTTACGAAGACGAACGTTTTCAGGCGTCACTTCGCAATACTCATCGTCATCCAGATACTGAATCGCTTCTTCAAGCGTAAGGTCACGAGTCTTCTTAATAGTGTTCGTCGTGTCCTTCGTAGCTGAACGTACGTTAGTCAGGTGTTTCTCTTTTGTAATGTTTACGGTCAGATCGTTTTCACGGACGTGTTCTCCGACAATCATTCCTTCATAAACATCCGTACCAGGATCGACGAAAATCGTACCTCTGTCTTCAAGGTTCATGATTCCGTACGTTGTAGCTTTCCCTTTTTCCTGGGAAACAAGTACGCCGCTGCGGCGTCCGCCGACATTACCTTTCTGTAACGGCGCGTATCCGTCAAACGTATGGTTCAGAATACCATACCCGCGTGTCTGGCTCATGAATTCTGTGGAATAACCGATCAGTCCACGGGAAGGTACGAGAAACTCAAGACGTACCTGGCCATTACCATCGTTGACCATGTCTTTCATTTCACCTTTACGTGTACCGAGTGATTCCATGACGGCACCCTGATACTCTTCAGGTGTATCCACCTGGACGCGTTCCATCGGTTCACACTTCACTCCGTCGATTTCCTTAATAATTACTTTAGGTTTGGACAGTTGCAGTTCGAAACCTTCACGGCGCATATTTTCCACCAGAATGGAAAGGTGCAGCTCTCCACGTCCGGAGACGGTAAAAGCATCCGGGGAAGAAGTAGGTTCCACACGCAGACTTACGTCTGTTTCCAGCTGAGTAAGAAGACGCTCTTCGATTTGACGGGAAGTCACAAATTTACCTTCCCGGCCTGCGAATGGACTGTTGTTTACAAGGAAAGTCATTTGCAGAGTCGGCTCATCGATACGCGGAATCTCCATGGCTTGCTGGTTATCTTTGGCCGTTACCGTTTCACCGACGTTAATGTCCTCAAGGCCGGCAAGTGCGATAATATCTCCGGCTTTCGCTTCAGTTATCTCCACCCGTTTCAGACCGATAAAGCCGAACAGTTTGGAGATACGGAAGTTCTTCACGGAACCGTCTTTCTTCATAAGGGAAACGTTGTCTCCCACTTTCAGTGTTCCCTGAAAGACACGGCCTACTCCGATCCGTCCGAGATAATCGTTGTAATCCAGAAGCGTTACCTGGAATTGCAACGATTCATCCCGGTTGTCGATCGGTGCAGGAATATTGTTCATGATAAGGTTGAAGATCGGTTCCATCGTCTCTTCCTGATCATCTTCCCCTTCTCCGGAAGTACCGTTCAGGGCTGAAGCTGTAACGACAGGGAATTCAAGCTGCTCATCATCCGCACCCAGTTCGATGAAAAGATCGAGCACTTCGTCGATGACTTCCTGAGGACGGGCATTCGGACGGTCGATTTTATTCAGTACTACTACAGGCGTAAGCTTTTGTTCAAGTGCTTTTTTCAGAACAAAGCGTGTCTGCGGCATACACCCTTCATAAGCATCGACGACGAGAAGAACGCCATCCACCATTTTGAGAATACGTTCGACTTCTCCGCCGAAATCAGCGTGTCCTGGCGTGTCCAGAATGTTGATTCTGGAATCTCCATATTGAACAGCGGTGTTTTTGGAAAGAATCGTAATTCCGCGTTCTTTTTCCAGATCGTTGGAGTCCATAGCTCTTTCACTTACATTTTCGTTGTCACGAAATGTTCCAGAATAACGTAACAATTGGTCTACTAACGTCGTTTTTCCGTGGTCGACGTGTGCAATAATAGCAATATTGCGAATATCTTCTCTAAGTTGCACGGTGAAAACACCTCTTTCTACTCGTTTCAATTTTTAACCTACCTATTATAACATAGTGTAGACATAGTTCAACAACATGATTACAATAGATTCACAGAAAAGGGGGGATAAGTCTGTGGAACGACATGGTGAATGGCTACATATGTCCGTACCCGAAAATTGGTCCGGAATAACAATAGCTAACGTAATGAAGAATAAATGGAAAGTACCGAGAAAACTGAGACACGATTTCCGCTCCAACGAAAAAGTATTGCTGAACGGCAGTCCCCCCCATTGGAAAACTGTTCCTGTGCAGTCCGGAGACATACTTTCTTTAAAAATTTTTCAGCACGAAGACTTTACCCTTCCTGAATTCGAAATGGATCTGGACGTCCTTTATGAAGACGACCACGTACTGGTCGTAAACAAACCGGCGGGAATGTTCACTCATCCAAACGGTGCCGCTGATATCCAGCAGACGCTGTGGAACGGCGTAGCCTTTTACTGCAGAAAACAAAAATTACCCGTCTTACCTAAATACATTCACCGGCTCGACCGTCACACCTCCGGAGCCGTGCTGTTCGGAAAGCACGCTCTGGCTACGGCGATACTGGGAGAGATGATGAAAAACAGACGGATCAGCCGTGCCTATGCCGCTAAAGTACACGGGCATGTGGAAAATGACAACGGGCGTGTAGAAGCACCGATTGCAAAAGACCCTGCTCATCCTGTAAAAAGAATAGTCGATGAAGACGGTCAGCCCGCTATTACTAATTATCACGTTGTACAGCGGGGACAGGATCATACGCTTCTCAGTCTGAAACTGGACTCGGGCCGCACTCATCAGATCCGTGTGCATCTGAGTCATCTGGGGCATCCGCTCCTTGGAGATGATCTTTACGGAGGACGGGGCGATGCACTCGGACGCCAGTCTCTGCATGCAGCCGCTTTGTCTTTCCCTCACCCTTTTACGGGAGAAATAATCACATGTGCCGCTTCATCCGAGACGACGCCTTTTTTTACAGAAAAAGAGTTACGCTCTTTCTGAATCGCAATACTGGGAAATTGCCCTGCCCATTCTCTATACTGGAAAGAAAGCTGTACCTTTACTTGCCTGCACGGTCAGCCATACTTATTTTGTTGAAAAGGGGAGAATACTGTTGAAAGAGCATAAAGGATTCAATTCTATGTTTCAGAAAAGAAAACTTACGCTTGGGCTGAATATTCCTATAGAGGCGCACGGGAAAGAGGTGCCCATACTCGATCGGCAGGTGGAGCGGGCACAACTGGCCGAAGAGGCCGGGTTTTCCTGCTTATGGTTTCAGGACGTCGTACTTGAAGACCCTACGTTTGAAGATCCTGCCACCGGTCAGATTTTCGACAGCCTGATTTATCTCACTTACCTCGGAGCACATACAAAGTCGATTAACCTCGGTACTGCAGCAGTCGTAACACCGCTCCGTCATCCGCTCCGCCTTGCCAAGGAAGCTGCGAGTATAGAACGGCTTTTCCCGGAGAGACTTATGCTCGGTATCTCTTCCGGAGACCGGCGGAAGGATTTCGAAGGGCTGAACGTTCCGATTATGGAGAGAGGGCGCCTGTTCCGGGAGTCTTTCGACTTCTTCAAAAGAGCGATAAGCGAAGAATATCCGGCACTCGATTCCTCCATGGGAAAACTCGATAAATCCAATCTCGTACCGAAACCTTCTTCTCCCATACCACTGCTTATGACCGGCTACTGTCAGCAGACATTTGACTGGATTGCAGAAAATGGGGACGGGTGGATGTTTTACCCGCAAGCTCCCGAAAAACAGAAGGAGATGATAGCATCCTACAGAGAGAAAGCAGCAGAATTCCACGGAGATGAATTCCGTCCGTTTATTATGCCGCTTCCTGTGCAGCTGGAGGAAAACGAAGATGCGCCCCTTTCGAAGATTCCGGCAGGATACCGCGGTGGACGGAAAGCGATCATTGATATTTTAAAAGAATACAGGGAAATCGGAGTGAATCACATTATGTTCAACCTGTCCAAAAGTGAGCGGCCTGTAGAAGAAGTCATTCATGAATTCAAAGAATATATCATACCCGCTATTGAGGAGGAAAATTTCTCATGAGTCGTCTTTTACTGATAGCATTGCCTAACTTTTCAATCCATCCCGACCTCGTCCAGGAGGAGAAAATTTCGTCTATCGGGGAGTCTTTCGCTTCTTTTGACCCGACTGCGGTAGCCGTTGAGAAAAATTACTATGTGGAAGAGGAAATCAACAAAAATCTCGACTCCTATCTCAGGGATGAATTCATCCTTACTTATGATGCTCTGGAGCAGTTCGCTTTCCGTACGGCAAAACAGGCCGGGCTTTCCTTCCTCTATATGATTGATGAAATCGTGGATATGTCCGACCCTTCCCTCGACCAGGTGTTTACCTGGGCGGAAGAGTATCAGCCGTCTTTGTTGAAGGAAATCGTATCCATTAAACAAAAAGCGGACGCTTTTCGAACGGACGATGATGTCCGGGGGGTTTTGGAACAGATAAACAGCGATACCTACATCACTCTCATTCAACACCTGCACGCCTCCATAAATATTGCAGGGGATCGGCATCATCAGGTCGGAACGGCCTGGCTGAAACAATATTTTGAAAAGAATCTGGCAATCGCCGCCAATTTGGAAAGAATGCTCCGGCACGAAGAGCGGGCAATTGCATTTGTAAGCGAGGAAACACTCCCCTTACTGAGAAATCTTTTAAAAAACAGTAATCGTATTACGCTGGAGAACCCCGATTCCTACTTAACCCGTCATAATTCTTCGAATGGATAAAAAGCCGCCTTCTTCCTAAGCTGGAAGAGGCGGCTTGATGTTTCTATTCTTGATCCTTTTGGTTCTTCTTATCATCTTTGAAGACCTGGGAAGCGGCACGACGTTTGCCTTCTCTTCTCCAACGCTTAATGTGGATCGTCGGTGATTCATAATCATCTTCTGACCTGATATCCGCACTGGAAGCTTTCATGAACGACCAGGCAAGCAGGAACATTATGAAGATGAGTGGAAAACCACCTACGATACTGGCCGTCTGCAGTGTACCGAGCCCCCCGAGGAAAAGAAGGACAAGAGGCATCAGACACAGGGCAAAAGCCCAGAATAAACGGTTCCATCTTTCCGGTTCTCCATCAATCTCTTTCTGAACGACAGAAGCAAGAATATAGGAAGAGGAATCGAATGTGGTTGCAAGAAAGATGATTGCCAGCACAGTGAATACAAACACCATGAAAGGAGCAAACGGCAGCTGGGCAATAATTTCAATGATGGTTGCCGGAGCACCGTTGGCCTCCAGGAAGGAAATAGCATCAAACTGACCGGTAAGCTGCAGGTAAAGTCCGAAGTTCCCCATGATACCGAAGAAAAGGATACTTCCAAGACTTCCGTATACAATCGTACCGAAAATCATTTCGCGAATCGTCCGGCCTCTTGAAATCCTCGCAACAAACAGGCCGACGAACGGAGCGTAAACGAGCCACCACGCCCAGTAGAAGATAGTCCACGCTTCAGGGAAGCCGGTTTCTTCAAACTGCCCAAGATTTCCAAAAGGTTCCATCCAGGTAGCCATTTTGAAGAAATTATCCAAAAGGACTCCGACAGCGTTGAACGTCGTTTCCAGAATGAACCGTGTCGGTCCCACAGCTAGTATAAAGGCCAGTATAAATATGACCAGCCATATATTGATGTCACTCAGCACCTTAATCCCGTTTCTCAGCCCCGAATAGGAACTGACGGCGAATATAGCGGTTGCCACAAGCATAATGACAGCCTGCATTCCGAGAGTGACGGGAATGCCGGTCAAATAATTGACCCCCTGGGCAATCATCGGAGTACCGAGAGCGAGAGTCGTTCCGGCCCCGCCCATCAGACCGAACATAAATAATACATCTATGATATTCCCGACAGGACCGTCCACCCATTTTCCGAGGACGGGTCGTACTGCTTCACTTACTTTAAGTACAGGTTTTCTTCTTACGTAAAAGAAATATGATATAGGAAGTGCGGGTAAGGTGTAAATCGCCCAGGCGATTGGACCCCAGTGGAAAATCCCGTAAGCGGTAGACCACTGTATCGCTTCTTTCGATTCCGGCGCTATGCCAAAAGGAGGTCCCTGATAATAGTACACCCACTCTATGACACCCCAGTACAGAATACTCGAGCCGATACCGGCGGCGAATAACATGGCCGCCCAGGAGAACGTATTGAACTCCGCTTTTTCCCCTTCTTCACCTAGTTTTACATGACCATTCTTACTGAATGCTACAAATACGAGGAATGCAAAAACTGCCAGCCCCATGGCCATATAAAGAAAACCGAATTTATCGGTCATGAAATCGTTCGCTTGCCCTACCAGTTCTTTACCTGCTTCCGGAAATAAAATGAGCGGAACAGTTACAAGCAGTAGAAGAGCCAGTGCCCCAAAAAATGTGGGCCAATCCATAATCCGTTTATTCATTTTCTCCATCCTTTCCAAAAGCTTGTGTTGTTTCATTGCTGTGTACGGTTTAGTATTGTAACAAAGCCGTAAAATAAGTCAAAGGAAATTCATTACTTTTCGACCATATTATGGTTATTTTTACACAGTTTAAAAATATTAAAAAAGGGAATGAGAGAAAGTTATTCATGAAAAAATTCTTTGAAAAATGGAAACTTGATGCTTCACACGTACCCCTTGTAACCGCATACCCGGCAGGCTTCTGGTTGCTTCTTGGTTCGGTGGAATGGCACGCCACGACACTTACTCTTTATATACTATGCATCATCTTTTTATCATTCTCCGGTTTCGTGGAAACCGGCGGAGATTCAGGCAAAGAAATTTTTTTCGGCTACGTTTATCTGACGGGGGCCCTGTTCTTTTCTATAGCCGGTTTGTGGATGTGGCTTATATAAAGAACAGGAAGGGCAGAATCATCGGTATCATGATGATGATGGTGAAAATCAGCCACTCTGTCTTCCGGTCCCCCTTCACCTGTTTATAATAGGACATCCCCCAGGCTAAAAGCAGCAGACCCGTCATAATTATACTCCTTAAGTGCAAGTCCCCGTCTTTATTATTCGTAAAGATGAACAGACCTCCCTCCACCAGTATCAGTATACCGACGATACTATTGAAGATATGATGAAATGTATTGCTCATGCTACTCTCTCCTTTCTACTTCCATCATACCTTATAGGTCTTCCTTCCATAAAACAAGAAAAATTCCCGCGCGAAAAACTGTCCCTTTTCACTAAACAGGCGCAGAAGAGCTTTGTTCTTCTGCGCCTGTTTCTGATATTATTTCATTTATTTCTCTTTCTTCCTCAATTCGATTCTCCGTATTTTTCCTGAAGTCGTCTTCGGCAGCTCCTCGATAAACTCGATTTTTCTCGGATATTTATAAGGGGCCGTTTCCGCTTTAACATGATCCTGCAGTTCTTTGACGAGCTTCTCGTTCCCTTCCACGCCGGACTGCAGTACAATAAAAGCTTTGACTACGTTACCTCTTACCTCGTCGGGACTTGCGACCACTGCGCATTCCTGGACGGCTTTATGTTTCACGAGAGCATCTTCCACTTCGAATGGCCCGATCGTGTATCCGGAACTGATGATGATATCATCACTTCGGCCTTCGAACCAGAAGTAACCTTCCTCGTCTTTTTTAGCCTGGTCTCCGGTTATATAATAATTTCCTCTCCGGGACATTTTCGTACGTTCCGGATCTTTATAGTATTCTTTGAACAGGGCCGGTGTATCAAGATGCACCGCTATATCCCCTACCTCCCCGACTTCTGCCGGTTTACCTTCTTCATCGATTACATCCACATCGTTGCCCGGTGTAGGGCGACCCATCGATCCCGGGCGCACTTCCATATCTTTCATAATCCCGACAAGCAGAGTGTTTTCCGTCTGACCGTAACCATCCCGTACCGTGATGTTGAAATGATTTTTGAACGTATCGATCACTTCCCGGTTCAGCGGTTCACCTGCGGATACGGCACTGTGAAGCGATTGAAGCGAATAATCATCAAGATTATCCACTTTGGCCATCAGACGATACTCCGTAGGCGTGCAGCAGAGAACATTCACGTGATAGTCCTGCATAATCTGTAAGTACGTCCGCGGGTCGAATTTACCCTGATAAATAAGGCCACACGCCCCCGTGCCCAGAACGGAAAGGAAAGGCGTCCAGATCCACTTCTGCCAGCCCGGTCCGGCTGTAGCCCAGACTACGTCGTTCTCTTCTATAGCCAGCCATTTGGATGCAGCCGTCTTCAGATGGGCGTATCCCCATCCGTGAGTGTGCACCACACCTTTCGGGTTTCCGGTAGTCCCGGACGTATATGGAAGAAAAGCTGTGTCGTCCCGGTGGGTCGGAGCCGCTTCCAGTTCCTCCGATGTATTTTTAATTTTTTCTTCAAGGGACATCCAGCCTTCTTTCCCTTCTCCGACAGAAAACAGATGAAGATCATCGATCCCTTTCACTTCATCAAACTGTGAAGTGAATGGATGATAGCAGGCTACGGCTTTCGCCTCTCCGTGCTCTATGCGGTACTGCAAATCTTTTGCCCGCAACATCTCCGACCCCGGTATAATGATGATCCCTGTCTTCATAGCAGCAAGATATACTTCATAGGCTTCAATCGTCCGCGGAATCATGATAACTATTTTGTCTCCCGGATTCAGTCCTTCATTCAGGAAAGCGTTACCAATTTTGTTCACTCTTTTCATTAAATGCTGATATGTAGTTTCCTTTTTGTTGCCTTCACTGTCAATCCAGATTAAGGCCTTCCGTTCTTCGCCCCGGGCATACTTTTCCATTTCGGAAATAATATTATACTGTTCCGGTGCAATAAGCTCTTTTCTATCCATTAAAAATCCCCCCAAATAAAATGTATCTCTTTTATTATACCTAAGATTCTGACTTTTTGGAATGATTTAAACAATTATTAAGCTGAAAAAAAACCTGCTTTGAATAAAGAACTTTACGCAAAAGATTTCTTTATCCAAAGCAGGAGTATTATCAGGAAGCTAAACGTTTGAAGTTTTCTCCCAGTATTTCATTCATTTTGTGTACAGTGATAAACGCATGCTCATCAATGAGCGTCATGGATTTTTTCAGGAGAGTGTATTCTTTTCTGGTCAGCACCGTAGTGATCACTTCTCTGTCTTCTTTGTTGAAAGCACCCTTAGCCTGATGAATGGTAGCTCCGCGACCCAGTTTTTCTACAATATACTGACGGACTTCGTCACTTTCCTGGCTGATGATGACGACTTCCTTGTTGTCTTCGAACTGTTCGAGAGCGTAATCTATAACGAGACCGTTCAAAATGACTCCGAAAAATGCATACATGCCGATAGCCGGGCCGAATACGAGTACGGAAGATATCGCGATAGCAATATCGGAGACGAGAACCCCTTTCCCGACTTCAATGGAGAAATATTTATTGAGAATC
The DNA here is from genome assembly GCF_002295105.1 of Salimicrobium humidisoli. Taxonomy (GTDB): domain Bacteria; phylum Bacillota; class Bacilli; order Bacillales; family Halobacillaceae; genus Salimicrobium; species Salimicrobium humidisoli. The sequence goes on along the minus strand of NZ_NSGH01000029.1, from coordinate 9,917 downwards.
ATAGCGATAATATCGGTACCTCCGGTGGAAGCACCCTGATGGAAGACGATAGCCATTCCGGAAGCTGCGATGATCTGACCGATGATCAACTGAATCAAAATGTCCTCGCTGAGCGCTTCCTGAATAGGAAAATACGTCTCAAGCCCCCACACCATGAAGGATAAAGCGAAACCCGCATATATCGTCTTCGCGCCGAAACGAAAACCGAGAAAAATGAATCCGACGATAAATAAAATAATGTTGAGTATAACCATAATCAGCCCGAGAGACAGTCCAGGGAAAACATTACTCATTACGATGGAAAGACCACTGACGCCTCCGGTAGCCAAATCGTTAGGAGACAGAAAGTAAGTTACGTTCACTGCTACAAAAAGAGCACCAAGATTCATCAGCAAAAAACTTTTCATTTTTTTCCACATGGAACACAACCCCCTCGTTTTATCCGTAATTTCTTCTAACAAAGACGGATTATAACGAGTCTTACATCCTTTGTAAACAGGCTTCGGAAAACTTTCCCAAGTAAGCGGATACACCCTGAAACTTCTGAATTGTCTCCACTTTCAATGCATTTTATTACTGTTCCATAAGACTTCTCCACAACAGGAGTGAAGCATAACTTCTGTAGGGTGCCCACTCCCGGCTGACCCGAAGCATTTCTTCCTGCGAAGGTTTCGATTCTTTTCCGAAATACAACTTCCAGGCGTTCTGGATCCCTACATCCGCTTCCGGAAAGAGGTCTGCACGGCCGAGTGCTCTCATCTGCCAGTTCTGGGCCGTCCACTTCCCTATTCCCCGCACTTTGGTCAGCTGCGTTATCGTATCTTCCGCACCAATCTGTTCAAAATCGTTCAACTCCAGCTCCTCGCGGGCGATTTTACCGGAAGTATCGATGACATATTCCGCCTTTCTCTGACTGAACTGCAGTTCCCGGAGGTCATCATATGCGAGTGAAGCCACTTTCTCCGGAGACGGATAAAACCAGACGCCCTTTTCCTTTTCCCCGAAATTTTCGACAAATCTTGTGCTCAACCGATATGCGAACGTTTTATTAAGCTGCTGATGGATAATCACTCTCATGAGTGCATCATACATATGAAAACTTCGGACTACCGGTGTGGCCGGAAACTTTTTCTGAAGGTCGGCTAACGAAGTCCCGAGGAAGTGAGCGTCCACTTTCTCAAGATCAACGTCCCATTGAAAAATTTCGTAGAGTCTATCTACTACAGTATCTCTGTCCCGCTCCCCCGTAACCCGGAACTCCGGCGCTTCTCTTGTACCTGTAGACTGCACACGTGCGACTTCTCTTTCATTGCCATGAAGTACCAGCGGAACATCCACCCACTGTTCCTGCTTGTCCAGCCGGATGAGCGGGTCTTCTCCCATACGATCCAGTACAAACGAAAAATCATAACGGAACGGCAATTCGATATTTTCTGTCCACATAATCATTCCTCCCGCTTTTTCTCTACCTTACTTCAGTATAGACGAAACCTTAGGCTCTTCAGGAACCGTTGAAAATTAAAAGCCTTACTTCTTCCCGAAGAGAAAAAGTAAGACTTTCAATAAAGTGCCATCAGAATAGAAGGCTCGCCGCCCATCCGAAAATGATCAGAGGTATATTATAATGCAGGAAAGTCGGTACGCATGTATCCCAGATATGATTGTGACGACCGTCCGCATTAAGACCCGACGTAGGTCCGAGCGTACTGTCGGAAGCGGGGGACCCGGCATCACCGAGAGCCCCTGCCGTACCGATCAGAACAGCGATCGCCATAGGAGAATAACCGACTTCCAGGCAAATCGGAACGAATAACGCAGCAAGAATAGGGACGGTAGCGAAAGACGAACCTATACCGATGGTAACGACAAGGCCTACGAGAAGAAGCACGAGTGAAATTACTGCTTTATTATCACCGATCATGCCTGAACTCGATTCCACGAGATCCTGGACAGAAGCTGTTTCTGTAAGGACGTTAGCGAACCCGGCAGCCGTCAGCATGACAAAAGCGATAAAACCCATCATGGTTATGCCCTCTCCCATCGTACGATCACCATACTGAAAAGGAACGACTCTGAAGATGAACATAACGATCAGTCCGGCAAGAGCCGCAAATATAAGGTTCCCCCACACTGCCTGTATAAAGAGCGTCACTACGATCGCTATAATGGTGTAAACGTGCTGTTTTCGGAATGTCACCTGCTCATCTTTCGGTATTTCGGAAAGACCGCTTCCATCCGAAGCGCGCGGCTCCCTTGGTCTCCTGTAAGTGATAAGTACAGCGACGAGAAGACCGGTCACCATCCCGAGACCAGGTATTATCATCGATTTGGCAATTGTACTGATGGATGTTTCCACTCCATTCGACTGCATCGCATCCTGGATTGTCTGGTGGAAAATAAGACCGAAACCGAGCGGAATAGTGACATAAGGTGCTTTCAAACCGAATGTCAGTGCTGCCGCTACAGCTCTTCTGTCCAATTTCATCTGGTCGAACATGTGTAAAAGCGGTGGAATAAGAATCGGAATAAAAGCGATGTGTACAGGGACGACGTTCTGTGAGAGGCTCGCCACTGCTGCTGTGATGAATACGAGCCATACTTTTTTATCTTTCAGCAGGTGCAGGAGCGTCTGCACGAGAAGCGTCGTAATACCCGAAAAACTGATGGCGGCCGCAAAAGCTCCCAACAATATATAACTAAGCGCCACCTCAGCCTGGTCTCCCATGCCGGCGATGAACAAATCCAGAGCCTCCGTCAGCGATTCTCCGTTCATCACTCCCGCTGTAAGACCTGCAGCTATAATTGCTACTATAACATTGACCCTGGCCAGACTGAGAATAGTCAAAACCAGCACGGATACAATAACAGCCGATGCCATCATCTCCACCCCTTTCATCTCATTAACGATTTACCATGATAAAGAATAAATATAAAAAAATCAACCCTTTCACATAATGTCTGAAAAGGTTGAAAAAGTCATTTCATTCTATCTTCGAGTTCATCAAGCATTCGTATCAGTTCATCGATGTCTTTGACGTCCGTTTCCTCCGGATCCAGTTCATCGATCCGTTCGGCGAATTGAGCCAACTTCAGTTTCAAATTACTCAGTTTTTCCTGATCCTCCATAAAAAGCTCCTTTTCTTCTAAATCGATTCCAGTTCATGATAGTACAGTTCAACCGCACTGTCGATATTTTTTCCGGAGAAAAAGCCCTCCAGGCAGAGGGCTCCAGTCAGCTCAGTTGAATACACTCTATCGTTTCTTCAATGTCGATACTGTCTTTCACTGACTGCACCATCGAGCAGTTTTTTCTTGCTACTTCAAGGTTTTTAGCCAGCTTATCCTGATTCAGATGATATCCTTTCACTACGTAATGAAGATGGACTTTTTCGATCCGGTTCGCTTCATCAGGGTTTCTTTTCACATCAGCTGTAAGATTGATGTCTTCATATTTGATCCTCTGCTTATCGAGAATTTTCCGGTACACACTCAGGCTGCACCCGGCTATGGAAGCCGTCATCAGCTGGTAAGGACGGAAACCGTGATTCTCATCACTGGAAATATTAAGATTGTCGAACTCGAATGATGTACGGATGCCTTCATCTTTCAGATAAAATTCCATTCCCTCTCACTCCTCTGTTAAAATGCGTCTTTATTCATAGTATAACCGATTCATCTGTATTTCTAACGTAAAATTAATTTTCTTGCAAACGATCCCTCTGTTCGCTTATTCTGTAGGAAGACTTTACCGGAGGGAGGAAGTACCATGTTCAGTGTAAAACAGAGATTCCGTGTCTTAATAGGACTCGTTACTATTTCCGGTTTTTCTCAAGGGATGCTCCTCCCTCTACTGGCTGTCATTCTGGAACAGAACGGAGTATCCTCCTCTTTGAATGGCATCCATGCTACAGGTCTTTATATAGGTATTCTCCTTGCTTCCCCTTTTATAGAAAAGCCGCTCCGTTCCCTCGGCTTCAAGCCGATTATTATGGTCGGAGGTCTCCTGGTGGTTACGTCGCTGTTCCTTTTTCCTTTCTGGCAGTCCCTATGGTTCTGGTTCGCCCTCCGTGTAGCTATAGGTATCGGGGATCAGATTCTGCACTTCGGTACGCAGACGTGGATTACGACTACGGCCGACAAAGGAAACCGTGGACGCAGTATCGCCTATTACGGGCTGTTCTTCAGTCTCGGTTTCACACTGGGCCCTCTTATGACCAATCTTCTTTCGGTCAGTACGTACTTCCCTTTCCTGCTGGCTTCTTTCCTCAGTTTGGGCGTATGGCTGTTCATGCTGAAAGTGGGAAATGAATTTCCGGAGGAAGATTACGCCTCCGCTCACGGATCCAGTTCGTTCGCAAGATTCCTCAAAGCCGCCGCAATAGCCTGGCCCGCTTTTCTCGGTCCGCTCTGCTACGGCTTTCTGGAAGCGTCGCTGCACGGCATATTCCCGGTTTACGGCTTACGTATCGGTCACGACGTGCAGACCGTCTCTTTCATTATTCCTGCCTTCGCTGCAGCAAGTCTTTTATCACAGATTCCGCTCGGCCGCTGGAGCGATTCCATAGGGCGCCCTCGCGTCATACGCTATGCTCTTGCCGGAGGCACAGCCGCTTTTCTCATCGCTTCCTTCTACGAGTCTTCGGCCACTGTACTGTTTCTATGCTTTGCTTTCGCCGGGCTTTGTGTCGGATCTTTATTTTCCCTCGGCATCTCTTATATGACCGATCTTCTTCCCCGGGAACTCCTCCCTGCCGGAAATATATTGTGCGGGATGTCGTTCAGCATCGGCAGTATTCTCGGTCCGTTTCTGTCGGGGATCGTTCTTGACATACTTCCGGGCCTGTCTCTCTTCTTTTTGATCGTAGGTCTGCTCGTCTTTATTTTTCTTGTGTTCTTCTTCAAAAAAGATGTATCCGTCACGCAGGACCCGGTCTGAAGTGTAGACGGGTCTTCTTTACCGGTTCAAGGCCTGTTCGAGAACTTCCCTGTTTTCTTCCATGATGTCGAAGTAATCTTTTCCATTTTCCGCTTCTTCTTCTGTTCTCGTAGCCAGATTATGCAGATAAAGGGCTTCTGCCCCTATTTCTTCCTGGACTATATCCGCCGCTTTCATAGACACGTTCTTTTCGAACAATACGTAGTTGAGTCCATGCTCCTCTGCAGTTTCGATCACGTGTTCGAGTTCTTTTTGGGAAGGTTCATTCGTAGAGGAGAGACCGGCTACGGAAATCTGCTTTAAGCCGTAGGCGTCCTCCCAATACCCGTAAGCCGCGTGTGAGACTATCACTTCCTGAGTATCCGCCTCTTTAATGGTGGCAGCCAGACGTTCATCGAGTTTATGCAGCCTCTCCTTCAGCCGGTCCGTGTTCTCTCTGAACGTATCCTCCCTCTCCGGATATATAGCCGCAAGCTCCTTTTCAACCTGTTCCGCCACTTCCGCCATGATTTCGGGATCGAGCCATATGTGAGGATCTTCTCCGCTCGCGGAATGACTGTGTCCGGCGTGATCTCCGCCTTCTTTTTCTTCATGACCGTTCTTCTTCAGTCCTTCCATGCCTTCCGCTGCAGCAACCGTCCGGACATCTTCCGCTTCCAGCGTATCGGCGATCGTCTCTGCGTATGCCTCGAAGTCATCTTTCGTGTAGATGAACGCTTCTCCTTCCGCCATACGGATCATCTCCCTGGTCGTCGGTTCATACGTATGTGCATCCGCGCCTGCCGGCAGGATGGACTCGACCTTCAGAGCATCGCCTGCTATGTTTTCAGTCACAAACTGCAATGGATACACAGTAGTATAAATGTCGACTTCGGCTTCCTTATTCCCTTTTTCCCCGTTCTCACCGCTATCGCAGGCCGAGAGAACAACTACTGCGAGTAAAAACAGAGCAATACCTGACTTTTTCATTCCACACACCTCTTATCCGTAACAATTACTTCACGCCTGAAAATCTTTCTTTATAAACTCACGGGATCAAGCACATAACGGGCACTTCCCGTAAATTTCAAACTTATGGCTTTCCACATCATAGCCTTTCAAATCTTCATTTATCTTTTCCATCGGGCAGAACTCTATCAGCTTCGTTTTCCCGCAGTCTGTGCAAATAAAATGGTGATGGTGGTGCCCGGTACCGCAGCTGAGCCGGAAATGCTTTTCGCCTTCAAGTTCTGTAGCCTCAAGCACATTTTCTCCGGACAAAAGATATAAGTTCCGGTAGACCGTATCGAAACTTATATTCGGAAACTCCTTCTGCATATCCTGAAGTATCTTCTTTGCCGGCACGTACTGATCGTGCGATGCGAATATTTCTATAATCCTCTCCCGCTGTTTCGTCTTTTTGTACCCTTTCTCCTTCAGCTGTTGTAAAGCACGGTTCATTACACTCATACTTTTTCTCCTTTCTCAAAAAGACCGGAACGGAATTTTTTGTACAGCATACTTATCATAAGAAGCACCACCGCAGCCATTACGATCGTCCCTCCCGGCGGTACATCCAGCTGATACGCACTGATCAGTCCGATAACAACGGAGATTTCTCCGAACAGTACCGAAAGACCAATCGTCTGCCTGAAACTGACAGACATGCGGAGAGCGGATGCGACAGGCAGCGTCATGAGTGCCGAAACGAGCAGTATGCCGACTACCTGCATGGCCGAGGCGATGACGAGAGCCACCATCACGATAAATAGAAAATGGACGAACCTGGCATTCACACCGGCAATGGACGCATGATCTTCGTCAAAGGAAAGTACGAAAAGCTCTTTGTAAAACATAAGGACGATAATTACCACCAGCGTGGTGATGACAGCTACTGTCCACATATTTCCTCTGCTGACGGCTGTAACGCTTCCGAATAAATAACTGAATAAGTCCGTATTGAATCCGTCTGCCAGAGAAATAAGTATAACGCCGAGGCCTATTCCGCCCGATAACATGATAGGGATTGCCAGCTCTTCGTAATGCTTGTACACTTTTCTCAATTTTTCTATAAACACAGCCCCCAGAACGGAAAACGCCATCCCCATATACATCGGGTTCCAGTCGTCCACTGCCGATACACGCTTTTCAATCAGCAGACTGGCAGCAATCCCCGTTAAAGTGATGTGGGAGAGAGCATCCGCTATCAGCGACAGTCGCCGGACAACGATGAATACTCCAAGCAAAGGAGCTACAAGCCCGATAAGCAGACCGGTAATCACCGCATTCTGTAAAAATTCATATTCCACAATCGCTTCAATCATAGTGAACTCCCTTCGTGGTTATGAGTAAGCTGCTGCAGGGAGTGACCATACATCAGACTCAAAGTTTCATCGTCCATATTTTCGTAATCCTCCGTGGAACCATGGAAATGGACTGTTTTGTTCATGCAGGCAACGTGTGTAGCGTGGCTTGTAATGGTGCCGATATCGTGACTTACCATTAAAAGAGTCAGATTACGTTCTCTGTTCAATTTGGCCAGGAGATCGTAGAAAGCCGTTACGTGCTCGCTGTCCACTCCGACAGTAGGTTCGTCGAGAATAATTAAGGAAGGGTCGCTCACCAGAGCACGGGCGATAAAAACTCTCTGCTGCTGCCCGCCCGACAGTTCACCGATAGAATGACGGGCGTACTCTTCCATCTCCACTTCACGCAAGGTTTCAAGTACTTTATTTTTATGGTTATGGTTAAAGAGCTGAAACATGTTCATACGGGATACAAGACCGGAGCGGACTACTTCATAGACGGTAGCCGGAAATCCGGAGTTGAAACTGTTCGCTTTCTGTGAGACGAAGCCCACTTCCTGCCATCTATTGAACTTTTTCACTTCTTTACCAAACAGCCGGATGTGTCCTCTGACCGGTTTTTCGAGACCGAGCATCAGTTTGATCAGGGTGGATTTACCGGAACCGTTCGGTCCGACAAGACCGACGAACTGCCCTTCGTTTATAGTCATGTTTACGTTCTCCACTACCCAATTTCTGTCATATTTGAAAGACACATCTTCAAGTTCAATAAGCGGTTCCTGAGCCATGATTCGCCTCCTCCGATTCTAAATAAGAATGATTACGATTTAGATTATATAGCAGCCCGGTGGATGTGTAAAGAAAAAAACGCCTCCGTCTCCGGATGGCGTTTATACATATCTGTTATATCTTTTCTCCAAATAGTTCTGAAAGAAAGAGAATAATAAAGTCAGAGCCCAGTAAACGAGTGCCGCAGTAATGTACATAGTCATGGAATCCACCGTTCTCCCTGCCGCTATCTGCGCTTTATTCAATATTTCGGGTACAGTGATCATTGCTGCGAGAGAGGTAGCTTTCAACAGATCAAGAAACACGTTGGCAAGCGGCGGAATGGCCACTCTCGTCGCCTGAGGTACGATGATTCTCTGTAACGTCTTCCAGTAGGAGAAACCGAGAGCCCGGGAGGACTCCCACTGACCCCCGTCCACACTTGAAAGTGAGGACCGTATGATTTCCGCCACGTAAGCGGCACTGTTCGTCCCGAAACCGAGCACGGCAGCTGAAACGGCGTTGATTTCAATACCTACAGCCGGAAACCCGAAATAAATGACGAACAGATACACAAGTATCGGCGTTCCCCGCATGAACGAAATATAAAATCTGGCGGGAAGCTGCAACCACAGCTGAGCCGACGACCTTGCCAGAGCCAGAAAGAAACCGAGAACCAGACCGAGAACCATACCTGCCAAAGCTACAAGCACTGTGTAGGGGACCCCTTCCAATATCAGGGGCAGATTCTCGATAGAACGTTGAAGATTAAATATTTTGCCGGGTTCAAAATCGTCTATCTCGATTCCGATCATTCCATTCCCTCCTTAAAGATCCATTTCATCTACAGAAGGAATATCCTCTTCCGGCCGTTTGGACACGTCCGCATTATAAAATTCCTCCGACAGTTCTTTCAGCGTTCCATCTTCTCTCATTTCCGTAATCGCTTCATCGACCTTCTTCTTCAGTTCGTCCGCATCCTGCGGCAGAACGACCGCAATTTTGGCTTCGTTGAATTTAATGTCCGGATGTATCTTTACATCTATATCAGGAAGAGCTTCTGTCGCCAGTTTCTGCAGGTAGTAATCGTTGATGATGAAATCCGTACGTCCATTCTCGACGTCTCGCAAATATACGTCATTGGTCACATTGTTGTACGTCTTCAGCTCAGCTCCCAGTTCCTCGGCGAGCTGGGAGTGCGTAGTGGTTGCTCCCCCACCATGTACTTTACCGGAAACGTCCTCAAGCGTTTCAATTCCGGATAAATCATCTTCACGAACAATTATCGAAGTGAAAGAGTACTTATAGGGCTCGCTGAATGCGACTTCCCTTTTTCTTTCTTCGGTAATTTCAAAATCGTTGGCCACCATATCCACTCTTCCGTTTTTAAGGGCTGGAAGCATTCCGTCCACACCGATTTCTTCGAATGAAATATCGATATCCAGCCGTTTGCCGATTTCTCTCAAAACCTCCACATCATAACCGGTCAGTTCATCCGATCCTTCCGGATAGTAAGTGGAAGCGAGCAGGGTGCCGGAAGTTGCTACAGTCGCACCTTCTTCCTGAAGCTGCTTGAATAATGTCTGTTCTTTCTCACTGTTTTTGCTGCTATTGCCCTTCTCCCCGGAGCTCTCGTCACTGCCGGTACCGCAGGCAGCCAGTATAAGAGTAAAAGCGAGAGCAAATAAAAATGTTATTTTTTTCATGTATACACACCTTTCTATTTTTTAACAATTCTAACTATACCAACCTTCTGTATCACTATTCAATCATACACACCTCTTTTTTTCATAAAAATAAAGAGTCTGGGACAAAACCAGTAAATATTAGTAAAAAAGGGCGTCCCTTCCAATGACTTTCATTGCAAGGGACGCCCTTTCTCTATGGATGTTTCTGTACGTTTATACACAAAAAGAGATCCCTCTGCT
>NZ_NSGH01000028.1 GCF_002295105.1 Salimicrobium humidisoli | reverse complement strand
ATACAACGCCACCATCGCAAATTCTGCCTCTGGAGACTGGAAAGACCGATATCGAAAAAGCTCCGATCATCTTTTTACGATGATCGGAGTTTTTTTACTACGAGTCCGAGTTAGTTATGTCCCAGACCCATTCTTCGATCCTATATTCGTCTTATAGTCCTTTATTTTGTTTTGTAACTTTGGACGCGGTCCAGTACTTCCGTGTACATATCATTTCCGTAATTCAGGGCGCGTTTCACCCTTGAAATAGTGGCAGTAGACGCTCCGGTATCCGTTTCGATTTTATGATACGTATGACCCTCTTCGAGCATGCGGGCTACTTCCAGACGCTGTGCCAGTGACTGTACTTCGTTCATCGTGGCGAGGTCATCAAAAAAGCGGTAGCACTCTTCGGTGTCCTGCAGGGAAAGAATGGCTTCGAACAGCTGATCGAGCGTCTTTCCTCTTAGTTTATCTATCTGCATTACTTTCATCCCTCCTCCGTTTGAATTTCTTTTACCATTTTAACGCATTATTGCAGGAAAGAGTACCTCTTTCTTTTTCACATCCATCAGCCCGCGCGGGGTAATCCGTACGTAAGGCAGGTGGGTCGAACTGAGAAAGAACAGGGTATATACCGGGTCCCCGAAGCAATAGCCGTACTCACAGAGTTTCTCTTTCAGCACGCTTTCCTGCTCCATCAGTTCCTCAAAAGGTTCCCTGGACATCATACCACCGTAAGCAAGCGGCATTTCAAACACGACTTTTTTATCGTGCACCAGCACAATACCTCCGCCTATTTCTTCCATACGCTCAAATGCCAGCACCATATCTTCTTTTGATTTCCCGAGCAGAATAATATCGCCGGTCGTCGAATAAGAACTTGAAAGGGCGCCAAGACTCGAAGTGAATCCTCGTAAAAGCGTGTTGACCTTCCAGGTACCTTCCCTGTCCAGTAGTGTAAGGAACGCTTCATTGGTCGTCTCCGGCAGTTGTTCGACGGACGTGTTGGATTCGACAGCATATGGTTTCATAATAACATCATTCACCATATCCATTCCAACCGGCATCGAAAACTGGAGTTCTTCGATGTCCAGCGACCAGTCGAGAGAAAGAGGCACGATTTCCGCACTCGCCCAGTCAAGCTTCACTTTCGTGTGGACATCCTTTTCTCTCTTCTTCACCCATTCCCCTTTGGCAAGCACAGAGTGAGGAGAAGGCCGGTCTTTACTGTCAAGCAGGTTCACATGTGCGATATGGCCGGGCGCAAGAGCTCCAAGCCGCTCATCCAGTCCGAAATGCCGTGCCGGATAGATCGTTGCCATCAGGTACGCTTCTATCTCCGGTATGCCTGCTTTCAAAGCGATATCTATACAATTATCTATGACGCCGTCTTTATAGAATCCCGGGGTCGACCCGTCCGTCGTATACATCAGCCGGTCGAAAGCCCGGAAGTCCTTCCCGGCCAGCCCTTCCATTATCTGCGGCAGGTCCGGCCGGATCGAGGAGTGACGGACACCTGTCTCATAACCGAGTTCCACTCTCTTCACGACGTCATCAGCTGTCATACTTTCATGATCCCCGTCGAGTCCGAGAAGTTTCATTTTGGTGAGAGTGTTTTCCGATGCTCCCGGGAGATGGCCTTCCACCCGTTTTCTCGCTTTTCTCACTTCCTGCATCCAGTGCAGAATCTGATCGTCTTTTCCATACAGAAGTTCCGGCCAGGCTGTCAGTTCGCCGCCCTGCACAACCGCATCATGAGTAAACCATTCAGGAAGCTGTTCCTCCAGCTTTTCCTGCTTTTCTTCCCGCAGCGTAGTCTGAAAATCGAAGCGTCCCCACCAGAACATGGAGACCGGCAGTTTCATGCATTCCTCCAGCAAAGAAAACGCTTTCTTTTTGTCCGTTAAAAATAACCACATCAGGTTATCATTGATAACTGTGGTAGTGCCTGTCCAGGCCGCATATTCCGCCAGCGACTGGGGATTGTAAAGCTGAAACGGGTGAGCGTGGGGCTCTATGTAACCGGGCACGGCATAATCTCCGTCACCTTCAATGATTTCCGTTCCCTCAAGGTTCGGTGGCATCTCTGTTCCGACGTAAACGATCCGGTCTTCAAAAATCCATATGTTCCCTGTCATCCACTGTTTCAGAAATACGTTCAAATACGTTATATGTTTAAGCACCTTTGTAGGCGCCAGGTTTCCATCAATTACATCCGCGTGGTCGCGTAACTGTTTGTTCCTCCAGCGGAACCGTTGTTCGTTCACTGACATCGCCTCCTGCTATTTTTTTCATAATAACACACACTTCTCCCTATTTACTAAACGAAACGTGACAAAACACTGAAAATATAAAGTTCCCGAGTTTTTCCATGGACCTCCTGCCCCTGAAAAAGCTTTCAGTTCCCTTCAGGCGGCAGTTACCCGCTGTAACGGCACAAAAAAACCTCCACACTAATTGTGGAGGCGAATTTCTATATATGTTCTGCTATGTCTTTCCGGTAATAAAAACAGTCACTGGCATCGAACGGCTCCAGGGCTTTCTGTACCGCCTGTCTGGCTTCCTTCAGATCAGCTCCTGTGGCTCCGGCCATCAGAACCCGTCCGCCCTCGCCCCGGAACGTTTCCCCTTCTCTTGTAACGCCGGCATAAGTGAAGTGGCTGCCTTCACAACCATGACCCGGGAGTTCTTTTCCTTTTTCGTATGCACCCGGATAGCCGGCAGAGGCGAGGACTACTCCGACAGAACACGAATCTTTCCACTCGAGGGACGGGTCTTTCCCTTCCGTAACGTCGGTAATTACCTGGGCCAGGTCATTTTCAAGAAGAGGCAGGACGACCTGTGTCTCGGGATCACCGAACCGCGCGTTGAATTCGATCACTTTCACCCCGTCCGCCGTTTCTATCAGGCCCGCGTACAGAATCCCCTGGAACGGCCGGCCTTCTTCCAGCATCGCTTCCGCTGCAGGCTGCAGTATCCGCCCGACAGCTTCCTGCACTTTCGCCTCCGTTACACCGGGGACAGGAGCGAACGCGCCCATACCTCCCGTGTTAGGACCTTCATCTCCGTCAAAAGCTTTTTTATGATCACGGGCCGGAAGCATCGGATAGACGCGGTCGCCTTCGACAAAAGCCATGAGGGAAAATTCTTTCCCTTCCAGATATTCTTCGACCACCACTTCACGGCCTGCTTCTCCGAACTCCTCATCTTCCAGCATGGAACGGACCGCCTCTTCCGCTTCCCGTACACTCTCGGCTATGATGACACCTTTACCCGCTGCAAGACCGTCGGCTTTCACTACGATGGGCGCTCCCTGTTCTCTGATGTACCTGTAGGCTTCCTCCACATCCGTGAAAGCTCCGTAAGCAGCCGTCGGTATGCCGTGCTTATTCATCAGCTGTTTGGCGAACCGTTTACTTCCTTCGATAACGGCCGCCGACTGATCGGGGCCGAATACCTTCTGCCCCTTTTCCCTGAACACGTCCACGATCCCCGCTGACAAAGGAGCTTCCGGACCGATAATGGTCCAGTCGATATTCTCCTCTTCTGCATAACGTGCCAGACTTTCAAAATCCGTCTCCGGAATATCCACACGTTTCGCCTCTTCCATGCCGTCATTCCCCGGGGCTGCGTGTACTGTGTGCTGATGCCGGGTCAGTTTCTGGACAATACTGTGTTCCCTGCCGCCACTGCCTACGATTAAAAAATTCATAGAAGCCTCCTTCACCTAGTGTTTGAAATGACGCATTCCGGTAAATACCATAGCTATTCCGTATTCATTACAGGCATCGATGGAATCCTGGTCCCTTTTTGAACCACCCGGCTGGATGATCGCCTTAATGCCGGCCTTCGCCGCTGTCTCGACAGTGTCCGGCATCGGAAAGAAAGCATCAGATGCCATTACTGCTCCCCGTGCCTTCTCCCCGGCCTGACCGAGCGCGATGGCTGCAGCGCCGACACGGTTCATCTGCCCCGCACCGACACCTAACGTCCGGTCCTCTCCGGCAATGACGATGGCATTCGATTTCACGTGTTTCACTACCTGCCACGACAGAAGCAGATCTTCCAGTTCCTTATCCGTCGGTGTCCGTTCCGTAACTGTACGGAGGTCCGTTACAGCCACTTTTCCTTCATCTTTATCCTGGACGAGCAGACCGCCCCGAACGCTGACCATTTTCTCGCCGGTCGTTTCTGTAATGGAAGGGTCCACTTTGAGGATCCGTACGTTTTTCTTTTTCGCCAGAATGCCGAACGCTTCTTCGTCATACTCCGGAGCCATGATGATTTCAAGAAAGATTCCGGAGAGCTGTTCGGCCGTCTCTTTATCCACTTTCCGGTTCAGAGCTACAATTCCTCCGAATATGGAAACCGGGTCTGCTTCATATGCTTTGGCAAAAGCTTGTGACAGATCACCGGCCGTGCCGACGCCGCAAGGGTTCATATGTTTGACTGCGACCGCGGCAGGGTCCGTGAATTCAGCCGCCACCTCGAGCGCCGCATTCGCATCCTGAATGTTGTTGTAGGATAATTCCTTTCCGTGCAGCTGTTCGGCATATGCCAGTGACCCTCTGTCCTCTTTGACTTCCCTGTAGAAAGAAGCGGACTGGTGAGGGTTCTCCCCGTACCTGAGACTCTGTACGTGTTCATACGTTTTCGTAATGGTCTCCGGAGCTTTTTCCCCGTCGAGGTTTGTGAAATATTCGGCGATCAGCGCGTCATAGTGGGCCGTGTGACGGAACACTTTTGCAGCGAGACTGCGACGGAATTCATAAGTAAGGTCTCCACTTTTCAATCCTTCCACGATTTCACCGTAGTCCGCGGGATCCGTCACGACCGTTACGTTTTCAAAATTTTTGGCTGCTGAGCGAAGCATCGTCGGTCCGCCTATATCAACATTTTCAATCGCTTCCCTTTCCGTTACGTCTTCTTTTGCGATCGTTTCTTTAAACGGATATAAATTCACGGCCACGAGGTCGATCGGTCCGAAATCAAGTTCCTGAAGTTGTTGCATATGTTCCCCGTTATCCCGTCTGGCCAGCAGACCGCTGTGCACGGCAGGATGAAGAGTTTTCACACGCCCGTCCATGATCTCGGGAAATTCCGTAATCTCCGAAATGGAGCGTACTTCTATCCCCGCCTCTTCTATCGTCCGTTTCGTTCCTCCGGTGGAAATGAGTTCATACCCGAGAGATATAAGTTCTTGTGCAAAATCACTCAGCCCCTGTTTATTTGAAACGCTCAAAAGCGCCCGCTTTGTCATACGATTTCTCTCCTTTCACGAGCTGTTCCACTACTTTGGGATAGAGAACGTGCTCGACCTTCTGTATTTTTCGTTCCACATCCCCGATCGTATCTTCTGCTGCAATCGGCACTTCTTCCTGCTCGAGGATCGGACCGGTATCCATACCCTCATCCACGATATGAACGGTCACGCCGGTGACAGCGACCCCTTGTTCAAAGGCCTGTCGGACGGCATGTTTGCCCGGGAACCGGGGCAGCAGGGACGGGTGGACGTTTACGATCCTTCCTTCAAAAGGTGTAAGCAGAGTGGAACCGATCAGCCGCATATATCCGGCGAGGACGATCCACTCTATTCCGTGCTCCCGGCAGGCTCCGAGAATCACCTGTTCGTAGCCCGCTTTATTCTGGAAATCGGCAGGATGAAAAGAGAGGACTTCAATGCCGCGCGCTTTCGCTTTATCTACCACTTCCGCGGAAGGGCGGTCGCTGACGAGCAGCGATACTTCGCCCCACGTCTCTTTTTGCTCCATCGACGCAAGGAGTGCATCGAAATTCGTTCCGGTTCCGGAAGCGAACACAGCTATTTTCGTCATACAATATTCACGTCCTCTCCGTCTGTGACTTCTCCGATGATAACGGCCCCGTCCACTGCGTCGCAGGCCGCGCCTGCCTCTTCTTCAGAAAGGGCGATCACCATACCGATACCCATGTTGAAGGTGCTGTACATGTCCTGATCGCTGAGCTCCCCATATTCTTTGAGGAAAGAAAAGATCTCAGGAACAGAAAAAAGTGATGCGTTTATTTTAGCACCAAGACCGTGCGGAAGCATGCGCGGAATGTTTTCATAAAAACCGCCTCCCGTAATGTGGGCGATGCCGTGCAGTTCCACCGCCCCTCTCAACTTCTGTATGTCCTTGACATAAATAGAAGTAGGAGTAAGCAGTACTTCTTTTAAAGGGGCCGGAAGAGTATAAGATTCTTCAAGAGAGAGATTGTTCTCATCCAGAATGCTGCGGACGAGCGAGAAGCCGTTGGAGTGGACCCCGGAAGACGGGAGCCCGATAAGAACGTCCCCCTCTTTCACTTTATCTCCAGTAAGAACGTCCCGCTTTTCGGTCATACCGACCGTAAACCCGGCAAGGTCATATTCCGATTGTCTGTACATCCCCGGCATTTCCGCCGTTTCGCCCCCGATGAGCGCACATCCTGCTTCCCGGCAGCCTGCAGCAATCCCCTGAACGATCGCTTCGATCACTTCGGGATCATTCTTTCCACACCCGATGTAATCGAGAAACAGCAGTGGGTCCGCTCCCTGAGCCGCAATATCGTTCACACACATGGCTACAAGGTCTACTCCTACCGTATCGTGTTTTCCGGTTTCAAAGGCGAGTTTAAGCTTCGTCCCCACCCCGTCCGTTCCGGTGACGAGTACGGGTTCCTCATAACGGTGTCCGCTTATATCGAACAGCCCCCCGAAAGAACCGAGCTCTCCCATAACCTCAGGGCGGGACGTGGAAGATACGTGTTTCTTCATTCTTGCTACTGCTTCGTAACCGGCTTCGACATCGACGCCTGATTTTTTGTACGCTTCACTCATATCAGTTACTCCTTTTCATAAGGGGGTATCGTGGAAGGAAAAATTTCTGTCGGATAGTTTCCCGTGAAACAGGCCTGGCAGCTCCCATGCTCAAGAGATTGTTCACCTTCATGAATCGACGACTCCAGCCCATCGGTACTGAGAAAATGGAGCGAGTCCGCTCCGATTTCCTCTTTCATTTCCTCAAAAGTACGAGTCGCAGCCAGCAACTCCCCGGAGGTCGACGTATCGATGCCGTAGTAGCACGGGTTTTTGATGGGTGGGGAGGCTATACGCACGTGCACTTCGGTCGCCCCTGCGTCTTTCAGCATCTGAACGATCCGCCGGCTTGTCGTCCCCCGCACGATGGAGTCATCGACCATGACGACCCGCTTCCCTTCGACGATACCGCGGACGGCTGACAGCTTCATTTTCACTCCCTGTTCCCTCAGTTCCTGGGAAGGCTGGATGAACGTCCGCCCGACATACCGGTTTTTGATCAGACCGAGTTCGTAAGGGAGAGACGCTTCCTCGGCATAGCCTATAGCGGCAGAAATGCTGGAATCTGGAACCCCGGTTACAACGTCTGCTTCCACAAAAGACTCCTCCGCAAGCTTTCGTCCCATCGTTTTCCGGGAGGCGTGGACGTTTTTGCCGTCCAGATCACTGTCCGGTCTCGAGAAATAAACATATTCCATGGAACAGAGGGTGCGCTGAATTTTGGAAGTGAATCGCCTCGATTTCATTCCATCTTCATCAATGATGATCAGTTCCCCGGGTTTCACTTCCCGGACGTGGGTCGCCCCGATGACGTCAAATGCGCACGTCTCGGAGGAAACGATATAGGCATCCCCCAGTTTTCCGATCGATAGCGGTCTCAGTCCCCGCGGGTCCATCGCTACATACATACAGGTTTCCGTAAGAATCGCCAGCGAGTATGCTCCCTTCACCATGGACAGAGCCTGAGCGATCGCTTCTTCTTTGTGTACGTTCCCGGCCCGCTGGATCAGGTGGGCGATCACTTCCGTATCCGACGTCGTCTGAAGGATGCTCCCCTGCGCTTCGAGCTGGTTCTTCAGCCCTTGAGCATTTACGAGATTCCCGTTGTGAGCGAGAGCCATACTTTCTTTCTGTGTACGGAACAGAAGAGGCTGAATGTTTTCATATCCTCCGTCTCCGGCCGTCGCGTAACGTACGTGTCCGACGCTCGCGTGTCCGTCCAGTTCCTCCAGCTGATTCTCCGAGAATACTTCATTGACGAGGCCGTGCCCTTTGACGGCATGTACGTTTTCTCCGTCCGTCGTCACTACACCGGCTCCTTCCTGCCCCCGGTGCTGCAGGGCATGGAGCCCGTAGTACGTAAGCTGGGCCGCTTCCGGATGTCCGAATACCCCGAACACTCCACATTCTTCGTTCAGCCCTCTGATTTCACCAGGCATGGAATAGCTCCTTTCCAATCCGCTTTCAGCGTTTGTATAGGTTCATCGATGATCGTGGCGCCGTTTTTGATAATATGGAACCTTCCGTGTGCCGCCGCTTTTCCGAGGAAACGGGCGTCCGGAATCAGTTCCTCTATTTCGTTCTGCTTCTCCCGCTTGATTGATATAAGAAAACGGGACTGGGTTTCAGCAAACAGTTCAGTTACGGTTTCTCCTTCGATTTCCACTTCGCATCCGAGTTCTTCCGCGAATAGACTTTCGGCCAGAGCGACAGCCAGCCCTCCTTCCGATATATCGTGCGCGGAAGAAACGGCACCTTTCCTGATCGCTTCCAGCACCTGCTGCTGTCTTCTTTGTTCCGTCTCAAGATCTATGCGCGGAGCCCGGCCGAAATGCTTCCCTTCGAGCATCCCCTGCAGTTCACTGCCGCCGAACTCCCTTTCCGCTCCCCCTACTACATAGAGGAGGTCCTCCGCATTTTTTACGTCGGAGGTGGTAATGTGGGAGGTTTCTTTCACAAGTCCCACCATCCCCACTACGGGCGTCGGGTAAATCGCCTGGCCTCCGGCAGCTTCATTGTACAGAGAGACGTTCCCGCTGATGACCGGGGTGCCCAGAACGCTGCAGGCCCCGCTCATTCCCCGTACCGCTCCCTGCATCTGCCAGTACACTTCGGGGTTCTCCGGAGAGCCGAAATTCAGGCCATCCGTAATCGCGAGTGGTTCTCCTCCGGAAGCGATGATATTTCTGGCAGCTTCGGCCACCGCTATTTTCCCGCCGGTTTCAGGATCGAGATAAATGTACCTCGAGTTTCCGTCCGTCGTCATTGCGACCGCCTTATCTGTCCCTTTGATACGAAGAACGGCGGCATCGGACCCGGGCTTCACTACCGTGTTCGTCTGAACCATCGTATCGTACTGATCGTACACCCATTCTTTACTGGCGATGGTAGGCTGTTTCAGCAGGGCCCGCAGAACATTCCTCGGATTCCGTACCCCGGGAACGTAGTCGGTCTTCCTGAATTCTTCATAATAACCGGGTTCCCGTGCTTCCGGCTGATACACCGGAGCATCCTCCGCCAGACTGTCCACCGGGACATCCGCTACGGTTCCCCCTTTGTGCTCAAGGACGAACCTTTTATCCTCCGTTACTTCACCGACAGTCACTGCCTCCAGCCCATACTTTTCAAACACCTTCGCAATTTCTTCCTCCCGCCCTTGTTCAACGACGAGAAGCATGCGTTCCTGGGATTCGGAGAGCATCATTTCGTAAGGGGTCATTCCCGTTTCCCGCTGAGGGACGAAATCCAGGTTCATCCGGAGGCCCGTTCCTGCTTTGCTTGCCATTTCACTGGCAGATGACGTCAGTCCTGCCGCCCCCATGTCCTGGATACCGACGAGAGCCTCGTGATGGATGACCTCAAGACAGGCTTCTATGAGGAGTTTTTCCATGAACGGGTCGCCCACCTGTACGGACGGACGCTTCGATTCACTGTCCTCACTCAGCTCTTCGGAGGCGAACGTTGCTCCGTGGATCCCGTCTCTCCCCGTTTTCGCACCGGCATACATGACGGAGTTCCCGGTCCCTTTCGCTATCCCCTGCTGGACGTCTTCGTGGTTAATGAGACCGACACACATCGCATTGACGAGCGGATTTCCGTTATAGGCATCATCAAACTGTACCTCACCGCCCACCGTCGGCACTCCGACGCAGTTCCCGTAACCGGATATGCCGTGCACCACTTCCCTGAACAGGTATTTCACCCTGGACCGCTCGAGGGATCCGAAACGGAGAGAGTTGAGGAGGGCGATCGGCTTCGCTCCCATGGAAAATACGTCACGCAAAATTCCGCCGACGCCTGTCGCAGCTCCCTGGTACGGTTCGACAGCGGACGGGTGGTTATGGCTTTCAATCTTGAAAACGACAGCTTGGCCGTCGCCGATATCAACTACTCCCGCTCCTTCGCCGGGACCTTGCAACACGTGTTTTCCTTCCGTCGGGAATTGTTTCAGAAGCGTCTTTGAGTGCTTATAACTGCAATGTTCCGACCACATAACGGAAAAGAGCCCGAGTTCCGTATAGTTCGGCGCGCGTCCGAGCACCCTTTTGATGTAGGCGAACTCTCCGTCGGTCACTCCCATTTCTTTATATACCTGTTCCGTTTCGATGATTTCCGGTGTCCATTCAGTTGTTAACGGCATGTACATCCCTCCAGTGGGTCAGAATCGATTCGAAAATCCGAAGACCATCATCGTTCCCGAGCAGCTCCTCGACGGCCCTCTCCGGGTGGGGCATCATGCCGAGAACGTTCCCCGCTTCGTTCGTGATCCCTGCAATATTTCCGGTGGATCCGTTCGGATTATTTTTATAAGTGAAAGCGATCTGACGGTTCTCTTTCAGTTTCTCAAGTACAGCTGCATCACAGTAATAGTTCCCTTCTCCGTGGGCGACCGGTAGCGAAATCGTCTCCTTTTCTTCATAGCTGGACGTAAACATCGTGTCCGTCTGCTCCACGGTCAGGCTTTCTTCCCGGCAGATGAATTTCAGGTCTCTGTTTCTGAGCATGGCTCCCGGCAGTTCTCCCATTTCAAGAAGCACCTGAAAGCCGTTGCACACACCGAGCACCGGTTTTCCTGCAGCGATGAACTCCCTCACCTGAGCGATCACTTTGGAAACGGAAGCCACGGCTCCCGACCGCAGGTAATCACCATAGGAGAACCCGCCCGGCAGCAGTACGCCGTCATATTCATCAAGATCCGCCTCTTCAAACCAGACCATTTCCGCTTCTTCCTGAAGAACTTCGGAAACAGCATGGTACATATCCTCATCACAGTTCGACCCGGGAAACACTATAACCGCAAATTTCACTCAGACAACCTCCTCAATCGTATACGTATAATCCTCGATGACCGGGTTCGCCAGCAGACGGTTGCACATGTCTTCGATTTTCTGTTCCGCATTTTCCCGGTCGGCCAGCTCCACCTGCAGATACTTACCGGTACGAACGTCCCTCACCCCGTCGTATTCCAGGTCTTTCAAAGACTGGGATATAACTTTTCCCTGCGGGTCAAGAACCGCTTCTTTCAGCGTGATATAAATATTTACTTTGCACATGTAGCACCCTCCAGGCGTTGCAGAATATTTTCATATACAGGAACAAGTTCTCCGGTACCCTCACGGAATACATCCTTATCCATCTTCGCGCCGGTCTGTTTATCCCGGAGTCTGCATGTATCGGGGGATACCTCATCGGAAAGAAGGAGATCTCCGCCTTCTGTTCTTCCGAATTCGAGTTTAAAATCGACGAGAGATAAGTCGCAATCTTCAAAAATTTCAAGCAGTACGTCGTTCACTTTTAGAGCTTTTTCCTTAATGGTCATCAGTTCCTTATGTGTTACCTCAGCAAGAAGCAGAGCGTGACGGTCATTGATCAGCGGGTCATCAAGGTCGTCGTTTTTATAAAAAAGTTCAATAAGCGGCGGATGGAGGGACATTCCATCCTCGATGCCGAGTCTCCGGACCAGACTTCCGGCAGCTTTATTCCGGACGACCACTTCAAGCGGGATAATGGACGTTCTGGTGACCAGCTGTTCGGTATCACTGAGCTCTTTCAGAAAATGAGTGGGGGTACCCTTGGCTTCAAGCAGGGTGAAAATCTTCGAGGATATCTTGTTATTCAGTTCCCCTTTGCCCCGGAACGCTTCTTTTTTCTTTCCGTTAAAAGCGGTAGCGTCGTCTTTATATTCCAGTAAAAGTTCTTCCGGCTTATCCGTACAGAAAACTTTTTTCGCTTTTCCTTCGTACAGCAACTCTTTCATCCGCTCACTCCTGTTCATGAATAATGGAAGGGCATCCGGAAATCACCGGATGCCTCTGTTGTGTTAAGCAAGACCGATCCGTTCAAAAATGCGATCGACGTTTTTCAAATGGTGCCGGTAATCGAAGCATGCTTCCAGCTGCTCTCCGGAAAGGACGGACGTGATCCTGTCGTCGGATTCGATCAGTTCCCGGAACGGTACACCGCGCTCCCAGGCTTCCATCGCTTTCGGCTGTACAAGATCATAGGCTTCTTCTCTCACCATTCCTTCATCGATAAGGGTGAGAAGTACGCGCTGAGAGAAAATCAGTCCGTAGGTTTTCTCCATATTTTCCTTCATCCGCTCGGGGAAAACCGTCAAGTTTTTCACGATATTGCCGAAACGGTTCAGCATGTAGTTCAGCCCGATCGTCACATCAGGAAGGATGATCCGCTCCGCCGACGAATGGGAAATGTCCCTCTCATGCCACAACGCTACGTTTTCATGTGCCGTCACCATATCTCCGCGAAGAACGCGGGCCATCCCCGTCATATTTTCGGATCCGATCGGGTTCCGTTTGTGCGGCATAGCCGAAGAACCTTTCTGACCCTTGGCGAAAAACTCCTCCACTTCCCGGGTCTCCGTTTTTTGAAGACCGCGGATTTCCACAGATATTTTTTCAATGGAAGCGGCGATCAGAGCAAGAGTCGAGACGTAGTTCGCATGACGGTCCCGCTGCAGCGTCTGTGTGGATACAGGTGCCGCTTCCAGACCGAGCTTTTCGCACACATACTCTTCCACGTATGGATCGATGTTGGCATACGTTCCGACGGCTCCCGACAGTTTCCCTACTTCGATCTGCCGCTTCGCCAGGTCGAACCGTTCCAGATGCCGCTTCATCTCTTCGTAGTACAGAGCCATTTTCAGACCGAATGTCGTCGGTTCCGCGTGCACCCCGTGCGTACGCCCCATCATCACCGTATGTTTATGCTCTTTCGCTTTTTCTCCGAGAATTTCAATGAAGTTGACGAGATCTTTACGTAAAATATCGTTCGCCTGTTTCAAAACGTAAGACAGGGCCGTGTCCACCACATCTGTTGACGTAAGACCGTAGTGCACCCACTTCCGTTCCTCTCCAAGCGTCTCTGAAACCGCGCGGGTGAAAGCTACGACGTCGTGTCTCGTTTCCGCTTCTATCTCCTGGATACGGGATACGTCAAAACCGGCGTTCTCCCGTATCTTTTTCACATCGTCCCGGGGGATGACCCCGAGCTCACTCCAGGCTTCACAAGCGAGAATCTCCACTTCCAGCCAGGCCTTGAAACGATTCTCCTCTTCCCAAATACTTCCCATCTCTTCCCTCGTATAGCGTTCAATCATTCCGTTTCCTCCTTACCAGCTTTTCGACCAGGCAGGTTCGCCCAGTTTTATATCGTCCGGAGACGACCCTATTATCGTAACATGACCCATTTTCCTTTGGGGGCGGGATTCGTGTTTTCCGTAATCATGCACGTGAACCTGTTCACTGCCGAGGGACCGGAAAAGAGCATCACGGTGTCTGCCCAGAACGTTGATCATTTTGGCGGCCGGAAACGTATGGACCGGAAGCAGCGGTAATCCGCAGATAGCACGTATGTGCTGCTCGAACTGGGAGACGTTGCACGCTTCAATCGTATAGTGTCCCGAATTGTGGGGACGGGGTGCCATTTCATTGAAGTAAACGTCTTCCCCGCTCACAAACCATTCAACCGCAAACGTCCCTACCACTCCGAGCTCTTCTGCAAGAGCCTGCGTCCGCTGCCGTATCTCCCGGGTTTCATTATCGCTTATGGAAGCAGGAACCGTCGTGGTGAACAGCACCTGGTCTTTGTGTACATTTTCCGCTACCGGAAAAAAGGAAATATGACCCGCGCTGTCCCGGGTAAAGACCTGGGAGACTTCTTTGTCGATATCTACCCATTTTTCCACGATGTACGTGGTGTTCCCGATATCCTCGCGGGCGCTACTGCAGTCTTCCGGAGTCCGGAGCAGATACTGCCCCTTGCCGTCATACCCGCCGCTCACTGTTTTCATGACAGCGGGGAGGCCGATGTCGGCTACAGCCCGGTCGAACTCTTCTCCGGTCTGTACCATTCGGTAGGCAGGAACGTGAATACCCGCTTTTTCCGCAAACTCCTTCTCTTTCCCGCGGTGTTGCGAGACAGCCAGAGGAAGAGTTCCCTGAGGCAGTTTCCCTTCGTTTTCGAAAAACTGCGATACGCGCTCATCCACGTTTTCGAACTCGTACGTAACGACGTCGGAGTGCAGGCCCAGTTCCCCGGCAGCCTCGAGATCGTCGTACTTCCCTTTCACATGTACATCCGCCACCTGAGCTGCCGGACAATCCTCGGCAGGATCCAGCACAGCGATCCGGTATCCCATATGTTTTGCCGCTGTCGCCATCATCCTTCCGAGCTGTCCGCCGCCGAGAATACCGATCGTTCCGCCTGGTTCAATCACGTTCATGCAGCTCCCTCCTCATGTCTTCCACTTTGTCTCTCAGTCCCTGTTTATATAAGTCCAGAGCCCGCGCCGTCGCTCCGTCAAAACTGCCGATCATTTCAGCTGCCAGAATACCCGCGTTCTTCGCCCCTGCTTTTCCGATGGAAACGGTCGCCACCGGCACACCTCCGGGCATCTGGGCGATAGAAAGCAGCGAATCGATTCCGTTCAGCGATTTGGATTCCACCGGCACCCCGATAACCGGGAGTGTCGTTTTTGATGCAACCATTCCGGGGAGATGCGCTGCCCCGCCGGCGCCTGCGATGATCACCTTGAGACCTTTCTCCCTCGCTTCCTCCGCGTATACAAACATGTCTTCCGGAGTTCTGTGAGCGGAAATAATCTCCTTTTCATAAGAGACTCCGAGTTCCCCGAGTACCGTGCACGCTTCTTCCATAATCGTCCAGTCCGAAATACTTCCCATAATTACACCGACTTCAGCCATACCTGTGCCCCCTGAATAAAAAAGTTCCAAACTGCGATTTCCGGCATAAAAATATCCTGCGGCTTCTCCCCCATCCGACTTGAGAGGAGTGCCCGCAGGACATACGTATCCCGGGTATCTCCCCTCATAGTCCGGTCATTTACGGCGACCAGGTAGAGACGAACGATCCGTATTATCGCTCTATATGAGGTTCGTTTTATGCTTTTTTCTACTCGAATCATAACAGTATTTTTCGATTCATGTCAATGAAATACGAATTATTGATTACATTTAAATTTTAATGTTCGCTTTTCAGGTTATTTTCTTAGCTTCAAAGACGATTTCCCTTCCCGCTACCTGCATTTCTCCGTCTTTCTCCTCGAATATCGGTTCCTCCATGCGGCGTACCGGTACGAACCCTTCAAGCCGGATGCGTTCCAGACAGTCTTCAATCGATTCACCGGCTCCGACTTCGAAACGCTTTTTATTACTTTCTTTCTTCTTTTTCGCCATTTTCACCTTCTCCTTCTTCGCTTTCTTTCACCCAGTATACAACTTGTGAAAAGTTAAGCCAAAAAGATGAAGTAAAGAATGAAAATGACGAACAGGCCGTACATAATCGGGTGAATCTCTTTCACTCTGCCTTTCAGAGCCATCGTAAGCGGATAGAAAATGAAACCCATCGCTATCCCCGTGGCGATACTGTACGTCAGCGGCATGGCGGTGATGACGAGAAACGCCGGTACCGCTATCTCAAACTGATCCCACTCGATAGCCCGAAGCGACGAGGCCATGAGCACTCCGACGATGATCAGAGCCGGGGCTGTCACTTCTGCCGTAATGATGCCAAGCAGAGGCGAGAAGAACAGAGCCAGCAGGAAGAACAGAGCGGTAACGACCGAGGTGAACCCGGTCCGTCCGCCTGCCCCCACTCCTGCGGTGGACTCTATATAGGACGTCGTTGTAGATGTACCCATAACCGCCCCGGCTACCGTGGCTGCCGAATCGGAAAACAGAGCTCGGCCCGCTCGCGGCAGTTTGTTGTCTTTCATAAATCCGGCCTGGGAAGCTACGGCGACAAGCGTCCCCGCTGTGTCAAAGAAATCGACGAAGAGGAATGTAAGAATGACTCCGAGCATCTGCATCGTGAATATATCATCCAGGTGCAGAAACGCTTCTCCGAATGTAGGAGCGAGACTCGGCGCAGGGCTCACTACATCCCCGAGTGCCGCAGGAGCTGCGATCAACCCCGTTACCATACCGGCGATTGCCGTCAGGATCATCCCGTAGAAAATACCTCCCTGGAAGCCGAGCGCGAGGAAAATCACCGAGATGAAAATACCGAAGACCGCAAGCAGCGTCGTCGGTTCCAGAATATTACCAAGCTGTACCAGAGTGGCGTCACTGTTTTCGACGATACCGGCGTTCTGGAAACCGATGAATGCGATGTACAGACCGATACCTGCTCCCACTGCCAGTTTCAGGTTGGGCGGTATGGCGTTGATGATCGTCTGGCGCAGACCGGTGACGGTTAAAACGATAAAAATAAGTCCGGAAGCAAGCACTCCGGCAAGCGCCGTTTCCCATGGTATGCCGAAACCGAGCACGACCGTATAGGCAAAGAAGGCGTTCAGTCCCATGCCCGGAGCGAGGGCGATCGGATATTTCGCAAACAGACCCATGACGAGCGTACCGATAGCGGCCGACAGAGCGGTGGCCGTGAACACGGCTCCTTTATCTATTCTCGTCACGCCTTCCGGCAGCTGGTCGATCCCGTCGAGAGCGAGCGTCGAAGGGTTGACGAAAAGAATGTAGGCCATCGCCAGAAACGTGGTAAGGCCGGCGATGAACTCTGTACGGTAGTTCGTTTTGTTTTTTTCAAACTGGAAGTATTTTTTCATTGTTGTCCTCTTTTCTGTCCAGTATTTTCTCTCCGCTGAACGTATTCTGTCATATAAAAAACCCCCGGCATAACCGGGGGTCTCCATACTTCAGCTCTTAAACCGGAGGAAAGATCCCCCGGTGTTCAGAACGTAGTCGGACAATTCACGGTCGTCCGGTAGAAACTTATGGGCCTTATCCCCAAGATTATACGTCAGTCGCTTATTCTTATTTTTATTCCCATTCGATCGTAGCCGGCGGCTTACTCGTAACATCATACACGACCCGGTTAATATGACTCACTTCATTCACCAGTCTCGTCGACACCTTCTCAAGAACGTGCCACGGGATCCGGGCCCAGTCCGAAGTCATTCCGTCGATGGAAGTGACGGCCCTGATGCCTATCGTATGGTCGTACGTCCGTTCGTCTCCCATGACCCCGACGGACTTAATGTTAGGAAGGACGGTGAAATACTGCCAGATGTCGCGGTCCAGTCCCGCTTCCTTGATCTCGTCCCGCAGAATCGCATCGGATTCCCGGACGATCTCGAGCTTTTCCTCATCCACAGCACCGAGGATACGTATAGACAGCCCCGGTCCCGGGAATGGCTGGCGCCACACGATATGCTCCGGTATGCCGAGTTCGGTCCCGAGCTCGCGCACCTCATCTTTGAACAGCGTGTTCAGAGGTTCGATCAGCTTCAGCTCCATGTCCTCCGGCAGCCCGCCGACGTTGTGGTGGGACTTGATCGTCTGAGCCGTCTCGGTGCCGCTTTCGATAATGTCGGTGTAAAGGGTTCCCTGAGCAAGATAGTCCACATTCTCGAGTTTCGCCGCTTCTTCATCGAAAACTTCAATGAACTCGTTACCGATGATTTTCCTTTTCTGTTCCGGATCTTCGACACCCGCCAGCTTCTCGAGGAAGCGGTCTTTGGCGTCAACGCGGATGATATTCATATTGAATCCTTCGCCGAGGAAGCGCATAACGTCGTCACCTTCGTCTTTCCTGAGAAGACCGTGATCGACGAAAATACACGTAAGCTGATCTCCGATGGCCCGGTGGATAAGACCGGCCACGACCGAAGAGTCCACCCCGCCGCTTAACCCGCAAAGTACATTTCTGTCTCCTACTTCCGCCTGGATCTTCTCCACTTCCAGTTCGATGAAGTGTTCCATCGTCCAGTCCGCTTCCGCTTCACAAACGTCGAAAACGAAACTTCTCAACAGATCGTTGCCGTACTCGGAATGACGGACTTCCGGATGAAACTGTACGCCGTATATACGACGTTCCCTGTCGCTGATGGCCGCTACAGGGCAGGAAGGACTGACGGCGTCCACCTGAAACCCTTCCGGAGCGGCTATCACTTTATCACTGTGACTCATCCACACGTTCTGTTCGACCGGTGTTTTCTGAAAGAGCAGGGAATCATTTTTAACGGAAATTTCCGCTTTCCCGTACTGCCGTTCCGGGGTCCGTTCCACCTGACCGCCAAACTGATGAGTGATCAGCTGCATACCGTAACAGATACCGAGAATCGGTATGTCGAGGTCAAAAATGGCCGTATCGCAGCGGAAGCTGTTTTCTCCGTACACGCTGTTCGGCCCTCCGGAGAGAACGATACCGCTCGGGTTCAATTCTTTTATCTCTTCTGCGGTCATTTTGTGGGAATGAAGCTCACTGTACACTCCAAACTCACGGATACGCCTTGTGATCAGCTGATTATACTGACTCCCGAAATCCAGAACGAGAATCATGCCTTTTACTTTTTCCATCACGCTTCCCTCTCTTCCGACTGTTTATTTCTTGCTTGAGTAATCATTGAACAGAACCTATAAAAAAACCGCCTCCCCGGTTTAAGATCAGAGAAGGCAGGAATAAGCACATACGTCACCGTTCCTGCCTTCATAGTCAGAACATTTACGGTGTTCCGGTAGATACTTTCGGCCCGTATCGCCAAGGATATATGAAGGCTTATTCGATTGCTATCCATTCTAACAATCGAACCTGTGAGAATCAAGACAATGCTTTTTTAATTAAATTTTCCCATAATTCTGATAGGCCGGTGCGCTGCAGACGCTCCTCTTTGCGGTACACGAGTCGTTCGTACTGAGTGGTAAGATGCTGCATATCGACTGTTTCGAACCTGCGGTCAATCGATTTCGCATACGCCCGCAACGTCTCGCCTTCTCCCCGTTTTTGCACTTTTTTATCGAGTACGACGAGCAGATGACGATAGGCCGCCTGGAACGTGTCCGGAGTTTCTTTTTTTGCAAGGCGCCTTCCATAATACCAGCTCAGCCAGCGGAGCCGCGTCACGTACAGGACAGCGGGAAGTATGAGAATAACAGCCGGGACGAGCCACCACAGGAGGTTACGGAGGAAACCTTCTTCTCTTCCACTCTCCGCACTTCCGTCTGTTCCCTCTTCTTCCCCGATCTGCTGCGGATTACCTTCCTGCTGCTGATCGGGAGCTTCCACTTCAGGGCTCTCTTCACTTCTTTCGGGCTCTCCGGAATCCGTGTCCGTGCCGCTGGTGAAATCCGCATTGTTGGTAAAACCCTGCGTAGGCTCGAACGGTACCCATCCGATATCCGGAAAGTACACCTCCACCCAGGAGTGTGCGTTCGCACTCGTAATGTCATATGCATTTAAATTTTCGCCGAACAGTTCCGCATCCGTTTCTTTAATTTCTCCACCGGTAAAACCTTTTACCCAACGTGCAGGTATACCCTCCGCCCGCAGCATAACGACCATGGACGTCGAGTAGTTATCACAGTATCCTTTTTTCGTCTCGAAGACGAACTGATCGACGTAATCCTCTTCCGCTTCCGGCACTTCCACGTCCGTAGTGGAATACTCGAAGCCGTTCGAGCTGAAATAGGATTCGACCGCTTTCGCTTTATCATAGCGGTTGCCGTACTCCGAAACGACTTCCGATGCAAGTTCCTTCGTCCTTTCCGTCACAGAGGAAGGCAGCTGCAAATATTTCTCCCTTACAGAGGCCGGGTCTTCCCCACCGGCTTCTCTCAGCTGACGCAAATCGAAAGCGGGAGCGCCGTAGTCGAAAGTATAACTGGCGGGCTGTACGGAATCTCCTCCGCTTCTCGTCTCCATCTCCCCGGTTTGGGTATGCAGGTCGATTTCCAGTGGATTTTCAAGATTTCCTATCGTCGTCATCCCGTAAGGATAGAGGAGTTTGCCGAAGTCGGCTTCTTCCGTGAAATCGATGAAACCCTGGGAAGGGTCCGTTTCCACTGTCTCTTCGAAAAGGGAGTACCCGATATCACCCGGGTCCCTTCCCGTCACCGGTTCCTCAAGCGTATCCTCCCAGCCTTTGCCTGTATACTGATCTTTGGACTCCGCTCTCCAGTACTGCCGATCCTCGACGATAGCCTGGAATACGAGCGTATCATCCTGGACGAACGCCCCTCCGAGACGTGAATCGTTTTCTCCGTAGCCTACTTTCTGTACGCCACCTTCTCCGTCTCCTGTTCCCGCACCTCCGGTAACGTTTTCCAGATAGGGAACCGGATCGGGCCATTGCGGCGAAAACTTCGGAAGAGCCGTACCGGCGGCTACAGCGAGAAGAACGGCACCCACAAGCGGAGCCAGAGCCAGGATCGCCGTTTTCCATTTGATTTCTTTCCTGTCGTCATCGCTCACCTCTTTCTCCAACTGCAGCAGCCCGAGGACGAAGACAGCAAGGACAAATGTTCTTATAATGGCTCCCTGAGCCTCATAAGGCGTGAACGTATCAATGACAGTGATATACACAAAAGTAAGGATTATGAAAAAAAGCGCTCTTCGGGCAATTACAAGCCAATAATGCAGCAGGTAGCTCACGAGCCACAGCAGCACGAGAAAGAGCAGACTCCGGAAAAAAGCGGTGAAATTCCACCACTCCTGTGCCCACACCGCTTCCGCGTTGAACATGAGCTGTTCATAAAGAATACTCCACCAGCCGCTGCTGAAGATCCGTTCCGGAATGAATAATCCATCAAGAATAAAAATAAGTCCCAGTAATTTCAGCGGAACTGCTATGTACCAGCGGACCTGCATAAATGCTAAAAAGAAACAGAAAGCTGCGTACAAGTAAAAAACCCCGGTGTTTTGGGTGTTCGTAAGGATGCCCAGCGGCCATAACCATTCAAGGAGAAGGAAAAACCCGCCGATGTAAATCAGCGACAGCAACAGTTTCTTCATACTTCCACCTCAAATTCCGGTCTCTTCCAGGCTTTTTCGGTCAGCACCTGCACCCGGACCCCGTACTCTTTCAATTCCCTCACATGCTTCTGCTTCGTAAAATCCCATTCCTTATGAAACATAACCACAAAAAGCACTACGTTCCTTCCGGAGGGAGACAGTCGCAGCAGACTGTTCTTTACCGATTCATCGAGTTCCGTGCTTATAATCATCAGGGTCGCCTGGGCCGGAAGCCGGTCGTGCCCTTTGGCCATCTCTTCTTCAAAACCACCCGTCTCATCCGGATACACTTCAGCCAGATGATACCGGATCACCTCCTGCTGGCGCCGTGAATGGATGGAAGTTACGTATTTCCCTGCTCTCCCTAAAGAAAGGAAAGAGAGCTGCCGGGTCTCCCGGCGCGTGAGTTTAAGCATAAGAGAATAAGCGAACTCCACCGCCCCTTCGAACTCGGCAGTATTTCCCGGGGACGATAATGTACTAAGCACAAGTACGGATTCCGAGCTCTTTTCCTGCTCAAATTCTTTCGTCATCATTTTGTTTTTACGGGCCGTCGCTTTCCAGTCCACCCAGGAAATCCGATCTCCCGGTGCGTACTCCCTTAATCCGGCTACCATATTCGAGTGACGTTCTTTCACGTTCGCAGCAGCCGACCTCCCCTGACCGAACCCTTTCGAACCTAAAGACAAAGTTACGTTCCGGCTCGGAGGATAAACCGTGAAGCGGCCTCCCGCATTAATTACCGCTTCTTTTTTTACGAAACCGAAGAAGTCCCCTGTACGGATATACATCTCCCCCAGCTGATGACTCCCTCTCGGCAGATGTTCGAGGCGGTAGTGAAAACGTACTGTCCGCCGGAACCACGGGAAAATCATTCTTTCCACCACTTTCTCCTCCCTGTCACCGGTCACAACACCCTCTCCGGACCGGACTTCCAGGTGGAGCGTCTCCGGATAACTCTCTTTTATCTTCATAAAGTATAAAGGGAAAGGGATCGTACGCCTGAGTTCAATCTCTATGTCGACCGCTTCCCCGGATTCTATAAGTCCCGAAGAGAGAGTCCTGGCGCCCGTCCAGTCATCGAGCGGGTAAAAAAGAAGCCCTCCCATATAAATCAGAAAAGGCAGGAACGAGTAAAACAGGAACCAGCTTACAAACCCTCCCTGGAACATTGCATAAGAAAACAGAATACCGAACAAAATGATAAGGAACCCGGCTTTTCCCGCTTTGTAAAGTTTACGCTTCATTCACTCACGTTCCTCTGTACAGGAACGTTCGTCCTCTCAATCAGCTCTTCAATCACTTCTTCCGCAGTTTTTCCCTCAAAATTAGCCTCCGAAGTCATAATGAGGCGGTGCGGCAGCACGAAACGGGCTACGTACTGTACATCGTCCGGCACTATATAATCGCGGTCATATATATAAGCGTAGGCTTTGGCTGCCTTCATAAGGGCCATGGACCCTCTCGGACTTACCCCGAGATACACATCCGGATGTTCCCGCGTCGCGGAAGTCAGTGAAACGATGTACTGTTCAATAGTACGATCCACATAGACTCCCCGCACGCTTTCCTGCGCCTGAGCGAGCTCCTCGAGCGTCATGACGGGGTCCAGGGAATCGATCGGATGCGTACCGGATGTACGGGCGAGCATCTCCATTTCTTCCTGATAGGACGGGTATCCCATCTTCAGCTTAAGAAGGAAACGGTCCAGCTGCGCTTCCGGAAGCGGGTACGTCCCTTCATACTCAATCGGGTTCTGGGTGGCCATAACGAAGAAAGGGTGCTTAAGAGGAACGGTACGGCCATCCACGGTGATATTCGCTTCCTCCATTCCTTCAAGTAAGGAAGACTGTGTTTTCGGGGAAGTGCGGTTTATTTCATCTGCCAGAACGATATTACCGAGAATCGGTCCGGGGCGGAATTCGAATTCCGTCGTTTTCGGGTTATAAATGGAGACACCCGTCACGTCCGACGGCAAAAGATCCGGAGTGAACTGAATTCTTCTGAATTCACAGTTCATCGATTTCGCAAGCGTACGCACAAGCATCGTCTTTCCGACCCCCGGCACGTCCTCGAGCAGCACGTGACCTTTTGCAAGAAGTGCCACCATGCTTAAAATGACTGCATCCTCTTTTCCTACTATCACTTTATTAATATTTTTAATGACCTCGGCGATTTTACTGTTCAGCATAAAAGACGACTGCGACATCTGGTGCTTCCCCTCTCTGTATTTCTGAATTTTTCGATACTTCCACTTATTTTAAACTATACTACAAGGGGCCATCTTGAGCAAAAAGGACATCACGGCTTCAGCCGGGCATACAGACGGCCGAGACGCTCCGCCGCTTCCCGGAGTACCTCTTTGTCGGCAAGAAGTCCGACGCGGACGTACCCTTCTCCTTCCGAACCGAAACCGTTCCCCGGGGCGGTCACCACTCCCGCCTGCTCGATGGCGTATTCGGAGAAACCTTCAGACGTAAATCCGTCCGGCACCGGCACCCAGCAGAAAAATGTACCCTTCGGAAGAACTGCAGGGTAGCCGAAGGAAGCAAGTGTCCGGACGAAAACGTCGCGGCGGCGTTCATACATCGCCACAAGTTCCCGCACCTCACTCTGGTCACCCGACAGAGCTTCGGCAGCCGCTTCCTGCACGGCTCCGAACAGACTGACATACATGTGATCCTGAAGTTTGTTGATCTGTTCAATCACCTTTTCGTTCCCGGCTGCAAACCCGACTCTCCATCCGGCCATGTTGTAACTTTTCGAAAGCGTGAATATCTCCACCCCTACGTCCTTCGCTCCTTCTGTTTCGAGGTAACTCACGGGTTTCTCCCCGTCATATCCGATCGCCCCGTATGCAAAATCATGGACCACTCCTATCCCATTCTCCCGGGCCACCTTCACCGTATCTTCGAAAAAGGCGGGCGTGGCGATGCCTGCAGTAGGATTGTTAGGGTAGTTCAGGAACATCAGCCGGGCCGCTTTGAGACTTTCCTTATCCAGTTTTGAATAATCCGGGCGGAAGCCGTTCTCTTCCCGGAGCGGCATGAAGACGTTACGGGCTGCAGATAGAGCGGTACCGGACATATAATCCGGATAGCCGGGATCCGGGAGCAGCACCGTATCTTCCGGGTTCAAAAAGCACTGACTGATTTCCACAAGTCCCGCTTTCGCCCCGAACAGTACTGCAATCTCCTTTTCGGGATCAAGCTCCACCTGATGTTCGCGCCGGTAGTAATCCGCTGCCGCCTGCTTGAATTCCGGCAGTCCGCGAAAGTTGATATACCCATGATTCGCAGGTTTTTTCGCAGCCTCTTCCAGCTTATGTACAATACTCTCCGGTGTCGGGCGATCCGGATTCCCCTGACCGAGATTAATGATATCTCTTCCTTCTTTCTTCAGCTGTATTACCCGTTTCGTCAGTTTGGCGAAAAACTGTTCCGGTAGTCTCTCCATCGCCTCGGACGGTTTGAATATATCCATTATTATTCCCCCTGCCATATGAAACTTCTTCTATTGTAAATAATTTTTAGAAAATTTACAAAGCTGTAAAGAAAACCGTCTCTTTAGGTCCCTAAGAGAAAAAGAGACGGAAAAGACGGTCTTCTGTCAGGAAAACACGATGGTTTTATTTTGATGAACGAGGATCCGATCCGCCAGGTGCCACTTTACAGCCCGGGCCAGTACGCTCCGTTCAATAGTCTGACCGATTTTTTTCATGTCCTCGGCATGATCTCTGTGATCGACGCGACCGATATCCTGTTCGATGATAGGCCCTTCGTCCAGATCATTCGTCACGTAGTGGGAAGTCGCTCCAATCATTTTCACTCCCCGTTCATAAGCACGTTCATATGGTCTGGCTCCGACGAATGCCGGGAGAAACGAGTGATGGATGTTAATGATCCGGTTACGGTAGGACTCCACGAATTCCGGAGTAAGAATCTGCATATATCTTGCCAGCACGATAAGATCGACTTCGTACTCTTCGAGAAGTTCTTTATGTCTCTGTTCTGCTTCCTTGCGTATTTCTTTATTGGAAGGAACATGGTAGAACGGAATACCGAGCGACTCCACCATCTCTCTTGTATCCTCGTGATTACTGATGACAAGAGCGAGATTCGCCATCAGGTCGCCGCTCTGCCATTCCCACAGCAGTTCCAGAAGACAATGAGGCTGTTTTGAAACGAAGATGGCCACGTTTTTCAATTCGCTGACAGCTGCCATCTTCCAGTTCATTTGAAAGTCAGCGGCAACAGGCTGAAAATCGGCTTCTATCTGACTGAACTTCGTTTCCAGTCCCGGGCAGTCAAATTCGATTCTGATGAAGAACTCCCCTCCTTCAGGATCTGTGGAATACTGATGGGAAGCGACTATATTAGCTCCGTACGTATAGAGGAAATCCGATACGCGGGAGATGATACCGGGCTGGTCCGGACAGTGGATCAGCAATCTCGCTCTGTCTTTATGTTTTTCTTTATAGTTGTGCAGTTTGTCTTCCACATAGCTTGTCATGCTTTTACATCTCCATTCAAATAACGATTAGCTATTACTTTATGGCATTTTTCCGGATTGTTCAAGAAACTCCTGACCTTTTTCCGGAAGCGCCAATTTTAGAAATATTCTTGATGCATTACGCTTCTTCAAGAAGAGCGGCATCGTTATTTGCAGGAGTATTCACCCGTTTGGATACCGGGTACATTGTGAGGGCTCCGTCCGGAAGCGGAGTCAGGAGAATTTCAGCTTCTTCCTTCCCTTCGAACCACGCGTCGTAATCGTTCCGCTGCAGAATCACCGGCATCCGGTGGTGAAGATCACTCATTTCTTCGTTCGCTTCCGTCGTCAGAATCGTACAGGTGAATACGTTTTCCCCGTCTTTATTCTTCCACTTCTCCCACAGTCCGGCAAGGCCGAATAAGCCCTGGTCCTTCAACTGGATTCTGTACGGCTGTTTCTCCCCCGCTTCGTCTTTTTTCCATTCGTAAAAGCTGTCCGCCGGGATAATGCAACGCTGCTGTTCAAAAGGTTTACGGAAACTTTTCTTCTCTTCCACCGTTTCCGACCGGGCATTGATCATTTTAAAGCCTATCTTCTCATCATCCGCCCAGGGAGGGATCAATCCCCAGCGCAAATATCCCATCCGTTTTTCTCCATTACTCTGAATTACGGCAGGTACGTATTGCGAAGGAGCAACGTTGTAACTGCTCATCCAATTATCAAGCTTCACTTTATCCAGATCGAATTCTTTTCTTACGTCTTCCAGCTCAGCGATGAGCGTAAATCTGCCACACATAAGTGAACGCCTCCTTTGTTTTACCATATACCTGTTTCAAAACGTTTGAAACCCGTGCAGACGAACGCGAAATCTGTTGAAAACAAAAAAATCCCCACGTGGTAGTGACCCCTAAAAGTTAGAGTTTTTATTAGGAAGCTGATTGGCTGGTTTGAGTCCGGTATTGAATGGGACTCAAACCAGCTAATTTTGCTTTTATGCGATCATGGTTGTAGTAGTTGATGTAT
>NZ_NSGH01000027.1 GCF_002295105.1 Salimicrobium humidisoli | reverse complement strand
AGCAGAGGGATCTCTTTTTGTGTATAAACGTACAGAAACATCCATAGAGAAAGGGCGTCCCTTGCAATGAAAGTCATTGGAAGGGACGCCCTTTTTTACTAATATTTACTGGTTTTGTCCCAGACTCATCTTCATGACTTCAAGGCAGAGAAATCATGATCAGAAAGTTACATAATAACCAGGAACGAATCTTCCTTTTAGAAAAATGGTCCGGTAAATACGTAGGCTGCCACTGTGGTTCCGTGCTTTTTTTGGTATAATAATAAAATGGAGTAAAGAGGTGTAGCGAATGAAAAATTGGAAGCATGCGTTTAAATTGGATCCGAATAAAGATATAACGGAAGAAGAAATCCGCAGAGTCTGTGAGTCGGGGACCGATGCCGTCATCGTCGGCGGGACAGACGGGGTGACGTTCGATAACGTCTGGAATCTGTTCGAACAGATCGAGCCGTATGATGTGCCGCTCGTACTTGAAATATCCGACATGGAAGCGGTAGTCCCCGGGTTCGATTATTATTTCGTGCCCGCAGTACTGAACAGTAAAGACAAAACCTGGGTGCTCGATATGCAGCATCAGGCGATGAAGCTGTACGGGGATATGGTGGAAGAACAGCTTATCTTCTCGGAAGGCTACTGTATAGTGAACGAAGAAGCGAAGGCTTTCCGTAAGACGAACTGTTTTCCGGTGACGGAAGAGGATATCCTCGCTTACGCCCGCCTGGTGGAGCAGTTGTTCCCGCTCCCGATTTTTTATCTGGAGTACAGCGGCAAGAAGGGGGATACGTCCCTGATCCGAAAAGTGTCAGAGGAATTATCCCGTACCCAGTTTTTTTATGGAGGCGGCATCCAGTCCAGAGAGGAAGCTGAAGAAATACAGGGCATGGTGGATACGATGATCGTCGGTAATATAATCTACGAAGATTTCGAAACTGCGCTTCAGACCGTACCTGAGTAAAAGAAAGGATGATAGATTTATGACGCAGTCGATTCATGCGTTGCTGAAAGGAATGAATGAACCGCAGCAGAAAGCGGTAGCTCACACGGAAGGCCCTCTTCTCGTAATGGCCGGGGCAGGAAGTGGGAAGACCCGGGTACTTACCCACCGTATTGCGTATCTCATACAGGAAAAAGGGGTAAACCCTTGGAATATTCTTGCGATAACCTTCACGAATAAAGCAGCCCGTGAAATGAAGGAAAGGGTGGAACTGCTCGTCGGACCGGGTGCGGAAAGTATATGGATGTCGACGTTCCACTCCATGTGCGTGCGGATTCTGCGCAGAGATATAGACCGCATCGGTATGGACAGGAACTTCTCCATTCTCGATGCCAGTGATCAGCTTACAGTGATCAAGCAGGTGCTGAAGGAACTTAATCTTGATCCGAAAAACTGGAACCCGAGGACGATGCTCGGAGCAATCAGTAATGCTAAAAACGAACTGCTGAGCCCGGACATGTACGAAAGTCGGGTTTCCGGGTATCGTGAGGAACAGGTGGCCCAGATTTACCGCGGTTATCAGAAGAAACTTTCTAAAAACCAGTCTCTCGACTTCGATGATCTTATTATGAAAACGCTGGTGCTGTTCGAGCAGGTACCGGAAGTGCTCGAATATTACCAGCGGCGCTTCCAGTACGTACACGTTGATGAGTATCAGGACACCAACCATGCCCAGTATCAGCTGGTGCAGAAACTGGCGGAGAAATTCAAAAACCTCTGCGTCGTCGGAGACTCCGACCAGTCCATTTATCGCTGGCGCGGAGCGGACATTACGAACATCCTGACTTTTGAGGAGGATTACCCGGACGCTGTCACCATTCTCCTTGAACAGAACTACCGGTCCACAGAAGTGATTCTCGATGCCGCGAACCACGTCATCGATCACAACACCGGACGGAAACCGAAGAAGCTCTGGACGGATAACTACGGAGGGGAAAAGATCCATTATCACGAAGCCGGGACAGAGAGAGAAGAAAGCTTTTTCATTGCAGATAAAATCGAGGATCTGGTGAAGCAGGGCAGTTTCACCTACAGTGACATGGCGATACTGTACCGTACAAACGCCCAGTCCCGTACGGTGGAGGAAACATTTGTGAAGGCGAATATCCCCTATCAGATGATCGGAGGGACCAAATTCTATGATCGTAAAGAAATCAAGGACCTTCTTGCCTATCTGCGTCTGATCTCCAATCCTAATGATGATCTCAGTTTCGAACGTGTGATCAATGAACCGAAACGCGGGATCGGCAAAACGAGTATCGAAAAACTGCAGAGTTATGCTGCTGCACACGACATCTCGCTTTTTGATGCAGCTGCCGAAGCAGACTTTACCGGTATAAGCGCCAAAGCTGCCAAAGCGGTCGTCAATTTCCGGAGGATGATAGATAACTGGACGAAGCAGCAGGAATTCCTTTCCGCTACGGATCTCGTGGATGAAGTGCTGGAAACAACCGGGTATGAGGAAATGCTTCGCACGGATAAGACTCTCGAAGCTCAGTCGCGCCTCGAGAACATCGAGGAGTTCAAATCGGTCACGATGAACTTTGAACAGTACAGCGAAGACAAGACTCTTGTAGCTTTTCTGACGGATCTTGCACTGATCGCCGATATCGATAAGGCGGACGAGGAAGAGCACGAGCATTCGGTTACGATGATGACACTCCACTCAGCCAAAGGTCTTGAGTTTCCGGTAGTCTTTCTTATAGGCCTTGAAGAGAATATCTTCCCTCACAGCCGCTCTATCATGGATGAAGAGGAAATGGAGGAAGAAAGACGGCTCGCTTACGTAGGGATTACGCGTGCCGAGAAGAAACTGTTTATGACAAATGCCAAGATGCGTACTCTGTTCGGAAAGACGAACATGAATCCGGTCAGCCGGTTCATAAGTGAAATTCCCGGAGATTTCCTTGAAGGAAAAGAAGACAGAGAGCCTCTTCCTTTTGCGAATAAGAAACAGTCCATCCAGTCGGACCGGCCTGTGGAGAAGAGAAAAGCCAAGAAAGCAACCGGAGCTTCCGGAGCCGAAAATGCTTCCTGGAAACCGGGGGATAAAGCAAACCATAAAAAATGGGGCGAAGGTACGGTCGTCAGAGTCCAGGGTGAAGGAAAAGATATGGAGCTTGATATCGCATTTCCTGCACCGGAAGGCGTGAAGCGTGTCCTTGCGAAATTCGCTCCCATTACCAAGGTATGAAAGAGGTGACGATGTATGGAAAAAGAAGCAGCGGCACGGCGTCATGAACAACTGAAGAAACTTCTGGAGAAGTACAGCCATGAATACTACGTGCTTGATGCGCCTACGGTTCCGGATGCCGAGTACGATAAAAAGCTGCGGGAGATAACGGAAATCGAAGAAGAATATCCCGAACTGATCACTTCCGATTCTCCGACGCAGCGGGTCGGCGCAGAGCCGCTGGACTCATTCAGAAAAGTACGGCATGAGATTCCGATGCTCAGCCTCGGGAACGCTTTTAATGAACAGGAGCTCCGGGATTTTGACCGGAGAGTCCGTGAGGGAGCGGAGGGGGAAGTTTCCTACGTCTGTGAACTGAAAATCGACGGGCTCGCTGTTTCCCTTTTGTATGAAGAAGGAGTTCTCGTTCGCGGAGCTACCCGCGGAGACGGAACAGTGGGGGAGGATATCACTTCGAATCTACGTACAATCCGGAGCATACCTCTCCGCCTATCCCGTCCGGAGACGATCGAAGTTCGCGGAGAGGCGTACATGCCGAAGAAATCGTTCTCCGCTCTGAATGAAGAGAAAGAGGAGAAGGAGGAAGCCCCTTTCGCAAACCCGAGAAATGCAGCAGCCGGCTCCCTTCGTCAACTCGACCCGAAGATAGCGGCCAGCCGGAATCTGGATATTTTTCTTTACGGCGTGGGGATGTGGGAAGACGATCTGAAAGATACGCACAGCGCCCGTCTTGAATATCTTGAAGAACTCGGGCTGAAGACGAACCCGGAGTGGCGTGCTCTCAAAGATATCGAGGAAGTGATCGATTATGTGAAGAGCTGGGTGGACAACCGGAACAGTCTGGATTACGAAATCGACGGTATCGTCATAAAAGTCGATCAGCTGGACGAGCAGGAGACACTCGGCTTCACTGCCAAAAGTCCGCGCTGGGCGACTGCTTATAAATTCCCTGCAGAAGAAGTGGTGACCAGAATGAAAGACATCCATCTGACGGTCGGACGGACCGGCGTCGTTACGCCTACGGCACTTCTCGAACCCGTGCGCGTAGCGGGCACTACCGTCCAGCGTGCCTCTCTCCATAACGAGGACCTCATTAAAGAAAGGGATATCCGTATCGGGGACACAGTGGTTATAAAAAAGGCGGGAGATATTATTCCGGAAGTGCTGCGGGTGATTGAGGAAGAGCGCACGGGAAATGAAGAACCGTTCACTATGCCAAAGACGTGTCCTGAGTGCGGGAGCGACCTTGTACGTCTGGAGGAGGAAGTGGCTCTCCGCTGCATCAATCCGAATTGTCCGGCACAGTTGAGAGAAGCACTCATTCATTTCGTATCACGGAATGCGATGGATATCGAAGGACTCGGGGAGAAAGTGATCACCCAGCTGTTCCGCGAAGAGCTGATCCACAACATTGCAGATATATACAAGCTGCGTAAAGAAGAACTGCTTCAGCTTGACCGTATGGCAGAGAAATCGGTCAACAACCTGCTTACTGCCATTGAGCAGTCAAAAGAGAATTCTATGGAGAAACTGTTATTCGGCCTCGGCGTCCGGTACGTAGGAACGAAAGCCGCCACTACGCTCTCGAACCATTTCGGCTCTATGCAGGCTCTGCAGAAGGCTTCTTCCGAGGAGCTGGAGTCGATTCCGGAGATCGGGGAAAAGATGGCGGAGTCCATTCACAGTTATTTTCAACGTGAGGAAGTGAGGGTTCTTCTGCGGGAATTATCGGAACTGGGGCTTAACATGGAATACAAAGGAAGAAGAGTATCTGCCGAAGCCGCTACTTCTCCGTTTAACGGAAAAACTGTAGTGCTGACCGGTAAAATGGAAATTTACTCAAGATCCGAAGCGAAAAAGAGAGTGGAAGAGCTTGGAGCGAAAGTGACGGGGAGCGTAAGCAAAAATACGGACTTGCTTGTTGCCGGGGAGGATGCCGGAAGTAAGTACACGAAAGCAGAAGAGCTGGGTGTGGAAATTTGGAGCGAGAGTCAGTTCGCTGAAGCTTTACAGAACCAGGAGTGAGCAAAATGAAAAAATGGCTGATAGGTATGGGGATTGTTTTACTGTTTGCAACAGGCTGCACTCCCGTTTATGAGCGTACTGATGAAGTTACTCAAGAAACGACGGAAGAATCGGACGGGGAATCTGCGATCATCCCGGGCTTTACGAAAGATGAGGGAGAGTACAGGGTGGTCCTTAATGAAAACTCCCCCAAAACTTCTGCCAGTCGTGGAGTTACGACGAACCAGATGAATAATCGGGTGGATATTTCAGAGTTCGAAAATGGGTTAAAGCGTCACTCCAAAGAATATTTTCCGACAGACGAGTACTTCTTTCAGCTCGGTCAATATCTGGACAGCGAAACCCTTTATGAATGGCTCGGCCGATCCACCGGCGAAGACGGCAAGGGGCTGAACCCGGAACTCGACGAAGAGTCTGCTACAGAAAAAGAGTTCCGCAATTCCCCTCGGTATATTTCAAACATCGTGGAGCAGAACTATCTGGTCCGGAACGATGACGACTCAGTAGAGATAAAAGGAATCACGATCGGAATCGCTCTTCGTTCCGAATATAACTTTACGGTGGACGGAAAAGAGAAGACCGAAAACCACACTACGAAGGAACTGAAGAAAAAGGGTAAACAGTACGCATCGACTATACTGAAGCGTCTCCGTAAGTCTGAGGACATCCCGGATGTTCCGGTGACTTTTGCGCTGTATGAAGAAGAAACGAATGCTTCGAGCGTTCCCGGGAACTTCATAGCAAAGGCTTATACAGAAGATGATACTATCGGTAAATTCAAATCCATCGATGAAAATTATGTGCTCTTCCCTTCCACGGAAGCTACAGAAAACCATTTCGATGACTCCCAGATCTTTTCTGAGTTTCGCACGAGCATATCCGATTACTTCCCGGATTTTGTAGGCGTCATAGGAAAAGGGTTCTATGTAAATGGTGAATTGAATAAGGTGAAGATGGATATCCCCGTCGAATTTAATTCCCAGGCCGAAATAGACGGGTTTACGCAGTACGTGCACAGTCTCGTGAAAGAAATGTTCCCGCAGCACTACGGGATAGAAGTGCGTATCAATAGCCTCAATCGCCAGGAAAGTCTTATAGTCAGAGAGAAAGGGGAAGAAACCCCATACGTATATATATATGATTAAGAGGAAGGCCGTCTGCTTACAGGACGGTCTTTTTCTGTCTGGAAAGTTCAATTGAGAGGTAAGTGAAACTTTTTTTTATTTATTATAGTGAATAGTTATCAAAAATTTCATACTATATGTGATCTATGTGTATAAATTGTGAATAAAAATACATAGTGAGAAATTAGTAGGAATTTTTGTAATGTTCGTAATATTATAGTATGATATAGTTGCACCTGTGTTCTATATAACCTCTCGCTTCAATCATGAACAGGAGGATATTTCCAGAGGGTACCCTTAATTATCCTCCTGTTTTCAGCAATCTTTTTATGTATCATCTTTTTTCACAGAAAATGATGGATCGAGAGG
Source organism: Salimicrobium humidisoli (assembly GCF_002295105.1). GTDB lineage: Bacteria > Bacillota > Bacilli > Bacillales > Halobacillaceae > Salimicrobium > Salimicrobium humidisoli. The sequence goes on along the minus strand of NZ_NSGH01000027.1, from coordinate 20,374 downwards.
GTGTATAGCAGGTGCATAATTTATCTATTTGGAGGTGGAAGGATTGGTTGATGTATTACTATCAGCTTCATCCCACAGTTTATCAGGGGGCACGTGGTTCTGGATGTTCGTACCTATGCCGCTTCTGATCATTTTGTCACTTATTACACTATTTACAGAGGGGAGTAAATAACCGAGATGGATACAGCGACGTTAATAACTTTTATAGTATATCTCTTAGGTATGCTCGGAATCGGTCTTGCGGCCTACCGGCTTACCAGTAACCTGTCCGACTATGTATTGGGCGGACGCCGGCTCGGACCCGGAGTAGCAGCACTCAGTGCCGGGGCATCTGACATGAGCAGCTGGCTGTTGCTCGGATTACCGGGAGCCGTGTACGCCGGAGGATTCGGAGGCGCATGGCTTGCTGTAGGTCTCTCGATCGGAGCCTATCTGAACTGGCAGTTTGTTGCCAGACGTCTTCGTAATTACACGGAAGTTGCGAACGACTCCATTACGATTCCCGACTACCTTGAGAACCGTTTTCACGACAAATCACGCATCCTGCGTGTCGTATCCGCAATAGTAATCCTTTTATTCTTTACCTTCTATACTTCTTCAGGAATGGTCGGAGGAGCGAAACTGTTTGAATCGTCCTTTGATCTGAGCTACTCCGCAGCTCTATGGATTGGTGCTATTGTAACCATTTCCTATACGTTCCTCGGCGGTTTCCTCGCCGTAAGCTGGACGGACTTTGTGCAGGGGATTCTTATGTTCCTCGCCCTTATCGCCGTACCGGTCGTAGCTGTCAGTGAACTTGGCGGATGGAGTTCCGCTGTGGATGCTGTAGGGAATATCGATCCGTCTTACTTAAATATGGTGCAGGGCGTAGGGGCTATCTCGATTATCTCCTCGCTCGCCTGGGGTCTCGGTTATTTCGGTCAGCCCCACATTCTGGTGCGCTTCATGGCCCTCCGTTCGGCTAAAGATGTGCCGAAAGCCCGCTTCATCGGTATGGGCTGGATGATCGTAGGCCTGTACGGGGCGGTATTCACCGGTCTGTTCGGTCTTGCCTACATTAACGCTGCCGATCAGGCGACCCTTGAGTCGATCGGTGCTGTCGTGAACAGTGAGGGCGGCATGCAGGTGCTGGCTGATGGAGAGAAGATTTTCATTTCCCTCTCCCAGATTCTTTTCCACCCGGTCATTTCGGGTATTCTGTTAGCTGCTATTCTTTCAGCGATTATGAGTACGATTGACTCTCAACTGCTCGTGTCGTCTTCAGCGCTTGCAGAGGACTTCTACAAAGCGATCTTCCGTCGTAATGCGAGTGAGAAAGAACTCGTATGGATCGGTCGTTTCGCCGTTGCGGGCATTGCTCTTATTGCCGTGCTGATCGCTCAGAACCCGGAAAGCTCTGTTCTGGACCTCGTTTCCTATGCGTGGGCAGGTTTCGGTGCTGCATTCGGTCCGATTATGCTGCTTTCCCTGTTCTGGAGAGGTGTTACGACAGCAGGGGCTGTTACCGGTCTTATAGCTGGAGCCGTTACGGTGGTCGTATGGGGAGATTTCCTTTCCGGAGGTATCTTCGACCTTTACGAAATCGTACCAGGGTTCCTTCTCAGTACTATACTGATCGTCGTCGTCAGTATGTTCGGCAAGCCTTCACCTGAAGTGGAAGCCGAGTTCGATGCAGCTGTCAAAAAATGATAAATAAGGATGCAGCATCTTCTTCTGTTTCAGAAGGAGATGCTGTTTTTTGTGAATAATTCTATAAGTGACCCCCTGAGCGCGGAAGTCTGTCTTTTGGCTGATGCTTCCTATTTTTTGAGGGTTTATGCTATTATGGAGGTTGTGTGGTATGCAAAAGTAATGTTTGATATGATAATGAAATATGTTATTTCCATAGAGGAGGAACGGTTATGTCTAGAATTAGTGAAGATCAGGTGAAACACGTGGCGAACCTGGCCCGCCTTGTTGTTACGGACGAAGAAGCAGAAATGTTCACAAAACAGCTCGATGACATCATCACCTATGCCGAGCAGCTGAACGAACTGGATACCGAAGGAGTGGAACCGACGACACATGTGCTCGATCTGAAAAACGTAATGAGAAAAGACGAACCGAAAGAGTGGATCAAAAAAGAGGATGCGCTCAAAAACGCACCGGATCAGCAGGACGGTCAGTTCAAAGTACCGTCAATTTTGGAATAGGAGGGACCATTCGTGTCTTTATTTGAACATTCATTGAAAGAACTTACGCGGAAGCTGAATGATAATGAGATTACAGTCACTGATCTGGTGGAAGAATCCTACGCCAGAATTGAAGAAGTGGACGGGGAAGTTCAGGCGTTTCTGACGCTTGATGAAGAGAATGCCCGTGCTGCTGCCAGGGAACTGGATGAAGCAGGGGACAAAGGTGCAAGTCTTTTCGGTCTTCCGATCGGAATCAAGGACAATATCGTGACGAAAGGACTGCGTACAACAGCTGCAAGTCAGATTCTCAGCAACCTTGATGATCCGCTTTATGATGCGACGGTTGTCAGGAAACTGCAGAAGGAAAAAGCGGTAACCATCGGTAAATTGAACATGGATGAGTTCGCTATGGGATCCTCCAACGAAAACTCAAGCTTCCAGGCGACGCGTAACCCGTGGAACACCGATCACGTCCCGGGCGGTTCGAGCGGCGGTTCGGCAGCGGCTGTTGCGGCCGGAGAAGTGCCGTTTTCTCTTGGAACGGATACCGGCGGATCGATCCGCCAGCCGGCTTCCTACTGCGGTGTCGTAGGTCTGAAACCGACATACGGCCGGGTATCCCGCTTCGGACTTATCGCCTTCGCTTCTTCGCTTGACCAGATTGGTCCTATTACAAGAAGCGTAGAAGATAATGCTTACGTGCTCGAAACGATCGCCGGCCATGACGAAATGGATTCCACATCAGCAAACGTGGAAGTCCCTGCTTATACAGAAGCACTGACCGGAAATATCAGCGATTTGAAGATTGCTGTACCGAAGGAGTATTTCCAGGAAGGGGTCAACGAGGAAGTGAAAGCTTCCGTCAGACAGGCGCTCAGGAAGTATGAAGAACTCGGAGCAGAATGGGAGGAAGTGTCTCTTCCTCATTCGAAGTATGCGCTCTCCACCTACTACCTGATCGCGTCCTCCGAAGCGTCGGCCAACCTGGCCCGCTTCGACGGCGTGCGGTACGGACGCCGCTCCGAAAATGCGGAAACGATGATCGATATGTTCAAAAACTCCCGTTCCGAAGGTTTCGGAGACGAAGTGAAGCGCCGGATTATGCTTGGAACATTCGCCCTCAGTTCCGGATATTACGATGCGTATTATAAAAAAGCCCAGCAGGTACGTACGCTGATCAAAAACGATTTCGACAAGATTTTCGAGGAATATGATGTCGTCATCGGACCGACCGCGCCGACACCTGCCTTTAAAGTAGGAGAGCAGATGGAAAATCCTCTGACGATGTATGCGAACGACATCCTCACGATTCCTGTGAACCTTGCAGGCGTGCCGGGAATATCCATTCCATGCGGCTTTTCGGAGAAAGGGCTTCCGATCGGCCTGCAGATCATCGGGAAACATTTCGATGAGAGTACGGTCTACCGTGCAGCTCATGCTTTTGAACAGGCGACGAATTACCATAAGCAGCGTCCTGAGTTAGGAGGAAACACAAAATGAACTTCGAAACAGTCATTGGACTTGAAGTCCACGTCGAGCTGAAGACAGAATCGAAAATTTTCAGCCCGTCTCCGAACATGTTCGGAGATGAGCCGAACTCGAACGTGAACCCGATCGATCTCGGTTACCCGGGCGTTCTGCCCGTATTGAACGAAGAAGCGGTGAATTATTCGATGAAGGCTGCCCTTGCGTTGAACTGCGATATCGCTTCCCATACGAAATTCGACCGGAAAAACTATTTTTATCCGGATAACTCGAAAGCGTATCAGATTTCCCAGTTCGATCAGCCGATCGGAGAGAACGGGTACATTGATATTGAAGTGGACGGGAAGAAGAAGCGCATCGGCATCACTCGTCTTCATATGGAGGAGGACGCAGGTAAGCTCACCCATAAAGACGACGGATATTCGCTCGTAGACTATAACCGTCAGGGTACGCCACTGGTGGAAATCGTTTCGGAACCGGATATCCGCTCTCCGGAAGAGGCATACGCTTATCTGGAAGCACTTAAAAATATCATCCAGTATACTGGCGTCTCCGACTGTAAGATGGAAGAGGGGTCCCTCCGTTGTGATGCGAACCTCTCCCTCCGGCCTGTCGGACAGGAAGAGTTCGGTGTGAAAACGGAGCTGAAGAACCTCAACTCCTTCTCCTTTGTGCAGAAAGGTCTTGAATTTGAGGAGAAACGTCAGGAAGAAGTGCTGAAGCAGGGCGGAGAAATCCTTCAGGAGACGCGCCGCTTCGACGAGAAGACGAAAGAAACGATTCTTATGCGAATTAAAGAAGGGTCGGACGATTACCGTTACTTCCCGGAACCGGACCTTGTCCCTCTTTACATCGATGAAGCGTGGAAAGAACGCATCAAAGCTGAAATTCCTGAACTCCCGGAAGCGCGTAAGAAACGGTACATCGAAGAGCTCGGACTCCCTGAATACGATGCAGCCGTTCTGACGAACAACAAGGAACTCTCCGACTTTTTTGAAGAGACTCTTGAAAAAGGCGGCGACATCAAGCAGGCTTCCAACTGGCTGATGGGAGATATTTCTGCGTATATGAACAAGCAGCAGAAAGAACTGAAGGATCTGGAACTCACTCCGGATGCTCTGGCTAAACTGACCGTACTTCTGGAAGAAGAGACAATTTCTTCCAAAATAGCGAAGAAAATCCTGCCGGATCTCGTGGAAAAAGGCGGCGACCCCGAGAAAATCGTGAAGGACCGCGGTCTCGTCCAGATTTCCGACGAAGGACAGCTTCGTGATATCGTAACGAATATTCTTGATCAGAACGAACAGTCGATCACCGATTATAAGAATGGGAAAGACAAAGCTATCGGTTTCCTCGTCGGCCAGATTATGAAAGAAACGAAAGGGCAGGCGAATCCGAAGATGGTCAATGAACTGCTGATCGAAGAAATCAGCAAAAGGTAAAGAGGGAGGGCGCGCAGGGGATGCGTGCTTTTCTCTCTGAAAATACGAACGATAAGATGGAGGAGATTTTGATGCAACGGGCCCGAATCATATATAATCCGACCTCCGGAAGAGAATTGATCAGAAAGATGCTCCCGGACATTCTGAAACGTCTCGAACAGGACGGTTATGAAACGTCCACCCACGCAACGACTTGTGCCGGGGACGCGATCAAAGCCGCAAGGATCGCTTCGGAACGGAAGTTTGATATCGTAGTGGCCGCCGGAGGCGACGGTACGATCAATGAAGTCATAGCGGGACTGGCCGAACAGCCGCATCGTCCGAGAGTCGGGATCATCCCGACCGGAACGACGAACGATTTTGCGCGTGCTCTCCGCATCCCCCGCAACGATATCAATAAAGCACTCGATGTTATCCTGCGCAATGAAGTGTCCGCGCTCGATATCGGACGGGTGAATAATAAGTATTTCATCAACATCGCCGGCGGCGGTAAAATCACCGAGCTGACGTATGAAGTTCCGAGCAAGATGAAAACGATGCTCGGTCAGCTGGCTTACTATCTGAAAGGGATGGAGATGCTGCCTTCGATACGTCCGACCTATGTCGAAATCGATTACGACGGCAAGGTGTATGAAGGGGAGATTATGCTCTTTCTCGTTTCTAATACGAATTCCGTCGGGGGGCTTGAGAAACTTGCGCCGGAAGCGAAAATGGATGACGGCGTGTTCAATCTTATGATCATCGAGAAGATGAACGTCGCGGAATTCATCCGTCTCGCAACTATGGCCATCCAGGGGACCCATCTTAATCATCCGAAATTCCTCCACATGACGGCTGCGCGGATAAGCGTGAAGACAAAGGAGAAAATGCATTTGAATATTGACGGAGAATATGGAGGGCTGCTCCCGGGAGAATTCACCAACCTGTACCGTCATATTGAATTTTTTATACCTGAAGCTAAAGGGAAGTAGCCGCTTCTGCAAATGAAACGGTGCTTCCTTACGGCTTCATATACATAAGTAGCCCTATGGTATCGAACGTAGTTCTACTTATGTATATGGCCTTGTATCTTCAGAAAATCAATGAAACAGAGAGAGGAGGATCATTATGCCGAAACAGACACCGCCCGTGCAGAAAAACGAGACCATTACTGTGACGTTCGAAGACCTTACCCATGAAGGGAACGGGGTAGGAAAGGTGGACGGGTACCCGCTATTCGTCCCGTATGGCCTGCCGGGAGAAAAAGCCCGGGTGAAAGTGGTCAAAGTGAAAAAGAATTTCGGGTTCGGAAAACTTATGGATGTGGAAGAAGAGAGCGGAGACCGGGTTACGCCCCCGTGTCCCGTCTATTACCAGTGTGGCGGCTGCCAGCTTCAGCATATGAGCTACAGCCGTCAGCTTACGATGAAAAAGAATCAGGTCGAAAACGTCATGAAGAAAATCGGTCATCTGGAACACGTTCCTGTCCACGAACCGATCGGTATGGAGGAGCCGTGGAGATACCGGAATAAGATCCAGATTCCTGTCGGCGAAAAAGAAAACGGAGAATTGAAAACCGGGTTCTATCAGAAGCGGAGCCACAACATCATCGATATGGAGTCGTGCCTGATCCAGGACGAAACGAACGACGGAATGGTGGTAGCCGTCCGTAGAATCGCGACGGATCTCGGCATCGAAGCCTATGATGAGGAATCTCATCGAGGGGTATTGCGTCATATCATGGTCCGGACCGGCCAGGTCACCGGTGATATCATGGTCGTCCTTATCACCCGGACGAAGGAACTGCCGAACAAGGACGAACTGATCGAACAGATTAAAGAAGCGTACCCGGGAGTGAAGTCGATCGTACACAACGTGAACCGGGAGAAGACGAACGTCATTCTCGGAAAAGAGACGACCGTCGTGTATGGAGATGAGTATATTTATGATTCCATCGGAGACATACGCTTCATGATTTCTGCACAATCGTTCTATCAGGTCAACCCGACCCAGACGAAAACGCTGTATGACAAAGCGCTGGAGTATGCGGACCTGCGGGGCGGAGAGACAGTTGTTGACGCCTACTGCGGCATCGGTACGATTTCCCTGTTCATGGCGAAGGCCGCGAAGAAAGTGTACGGAGTGGAAGTCGTCGGCGAAGCAGTGAAAGATGCGAAGAAGAACGCCCGTCTCAATCACATCGATAACGTCGAGTTCTATAAAGGGAAAACGGAAGAAGTGATGCCATGGTGGCGCGGCCAGGGACTCCGTCCGGACGTCATCGTCGTCGATCCCCCGAGAAAAGGGTGTGACGAAGCACTCCTTGCCTCGATGCTTGAGATGGAGCCGGAGCGGATCGTCTACGTTTCCTGTAACCCTTCTACCTTAGCCCGAGACTTGCGCATTCTTGAAGACGGCGGGTATGAAACGCAGGAAGTTCAGCCGGTGGATCAGTTCCCGCAGACGAATCACATAGAATGTGTGACGTGGCTGGTAAAAAAATAATAAATTATATCGTTTGGCTCAAGTTGAAACATTGCTTGAGCTTTTTTCTATTCTTTAGGCTCTACAATATTTGTTGGGGTATCAGAAAAATTCAGCATAAAAAATACACAAGCTCCTTAATCTTTTACACTTGGACTTAGAGGAAACAAGAATAGGTAGCTCTCTTTATTACATAACGACTTAAATGATGGTTGTGTAGCGACATTTGTAGAAATGTTAAAATCACAAGTAAGCACTTGTTCTTAAGGAGAAATGCTATGTTTAAAAATGAGAAAGCGAACATTGTTAGCAGGATAGTATGGGTACTGGTGATGATAGGAATGTCAATGTATCTTCTATATCCCGCTCTCAAAACGTTTCTTCATTGGTTAAGTTATAGTTTAGTTATTTTAGGATTTGGATTGTATGGGGGAAGGCAAGTGTATCTTTTGAAAAAGGTGACTCAAGAGAATGGAAAGCCCGGAAATTGAACTAAAAAAGCAGGAGGCCCCTGCTTTTTTAGTTTCTCAATATGATATAAACGAAATAAGCGACATACATCACTATAAGAAAAAGACCTTCCCGTCTCCCGATTGTATAATTACTCCTCGAAAATACGAACAGTAATACGCTCAGTACGATCATGATCAGGACATCAGTGAATATCTTGCCGCCTACAGGCAAAGGTGTAATTACGGCTGAAGCACCGAGGACGAACCAGATATTGAAGATGTTACTTCCTACAATGTTTCCAAGAGCAATTCCGCTTTCTTTCTTCAGTGCGGCAGAGATGGAGGTGACCAGCTCAGGCAGGGAGGTTCCGATAGCGATAATCGTCAAACCGACTAATGTTTCACTCATCCCGAGGGCATAGGCGATTTCTGTGCCGTTATCCACTACCAGATTTCCGCCGAAGATGATCGCTGCCAGACCGGCTAACGCGAGGAGGATATTTTTGCCCCACGTGACGTCCGCTCCTGGAGCCTCCTCCTTCGTATCTTTCCGGCTTTTCAACCCGATTTCGATCACGTAGTACATAAAAATGGAGAGGAACAATAGAAAGATAATACCGTCACTGCGTGTCAGCAGGTTATCGTTGAATCCCTGAAGTAACACATCGCTGATAAGGACGAGCAGTGCTACACTGGCGAGTAAAGTGAAGGGGATTTCCTTTTTGACCGTCGAACTCTCCACCGCCAACGGGTAAAGGAAAGCCGCTGCTCCGACCACTAACGTAACGTTGAAAATGTTACTGCCGACCACGTTCCCGAGAGACACTTCAGCATTTTCCTGTAAAGCGGCGATGATACTGACGGTCGCCTCCGGAGAACTCGTGCCGAACGCTACAATCGTAAGCCCTATCAGAATAGGCGGGACGCGGAGAAGTCTGGCAATGTTCGAAGATCCGTCAACGAAGAAATCGGCTCCCTTAATCAATAATCCGAACCCGGCGAGCAGTAATACGTAGGCCATAATCGTTTCTCAAACTCCTTTGTATTTAAAGTCTCCGGCTGAGAGAGGCAATTTTGTCAGCATAAGACTATGTTTTACTTATTTAACCATACCCGAGATTTCTCTTCCTGGAAAGAAAAATTCGGACGGAGAAGTTAAATAAAGAAAAAGAGGAGGAACGGGGGGACTCTGATAAAAGAACTTAAAAAAACTGGAGCCGAAAAATATTCTTCGGCTCCAGTCTCTGGAAAACTACGTTTTAAACACGCGCGTCCCAGGATTTCTGTTCTTCGTCTTTCATCTGGTCTTCGATCTCCTGAGGGTAAGCCGTACGGAAGGCGTGATGATCCGCTTCGATCACTTCGACCATTTTTGCGATCATATCTTCAGGGTCGTACTGATTGTCGAGCAGCTGTTCCATGTTACTCATGGATTTTTCGGGAGTCAGGTTCTCTTTAGGATTGTACCATTTCCATTTCTCTTCAAACATGCGGTCGTTGAACCCGGTGTTATACGGTCCTGGATTGATGGTAGCAACCTGTACGTTGAATTCTTCAAGCTCCGTTTTCATAGCCTTGGCAAACGCTTCGATTGCGTGTTTGGAGGAAGCGTAAGCTGCGAGGTAAGGCATTCCTACCAGACCGGCGACGGAGCTGAGGAAAATGATTTTCCCCTTTTCTTTCTTCATGAATTTGTTGGCGGCGATCTGCGCATTTTCAAGCGTACTGAATACGTTCGTCTCAAAAATATCGCGGACCCGGTCTACCGGTATTTCGGCAATCGGTCCACCTTCGCCGATAGCCGCGTTGGCAACGAAAATGTCATAGTCGTATTCGTCTATCAGCTGCTGATCCCGTTCATTCTTGATATCCAGTTTGATCACTTCGAGGGTGACACCTGCTGCTTCGGCTTCTTCCCGGAGACTCGTAATCTGGGCCATGATTTCAACGGCGGCAATGACGTGATGTCCTTTTTTCGCGAGACCGATAGCCGTACCTTTTCCAAGGCCCGTACCGGCTCCGGTAATAAAAATCGTTTTACTCATAGTATAATATTCCTCCTTCGGGAATTATTTCTGCGCATAATCGGTAGTCAACTTTTAAAGAAATAGCACCTTGTCATTGGAATAAAGGTGATAACTACATTTTTCCTTCCCGTCTCCACGGGAATCTAAACGGATAGTGGTACAGGGAAAAGGAGCGGGTCCTATGGTATATCTCCGTTCCCGGGACGTGATATGATAGACGATAGTGAGTGTCGGAGAAGTCATTTTTCAAATGCAGAAAATAAAGGAGAAACGGTATGTCTGAAACATTTTTCAACAGGATGAGTACAGAAACAGGAATAGAATTGAATGATTCCCAGAAGCAGGCGGTCCTTCATACGGAAGGTCCTCTTCTTCTGCTGGCGTCACCGGGGTCCGGAAAGACGACTACGCTTAACATGAAAATCGCCTATCTGCTGTTCGAGAAGAAGGTGGCACCGGAAAGGATTATGGCAGTTACGTTCAGTAAAGCTTCCGCCCGTGATATGTCCCGGCGTTTCGACGACTATTTCTCCGGCTGGAGCAGCGTGAAAGTACCGTTTTCCACCATCCACAGTTTCGCCTACAAAGTAGTGCGGGAGTTTATGAGAAAAGAGAATATCCCTTACCAGCTGATTGAAGGGGGAGGACAGAAAGGCCGGCTGCCGGGCGGTCTCCCTCTTCAGAAGACGTTCATTCTGAAAAAAGTGTATGAGGATGTGAACGGGACGCAGGCGACCGAGGAGGAGATGGAGGATCTGATGAGTTACATCAGTCTCGTGAAGAACAGGATGCTTGAGGGAAGAGAACTGGAGCGGGTCCCGTGCCAGGCGAAAGCCGCCTCGGAAGTATTCCAGGCGTATGAATCGTTCAAGCAGTCGGAAGCGGAGGTCACTCTTCTCGATTTCGACGATATGCTTACGTTCTGTCACGAGATACTGAGAGAAAACCCGGATGTCCTTTCTGTTTATCAGCAGCAATTCGATTACGTCCTCACCGATGAAAGTCAGGACAATTCCATCGTCCAGCATGAAATCGTTGAGATGCTGGCGGCCCCTTCGAATAATCTCTGTCTCGTCGCCGATGATGATCAGTCGATTTTCGGGTGGCGCGGAGCGGAAGTCGATAAACTGCTGCAGTTCAAAGAGACGTACCCGGAAGCGACCGTCCTTACGATGACGGAGAATTACCGTTCCTCCGAAGAAATCGTTCACGTAGCCAACCGGTTCATTAAGCGGAATATCGACCGTTACGAAAAAGAGATGACTACCCCGAACGGATCTATGCAGGACGTGGAGATCCATGCTTTCCAGAATGACGAGAAGCAGCTCGACTACGTGGTACAGCAAATACAGGGGAGAGGCCGGGAGGAGACGGCGGTCCTGTACCGCAATCACGCTTCCGTCATCCCGCTCGTCGATCAGCTGGACCGGGCCGGCATCGATTTCTACATGAAAGACTCGGAAGCTAAATTCTTCAGACACTGGATCGTCGAGGACATTCTGAATTTTCTCCGTTTCTCCTACAACGACAGCAGAATCGATATTCTGGAAAGAATCCATACGAAATTCAATGCGTATATTTCGAAGAAACAGATGGACCTGTTGAAAGGAAGAAGCACGAAGGGGTCTCTGTTCGATCAGCTGCTGCAGCTCGATATTCAGGAGTATCAGAAGAAAGCGGTCCCGAAAGCGAAACAGACCTTCCAGGACATCAACAATATGAGGCCTGACGAGGCGATAGTGACGATCAGGGAAAAACTCGGATACGACCGCGTATTACGGAAGATGGTGGACAAGTTCGGGTTCCGTGCGGATCAGCTTTTCGGCACCCTTGATGTACTCATCCGTATTGCCGAGAGTTGTGATACTCTGAAAGATTTCGCTTTCCGTCTGAAAGAGCTTGAGGAGATTGTGAAGAACGCCCACGTAAGAGAGAGTTCTCTTACGCTTACGACGTTTCACAGTGCCAAGGGGCTTGAGTTCGATGCCGTTTACATGATCGATCTCGTGGACGGTATCATTCCTTCCAATGACGACATTGAGGATTACCGGGACGGGGAGAGGGAAGCGATGGAAGAAGCGGCACGCCTGTTTTACGTCGGGATGACCAGAGCCCGGGTCCGTCTTGAGCTGTTGACGTACCACTACCTCGGGAAAGAGCGGGTGAAGGAATCCACATTTCTGCACAACGTGCGTACCATTGCGGGTTCCACGAAAAAAACGAATCACCGGGAAGCCGCGAACCGTGTGGATACATCGGCACTTGAAGGGATGGATCCGGGAACGAAAGTGGTTCATCAGGCGTTCGGGCGGGGCACCGTTATGGAATACAAAGACGGACTTATCGTCATTCACTTTGAGGAAGCGGGCTATAAGGAACTGCTGCTTGAAACCTGCGTGGAGCGCGGGCTTCTCTCTAAAGAAAAACAGGAAGCGTAGTGTGGTCACTTCGCTTCCTGTGCATAGGTTTGTTTCGGTTTCTCCTGTCTGTGAAGAGCGGGGATCCGGTGCCCGAGTTTGAAGATGAGGATACCTGCCATAAGGATGGAGAGACCGAGAGCCTTCGTCCAGGTGAACGGCACCGGTTCGAAGTGAAACAGTCCGAACGTATCGATGGTGGAAGCGACGGCAAGCTGGGAGACCATCGTGATCGATACCGTATAGGCCGGCCCGAGAATAGCCATTCCCCGCATCAGGCAGTAGACGAGCGTCACCCCGAATACGCCGCTCAAAAGGAAAATCGGATTGATGCCGCTTAAAGCAAAAAGAGGAGTATCCTCGACAATTGTAAATACGAGTAGCGAAGCGATGAGCCCGAGCCCGAGAACGACGGTCGTCGATCCCCACGAGCCGATTTTACCGCTCATACGGGTGTTGAATATATTTTGTGTACTGATCATGATTCCGGCGAGAATAGAGAAAAATATACCTGTCAAAAAAACAGCTCCTTATTCATAAATGTTTCCTTCTGCTTTGTTGCGAAGGGCATTGATATCGGTGATTTTGATGATGCCTCTATGTTTTTCAAGAATCCCTTCGTCTTCAAAGTCACGCAGCACCCTGTTCAGGTGGCGGTAACTGGTACCGATGACTTCCGCTGTCTCTTTCAGCGTTTCCGGACGCATCTCTTCATGGAAGAGCGAACCTTTCCCGTCATCGGTGAGGCTTAAGAGGTAGCTCGCCAGACGGACGTCCGTATTGTAAAGCATGTTAAGAGTGGAGGCGTGGGCTTCTGTATAAAACTTGTGGGTGATGACTTCCAGGAGAAAATGGAGAAACGCCGTGTTTTCCTTTTCTTCCTGTCTGAGCCTGGCGAAGGGGATCTTCATAAGGTGCCCGTCCGTTACGGCTTCGACCGTATGGAAGACGTCCGTCCCTTTTACGTACTCGACATCCCCGATGACAGCAAGAGGGTTTTTGAAGCGGAGTATGAGACCTTTCCCTTCTGCCGAACTGGTGTAGATTTTTATTTTTCCGTCGACGAGAAAATACAGATGGTCGAGCGTATCATTCTTCTCCCACAGCACTTCTCCCTGTTTCATTTCGTACAGTTCCAGCGCATCAAAAGAAGCGGAGGAAAAAATGTTGTCGAAGTCGAATGCAGTTGCGTACTCCCGGATAAGGGAGGGATCGGACAATTTTCTCACCATGAATGCTCCTTTACAGTTTGAATAAAACGACGCCCGTGATCATTAAGGCGACGCCGAGAAGCTGATACCCTTTCACTTCTATTTTCTTTTCCTCGAACCAGCCTTTCAGCTCCACGATGAAAGCCGTAAGCAGCTGCGCTACGAGAAGAATCGCTATAGCCGAAGCGGGCCCGAGCTCATTGAAAGCGTAAAGTTCCGAAAAAATGACGACTACTCCGAACGTGCCGCCGGTGATATAAAGAGGGCGGACGGAAGGAAGCCGGCGTATGTCCCCGTCCCTTACAGTTAAATAGAACGTAAGGGCGATTACAAAGCCTACGAGGTGGACGATGACTGTCGTATGCCAGCCGCTGATCACCTGATTCATACTGGAATTGAAGACTCCCTGCATCGTAATGCTTAAGCCTGCGATGACTGCAAACAGAATACCTTTCATAAAACGTTCCTCCTTCTTATCTTATAACAGTAAATAACATTTAACCATTATGATAAAGGACATATGTCCTTTATAGGTGAAAAATAAAAATTTCCTCTTGTTAAATGGAAGAGGGTTGGTTATAATAATTATTGTCGGATTTTAACTACGGGGCATTAGCTCAGTTGGGAGAGCGCTTGTCTGGCAGACAAGAGGTCAGCGGTTCGAGCCCGCTATGCTCCACTATGTAACCCCTTGCTATGCAAGGGGTTTTTGTTATGGGGAGATGTTTGGTAACGGCGGAAAATCATCGACTTGTTGGCGACTTGTTGGCGAATTTTTTGAGAGGGTCGAGTTTATTAAACTGATCAGCTGTCTGTTTTTTTTTCGTTTTTTCGATATGTGACCATATACATCAGCGGCGATTCTTGAACTGGAATGTCTGGCTCTTCGTTGGATAGCCGGAAGGTTCACGTTCTCTTCTTCCATTAAGAGAGCCACCATCGAATGACGAAGATTGTGCGGACGTATCTTCTTTAAATCATGCTTCTCGATAAATCGCCGCTACTTCGTCGTAGGAGTGGTGAAATAGAACGGTTTGCCTGTTCCGCTATGAAACAGATACTCGTGAAATCCTCCTTCCCATAACTTCCCAGCTTTCAATTTCTCGCGTTTCCATTCCTTTTCGTAATCTTTCAGTAACTCCATGTACCAGTCCGGCATCACCACACTCGCCTTAGAGGATAACGTCTTTGGATCCTTTACGACTGCCTTCCCTTAATTGGTGCTGAGAATATTGTTTTTCAAATCTATTTCATTGGTATCAAAAGATATATGCTCCCATTCCAAGGCTGTGAGATCACCCTGTCGGAGTCCTCCAAACAATGCTCTAAGAAAGTACACCCCTCACATCAATGTTTCTTTATTCAAGGCATGGATCACATCACCGAGATCTTCACTACTGTAATAGGCCATTTCTTTTTTCTTTGTGGTCGGTTTGCTGACCCCGGACATCAAATTTTAACTAATTACTTTCTGTACCATCGCCCGTTTGAAGATACTGGCCAGGGTCTCGTGAAATTTACGGACCGTGCCAGGAGATAAATTACCATTTCGCCCGTCTTTACGTTCCTGGTCCCCTTTCAGCTTATCGTCCAGAAAGCGTATAATTTCTATCGTTTTGATCTCGCCTATACGTTTATGGTCAAACGCTGGCAATATATGATTACGCAGGTAACTGTCATAGCTTTTAACGATAGAGGGAAAATAGTTATGCAGGGCATATCGTTCTCGCCACTCCTTCACAAAGTCCTCAAACCGGTTCTTTTCAGGGGCGATATACCCCCCGGCTTTTACCTCTATTTCAAACTTAGCAAGCTCTTTCTGCAGGTATTGATCCAGCTTCCTAGTCGTTTTGAGTAGTGCATCATCATTGATTTTAATTGTTTTCGTAAATCGTATCCGTTTGCTGTGTCCATCACGCCCAAAATCCAGCAACAAGAGAAAGGACAGTTCTCCCCGTTTTTTATAATAATACCCCATGCCATCATTCCTCCTTTTCAAAATCATACGGTTAACCAAGATGTCAGGGTGGTGCGTTTTAATTTCTTTTCATTTTTATATAGTACAAATGTAAAAAAATAATCTATCTTTGAATAAAATTTGTACCGTTATTTTTGAGACGACCTGCTCCAAAAAAAGGAGGAGATCTTCGTTTTTATTTCTCTGAAAAAGCAAATTTATTTCCAGTAACTGTATTCTGCGCCGTTACTGTGACGCTCTTTAGTTAAACAGTAAACTAAAGTCACTACCTTCGAGTTGTTTTTTTATTTCGAAAATTTAACGTTTATTGATAGAGTGAAGTGAGGAGAATAGCAAAGGAGAGGGTTTGTATGTCTAGAAATGTAGAAATACCGACTAGTGGAAAACGTCACGGAATTAATGTTGACATGTTCCCTAGTGAATGTGGACTGTGCCACAAAAATGTTGACCCTACTTATATTTCCGGGGTTTTTATTGATGGTTATGATAATTCATCTTCAAATGTATTGGAATTGGTTTTTCAATGCACGAACGTAGAATGTAGAAGTCTTATAATTGGTTATTTTAGAAGAACACAAAAAAATGTGTTTGAGTTTGTCAACAACGCTCCTTTAGAACCAACAAAAAAAGAATTCAGCGACGAAATTAACAGTGTATCGGAGAACTTTATTGAAATTTACAATGAAGCTTATTTTGCAGAACAGAAAATGCTTACCTTAATTTCTGGGATTGGTTATAGGAAAGCTATAGAATTCTTAGTGAAAGACTATTTGATTTTCCTGAATAAAGATGATGAGACATCTATATTAGCGAGGCCATTAGGGCAATGTATAAATACTCTGGAGAATGAAAATATTAAAGAAATTGCTAAGCGGGCTACTTGGATTGGTAATGATGAAGCGCATTATCAAAGGAAGTGGGAAGGCAAGGATATTGAAGATTTAAAAAAACTTATAGAAGTAACTACTTATTTTATTTCTATGGACGTAGCTAGTAAGAAATATCTTGAGGAAATGAGTTAGGAGGTATAAACATGGAAAACTCCAATCGCAGAAAAGCTCGAGTCGTGGAGTTGTTGAAAGTTGTAGTAACTGAGGGCGATGGTAACGAGGCTCCATTAAAGGAAGTTACGCAGTATTGGAGTAAAGAAGGGGAAGTTCTGTTCAAAAAAGCTTCAGGTTATCAGTTCGGTAATCTCATCCGCTGAAAGAAAAGGAAAATGTTCCCTTATGTTGAAATCTTAGACAGGAGGGGATAAATGTGAAAAAAGATATCCAGATAATTAAGTATGTGCTGGAAAAAATCGAAAAATCTCAAGAGAGCAACGAAGCCCTCGAATTAAATTTCAATCAACTGGATGCTTATCCAGCTGAAAAAATAAAATATCACTTGGTATTGCTGGATGATGCTGATTTGATCAATCTTCACATTGAATACCCTGGAGATAATGCAGAATGGTATTTCGTTAAATCAATCACATGGGAAGGTCATGATTTACTGGAAACGTTGCGAAATGACAAAGCTGTCGAAATGGCTGAACGAAAGGCTAAGGAGCAAGGATCTAAACTCGACGATTTGCCGATTGAATTAGTGAAATCTCTAACTATCGCTTCAGCTAAACAAATGTTCGGTCTGTAAATATCGAACATTATTCATTCTTCTTATCTTCTGTGAAGGACACTCTCTGCTTACGTCGAATTTGTAGGGTGGGAGGGGTAAGCGTGAGATTCGATCATAGTCGGTTAAAAGAGCAATTACCTCATGAACAATATGAGACTTTCATTAGTGAATTTTCTCAAGATGAAAAAACAAGAGAGTCTATAATCTCTCGAGTGAGAGAAGAAGGGATTCATAAAAGTTCATTAGAAATAGGTTTCAGTAAAGCATTTCAAGGGTTTAGGGATATGGACTTCAAAGATATAACTTTCGAGAAAATAGACGAAGAACGGATTAAATTCTATATACAATAGCGTCCAGAAAAAATTATTGAAGCACTACCTTCACGGGAGGGGATACATAATTTGAATAATAAATAAACAATCGCCTGAGCATTATAGTATAATCAAAAAGAACTTATATCGAGGAGGTGAATTCATGCAAACAGAGCGAGATTCAGGTTTCGGTTATCCCTTATCATATCCAGACTAGGGCGAGATCACATTACTTTTTACTATACCAAAAGACGACGATCGCGTTATCCTCTTAGACTACCCCTCAGTAATGACCTTCCGCAGAGTACCTCGATCACAGCTACATACATTAGAGCCTCGCACGCGCGATTATGTAGAGAGCAAGCTTCCTATCGTTGATTCTGGAGAAGTTGATAATCTTACCCCATTGGGGGTTAGTATTTATCAAGAAATGAAGCACGAATTATAGCATCTTAGCCTCTCCTATAAGGAAAGATTATTTTATTTCCAAGAAGACCAAGAACTATTAATTAGACTCAAGAGATTGATCGATATCAACATGTGCAAAAACGAAAATTCCTGATGGTTTAAGGACGCCAGGTATGTTATTGTTTTACTTAATAATCACGTATCTTTTATAAGCAAGAGAGATTAATTAGATAAATTTGAGGGAATAGATTTACTAGAAGAGGAGGGATTTTATGCGGACCTTGAATGAAATTGAAAAGACTAATGTGAAAGATGTTGCTTCATACTTCATTAAGTTAAGCAATCCCGGTACTGAAACTAGCGTGAGTAATCTCAAATTACAAAAGTTACTTTACTATGCTCAAGGTTTTCACCATGCAATTAATGAGCAAGAACTATTTGAAGACAGAATTGAGGCTTGGGTACACGGACCGGTAGTACCCTCTGTTTACCAAGAATACAAAAAATACAATTTTCGAGATATACCTCCTAGTGATGTAGATGCTCCTCAATTAAGTGATGAGGTAACAGAATTTTTAGACGATATATGGAGTTTGATGAAAAATTTCTCTGGAAAAGAACTAGAAGAGAAAACTCATAGAGAAAAACCTTGGAAAGATATTCGAGGGGACCTTCCAGAATTTGTGTATACAAATACGCCCATACCAGTAGATCGAATCTCTAAATACTTTAAAGAGAATTATTTTAGAAAAGGTGACTAAATTATAGTCACCTTTTTTGGAGGTTTTATATGTCCTTATTTTTTCAAATTTTACTAACAACAAGCCCAAGTATAGATCCAGTAGAAGATCTTTTCTTTTTGATTCGTATTGTTTTACCTTTGAGTTTAACAATATACATATTCGCTTACAGAGAAAGAAAAGATATTTCATACTCTACTTTGAAAACTAGTGTTTCTTTAATGAATATAGTTTATTTATTGTTGTCATTACTTTTAATCGTGCTAGTTGTTTTAGATCGTTATGATTATTATCAAAACTCTGTTTTGTTAATGATTTTAACTTTTATATGGTTAATAGTGCTGGTCGTAGCCTATATTAAAATGCTAGGATCGATTAATTTATTTAGCGTAATTAATAAAAGCTCCAAAAAGTTCCATAAGGCAAAAAAAAGAGCAAAGAATAGCCTTGAAAAGATGGAGGAAATTTCTGAATCAACAATTTTAGAGACTTATATTCAGCATAATTACTCGTCAACTTCAGAAATAGAAGAAAAATTAAAATTAATGTCTTTGAATGTTGAAATAGTTTATCAAATAATGATTTCAAAGTTAAAATATAATTTATCGTTGGATTTCGAAAAATCTTTCAACGAACATAATGAAGCTATAGTGGAGTGTGTTGAAAATTTTAATGCATCTTATTTAGAAAAACTTGTTTCTGTGTACAATAATTCTTACTATAATTTTTACGCTTCTGTACTTAAAAAAAATGTTCTTTTATTAAAATACGCTAGTGAAGACAAGTCATACAACAACATTAACTTAATTATTAATTCTCTTTCTCGGTTGGCTCCTAACGTAATACAATTAAAAAAAAGTGAGAAGCACGTGAGGGATGGACATAGTGATGCATTACATGTAGAAGAATATGTAACAAAGCAGAATAACCATTTAATCGATGAGTATTTTAAAAATATATACGAGAGTTTAGTCATACTAGAAAAAGATGACAGTTCTAAAGTCAGAAAATTAATGAGTCTAGTGTTCAAACAAGAACAACAATCTTCAATTTTTATAAGAACTTCTGATTTAATTAGTTTGTTAATCTCAGCGAAGTTACTAGCAATTGAAAAAAACAATCTTAAAATGTTAACAGATATGACCAACCACTTATTGAACATGGCTCGAAATACAAAACTGTCTCATAACCCCGATTTAAACACAAGGTTAGCTGATGTGATGAAAACCGATGTTTTATTAGATGATCAAGATAACAAAAGACAGGAGAAGACTGTAGTTACACAGGTATTAATACTATCAATAATAAAATCCGTAGAACTTGGACACTATGGATGCGCTGGTTTTTTAATAAAAGTTCTAACTAAAGAAATGGACCCAAATCTTATTAAACAAACTTTCGAGAGACTGTATAAAGACTTTAATAGCTCAGGTTTTCCCCCGACATTAGAAAAAATTAATGAAAAAAATTTAAATATAAGTTTATTAAACAGTATAAATACTAGTTTTGATTTTAGTATGGTACCGTCAATAAGTTTGTGTAAAACAGTAGGGTGATCCTCGGAGGAGGGATTAGCTTTTCTCCTCTGTCTCAGTTTGAGACCCATACCGTTCTTCGAACATGGTGTGCAGTTCAGGGCTTGCTTC
>NZ_NSGH01000026.1 GCF_002295105.1 Salimicrobium humidisoli | reverse complement strand
AAACGATGGAAAAGGAAAATCGTAGATTTCTACAGAAAAGGAGAGAAGGCTGACCCCTTCTCACCTTTTATAATCACGTAGTGGTAATCATTGTAAAATATTTTTACACAAGATTAAGGACTTGACTGTTCCCCACCCGGAGCAGAGTCACGTACGTCTGAACGGCGAATTTTAAAGGCACTTCCGGAATTTCCCCTGAAGTTACAGCGTCCATAAAAGCTTTTTCAAGAGTGGTGTGGAGCATTTCTTCCGCCTTTTTCGTAGCTTTTCTCTGTTTTTCGGACAGAGAGGACCTCGTCTCCCGCATCAGCCCCTCCATATCTATGTGGAAGGTAGCCTTCAGGTGAGCATCCGCAATCCGCAGAAGTTTATTGTAGAGCGATGTTTCCTCTTTCAGTATCTTCTCCATCTGAAGACTTATCATCTCCATCGTATGTTCCATCGTTTTAGTGAAGAGGTCTGCTTTTGTCGCATAATAGTAATAGACAGTCGCTTTCGTCACACCGGAGTGTCCGGCTACGTCATCGATAGACACGCGCTGGTACCCGTACTCCATAAACAGAGTGGAAGCAGACTGGAGGATAGCTTCATAAGTGGGCTGTTTCTGTTCGGAAATCTTTGGTCTGCCCACAGATCTTTTTGGTTCCTCCGGCATAAGCCCTCCTCCTTTCCTGATGCGTAAACGTTTTTTCTGATTATACCATAGAAAAAATTACTAGATAATTAACTGACCAGTATATATAATTATAAATAACTAATAAAAAAGGAAGAGCAGGTGAGGGCATGAAAAACTTACTGAAAAACTGGGGGGAGACTATAGCGGGTTCGAAAACGAGGTGGGTGACTCTCCTCATCTGGATTGCTCTCGTAGCGGTCGTTTCTGTCGTGTGGCCTCAGGTGAACGACGAAACAACCGGCGGGAGTCAGCTTTTGCCGGAAGAGACGATGTCGGTGGAGGCTTCGGATATCGCAGATGAACAGTTTCCGAACGATGCGGGTGTACCTCTTCTGCTCGTATGGCACAGAGATGGCGGACTCGAACAGGAAGATCTGCAAAACATAAATACGTTATATCAGAATCTGGACGAAGATCCGCTTGAATACCAGTCCATGATTCCTCCATTCGGAAAACTGCCGCCTCAGGCGCTGCTCGATTCCGCTTCCGGGGACGAAGAGGCCCTGACGACACCGGTATTTTTCAGCGAGGAGGCGACCACGGACGATCTGCAGCCGGTCCTCTCCAACCTGCAGAAACGGATTACGGAAATTACGGGAGAGAACTATTTCGATACGGACTTAGCCGAGGACGGTATGCATATCAGATATACAGGAGCGGTCGGGATACAAATCGATTCCACGGAGCTTTTCAGTACGGCTGATATCACTCTGCTTATTTCTACCGTACTTCTCGTATTGTTCCTGCTTGTCCTTTTATACCGTTCTCCTATTCTGGCGGTCGTCCCGCTGATCGGTGTCGGTTTCGCCTACGGGATAATAAGCCCGCTTCTCGGATTCATGGCAGAGCAGGGATGGATCGTCGTCGACAGTCAGGCAGTCTCGATTATGACTGTTCTTCTGTTCGGGGCCGGGACGGATTATTGTCTGTTCCTTATCACCCGTTACCGTGACGAACTTCTCATGGAACCGAATAAGTATACCGCTCTTACGAAAGCGATCGCTCATTCCGGAGGAGCGATTATGATCAGTGCGCTGACGACAGCCGCAGGTCTGTTTACGCTCGTGGCGGCGCAATATGCTTCGTACGACCGTTTCGCCGTCCCGTTCAGTGTGGCTATCATCGTTATGGCTGTAGCGGTTCTGACGCTTCTTCCTGCACTTCTCGCTCTTCTCGGAAGAACAGCTTTCTTTCCTTTCATTCCGCGGACGGAAGAAATGATTCAGAAACTGGAAGATAAAAAAGGGAAAAAAGTGAGACGACCGAAAACGAAAAGCAGGTTCAGTGAATGGGTGGGCCGGATTACGGTGAAAAAACCGTGGACCATTATCACTGTGACCGTAGTAGTGCTCGGTATCCTTGCTTTGTTCGTGCCCCGTATCAATTATACGTACGGAGTGTTCGATTCCTTTCCTGATGATATGCCTTCGCGCGAAGGATTTGCCATTATAGGCGAACACTATCCGGAAGGCACGGTAGCACCGATGCAAGTGCTTATCCGGTCAGACAGGGAAGTTTCTCTCCGGGAAGATATTGCAGCTCTCGATGAGGTGGAGTCCGTCGGGGAAGCGGAGAAAGGGGAAGAGAACGAAGAGTATGAACAATACAGCGTCACGCTCTCCATCGATCCCTATTCCCGGGAAGCCGTGGCTTTCGTTCCCGAACTTAAGAACAGAGTGGAAGACCGGCTTCAGGAAGAAGGGGTAAAGAACCCGGAAGACCAGGTATGGATCAACGGGGAAACGGCCGGTCTGTATGATACGGAGAAAGTGACGAGTCGTGATCAGAACATCGTCATCCCGGTGATTCTGGTCATCATAGCCCTCATCCTCGTCACTTATCTCAAGTCTATTACAGCTATGGGATATCTGTTGTTGACTGTCGGTCTGTCCTATCTTTCCGCTCTCGGACTCGGATGGCTCATCATCCACTACGTCATGGAAGAGCCTGCCATGCAGGGACTCATCCCTCTGTACTCTTTCGTGTTCCTGGTGGCACTCGGAAATGACTATAATATATTTATGATTTCGAGTATATGGAAGAACAGGGAGCAGATGAAGCTGGATGCCGCCATCAGCAACGGGGTAAGCAGTACGAGCGGGGTCATTACCTCCGCCGGTCTGATTCTGGCAGGAACGTTTGCGGTTCTTGCCGTACTGCCTCTGCAGGTCCTCGTCCAGTTCGGTACGGTGACCGCCATAGGCGTTCTGATCGATACGTTCGTCGTGCGCCCGTTCCTCGTACCTTCCATCACGAAAGTTCTTGGTAAGTACGCGTTCTGGCCCGCTATGAAAAAAGATCCGGATGAATAAGAATGTATATAAAAAAGCTGTCCCCCGCTACTTTTACGGAGTAGCGGGCAGGACAGCTTTTTTAGTCTTCCGAAATAAATTTGCCGTGCTTGAAGGCGATGAGGAGAAAGATAGCAAAAGCTATCAGCAGAATAGTTCCGCCTACAATAAAAAAGACGGTACTGAACGTTTCAAGACCGGGGAACGGCTTCGCGTAGTAAAGCCACATTCCGACAGTCAGTCCGAAAACCCCGATGAACGACCCCCATACGTGAGCGATGGCCAGTTTGGAATCTTTTGGTATCGGAAACACTTTGTAAAAAATGCCGAAAGCGAAAAGAGACAGCCACCCGACGACAAGAATGTGGGCGTGGATAGCGGAAAGTTCCAGGCCGCCGCCTCCGGCCATATGAGAGCCTATAAATGCACCGATAAATGCATAAACGGCTGAAGTTTTAATGAGAAAACGCGTACGATCCATAAACTTCACTCCTTTCTACATACCTATTATACACGTTGACCCCGAAGTAAGGGTGCGAAAAACGGATTTGTCGAAAATTTATCATTAAGTTGGCAATCTTCTGCTCGTTCGATAGGATGAAGGGAGGAGGGATGAAAATGACACAAAGACTGGCAACATTTTGTGAAAGTATGAGAAAAGAGAACATGGACGCGGCATTCGTAAGTTCGAAGGAAAACTTCTTTTACCTGACCGGTTTCCTCACCGATCCGCATGAGCGACTTCTTGGTCTGCTCGTTTTTCCGGATGAGACAGCGGTGGCTGTTTTACCGGCAATGGAGAAGGGGCAGTTGAAAGATACGGGATTCAAAGGAGATATCATCGCCTATCAGGATCATGAAAATCCTTGGGAGGCGCTCGCGGGTTATAACGACTCTGTACATACCCTCGGGATAGAAGAGGAACATCTTTCTTACGGAAGGGCCGGAGAGCTGATCGAAGCTTTCGCCACTCCCGGAATCAGGGACGTTACGGGGCTCCTCGACCGGCAGCGGCTCATCAAGGACGAGGAGGAAATAAACATCATGCGAAAAGCGGCTTCTCTTGCCGATGAGGGAGTGGAAGCAGGCATAGCGGCTCTCGAAGAAGGGGTTTCGGAGATGGAAGTCCTTGCCCGGATCGAGTTCGAAATGAAAAAACGGGGTGTACGGGAGATGTCCTTCTCCACGATGGTCCTGTTCGGTGAAAAGGCCGGGCACCCGCACGGTAACCCGGGAGACCGTACTTTGAGAAAAGGCGATCTCGTACTGTTCGATCTCGGAGTCGTGTGGGAAGGATACACTTCGGATATAACGAGGACGGTAGCCTTCGGGGAAGTGGATGAAAAACAGCGTGAAATATACGAAACGGTGAAGCGGGCGGAACAGGCGTCCCTGGATATAAGCAGGCCGGGCACAAAGATCGGGGACCTTGACCAGGTGGCGAGAAATGTCATTGAAAAAGCAGGATACGGGGATTACTTTCCGCACCGTATCGGTCACGGTCTTGGCATTAATGTCCATGAGTTCCCCTCCATGAGTCATCTGAATGAAGATGTGCTGAAGCCGGGGATGACGTATACGATCGAGCCCGGAATCTATGATCCTGAAACCGGAGGTGTACGGATCGAGGATGACGTTCTTGTGACGGAGGAAGGATATGAAATTTTGACGAAAACCCCTAAAGACCTGCGGATTATTTGAACAGATAAGAAACCGGACCCCGGAACAGAATAAATAACAGAAATAGCAGACACTGCAGAGACCGGATACTATCTGAGGTCGTTGCGGTGTCTGTTTATTTTTTCCGCTCAGTAATATGCAGATCGATGGGGCCGCGGGACGGAAAGGGAACAAATACGCCTCCGGACCTAGTGGAAGATATGTCTGTGGATCATTACGGGAAGTGCCGGCGTACCGTAATATTAGTGGTGAAGGAGGAGATGATATGAAACAGTTCTTATTGTTCATCGGAGCCCTGACGGCTCTGGCGATTATTGTGGCAAGTCTCGGACCGCTGATTATGCTTGCTGTCGGGATCTGGCTGCTATATCTCGTTTATAGACAGTTCACCCGGACGGATTCTGCCGGCGGGAAAATAGGGTGGCTGATCATCGGGCTGCTGGTTCTTGCTTTTATTACGCCTCACCTTCCGGCGCTGATCGGAGTTGCCGCCGCTTATGGACTGTATCTCGTCTATAGAAGCTGGAAAAAAGAAGAAGCGGAACCGGAAGACGATCCGTTCACTAATTTCGAGAAACAGTGGAAACAATTACAATAAGGAGGTATACCCCATGACGAACATATTTACGAGGATGAAAGACACTTTTATGGCGGATATTCACGACGCTCTGGATAAAAAAGAAGAAAAAAACCCTATGGCTCTGCTGAACCAGTACTTGAGAGAAAGCGAACAGGAAACGGAAAATGTACAGAAGCTGATTGAACGTCAGTACAAACTGAAACAGGAGTTCGAAAATGAGTACGAGCAGGCGAAGAACATGGCTGAAAAACGGGAACGGCAGGCTGTCGTAGCGGAAAATGCCGGGGAAGAGGAAATGAAAGAATTCGCTCTTGCGGAACAGGAAGCCTATACCAATCGGGCGGAACGTTTGCTACAATCGAAGCAGGAAACGGATCAGCAGCTGCAGGAACTTGAACACAAATATGAAGAAATGAAACATAGACTGAAGGATATGCATGTAAAGCGTATGGAACTGATGGGGCGCGAGAATATAGCGAGAGCCCATCACCGTATGGATCGCGTTTCAAAAGAAGCGTCCGAACAGCCGTACAGCCGTTTTACAGAACTGGATCGCCACATGGAACGGCTGGAGGAACAGATTCAGCGTTCTTACAGGAAATCGACGTTCGACAGTAAGATCCGGCAGTTGGAAAAAAATCAGTGAACCAATATTTCTCCTGTATCCTCCGATACGGGAGAATATTGTGTAGGGGGGGATTGTCATGTTTGAGAAAGTGGAAACGAAAACGATAAATAAGCTTCTGCTCATTGCTGCGGTACTTCTTATAGCCGAAATCATTCTTTTTGATGGAGGAATTCTCTTCTCCCTGCTGTTCAGCGGTATCCTCGTGTATGTCGGGCACCGTTCCTATGACAGAACATTCGGGAAGGTAGTGTTCTGGATCGGGCTCGTATCTCTCGTTATGACTATTTTAAGCATGGCCGTCGTCCGCTTCCTCCTTTTTATACTCCTCGTCCTTTTCCTCTATAATTACTTCCAGGCAGGTCGACATCCTGCCCGGCCCGCTTTCTCTCGAGACCCCCCTTCCCCGAAGAAGGAACCGGTAATCAGCCAGAAAATGTGGGGGGATCAGACGACTCCCGAAGCTTACGCCTGGAATGATATCAACGTGCACGGCGGCATCGGTGACAGAACGATAGACTTGAGTCACACCGTACTTCCGGAAAAAGCGGTCATTTCCATCAGGCACCTGGCGGGTACACTTACAATTTACGTACCGTATGAAACGGAAGTGCTCGTTCATCACAGCGCTCTCATAGGGCGCGCGACTATCCTCGATTACCGGAGTACGCATCTCCGGAACGGAACGGTTCATTATCAGACAGAAGACTACGGATGGAAGGAGCCTGGCGTGCGGATTGTCACTTCAGTTCTGTCGGGAGACCTCGAGGTGAAGCGCATATGAAAAAACACCTTATATTCTACGTGCTGCTGTTTATGTCTTTTTCCGTTCTGCTGACAGGCATTACCTTCCTCACTTTTCCTCCGGAGAACTGGTCGCTGCTGTACAGGAAAGAGGTACTGGATATGCCTTTCCTTCTCGTCCCCGTACTGGCTGTCCTGACTTTTGGTATCGGCACCGGGCTTGCTCAGAGTGTTCAGGAAAAACAGAAGAAGAAACATCTTTACCGGCAGCTCGACTGCCTGGCTCAGGGCATTCCGTTGGAGGCTCAGGAGGCAGGGGAAGGAGTGCGCTCCCGTCTGGAAGCGATCGAAAGAAAAATGAGCCGGCAGACGGAACTTTCCCGTAAACAGGCATCCGAACGGGCGGAAGAAAGGGAAAGAAGCATTCAGGAAGTGGTTACTCAGGAAAGGAGCCGGCTGGCCCGGGAACTGCACGATTCGGTCAGCCAGCAACTGTTCGCGGCTTCGATGATGATGTCTGCAATCAGTGAGCGGGAAGAAAACAGCAAGCTCCGTATGGTGGAACAAATGATCCACCAGTCCCAACTTGAGATGAGGGCTCTTCTCCTTCATCTGCGACCTGTCCCGTTAAAAGGAAAAACGCTGAAGGAAGGGACGAAAGACCTTCTTGAGGAATTGACACAGAAAGTCCCTCTTCAGGTGGATAAACAGCTGGAGGAAGTGTCTCTTGAAAAAGGGGAGGAAGACCAGCTGTTCCGTATTCTTCAAGAAGCTGTTTCGAATACGTTGCGTCATGCCGAGGCTGATCATCTTACGGTCCAGCTGCTGCAGAGGGATGACTTCGTTCTGCTGAGGGTTCTGGATGACGGGAAAGGCTTCGATACGGAAAGTGCGGGCACGAATTCCTATGGCCTGGTCAACATGAACGAGCGGGCCCTTGAAGTAGGGGGAGTGTTGAAAATAGTAAGCGTAAAAGATGACGGTACAAGGGTGGAAGTGAAATTACCAGGAAAGGGAAGGGAGGAGAAAGTATGATCCGGGTCCTGTTCGTAGACGATCATGAAATGGTCAGAATCGGGGTGTCCGCCTATCTGTCCGCTCAGCCGGACATAGAAGTCGTTGCTGAAGCGGCGAATGGAAAGGAAGGAGTGGAGAAAGCGTTCGAGTGCAGACCGGATATTATTCTTATGGATCTCGTCATGGAAGGTATGGACGGCATCGAAGCTACCGGTAAAATAATTTCGGAGTGGCCGGAGGCGAAGATCATTATCGTTACAAGTTTTATCGATGATGAGAAAGTGTACCCCGCACTGGAGGCGGGGGCGGTGAGTTATCTGTTGAAAACGTCGACGGCCGATGAGATTGCCGGAGCGATAAGAGCTACATACGGAGGGCAGTCGATACTCGAACCGGAAGTCACCGGGAAACTGATGGGCAAAAGAAGGGATGAACCGCTGCATGACCAGCTGACGAAACGGGAAAAGGAAGTATTGCTGCTCATGGCGGAAGGCAAAACGAATCAGGAAATCGCAGACCTTCTTTTTATCGCACCGAAAACGGTCAAAGTACACGTCAGCAACGTTCTCGGGAAACTGGAAGTCCAGGATCGTACCCAGGCTGTCGTTTACGCTTTCAGGCATCATTTAATTAAGTGAGCGGATTTTGATATACTTGGAAAGGCATACAATTCAAATGGGAGTGATAGTCATGCAATGGACAAATCAGTTAGCCGGTCAGTTGAACTGGTCCGGAGATATTTCGAACAGAGAAGAGAAGCAGCGGGTGGCGGATCAGGTAGCGGGAAAAGTGAAAGATAAGGATGTCATAGGCATCGGGTCCGGCTCCACTGCTTTTCTGGCGCTGCAGGCTATTGCGGAACGCGTGAACAAAGAAGGGCTTGATGTGAAAGGTATACCCACTTCCAAAGAAGCGGAAATAAACTGTGCGGTCTTAGGGCTTGCAACGACGACACTTATAGATTCCCGTCCCGACTGGGGATTTGACGGGGCGGACGAAGTGGACGGCGACCGTCGGCTGATCAAAGGGCGCGGAGGGGCCATGCTCCGGGAGAAACTCGTAATGGCCAGTGCGGAAAAGACATACATTCTTGCAGATAAAAGCAAGATGGTAGAGAGACTCGGAGAGAAATTCGCTGTACCGATTGAAGTGGATGCGAGAGCTATTCATCTGGTGGAAACCGGGCTCGGAAATTTATCTTCGGTGAAGCGTGTCGAGATGCGGATGGCTGAGAAAAAAGACGGCCCTGTCATTACAGAAGGAGGCAATATCATTCTGGATGTAACCTTTGAAGATATACCCGCCGATGCGGAAAGTACCCTTAAAGCAATGCCCGGTGTCGTGGAAACAGGACTGTTCACCGGCTATCCGGTAGAAATTTTGACTGTATAAATTCTCTTCCCCTCTTTACAGTTGTGTTACAATATATCTGGCGATGTAATATTTCAGGATATTGAGGGGAAAAATGAGACGACTAATACTGGGGTTTTTCATATTGATGAGCGGCTGTTCGTTTATGGCTAATGCCGGTGAAGAAAAAGAGAAGGAACCGGTGAAAAAAGAGAATTATGAGAAGTATGAAGCTGATATAGAAACGAAAGTTGAGAAATTCGACAAACTTTCCATTGTGATGCACTACCCGGAAACGCCGAATGACCAGATTGACCAGACGGTGCTGGACTACGTGAATGAACAGCGTTCCGAATTCAAAAAAGACAGTTATGAACGCGTGAAGAAAAAAGGGATCTCTGCCGTGCAGGAGCTCCACATCGATTACGACGTCGTTTATGAAGACAGCGCTACTTATGTAGTCAAGTTCAACGAGACGGTGACGTGGGGGGAAAAGCGTAAGGCTTTTGATGAAACGGTGCTGCATTTTGAGAAATCGAACGGGAAGAAACTTTCACTTACCCATTTTCTTCGGAGTGAGAATGATTATGAAGAAATCCGGAACTATCTGGAACGCACCTTTGAACGCAAACTATCGGAGAAGGAACTTAACGGCTTTACGTATGAAGGGGACGCTTTCACTTTCTTTGCGGGGAATCAGTCCGTACGGGTGAATAAACAGGAGCACCCGGAATGGTTCAAAGAAAAGTTCATGAAGAAGCGTTCGGATATGACGGAAGGACCTGGGAGTTTTCATGCGGAGAAAGAAATAACCGAAATTCCCGTTACCGAAAAAATGTTGGAAGAGTATCCTGTCGCAGTGATGGGAGGACCCCATCCGAAGAGGACAGAAGAAATTCTCCGGGTGCTGGAGAAGAACGACCGGAAAGCTGTGTTCTTTTTAATCGGCAAACGTGTCGAACGTTATCCGGCCGCAGTGGAAGCTATAAAAGAACAGGGGCACGCTGTGGTGGCTCATACATGGAACCACAGGCTCCCGGAACGTCTCACGGAGAAGAAAGAAAGCGAATACCGGGAACGTTCCGTGAACCTGCTCAGCTCCATTACAGGTCAGCAGGAGGTGCTGGTCTCCGGCGACAGGGTCAGTCCGGAAAAAGCACTCATCAACCGCCCTGACTGGGCCGGGGAGTCCGAGGCGTGGGTGAAGGAACAGCTCGTAAATTCCGCCCGTTCGAACGGGCAGCTTGTCATGAGCGGATTGAATGAAAAGACTCCTGCATTATTGCGGGAAGTACTTCCTGAGCTGAAAGACTCCAGCAGCAGGAAAAAGGAAACTGGCATGGAAAAGTCCGGTGCAGAACGACTGGCCGGAATGTAACCTTCCAGGAAACAGTACAGAGACTTCCAGCGGCTGCGGCCGGCGGGGGTAATGTACTGTTTTTTTATTGTTTCCCGGCCCGGGTCTCTTCTGATAGCGGGTCTTCGGCAGCCGCTAAACACGTAAGTGATATCTGATGAACTCCCCCCACTTATCGAACTCGACAAGGAAACCGTCGTGTCCGAATTCGGTATCGATGTGGAAATGCACAGCGTGAGGAGTAAGGAGTGAAAATTCTTCCATGGACTCCTTCGGATATACGAGATCTTTCTCGAAACTCATCGTATAAATATCTGCTCTGTACTGTTGCACCGTATCTTCCATGGATCCTCTGTTTCTTGTAATATCATGATGGTTCATGGCCTCGAGAAGATAAAGGTAGCTGTTGGCGTCGAACCGTTTTTTAATCTTCTTCCCCTGATGATCCAGATAGGACTGGATATGATAACTTTCTTCGTTCTGCCGGCGATTGAAGCGCTGGTGGAAAAGGGACCTGCTTCTGTAAGTGATCATCCCCGTCATTCTGGCAAGCTCGAAACCGTCCAGGTCCTCATTCGATTGATAATTACCATTGTCCCACCGCGGGTCACGTTTTATCGCTTCCGCACCTATATGGTTGAAGGCTATTCCATAATCGCTGAGGGCCGGAGTGGAAGCGAGAATAAACAGCTTATCCATCGCATCCGGATACATAAGCCCCCATTCATACACCTGCATACCACCGAGTGACCCGCCGAGCACGGCATGTATGTGCGTGAAACCGAGAACTTCCAGAGCCCGTTTCTGAGCCCGTACTATATCTCTGATTGTTATGGAAGGGAAGTCGAGACGATAGACCTCTCCATTTTCGGGGTTTACGCTCGCCGGGCCGGTAGAGCCGTGACAGCCGCCAAGTACGTTGAAGGTGACAGTCTGAAATTCTTCTTCCGGGACTATCCCTTCTTTTCCGAATAGACCTCTCCACCATCCGGGCTCTTCTTCCGTACCCACGGTGTACTGATTGCCTGTGAGAGCGTGACATATAAGGAGCAGGGGCGCATTCTGGTTGCCGGACTGCTCATAGGCGAGCGTGACTTCCGGCAGCCGTTCACCGGATTCGCAAATGAACTCCCCGATCGACACTTCTTTATAAACGCTTTCACACGTTCGGATATGATTGACAGACATCTGTCTTCCCTCCAATGGAATTATATAGGTGATGCGGCCGGGGAGCCCGTACATAGAAAAAGCCCCCTTCTGATAAGTTAAGAAGAGGGCTGAATTATATATTGCCTCCTCTTATCTTTCAGATCAGTAAGATCTGTAGGACGTAGCACCTTTTCAAACTGACGTTTGAAGGTTGCCGGGCTTCACAGGGCCTAATCCCTCAGCCGCTCTTAATAAGAGTCGCACGAACTATTCAATTTAATCTTATTACGAAGTATAACCACCGGAGGAAAGGTATGTCAACTAATTTTCTGACTATTTGAGATATGTTTGAAGGAAAAAGAGGCGGGGTACAAATAAAAGTATCCGATCATTAGAAGAGGAGTGGATCAATTATGGTAAAAGAATATAGCGTAGTACAGAACAAAGACAAAAACGGCTGGTACATTAAAATCGAAGACATCGCACCGACGGATTTCTTCGAAGATTTTGATTCCGCAGTAAGCAAAGCCGAAGAGATTGCGAAGAAGAACTCTCCGAGTAAAGTTCTGATTCTTGATCAGGACGATAACGTGCAAGAAGAAAGAAGCTTTTAATTTAATTATGCGTAAAGAGCTGAAGGGTACCCCCTTCGGCTTTTTTTGTATGGAAAAAATAATATGATACATATTTTTCAGAATACTTATTGTAATATGTTTGTAATCGTGCTAAGATACAGACAATGAAACTGTGCAAACGAATTCACAGTATCGCTTCTGTCACCTGTCCTTTTCTTTACATAGGAGAAGGAATAATTTATTGGATATTTTTGCAAACGAATGCACAAACTTTTCCGGCGTCCTTTATTTTTTGTGTAAGTTGTAAGCGGATTCAAAACATCAGAAACAGTAAAAGGAGTGTATGGAATGAAGAAGAAAAGGTTTTATTCAGGGATTGCTACGGCTCTATTGGCTTCAAGTGTGCTGGCGGGCTGTTCGTTCGGCTCAGGTGAAGAATCTTCCGGCGGAAGTAATGACGGTGGAGGAGAAGGCGGCAACGGCGAAGCGGTTACGGTTGACGTTTTTCAATTCAAAGTGGAGTTCAAAGATCAGTTTGAAGAACTTGTATCGATGTATGAAGAAGAGAACCCGGACGTCAATATTAACGTCAAAACCGTCGGCGGCGGTAACGATTACGGTGCTTCACTGAAAACTTCCTTCTCCTCCGGCGAAGAGCCTGACATCTTCAACGTCGGCGGACCGACGGACGTGGACGAGTACGAAGAATATCTGGCCGACGTTTCGGATACGAAAGCTGCCGAAGCGGCTCTTGAGGGGACGTTGAACGGTGTAAGTCGTGACGATCAGGTTCTCGGACTTCCTTTTAACCAGGAAGGCTATGGACTTCTTTACAATAAGAAAGTTTTCGAAGAAGCGGGTATTGATGCTTCCTCGATCAAGACGATGGAAGATCTGAAAGGTGCCGTGGAAACCCTGAATTCCAATAAAGAAGAATTGGGAATCAAAGCGCCGTTCGCTTTCCCCGGAAAAGAAAAGTGGGTTATGGGTAACCACCTGGCAAACGCCTACCTGGCGGATGAGTTCAATCATGATGTAATGGAAGCATATGAAGCGGAGACTGTGGAATTCGCAATGGGAGATCAGATGAAAGAGTTCACGGATCTTCAGAGTGAAAATTCCATTCAGCCTGTATTGAGTCTCGATTATTCCCAGCAGGTGGAAGAGCACTTTTCTCTTGGAAACGTAGCGATGATTCAGCAGGGTAACTGGGTGTACAACACGATCGAATCCATGGATCAGGAATTCGCCGAAAACAATGTCGGACTTCTTCCTATTCCGGTGGAAGGTTATGAAGGAAGTATTCCTGTAGGCGTGCCTTACTACTGGGTGGTAAACAAGCAATCCGAAGATGAAGTGGTACAGGCGTCCAAAGATTTCCTCGACTGGATGTACACGTCTGACAAAGGTAAGAAATTCGTAACGGAAGAATTCAAGTTCATTCCTGCTTACGAAGGGTACGAAGACCAGGAAATCGCGGATCCTATTTCCCAGGAAATATACAACTACGCGAAAGAAGGTAATACGCTCGGCTGGGTTTTCCTCGGAGCTCCTACAGCCTGGACGGAAGATGCTCTCGGCGTCGCCATGCAGGAATATCTTGCCGGTGATATAACGTGGGAAGAAGTGGAGAAACAGGCGACTGATGCCTGGGAAGAAGCCAGACAATAAGCAAATAACAGAAGACCGGTAAAGAGCGCTGAACTATAGCGCTCTTATTGGTTACTGAAGGCGACAGAAGAGCTTTTTTACAACTGAGGAGGAACTTATTATGAGAAACAGGAGTTTATCATTCTGGCTTTTTCTGACCCCCGTTATTCTCGGGCTCGGAATTGTTGTGGTCATCCCGTTCGTCTACGGACTGATTTATTCATTTACGGACTGGAACGGATTAACGGCGAACAATTTCGTCGGTCTGGAAAACTACATAAAATTGTTCCAGGAAGATGAGTTCATGAATTCGATCTGGTTCACTATCAAGTTTGCAGTTATCACCGTACTGCTGCTGAACATATTCGGCCTCGGCCTCGCACTTCTCGTTACGAGAAACATGAAGACGAATAACTTGATGCGGACCGTCTTTTTTATGCCGAACCTGATCGGCGGTCTTATACTCGGGTTTATCTGGCAATTTATTTTCATCTCTGTATTTGGTGATATATCCGGAATTACGGGGATTGAAGGTCTGAGCGGCTGGTTATCTACAACGAACACAGGCTTCTGGGGACTTGTAATCCTTACCTCCTGGCAGATGGCCGGGTATATTATGATCATTTATATAGCCTATCTTGAAAACGTGCCGAAAGAGCTGATCGAAGCTTCGAAAATTGACGGGGCAAATGCGGTACAGCGATTCAAAAATGTCATTTTCCCGCTAGTGGCTCCCGCCTTTACGGTCAGTATGTTCCTTACATTATCCATGTCTTTCAAAATTTACGACCAAAACCTGTCACTGACGAATGGAGGACCTTTCAACTCCACGCAGATGGTGGCGATGGAAATCGTACGTACAGCCTTCAGTGACAGGGAGATGGCGTATGCCCAGGCGAAAGCGGTTATTTTCTTCCTCATAGTAGCCGTCATTTCCCTGACACAGGTGTACTACAATAAGAAACGTGAGGTGGACGTGTGATGCAGAAGGATAGAGAGAAACGAAATACAAGACTGCTTGAAATATTCGGCTTATTGCTGGCCCTTTTGTGGCTCTCTCCGTTTTATCTGATGATCGTCAACGCTTTCAAAACGAAACGGGGGATTTTCGAGGGCGTCCTCGGAATACCGGTTGAATTTACATTTGAGAACTTCGTTAACGCTTTTGCGGAACTTGAATTTCTGAAGTCCCTTTTCAATTCCGTACTTATAACCGGGTTGAGCATTCTGATCATTATTCTTTTCTCCTCCATGGCGGGATATGCTCTTGCGAGGAACAAAAGTAAGCTCTCCGGCATCATCTTTTTCGTATTTGTGGCAGCCATGCTCATTCCGTTCCAGTCTGTTATGATTCCCCTGGTGGCCATTTTCGGTCAGGTGGATATGCTGAACGCTGCCGGTCTTATCTTCATGTATCTCGGATTCGGATGCAGTCTTTCCATTTTCC
The DNA here is from genome assembly GCF_002295105.1 of Salimicrobium humidisoli. Lineage (GTDB taxonomy): Bacteria > Bacillota > Bacilli > Bacillales > Halobacillaceae > Salimicrobium > Salimicrobium humidisoli. The sequence goes on along the minus strand of NZ_NSGH01000026.1, from coordinate 13,730 downwards.
TTTACCACGGGGCGATGACCGGTATTTCCAAATCCCTGGATGAAGCGGCCATTATAGACGGGGCAAACCGGTTTCAGACGTTCTGGTATATTATTTTTCCGCTGCTAAAACCTATTTCCGTAACGGTAGCTATTTTGAATACGATATGGATCTGGAATGATTACCTGCTTCCCTCACTCGTACTGAGTGAAGCGAACGCAACGATTCCGCTGAAGATGTTTTACTTCTTCGGTCAGTATACGAAACAGTGGCACCTTGCACTTGCCGGTCTGACTATAGCGATCATCCCGGTCATCATCGGTTATTTCTTTGCCCAGAAACAGATCATTGATGGTGTGTCGGAAGGTGCTGTGAAGTAGAGAGGAGCAGGAACGATGTCTGTTACGATTAAGGAGGTAGCGAAGGAAGCGGGAGTCGCTCCTTCGACAGTATCCCGGGTGATTGCGGACAGTCCGCGAATCAGCCAGGTTACGAAGAAAAAAGTGAAAAAAGTCATGGAGGACATGGGCTATCACATGAACTACAACGCCCGCGTGCTTGTGAGGCAGGCTACCCAGACGATAGGGGTGGTGATGAAACATTCGAGTTCCCATTCTTTCGATAACCCCTTCTTCTCCGAAGTTTTGAGCGGGATCAGTAAGGCATGTCAGGAAAACGATTACAGCCTGAATCTGACGACCGGGGAGTCGGAAGAAGCTATTTTTCGGGATGTTATAAAAATGGTGCAGGGAAAAAGAGTGGACGCTATCGTAGTCCTTTATTCCAAAGAGGACGATCAGGTCGTTCCCTACCTGATGCAACAGAACTTTCCTTTCGTTATGGTCGGAAAGCCGTTACTGGAGGCGTCGAACATAATGTACGTGGATAATGACAACGTGCAGGCTTCGAATGAGGCAACGGATTATCTGATCCAGCTGGGGCATGAGCGGATCGGGATCGTCGGCGGAGAAGCCGATTTCGAAGTGACGAAAGCAAGAGTGGAAGGATATAAAAAAGCGCTCGCTCTCCATGGGTGTCCGCAGAACGCTTCTTACATTAAGTATAGAAAAGACGGAAGCTATGACGGCACCATCATTGCAGAAGAACTGCTCGGGCTCCCGGAACCTCCGACGGCCCTTGTGATCATGGATGACTTTCATGCGCTTTCCATTATTGCGGCGCTTAAGGAAGCCGGCGTTTCCGTACCCGGGGATATGAGTGTTATCAGCTTCAACAATACGATTGTCTCCAGGCTCTCAAGTCCATCCCTTACAACGGTGGATACCAATGCAGGTCAGCTTGGCTACTATTCAGCCGACACTCTTATCGAAAAACTGCAGAAGCCCGCAATGATGAATAAAAGTCTGATTATCCCTACGAATATTGTGGAAAGAGAATCGTGCAGGGAACGAAAATAAATTTTTTTAAAGAAAAGTGCAAGCGATTTCGCTTATTGTTGCACAGCAGGAGGTAGTGAATATGAACGTACTGATATGGAACGAGTATCGCCATGAAAAGGAAAACCCGGCAGTTTCGGATATTTATCCGGAAGGGATTCACGGGGCCCTTGCCGATTTTCTGAAAAAAGACGGGCATACTATTACCACGGCCACCCTTGACGAGGAGGAACACGGGCTGAAGAAGGAAGTCCTCGACCGGACGGACGTTCTCGTCTGGTGGGGGCATAAAGCGCACGAGGAAGTTACCGAAGAGGCGGCCGAGAGAGTGAAGCAGAGAGTTCTCGACGGAATGGGGCTGGTCGTCCTCCACTCCGCCCACTTCTCGAAAGTATTCCGTAAGCTGATGGGGACCGGGTGTGATCTGAAATGGCGGGAAGCTGACGACAGGGAGCGGATATGGAACGTTGATCCCACCCACCCTATTGCAGAAGGAATCGGTCAGTATTTTGAAATAGAAAAAGAGGAGATGTACGGGGAACACTTCGATATTCCGGCTCCGGATGAACTTATTTTCCTCAGCTGGTTTGAAGGCGGCGAGGTTTTCAGAAGCGGTGCTACGTTCAAACGCGGCAACGGTAAGATATTCTATTTCCGTCCCGGGCATGAAACATATCCGACTTATTATCATGAAGACGTACAGACGGTGATCCGTAACGGTGTCCGCTGGGCGCAGAATACGAACGGTCCGAAGCACCAGTACGGGAACGCTGCCCCGATTGAACGCATCTCCAAAAAATAAAAGCATGTAAACCTTTTGAAGGGAGCTGTTGATTTATGACATTGAAAACGGCAATTATCGGTTGTGGCAGTATCGCCCAGCACCGGCATTTAGTGGAGTATAGAAGTAATGAAGAGACGGATATTACTGCAGTCTGTGACATTGTAGAAGAGCGGGCTGCCATCGCGGGTCAGATCTACGATGCCAAGACGTATACGGATTATGAAGAACTGTTCCAGAAAGAAGAAGTGGACATTGTAAGTATCTGCCTTCCGAACCATTTACATGCTTCCGTATCTATTGCAGCCCTGGAAGCAGGGGCTCACGTTTTATGTGAAAAGCCGATGGCTACAAGTACGGAAGAAGCGGAGCGAATGATCAGTGCGGCTGAGAAGAACGGAAAAAAACTGATGATTGCCCACAACCAGCGATTTGTGAAGTCCCACCGGAAAGCCCGGGAGATTGTCCGTTCGGGGGAACTTGGGAAAATCTACAGTTTCCGGACAACATTCGGTCACGGAGGGCCGGAAGACTGGAGCGTGGATGGGAAGGACAGCTGGTTCTTCAAAAAAGACGAAGCGTTCATCGGAGCGATGGGGGACCTCGGCGTCCATAAGGCGGATCTCATTCGCTATATTCTCGGAGAAGAATTCACGGACGTAGCCGGTTTTGTTGAAAATAACGCAAAAGATGGTATTACGGTCGATGATAACGCCGTGTGCATGCTTCGTTCGGAATCAGGAATTCTCGGTACCCTGGCGGCAAGCTGGGCTTATAATACCGCCGAAGATAATTCCACGGTGATCTACGCGGAGAAAGGGATGCTCAGAATCGAGGACGACCCGGATTACTCTCTCGTAGCTTCTTATACGAACGGGGATGTAATCAATTTTCAGCTCGGTCAGATCCAGTCCAATGAAAGCGGCGGCCAGACAAACACCGGAGTCATCGATCACTTCGTGGAAAGTGTGCTGAACGATGAACAGCCGCTGATTGACGGTCATGAAGGGAAAAAATCCCTTGAAATCATTCTCGCAGCCCTGGAGTCCGGGGAAACGGGTAAAATACAGTCGTTAAAGAAGGGGTAATATGAATAAATGGAAAGTGGGAGTGATCGGTACGGGCGGGATAGCGACAGATCGCCACATCCCGGCCCTGCTGTCACTTCCTCATCTGGCTGAAATGATCGCCGTGCAGGATGTGGACAGGGAGCGGGCTTTGAGAGTCGCAAAGGAGTTTGAAGTGCCTCACGTGTGCACGTCTCCGGAGGAACTGCTCGATATCGTCGACGCTGTCATTATCTGTACACCGAATAAATTCCACGCGGAACTGAGTATAAAAGCCCTGAACAGAGGCGTGCACGTATTATGTGAAAAGCCGATGGCCATGGACCGGCATGAAGCAGAAGCTATGCTGAGAGCTGCGCAGGAAAATGATAGAACTCTGGCTATCGCCTATCATTATCGTCACACTCCGGAAGGAATTATGGCGAAACGGGTGACGGAAGCGGGAGAACTCGGCAAACCTCTTGTAGCGAGAGTGCAGGCCATGCGCCGGAGAAAGGTGCCGGGGTGGGGAGTGTTTACGGACAAAGACCTGCAGGGTGGCGGAAGCCTTATTGATTTTGGGTGTCATCTGCTGGATTTGTCGCTCTGGCTGCTCGGAAATCCGGAACCGGTGGAAGTGAGCGCCCAGACGTATAACGAGCTGAGCAGAACGCCGGGTCAGGTGAATGACTGGGGAGAAGTGGATCCTGAATCGTTCGAAGTGGATGATCACGTGACAAGTTACATACGTTTTGAAAACGGAGTGACGCTTCAGTTCGAATGTTCCTGGGCCGCAAATATAAAAGAGGATCATACGACTCTCAGCATATCGGGAGTACAGGGAGGACTGGACGTGTATCCGTTCGAACTGTATCAGTCGAAACACGGTGCCGTGTGGGATGCCACCCCGGTAATGAGAGAAGAAGAGAGCGAATGGGCAGGAAAAAGGCAGATAGCTAATTTTCTTGAAGGCCTGGACGGCGGGGAAAAACTCGCTGTGCATCCCGAGGAGGCACTCCGTGTCACAAAAATTATAGACGCGATGTATGAAAGCAGTCGTACAGGGCAAGCGGTAGTAATGAACAGGCAGGAGGAGGAGTTACGATGAAACTTGGTGTCTTTGCAGTATTATTTTCAGATCTTTCCTTTGAAGAGATGCTCGACAAAGCGAAGGATTCGGGATTGAAGGCAGTGGAGATAGGGACAGGCGGATATCCGGGGGATGCTCACTGTCATGTGGACGAACTGCTTGGAAGTGAGGAGAAGCGCCGGGCTTATCTGGAGGAAGTGAATAAGCGGGGACTTGAAATCAGTGCTTTCAGCTGCCACGGCAATCCTGTATCACCGGACGAAGCATTCGCATCCCGCTCTCATGAAAGTTTCGTGAAAACTGTGGAACTGGCCGGCCTGATGGGGGTACCTGTAGTAAATACTTTTTCCGGAACGCCGGGAGGTTCTGAGACGGACAAAACGCCGAACTGGCCCGTCACACCGTGGCCGGAGGAATACTCACAAGTGCTGAACTGGCAATGGGAAGAGAAACTCGTTCCTTACTGGAAAGAGCAGGCTGCTCTTGCTGAGAAGCATGGTGTGAAAATAGGGCTTGAACTTCATGCAGGCTTTCTTGTTCATACGCCGCACACGATGCTGAAACTGCGCGAAGCTACTTCTCCGGCTATCGGAGCCAACCTTGATCCGAGTCACCTGTGGTGGCAGGGAATCGATCCGGTTGCCGCTATTAAAATTCTTGGTAAAGAAGGGGCGATCCATCACTTCCATGCCAAAGATACGTATATAGATCAGGAAAATGTGAATATGTACGGTCTCACTGACATGCAGCCGTACGGGGAAGTTCGCAGCCGGGCCTGGAGTTTCCGTTCGGTCGGGTATGGACACAGCGTGCAGGAGTGGTCCGATATCGTGAGTGCTCTCAGAACGTTCGGTTACGACCACGCGGTGAGTATAGAGCACGAGGACCCGATCATGTCGATCGAAGAAGGTTTCAAAAGAGCAGTGAACAATCTCGATAATGTTATCATCGAAGAACCGCCAGCCGATATGTGGTGGGCCTGAGGCGTAATTCACCGGAGAGTACACGTGCTTTAAACAGGGAGGAGAACCATGATGGGAAAACAATCGGGGTTTATGGGCGGTATGTATGCCGTGAGTGAGTGGATAGCAAAATTTTCGTTGACGAACCTGGCCTGGTTTGCCATGAACCTTCCCATCGTCGTCCTCGTTCTAAGTCTTCTGGACGCCGCCGATCGGGGTGAGGTACTCATACTTCTGATACCGGTCATCCTGCTCGCGCCGGCAGTCTTTTTTCCGGCTACGGCCGCTTTGTTCGCTAAAGCGAGGGAGTGGGTAAGGAAAGACTATATGGTCGAAAACAAATCGTACTGGAGCTACTACAGGGAAAATTACCTGCAGAGTGTTGCGGGCGGGCTGCTGTTCACCCTGCTTTGGGTCGTGGTTGCCGTCGACATTTATTATTTTTACGAATCGAGCACGATCCTTACCGGAGTTTTCCTCGTCACCTCCATTTTGCTGTACGTATTTACCGTGAACTTCTTCGCAACAGTCGTACACGTGTCTTTGCCTTTTCGAAAACTGGTGAAGCGGTCTTTCTTCATTACGCTCGGCAGTCCTCTCCTCTTCGGGACGATTGCCGTAACGAACGGTTTCCTCCTGATGGTGAGCGTCTATATGTTTCCGGTGATCATCCCCGTCTTTACGGGAGCAATCGTCGCTTTCCTCAGTTTTTCCGCTTATTACCGTTTTATTATTGCGGTGAAGAAGGAAGAGGAATGAAACGGTCCGTCCCTTTGCGGGGGCGGGCTTTTTTGATGGGGATGCCGGATTGGTTGAATTGTCATTCATTCTATTATACGTTTACAGAAGAAAGAGACGAAGTGGGAGTGGGGCAGAGATGAAGGAGGAGAAGAATGTCAGATTATGAAGTGATTATCGTAGGAGCAAGAGTGGCAGGAGCCAGTCTCGCTATCAGACTCGGCCAGCTGGGAATAAGGACGCTGGTGGTTGAAAAAGCCAGGTTTCCGAGCGATACGTTATCGACCCACCTGCTTTCCCATCAGCATTACCTAGACGTACTGGGAGTGAAAGAGAAGGTGGCCGGTCTCGGGCTCAGGGAAATCAGACGGATGCGTACATATATCGGGAAGAGTTTTACAGAAGCAGAAAGAGACGGGGCGACGGTAATTCCGGGACGGGCATCTTTTGACTCCCTGCTTATGGAGGAAGCGACTGCCTTCGAAACGGTGGAGTTCAGGGAGGAGATGCAGGTGCGTCGCCTGCTCTGGACGGATGGAGCGGTTACGGGCGTGGAAATCGTGGACAGAAAGGGGAAGAAAACAGAGCTCACAGCCGGACTGGTAGTCGGAGCCGACGGCCGGAATTCCACCGTAGCGGCGGAAGCGGGAGCTGCCATGTACGATTACACTCCGGCTCAGCGGCCGGTGTTTTACGGATATTACGAAGGTATATCTCCTCTCCCGGACCCGGCGGTGGAGATCTTCCTGGAAGAAGGAAGAATCGGCTTCGTCTTTCCGATGCAGGAAGGGATGGACTGTCTCGGTCTTGAAATCCACCCCGAAGAGTTCAAGTCGTTCGCCCGCAATCCGCAAAACGAATTCGAAGAAGTATTTAAACGCATGTATGGAATGGAAGCGAGGATGGGGGGGTCCGTGCTTCACGGAAAAGTCATCGGTACGCCCGGAGTCCCCAATTTCTTCAGAGAGCCGTATGGCAGAGGCTGGGCTCTTATAGGGGATGCAGCTCACGCCAAAGATCCGAGCACGGGACTCGGAATGAACGACGCTATCTGGCAGGCTCTTCTGCTGGCAGAAGTTATTCAAAAAACGGCAGACGGGGCGTCATTCGAAGAGGAAATGGAAAAGTACCGCAAAGAAAGGGATGAAGTTTTGAAGCCCTCCTATGATTTCACGCTCGGCTACATCAGTACGCTGAGAAGCTGGACGGAGGAGGAACTGGAAGCTTTCCGGAAGTGGGCGTCCAATCCGGTGATGGTCAAAAATCAGGTACCTGCTTTTACGGAAATGTTCAAGTAAAGAAGAAATTCCCCGTGGCTCGTCAAAAGGGCACGGGGAATTTTTGAATGGAGAGAAAGACGAATAAAGATCTAACGGGACCTTATCTCCGGGTAGTTTTCTTCCACACGGTCTATAATTTCTTCAAATCTTCCGTCTTCCCGAAGAACAGCCGTCATTCCTTTAATGATAGCAGTGCGGGGAGAGGAGGAAGTGAGCTCTTCTCTCAGGATGGTCAGCGCTTCTTTTTCTTCACCGCCGGCTTTCGTTTCTTCCGCCTGTATCAGTTTATGAAGGGCCGATTCGCTGACGCCGAGGAACTCTTCGGGGATGAGGTCCGCCATGTATGCTTTTGTGAGCAGCGGAGTATCCTGATGATAGAGAAATCCTTCAACGAGGTAGTCGACCCGTCGCAGTAAGGCCTCCGCCAGGTTCCTGAAGTCGAAACGGGCTCCTTCCATAAGGATCAGTTCCAGATAGGCTTTGTACATTCCTTCGCTTACGATACTTATTTCAAAAGAAAATTCTTCCGCTTTTTTACCATATATATCGAGGATGTGGTTCTGATAGAACTGGTACGATTCGTAACGCATCCGACTGGTGAACGTTTCGATATCCTCGTTGAACGGTATCGTCTGTTCACGAATCTGCATCGTAATGAAATCCCGGTGGGACGCTATTTCTTTGAACATTACGGCAAGTTGTGAAATGAACTTCTCGCGCGGGTCCGGTTCATTGGCGCATGCCTCCACTTTTGCTTTCATCTGATTATAGTAGTAATCAAACAGGGCAAAAAGCAGTTCGTCTTTGGAAGAAAAGTGAAGGTAAAAAGCTCCCTTGGAGATTCCTGCATTTTTTGCGATTTCCTGAACGGAAGTCGAGGTGAATCCTTTTTTCGCAAATAATTTGATGGCTGCCTGCATGATGGATATCGATTTTTCGTCCATAGTACATTCTCCTTGGAGTTGCTGATATTTTTCAGTATAACACGGAGCGGAAGAGGGTCACTTACGTGCGCACATTTTTCGGCGCCTCCCTTTTGCTTCGTTCTGCCGCTTCTAAACGGAAGGTTTCATTTTTCGGGGGCCAGTTCCACCTTCCAGAAGCTCGTGCCCGAAGCAGGAAGTCCGGGAAAGGAAAACCGCCTTTCGCTCGTCCCTCCTGCTTCGTTCTGCCGCTTCTAAACGGAAGGTTTCACTTTTATATGGCCAGTTTTTTTGAATCTTTCTACGGTATATAAAAGCAGGCCTGTCCAAATGAAAGCGAAAGCTACAACGTGAACGGAAGTGAAAGGTTCGTTGTACATAAACACCCCGATCAAAAGCATGAGGGTCGGTGCTATATATTGAAGAAAGCCCACCATGGAGAGGGGTATGCGTTTCGTTCCGCTCGTGAAAAGTAACAGAGGTATGGCGGTCACTGCCCCTGCGCTGAAGACGAGCAGGGAGTTCGAGGAGAACCACGTCACCTCTCCGGGGAAACCGGAAGCAGGAATCAGGTAAACGAGAGCAAGAGGCGTCACGATTGCTGTTTCCACCGTCAGGCCGAAAATGGCCGGAATCGCCGCCATTTTCTTCAGCAGTCCGTACACTGCGAAACTCATCGCAAGAGCGAAGGAGACCCACGGGAACGCTCCCACGTTAACGGTCATATAAGCCACTCCTGCACCGGCGAGAAGGAAAGAGAACCACTGGGCTTTCGTGAAAGTTTCCTTCATCACGAGCATACTGAAAAAGATGCTGATCAAAGGGTTGATATAGTAGCCGAGACTTGCCTGAACCACGTGCCCGCTGTTTACAGCCCATATGAAGATGAACCAGTTCAGGCTGATGGCAAAAAGGACGCCAGAATAATGCCGATAAGCGATTTTTTATCATTCCACAACGTCCGTACGCTTTGGAAAAAGTCTTTCTGTTTGCGGAGGACGATAACGATCCCCACCATAAATACGAGTGCCCACACTATCCGGTGGGCCAGAATTTCAAAAGGGGCTATGTGTTCCAGCGTTTTCCAATAGATGGGAAGAATACCCCACAGCAGATAAGCGACGATTGTAATGAGAATTCCCTTATTTTCCTCTTCCATTTTCCCCCTCCTCCCTGAAGACAGTTCCGTCTGTTTCATTTCATTTTATACCAGTCCCATTTTAGCGAAATGCCGGTGATAATGGAAGATTATTGCTTCCGGATGCCGGACTCCGGAGGAACAATGGCCGAAGGGATAAATAGACACCACCTTTTGTATATTGTTATAATGGTGGGCGTGTTTATAAATTAGTGTAACTTCAACTGTTAGAAAAAAAGGACGGAGAACGATGAAACAACCTTTGTGGACGAAAAGTTTTTTGAACGTATGTACCAGTAACTTTTTTATATTTCTCGTGTTTTACATACTGTTTGTAACGATGCCGATTTTTTCCATCGAACAGCTGCAGGTGCCGGAGAGCAGGGCCGGGCTCGTAGTCACTGTCTTTCTCCTTTCGGCTATTATTATACGCCCCCTTTCCGGGCACTGGGTGGATGCTATCGGAAGGATGCCGATGCTGATAACGGCTGTCACCATTTTCTTCGTAAGCAGCGGATTCTACTTTTTTGCGGAATCCTTCGGCTGGCTCCTTATTATCCGGTTTATCCAGGGGATAGGATTCGGAATGGGCACGACCGTTATGGGAGCACTGGCCGCCGACGTTGTTCCTGATTCGCGTAAGGGTGAAGGAATGGGATATTTCGCCATGTCCATGAATTTGGCTATGGTGGCCGGTCCCTTTGTCGGACTCACCCTTATCCAGTCGTACACGTATACGACTCTTTTTGCAGTCTGCACGTTATTCGCCGGTCTGGCATTCGCCACCGGGTTATTTATCCGGGTTCCGAAACTTCCTGAGGCGGACAGACCACAAAGTCTTATGCCGGGAATGAACGGTCTTCTCGAAAAGTCGGTGCTTCCGGTAGCTCTGACCGGGGCATTCATCGCTCTGGCCTACTCGAGTGTACTGTCGTTCGTTTCCGTACATGCTAAAAACATCGGGCTGGAAGAAGCGGCCAGTTACTTCTTTGTCGTTTATGCCGTAGTACTGCTTCTGTCCCGGCCATTTACCGGAAAGTGGTTTGATCAGTATGGTGAAAACATTATCGTTATCCCGGCGATTTTCATCTTCAGCATAGGGATGTATCTGCTCGGGTCAGCACAGACGGCCTTCGTCCTGCTCGCCGCCGGAGGTCTGATCGGACTGGGCTACGGTACACTTGTACCGAGCATGCAGACGATTGCTCTGCAAAAGGTTCCGAAACGCGCCGGAGCGGCAACGGCGACCTTTTTCACTATTTTTGATATCGGCATCGGCTCCGGGTCTTTTCTTGTAGGGATTGTTGCAGAATCCGTAGGTTTCCGCAGTCTTTATGTGAACAGCTCCATTTTCATCGTACTTATCGTAGGCGTTTACATACTGCTGCACGGAAGATTTCAGCGCGGGAAACACAAAAAAAGTGTACAGTCCCGTGAGGTTTAAATATAATGGTCGAGGGAAAACGGATAAAAGATAACGAATAGAAAGGAAGGACGACGATATGTTTAAAAAATTATTTGGAAAAGAAGATAAAAACATTTCGATTGTAGCACCGGTGAACGGTAAAGTAGTAGCACTCGATGAGGTGCCGGATCCTGTATTCAGCCAGCGCATGATGGGAGATGGCATGGCTATCGAGCCGTCGGACGGAAAGGTTGTAAGTCCGGTAGACGGAGAGATTGTTCAAATATTCCCGACCAACCACGCTGTCGGTGTTAAAACTTCCAATGGTCTGGAGATCCTTGTCCATATAGGTCTGGAAACCGTATCCATGGAAGGAGAAGGTTTTGAAGGTCATGTAAGTCAGGGAGACAAAGTGAAGACAGGAGACCCTCTTGTCACCTTCGATAAAGACCTTGTTGCTGAAAAAGCCAAGGCGGTCGTCACTCCCGTAGTAATTACAAACTACGATGATGCTGTCGAGTCTTTTGAAGTCCATCAATCGGAGAACGCAACCGCCGGTGAAACGGTCATTGCTTCGGTGACAGCAAAGTAAATTAAGGAACTCCGGCCCGGAAGCGCGTCTTTCCGGGCTTTTTTTCGAAGGAAGAAATATTCGGGTAAAGGAGTGAGCATTCATGAAAGAGGAAGAATTCAAGGAATCCGTAAAAGAAGAGATACATAAAAACAAAAATGAAGTGGAGGCCGATCCGCATCGGCAGAGCTATCATCTTATGGCTCCGGCGGGGCTGATGGGCGAACCGGCAGGGCTTGTGGAATGGGACGGAGAGTATCATTTGTTCTTTCAATGGAACCCGTTCGACACCGGGCACAGTATGAAGATACGCGGACATTACCGTACAGTCGATTTCGTCCATTACACTCTTGAAGAACCGGCTCTCGTACCGGGTGAGTGGTATGATGCCGAGGGCTGTTCTGCCGGGAGCGCCGTCATCAAAGACGGTATCCTTCATTTATTCTATACGGGGTATGCAAAAGATGAGGGTGGACAAATCCGGGAGTATCCGGCTGTAGCGGTTTCGGAGAACGGTCACAGCTTCGAGAAACAGGAAGTGCTCCTTGATTTGCCGGAAAACGTCACCTCTTCTTTCCGCTCCCCCAACGTATGGAGAGAAGGGGATCAGTGGTTCATGGCGGCCGGCTCGCAAACGAAGGGAGACAGAGGTGTGATTCTCCTGTATACGTCCCCCGACCTGAAAGAATGGGAATTCGTTAAACGTCTGGCGGAAGCGGGAGCTCAGGAGGAAGAAATATGGGAGAACCCGGATTACTTCACTCTGGATGGGGAAGACATCCTTTTCTTCAGTGCCCGCGGATTAACCTCGGAGGATATCCATTTCCGGAATGCCGCCCAGGCCGGATATATTTCCGGAGTGACAGAAGGTAACAGATGGCGGAAGGAAGAGTTCAGGGAGCTCGACCGTGGCTTCGAATTTTATGCGCCGCAGACGTTCGAAACGGGCGGACGCCGACTGATGATCGCCTGGATGGGAGTACCCGGACAGTACGAAGAGGCCCATCCGACAGTGAACAGCGGATGGACACATACCTGGACTATTCCGAGAGAACTTTCATGGGACGGGAACAAAATTATTCAGCGCCCTTTCCCTGAGGCTCGCCAATGGAGAAAAAGCAGGGAGCCGGTTGAGAAGAAAGCCGAGATCACCAACGATCAGCAGGAGTTGGAAGGTGTGTACGGCAGGGCAGCAGAGCTGGAGATCGAGTTTGAATCACTGGAGGACATGTGGGCAGTGGAACTGTTCCGTGAAGCATCGTTTTCCTATAAAAAATCCGAAAATCTTCTCACCCTTTCCCGCCCTCACCCCGAAGAACCGGAGATGACCGAATTCAGGCATGTACAGCTGGACGGCCCGCTTCGCAATCTGCATCTGTTTATCGATCGTTCGTCGCTTGAAATCTTCGTAAATGGCGGGGAAGAAGTATTCACATCGCGTATCTTTGCGGATGCCGCTTTGTCCGATCTTGCATTCACTTCTCTTGGAACGTCCACGTTCGGAGTGAAGATGTGGGAGCTTGGTCCTGTAGAAATCACTTCCTATGTGTAGGGAGTGAGCGGATCTGTTCGAGTTCCGGGCAGGTCTCCCGATTTCCCTGAAACAGGAATAGTAACAGGGGGAAGCCTTTGATGTTACGTGAATCATATAAGGAGAAAGAGGGGTACACCTATGACTTACGGAAAGAAACTGAGAGCCTCCGAGCGCCGGGAAGCTATTTTGCAACGACTGAAAATACAGGGTGCTGCTGTTACCGGTAAACTGCTGGCAGAAGAAATGAAGGTGACAAGACAGGTGATTGTGGCTGACGTTTCACTGCTCAAAGCCGGGGGCGAGCCGATTATAGCTACCAGTCAGGGCTATCTTTACATGAAAGACGAAAAGCAGGATTTTTCCTACAGGAAGACGATCGTATGCTGCCACAGCCCTTCCGAGACGAAAGAGGAACTCGATATTCTTGTCGATCACGGGGTACATGTAAAGAGTGTAGTGGTTGAACACCCGGTTTATGGAGACATGAAAGCCGAGCTCCATCTCGAAAACCGCCGTGATGTGGAACGTTTCGTTGAACAGGTCCATTCCTCGAATGCTTCTTATCTTCTGGAATTGACCGGAGGTGTCCACACTCACGAGATAGCGTCCGAAAGGGAGGGGGCTCTCCACGAAGCGCTCCGGGAACTGGGAGAAAGAGGATTCCTCGTAGAGTAAGAAGCAGGAGACAGTATTCCTGCTTCTTTTATATAAGAAAGAAGCGGGATATGTCACACACAAGATTCGGTATATCTTTCTTCCAGTCAAGTCCTTAATCTTGTGTAAAAATATTTTACAATGATTACCACTACGTGATTATAAAAGGTGAGAAGGGGTCAGCCTTCTCTCCTTTTCTGTAGAAATCTACGATTTTCCTTTTCCATCGTTT
>NZ_NSGH01000025.1 GCF_002295105.1 Salimicrobium humidisoli | reverse complement strand
TGAAGTGTACCCCAGAGAGCCCTCAAGATATTCCCTTACCACCTTTACCTTAAATTCTTCACTATACTTGGACATAAAAACACCCCGGAAGTTAGATTTTTTACTCTAACTTCCGGGGTTCACTACCAAATCCGGGGGTTTTTTTAGATGGAAGATGTCAGCTTTTCTTTAAGTTCGTGCAGCTCTTCCGTGCTTACGGCATCTTCTCCGTTATTACGGAGTTTCCTGTAGTACTCTTTCACTTTCTCTTCATACCTGTCCATCAGATCGTTGACGGCATCAAGATAGGCTTCCTTGTAATACTCCGCGAAACTCTCTTCGACCGGAGTAAGCACTTTCCCGAAAATTCCGGGTAGCTGTTCTTTCACTTCCTCACGCAACTCTTCTTTTCTATTCCCTTCAAAGAGCTGTTTGGCACTCGAGTACCGTTGCAGCGCGATATCCAGATCTTCGGCCGTTTCGTTTATCTCGACGGTGAACGATGGCGTTTCCACCGCTACTTCCTCCTTTTCTTCCTTAAAAGGTCTGGAGTCCGTCACGGCTTTTACCTGTTCCACCGTTTTCCGGCTTCTTTCCCGGAGAAGATCGCCCACGAAACTTTCCATACGAAGACTGATGGCTCTGACTTCGTCGAGAAGCTCCTTCTCATATTTGTTCAAAAGACGATCCAGCGCTCTCACCAGCTGCGGTTTTACCTCCGATTTCTCCCCCTGTATATAGCCGGGGTTGACCTCTTCTTTAAAGAAATCGGATAATTGCAGAATCTGGCGCTCCTCCAGGTAGTGAAACTGCTTATCCACCTTCTGTCTGACGGCAGGGGCTTCTTTCTTCCCTTTTTCTTCGAGAAGAATTTCAGATATCCGCCTCTCTTCCTCTGCCCATTTTTCCAACTGTCTTTTCTGCTCTTCTTCATTTCCGGCAGCAAAATCAAGCAGCTGGGAAGTCACTTCCACGCTTTCTTCGAGATCGGAATGGATCGACTGAAAGACCATGGCCTGCAGATCTTCATGAATGAACGTACGGAAATCGCGTTCGAATGCGGGGAGGTTACTCTCCTCTTTCTCTCCCTGCCTTGCTTTAAGGCTGGAAACGGCGTGCATCCTCGGGTTTCTTATTCCGTAGAAGGTGAGCTGGGATTCAATATAAGAGCGTACGGACTGAAGATCCTCTTCACTCTGGGCGAGATCACTGGCGTTGATGATGAAGAACATCTTATCTACGGCGAATGAATCTTTCACCCGGCCAAGCTGACGCAAGAAACCGGCGTCCGCTTTCGTGAAGGCGTGGTTATAATAAGTCAGAAACAGAATAGCGTCCGCTTCTTTTATATATCCGAACGATACGTCCGTATGACGGTCGTTAACGGAGTCGGCCCCGGGAGTGTCCACAAATGTTATCCCTTCTTTTGCATAAACGGAATCGACGTAAAAGTCTATCGCTTTTACGAACACAGAGTGCGATTCATCCCTGACATATGTTGCGAATTCTTCCCGCGAGACTTCCAGGCGGCTTCCAATGTGTCCCTTAAGCTTGTTATAACCGTTCTGAAAAGCCTGCACCATCGTTCGTTTTCTCGTTTCCAATTCGCCGGTGTCCGTTCGTAAAATCTGTTCCGGTTTGGAAACGTCAAGAAAATCGAACGATTCGATGAGTTCCTCTTCAGTAAGAAAGTGAACAGTCGCTGTTTCACCAGGGTGTTTATCCTCCGGAGGCATTACCCGGTTGATGGAAGCTGTCGTCGGGTTCGGGGACGTCGGTAAGTAATCCCCGCCAAGTAAGGCGTTAATGAACGAAGATTTCCCGGCACTGAATGCCCCGAATAAAGCTACCGTGAACTGCTGATGATCCACGCGGCTCAATTTATCTTTAATTGAGCGGGCGTAGGAATCCAGGAATTCGTAATCATGGAGCACCGGCAGAACCTCTTCTGCTTTTCTTCTGATTTCGACTTTCGAACCGGAAGATCCGCTGTCCACCTCTTCCGGTTCCTCCTCCTGCTGCAGCCGCTGGTTGTATTCAAGTTCCAGGCTGTTTTCGAAATCGGTCTCCTTCCTGGCAGCAAGCGCAGTCTCCGCCTGCTTTTCGTCCCGCTCAACCTCTCCGTCATGCACCTGATAAAGAAGCTTGCGTTTCTCCTCCCATTTTTCTTTCTGACCATTCAGCTGTTCCTCGACCCTTTGTTTCTCTTTGAGCTCTTCTTCCTCGTCTCCCGAAAGAGCGAGCTCATTTTCCTGCTGGGCGTCCAGCTGTTCTTTCATCTGTTTGTAGATATCTTCCGTCTCCTGCTGGTACAGTTTCAATATGTCTTTACTGAGGTCCTCCATATACCTCAGTACATATTCGCCGGTAACGTTGGCCCCGCTCGCAATCACGTCTTCGAGCAGTTGCTCAGGTACCTGTACGTGAAACTGTTGCATCCGTTTCTCAAGATGTTCGTCGGTTAACGAATGGGTATCGGCAAGCTCCCGCAGGCGATCACGCAGAGGCCACTCTAGATTTTTTTCAAGAGTCGCGGACAGATTTTCATAAAATACATCCCGGCGCCTCTTCCGTTCTTCCTCGGTTTTATCTTTCGTGAATATGAGCCCCTTCTTGAAGTTCGGCTGCATCGATTCCAGATACTGCTGTGCATCGTCTCTCAGGACAGCTGGGGTAATATAGGCATTCTTCAGAAAACCGCGTACTCTTTTCTTATACTGCTCTTCGAGTGAATTCTTCTTTTCCATGAAATTATGTTTAATCGCTTCTATCCGTTCCCCGGCTTCTTCAAGGGAGGACGTACTGTATGCTTCCAGTTCGGCTTCGTAAGCATCTATATCATATTTATGACGAAGAGCCTGATCACATTCCTTAAGTACTGACTGAATGTGATTCTTCCCGTTCCTTTCACTGATCCTTTCCTGAACGTCTTCATTCAGCAAGGTGTTTCCTTCAAGACGGTTCAGGTGCTCCTGGTGCATCGACGTATAGAAGATGTGCTGCGGGTGAAGTTCGTATCCAGTCAGCCACTCCCGGACAGACGAGCTGAAATCGTCGAAAGTCACTTCCTCTTCCTGATGTTTATCCATCTGGTTAATGACGAGCGTATAAGAAATCCCCTGATTCTCAAGTTCCGTCAAAAAACTGCTGTTCACTTCCGACTGGACGTGGTTATAATCGACGACATAATACAGATGGTCGACGATGTGAAGAGATCCTTCCGTAATTGTACGATCCATATCGTCCGTGGAATCGACGCCCGGAGTATCTATGAACATGATGTTTTCAGGAAAATGGACATCGGACTTATAAATGGAAAGAGATGCGATCTGTCTGTTGTCTTTACAAAGGGCCTGCAGACGGTCCAGGTCACGCGAGGCCTCTTTGGCAATCGGTCGTTTCTCCTGATTATAAGCAACCGCCATCTCTTCCCCTTTCTGGAGACGGACGATATTGGCGCTGGTCGGAATCGGGCTGGAAGGAAGTACATCCGTCCCGGCCAGGTAATTGATCAGAGACGATTTTCCGGCGGAAAAATGACCGGCGAATCCGATAATGAACGTCTGTTCGATATCCTTTTCGTATATATCCAGGACTTTTTCAGCCTGTTCTGTAAGCCCTTCTTCCACGAGGAACGTATACAGTTGTTTGATCGTATGTGCAGATGTTTGAACGGTAATCATAGTCGATCTCCTTTATTCTTGTTTAAATAATTCCTGAAGGGCCGGTAGCTGATACGCCCCTCTCGCCTCACGAACGGCAGTAAGTACTGCCTGCTCCACAACGTGCACGGCCAGAGCTGACAGCTGCAAGAGTGAAACATCTACTTCGCCGCCGGCCATGACGAACAGAGCATCGCCGTCCATCACCGTATGTACCGGACGTATGCACCTTGCGAGGCCGTCATGAGCGGCGGAGGCGATGTGGTTGGCTTCAGACTTCGTGATATTCGCGTTGGTAGTAATACAGCCGATTGTCGTATTCATCCCTCCCGCTCCGTCCGGAGGATCCATTTCCCGGATAGATTTTGCAGTATCTAAGAAGGAACCGTTTTCCCGGGCTCCGGCAATGATTCGTCCGGTTTCAGGGTCTATTATATCACCGAACGCGTTCACTGCAATACAGGCGCCTACCTTCAAACCATTGACCTCTACGGCGCAGGACCCGAATCCGCCTTTCATAGCGGAATCGTAGCCTTTCATTTTCCCGACAGCCGCTCCGGTCCCTGCCCCTGCATTGCCTGAAGCGAAGTTTCCCCGATGAAATGCCTGATGTGCTGCCTCATAACCGTAGGAAGAATCAGGCCAGGCATCCCCCGAAAAAGGAAGAAAGTCGAATAAAATAGCCCCCGGCACGATAGGGATTGTATTGCCCAGCAGTTCGAAACCTATTTTTCTTTCCGACAAGTAGTTCATCACTCCCCCTGCAGCTTCAAGACCGAAAGCACTGCCACCACTGAGCGTGACGGCGTGGATATTCTGTACGGTATTCTCCGATTTCAGAAGATCGGTTTCTCTCGTCCCGGGAGCCCTGCCCTGGACGGACACACCGCCCACAGCGCCTGTTTCATGGATAATGACGGTAGTTCCTGTGCCGTTCTCTTCGTCTGTGCAGTGACCGTAAAGGAAAGGAGTGACTTCGCGTATATCTATACTTTTCATAGTGATTCCTCCCACGTTTAAATTTGATAGGAAAAAGGTACATAATGATGATGAAGGAAAGGAGTGAGCGTATGCTTAAACAGATTACAGTACATGGCAGAGTCCAGGGAGTAGGTTTCCGTATGTCTGCCAAACAGGTGGCAGACCGATATGGCATCACAGGGCAGGTACAGAATAAAGCGGACGGAACGGTGGAAATAATCGCCCAGGGGAGTGAGGAAGACATGCAGAAATTCATAGAAGAGATCGAGAATGGCCCTGCCCCTGCTGCGGATGTTACAAAAACGGACGTTACCGACCTGGATGGTCCCGGCAATTTTCAGGATTTTGAAGTTGTAGGATGATACAACTTCTCCAGTAAAAAAAGCTGCCTCTGAACAGGCAGCTTTTCCTATGTGTTCCTCTATTCCTGGAAGAACTTACGGTTCATTTCAATGTACGGCGTCTCTTCTTCCGGTACTTCGTCTTCGATATATATCGCTTCTACCGGGCAGACCGCTTCACAGGCCCCGCAGTCGATGCAGATAGCCGGATCGATATAAAACATGTCTTTTCCTTCTTCTATGCAATCAACAGGGCATACTTCTACGCATTCACCTGATTTTTCGTCTTTACACGGAGACGTTATAACAAATGCCATTTCTATTCCTCCTTTATATAAGATAAACTCTTCCCTCTATCTTAATTAGAAAGAAGCACTACTTTCCATCATACCTACTATAATGAAACCTGGCAATTACTTATGCCAAATTCTCCTGAATTTCCATTTATCGCCGTCCTTCTCAAGAAGAATGGCATCCGGATATGAGAAACTGAGCCAGTCTTCAAATGATACTTCCATCCCGAAATGTTCAAGAATATATACTAATATCTCCCCGTGGGTGACGAGCAGTGGATACGTAAAGGAGTCGATGTCCTCGAGAAATTCCCGGACGCGCTCTTTAGCATCACGGGCAGACTCCCCGCCGGAGACTTTCATTTCCCTGTCGTGGAAACTGTCTTCGATATACTCTTCCCAGTCTTCAAGGGGAACGTCACTCAACACTCTTTCCTCCAGCCGCTCATCGGTCCGGATGGAAAGTCCGTGTCCTTCAGCAAAAGGTTTGATGGTCTCAATCGCACGTAAAAAAGGACTGGAAAAAACAGCTTCACAGCAGCTCCAGTTATTAAGCTCCTCAGCAAGAGCAGCAGTCTCCTTCAATCCGCGGCGACTTAACGGGGAATCACGGTGCTGCCCTTCAGCTTCCGCATGTCGTACGAGCATTACACGATCCATCTGCAAAACCTCACTTTGCTCGGGATACTTCGGTTATTCCCTGTATCCTTCATCTTTACACGTGAATTCGCTTATTTTTCAAAATCTTCTGAAGTATTCACTGAAGGTGCCGGGCAAATTCATACATTCACTTTTGGATCCCCCGGGAGAATAGCTGCTCCGGGATGAAATCACAATTAAAAAATTGTGTGGTTACAGTTTAAACGCATCAGCTTTATTTTTCAAAATTGAATTTAAGTAATTTTTGAAAGAAAAGCCCGGAAAACGCACTGGAGTCTGTAAAACGGACAAATAGAGCGCTTATAAAATTATTTCACTCTTAAAACCTGTATATTTTGTACTAGCGACCCTCATATAGGCACCTAATTTATTCGTAGAAGAAAAAGAGGGTTGAAAGACAGATAAGATACAGCAATGGGGAAACAGGTAGATTGAGTCCATATAATTGTGTAAAAAGATTCCCCGAACATACCTCTCTTGTCGAGCGGTACCAGCGCCATTCGAAAGAATGGAACCAGGCCTTCGGCTTCAGGCTCATCCATGGCAAGAACTTTAAAGACACAGCCTACCTGTTTCATACATCGCCCAATACAGCCGTCCGGCGCTTTGATCGTATCTCGGCGTCTCACCTGAAAGAAGTGGAGGAACTTCCTCGCGTGATTGCGATTGATGAATATAAGGGAGATACGGACCGGGGCAAGTATCAGGTCATCATCGCTAACGCGGATACCGGGGAACCGATTGATATCCTACCGGATCGGTCGGCCGAGACCGTAAAAGACTACCTGAAGAAGAAAAAGTCGAACGTAGAGTGTGTCGTCATGGACATGAGCTATGCCTTCAAGTCGGCGGTGAACAAAGCATTGAATAACCCCATTATCGTCGCCGACCGTTTTCACTTCTGCCGGTATATCAACTGGGCTGTAGACCGTGTAAGGAAAAGAGTCCAGAAGGACTTTCATGATTACGACCGGAGAAAGTGTAAGAGAATGAGGCATGTCTTTCACAAACCCTATGAGTCCCTGTCGGATAAACAGCGATGGTATCTGGAAAGATACCTCCATCTGTCTTCAGAATTGAAAGTGGCTTATCGATTAAAAGAGGCGTATCAAACGTGGTTTGAGGTAGCAAAACAAGGAGACATCAAGCAAGTGAAAGAGGACCTATATGCCTTTTATGACCTTGTGGCTTCCTCAGGGATGAAAGAATTCATGGCCGCGGTGGATACGTTCAGGAACTGGCAGACCGAAATCATGAATAGTTTTATGTTTGATTACAGCAATGGTTTCGTAGAAGGATTGAACAATCAGACGAAAGTGTTGAAACGGAATGCCTTCGGCTTTCGCCGGCACGACCGGTTACGGGCCCGCATTCTGATGCATCACCAATTCAAGCACTTAGGTAAAAACATAGGATAAAGGGGCGGAGGAAAGAACCTCCACCCCAACATTTGAAATAGAACCGCTTGATACGATGTATATAGAAGGTGGCCATCCTACATACCAAGGCAAATACATAGAAAAGTCGGTTCCTTTGTAACGTTCAGGAACCGACTTTCTACGTTCGTTTATCAAACAGGGGAGGCTCCCCCTTTCTCTCACTTGTAATTAAGGGACATCATCATTCCCCCATGCCCCTCTGTCCCATTGTTCGCCATGTGATGAGGAGTGTGGCAATGCAGAGGCCAGTTCCCTGGGTTATTGGTTTTGACTAGTACGTCAAATGTTTCCCCAGGAGACAAGGTGATACTATTTCTTTGCATTTTCATAGCTTCCGGCAGGGGGTTTCCACCCTGATTTTCGATTTCAAATTGGTGACCGTGAAGATGCATCGGATGAGGACTATGGCCAATACTTGCAAGACGAATCCTTACCGTATCCCCCTTTGTTGTTTCAAGAGAAGGAATATCAGGGAAGCATCTTCCGTTTATCGTAAAATAATTGAAAGCATGAGAGTGAGGGTCCACTTGAAAGCTTCCTTTTTCCACACTACCATGCTCTACATCTTTCAACGCAAATTCTTGCAACAACAAAAAATAGTCATGATCGATTGGATCATTCTCTTCTTTGATGATCAGTCCGCCTGCAAGCCCCATCATTTGCTGTTTCATTGAATTATAGTGAGTATGGTAGAGGTGAGCTCCGGGAGCGTTAATAATGGTGAACTGATAATCATAATAGTCCCCCGGCTCTATGGGAGGGGAAGGTTGTACACTGATTCCGCCATCCACTTTCTCAGGTATATCCAACCCATGCCAGTGCACGCTCGTTGATTCTGGTAGATTGTTGTATACACGGATGTTCACTTCATCCCCCGGATTTACCACAAGCGTAGGTCCCAGTATGGAGCCATTGTATCCCCATCCTTCTATGAACACTCCTTCTAATATTTCTTGCTGTACGGGCTCTGCAATTAGTTCAAAATGTTTCCTCCCATTTTTCTTCACGCCAAAAAGTTGATTTTCCTCTCCTGTTGTCATTTTGACTCTCCTCCCTTTCGAAGTATGTTTTGTAGTTCGTACAAGGCACCCTCAACCTCTTTTTCTACAATGAGCAAAGTTCATTGCATTCAATGGGAAGACTCTGCTTCTTTATTTCTCTTCAAAAACCAATGTTCCCCACCGAAAGTAGCTAAGATAAATAGAAGAGACACAATAACAATTAATAGATCAGACTGAATTTTCACGTAAACAAAGGCTCCAAGTACGATGGCATCCAGCAACAAAGCCGTAACCACAATTGCTGAGTTTGCTCCGGTTTCTTTTTTGAGGTGTTTCCACACTCCCCAATGAACGATCATATCCATGACCAGGTATAATATCGCACCTACCGATGCAATTCTGCTTAAATCAAACAACACGGCAAGAGCCATGGCCAGAACGACGGTATACACGAGCGTGTGCTTCTGAATACGTCCGGGCATTCCGAAATGACGATGCGGGATAAGACTCATATCTGTCAGCATCGCAAGCATTCGTGATACAGCAAAGACGCTGGCAATGATCCCTGAAATAGTCGCAATGATCGCCAGTGCAACGGTGAACCATACCCCGTATTCTCCAAACGCAGGTCTCGCGGCTTCTGCAAGCGAATAGTCCTTTGCTTCGATAATACGATCGATAGGAAGATTGGATGAAACGGCCCAGGCGATCATCAGGTAGACGAACAAACTTATCGAAATGGAGGCGACAATCGCCCGTCCCACATTTTTCTTCGGATTCTTGATTTCCGATCCACTGTTCGTGATAGTCGTAAATCCTTTGAATGACAAAATCGTAAGGGCGACAGCAGCAATAATCGAAGCAATCCCTGTATCCGCTGCGTTAGTTCCTGTAGTACCGGCAGGATCAAGTGTAAACCCAGCCACCCATAACCCACCGGCGGAAAACACAAGAAGGCCAAGAATTTTCAACAAAGAGACAATAGATGTAAAGGTCTGAATGAACTCATTCCCAGATATATTTACTATAAAAGCGAATAGTAAAAGTCCCACCGCAAGTAAAGCTACTAACCATCCCGATGACTCACTTCCAAAAATCTGTAACGTATAGGTTCCGAACGTACGAGCCACGAGGCTTTGGTTGATGACCATCGAAATCGCCATCAGCATGGCAGCTGAAGCAGTGATGGTCCCTTTTCCATATGCTTTCACGAGGAACATTCCAACGCCTCCGGCAGATGGGTATTGCTGACTCATCTTCACGTAGGAATAAGCACTGAACCCAGTGACCACTCCTCCTATGATGAAAATAAGTGGAAACCATACCCCCGCCAGTTGTGCGACTTGACCAAGCAAGGCAAATATCCCTGCGCTGATCATAACGCCGGTACCAAGACCGACAGCACCAGTCAGTGTCAAGCTGTTCTTTCTATATTCACTCATCGCTCTTTCCTCCTTTTTGTCTGTAAAACAGTATCCCCGGAAATATGCAGAAAGTATGCATGATTGCTACCTATCAAACTTTTTTCTCACAAAAAAACCTCTATGTTCTATTACTTCATCCACTTATACCCCACGCCCCACACTGTTTTCAAATGATCATCCACTGGAAATCCGGAGCGTCGGATCTTCTCCCGGATATTACGCACATGGGAATCAACGGTACGCCCCCATGTATCGGATTCGAACCCCCACACAAGGTCCAAAAGGTCATGGCGATCATACACATGGTTTGGTCGCTTCAAGAGAAGCCCAATCAATCGGAACTCCTTAGGGGTAAGTGCGATAGCATAGTCCTGATAGGATAACTCATACGTACTCTCATCCCATCGTAATCCATTGACCTCCATGGCAGAAGGAGCATTGCGGCGGAGGAGCGTTTCAACCCGTGCAAGAAGAATGTCCTCGTCGAATGGTTTCGTTACATAATCATCCGCCCCTGTCTTCAAGCCTTTGATCACGTCTTTTTTCTGGTCTTTCGCCGTCAGCATAAGGACAGGAACATCGCTGAACGTGCGAAGTCGCTGACACGTTTCAAAACCATCCATCTCCTTCATCATAATATCAAGGATGACAAGGTCAAAAGGGGTGGTCTTCACTACTTCCAGGGCCTTTGCTCCACTCCGGACTTTCGTTGTTTGGTATCCATAGGGCAGCAAATACAATTCGATCAAATCGAGCATCCGTTGCTCATCATCCACGATGAGAATGTGTGTCATCAGCATCTTCCTCCGGCAGTATTATAAGAATCGTCAATCCATTTTCATTAAATGCTTTCACTGTACCTCCGTGCATCTCGACAATTTCTTTCACGATGGCCAGACCTAGGCCTGAACCTCCCTGTTCCCGGGACCTCGCTTTATCTACCCGATATAAGCGTTCAAATAAATGAGGAAGAGACTCATCTGGTACTCCCGGTCCCTGATCAGAAATACACAGCCTCACTCCTTGCTCCGTTCTCTCTCCTTCGACTTGAATAACCGGAATTTCCCCTCCATAAAGCAGCGCGTTTTGAATAATGTTAACCAGGACTTGCTTCATACGGGTTCGATCAGCAGTCACGTATAAATCATCCGGCACATGAATGGTCAGTTGTGCCTGCTTTTCCTCGATGAACGGTTCGACCTGGGTCGCCACTTCCTCGAGCAAAGAAGAGAGATGGGTTACAGATGGCTCGATGACAAAAGCATTCTCTTCCATTTTGGCCAATTGGAAAAGCTGCCTTACCATCGAGGTTAACTGATCCGCTTCTTCCCGGATAATAGTGAGGTATTTTTCCCGTTCCGCCTCGGATATCCCCCGTCTGGAGGCTACATCCGCATACCCCTTCACATAAGTGAGAGGAGTTCTGAGTTCATGAGCCACGGAAGACAAAAAATCATTGCGTTCCTTCTTCAACCGCTCCAGATCTTCCGATAAACGATTAATAGAAAAAGCCAGAGTACCAAGTTCATCGTTATATCGATCATCAAGTTCCATATCCGCCGTTCCCTCGCTCAATTTCTCCGTGACCCGCTGCATACGTATGAGGGGTCTGGTGATGATTTGAGAGAGTGCAAACACAAGCACAAGCGTAATAAATGTGATCATTCCCATGACTATGAGGAATTGTTTCGACAATTGAGACAAAATATCCCGGATGGTCTCGGAAGGCGAAAACATATATACACTCCCTCTATATTCTCCATCAATCATAATAGGAGAAAGCGTGGCTACATAAGGATTCTCTCTCCAATTGTCTTCGATAATTCTACTCCCGCTCTCCGGAGCAGCAGTAGTGCGTCTCACCACTTCCTCCTGAAAAGGCTTCCCTTCCGACGAACGATGGATGATATCTCCCTCTGTGTTCGCAATAATCACATCGGTAGAAGCCTCCGCTTCCATGAGAGTGACGTGTCGAAGCGTTGAAGCGTCAAAATTATTTTCCAGAACGTCCTTGTGCCCCGCTCCCCTTGCAAGAAGGCCATCCATCACTTCTGTGATTCGCTGAGTGGAAATCGACGTATAAAGAATAAAAAACAAAGATAGTTCAATCAAAAGCATCAGAATGAAAAACAGAAGTCCGAGTTTCACCGAAAGTTTCCGTCTCATAGCACCCCTCCGAATTTAAAAGCCGGTCCACCCGTTAAAGAAACGATACGTGAGAAAGGAAGTAAGATCCGACATCCAGCCGAAAAACAAGAATACTCCCATTAGAATCATCATATACCCTCCGAAGGTGACAATGCGATGATTATATTTCTTCAGCCATTCCATCTTCCCGATAAAGGAAGCCATCACAAAAAACGGAATAGAGAACCCAAGGACATAACTCACCATATAAAGAACCGCTTCATCCGGCGAGGAAACCCCGAGAGCAATGACAGCAGCCAGGATAGGTCCTGTACACGGGGTCCATCCTGCAGCGAATGCCATCCCTACCGCACTTGATCCTATGTATCCCGGCGGCCGGTTCTTCAATGTCACCTGTCGTTGACGAAAAAAGAGTTTCGGCTTGAAAAAACCGATAACCACGAGTCCCAAAAGCGCGATGAAAATAGCTCCGAGTTGACGTAATAGGTCATCATATCTCAGAAACCAACTTCCGATCCACGAAGTCGAAAAACCGATGGCGATGAAAATGATAGAAAACCCTATTAAAAAGAATAGCGTGTGAAGCATCGGTTGTTTTTGAAAAAAGGTTCGCTTCCCTTTCAGGTCGTCCACAGACATTCCAGTAATATAAGAAAGAAAAGCAGGATAAAGGGGGAGGCAGCATGGAGAAATGAACGACAGGAAGCCTGCACCGAATGCAAGCACGATATTCACATCAGCCATCTAATCGCCCTCCCCTTCTGGGACGATACGTTCCATGTATCCGTTTATCTCCTGTTCCGTCATGCCTGCAGTAATTCTGTCCACGACGTATCCGTTCTCATCAATGAGGAAAGTGACAGGAATAGGACCGATGCCATACGTTTTCAGGAGAGCTTCTCCTGTATCCATAGGTATAGGAAATGTCATGTTTTTCCGTTCTACAAATCCTCTGGTCGTCACTTCCGTCTCTCCAACGTTCACCGCAAGTACTTGCACACCTCTATCTTCGAAGATTTTAGACTGCCTTTCTATATAAGGCATCTCTTCTTCGCAAGGCTTGCAATAGGTCGCCCAGAAATTCAGAAATACCCCTTCTCCTTTATAGTCACTCAAACGAACCGTTTCTCCTTCGAGGGTCTCTAATTCAAAATCCGGAGCCTTATCTCCAGCTTCGACAACGACAGATTCTCCGGAAATACTCTGATAAACAACAAAACCTGCGAGTCCAGCGAATAAAAGAAGCACCGCTGTTCGCATCCACAGACGCCTTTTCTTAGTTTTTGACATGTTGCTTCCCCCTTACTTAGCACTAGGATGTACGTAAAATAAAGACAAAAGCTGCGCGGAATCGTTACCCTGGCTCTCCCTCCGTGAGTATGCTTTTCCACGTTTCTCCCTCATCTTCCGTCATGTAGCTGCTTCCGTTCATCGTAAAAATCGTAAGTTCTTCCTTCTCCGGATGTACAGCTGAATACAGGACCGCGTCCTGCCCGAAATCCGGAAGGGGGATATCGGTGATCGTCTCCGACTCCAGGTCATAGGTTTGGAACGATGCTTCGTTTTGAAGCAGTCCAAAATATAGTTGATTACCTGTAAAAGTAAGACCGGACGCCTGCCCCGTTTCAGAAATCCTCTCGAACGTCTCTCCGGCATCGGTGCTCAGGAACACACCGGATTCCGCGGCAGCAGCTACCATCTCCTCATCGCTCGGATGTACAGCTAATTGGAATAATTTTTCAGGAAGATTTTCAGCTGCCATCGCTTCAAAGGTTTCCCCTCCATCGAAACTCCGGTGGAACCCTGTATCGAGATTGTCATCCGGCTGGCTATTCAGGAGATAGATGGCTTCATTTTCATACCCGACACCCATAAGGTGAAAATCACTCTCTCCTGTAAATCCGAGGGATTCGAGTTCTTGCTTTTTCACTTTACCTTTCTGAAGACCAAGAGGATTCGGCAAATCTGAAGATGCCCCCGGGTGGCCGGACACATACATCCCTTCTTCTGTTGCGTTGAATCCCATGTAATCATTTTTATGGTGCGGACTCTCCATCCACTCATTATCCTTGTACACTTTCAAACCGTCATGGGACGCAAATGTCACCCCTTCCGCATCGGTATAACCGATGCCATGCACGTGTTCAATGGTGCCTTCCATTTCTTCAAGCTGGACGTTCCCTGTCCCTGAGCTTCCTTGATTTTCTTCTGTAGTCTCTTCCGTTTCGTCTCCACTACAAGCCGCCAAAATTAGTACCAAGCCACTGAACGCAAGAGCTGTTTTTTTATGTTTCACTGTCCATTCCCCCTCCATTGAGCTTCTTCCACTCTGCCAGAAAATTGTCGAGATTTTCTGCAGATATCCTCCCTAATTTCAGATCATTTTTAAAACCAATACGTGAGCGTATCCATGATGCCAATCAGCAAAAGAAGTGCTCCGGCTATTTTCTGGATACGGCCACCTATTTTTCTTCCATTCTTCATCAATGACTTCTTATCGATACCGAACCAGGTAAATAGAAACAGAAAAAACAAGAGAGGCATAGAAGTACCTATCGCAAAAATCGGCGGTAACGCTGCCCCATAAGAAGTTGTGAGCACCATGGGCATCAATGTCATGAAGAAGAGAACAAACATCGTCGGACAGAAGGCAAGTGTAATGCTAACGCCGAGAAGAAAACTTCCTGTTTTGCTGTTCCTTATAGACGGAAGGAGTTTGCTTCCGAGCGATAGCGTCCATTTCATAGAAAAGACTCCTATCATGAACAGTCCGATTCCGATAAGCATCGGGCCGATAGCTTTGCGGAGATAAGGAAACCAGGAAGATAGTTCCCCCTGGACCTCCTTTCCGAATAGCCATACGGCCAGGCCAAGAACAGAGAAGACAAGCACCTTTCCAAGCATGAAATAAGTGACATGCCCCCACGGAACTTTATCCTTAAACGTCTGATTTCCATAAATGGTCATCGCCCCTACGTTCCCCGTCATTTGACACGGAGCCACGGCTCCGACAAGTCCCAGAAAAAAAGCTCCTAGTAATGGAACCCCTTCCTGTTGGGATGCCAGTTCCATGAAAGGTTGACTAAAAAATCTGCTTACTTCATTAAACAACTGATACATACCCCCCCTATCTCTATTTGTTAGTGTACAAGGGAATTATGCAGATTTTGTGTATACGAGGTGGTGGGAGTCCGACTTTTGTAATTATGCGTCTCTTGGTTCTGGTCATCCTTTACAGTAACAGCTAATGTCTTTTCATTATGAGTGCCCATATACGCTGAGCTGGACAAAAAAAGAGAGAGGGATTCCCCCCTCTCTTACGAAGCCTTCAATAATTTAGCATTGACTGCAACAATAATGGTACTCAAACTCATCAATACTGCCCCTACTGCAGGACTTAGTACAATGCCAATCGGCGCTAGGACACCTGCTGCGAGTGGGATGGCAAAAATATTATAACCTGTCGCCCACCAGAGATTCTGGACCATTTTCCGATAGGTTTTTTTCGATAAATCCATTAGTGCCACAACATCATTCGGGTTGCTTTTCACAAGCACCACATCAGCTGTTTCCATTGCTACATCCGTACCTGCGCCAATAGCAATTCCCAAATCAGCTGTAGCAAGTGCCGGCGCATCATTCACACCATCACCCGTCATAGCAACCTTCCAGCCTTTTGCTTGTATTTGTTTCACCTGATTCGCTTTGTCATCCGGTAAAACTTCTGCATAGACTTCATCGATACCCAGTTGTTTTGCTACCCAGTTTGCAACCTTTTTATTGTCTCCTGTTAGCATAATGGAATGTATTCCATTTTCCTTCAGGGTTGAAATAGCTTCTTTTGCTGTTTCACGAACGATATCTGCTAACGCGATCATCCCGATCAATTCATCTTCAAGCAGAACAAATACGACGGTCTTTCCTTCTTCTGACATTTCATTAAACAACTGCTGATCGTAACTAAAATTATTATCACTTACATAACCCGGACTGACAACATTTACTTTTCTTCCGTCCACTTTCCCTTGAATTCCTTTTCCTGTTATCGACTCGAAATCAGTTAATTTTCCTAAAGCAACCTCTTGTTCTTTCGCTTCCTTCACAATCCCGGTTGCTATCGGATGTTCAGAGTTTTGTTCTACAGTGGATGCATATTTTAAAAGATCTCCTTCGTTATATCCCTCACTAGGCACGATATTAGTTACACCAAATTCACCTTTTGTCAGTGTACCTGTTTTGTCAAAAACAACCGCATTTAAATTACGTGCCCCTTCAAAATTAGCACGGTTCCGAATTAGCAATCCTTTTTTGGCAGAAATAGATGTAGAAACTGCTACAACAAGAGGTGCTGCTAACCCGAGTGCATGCGGACAAGTAATAACCATAACGGTAACCATCCGTTCAATGGCAACATCAAAAGAGTACCCCAAGAGCAACCAAATAAATAAGGTTGCAAGACCAGCAGCTAGTGCAAGGTAAAATAACCACTTAGCCGCGCGGTTCGTCAAATCCTGTGTTCTGGATTTTGATTCCTGTGCTTCCTTTACCATTGTAATAACCTGTGATAAATAGGAATCTTCCCCTGTTTTTTCAACCTTTACGGTAAGAGAGCCTTCCTTATTAATCGATCCGCCGATGACTTCATCACCTTTATTTTTTTCAACCGGAACAGATTCCCCCGTAAGCATAGATTCATCAATAGCCGAATTCCCATCAATAATCGTTCCGTCTACAGGGATCTTTTCGCCCGGTCTTATAAGTACCCTGTCATTATTTTCCAACTCCGATAATGGGACATCCTGTACTTGATCATTATCATCTAATCGATGTGCTTCGTTTGGCATAAGTTTCACCAGCTGTTCAAGCGCGTTAGATGCACCCATCACAGACCGCATTTCAATCCAGTGACCGAGTAACATAATGTCAACCAATGTAGCCAGTTCCCAGAATAGCTGACTGCCTTCCCAGCCGAATACAACCATGGTGCTGTATCCGTACGCTATGGTAATCGCAAGCGCAATGAGTGTCATCATTCCAGGGTTCTTATCTTTCAACTCACTGATTCCGCCTGTTATAAATGGCCAGCCACCATAGAAAAATACTACGGTTGATAATGCAAATAAAATATACATATCACCAATGAAACGCCAATCAACTCCCATGAAATCTTGAATTATAGGTGATAAAGCGAGAATTGGAATGGTAAAAATTAAAGAAATAAAGAATCGTTTCTTGAAATCTCCAATCATATCTCCATGATCATGGTGCCCATGACCTCCGTGGCCGCCATGGTCATGTCCCCCGTGACTGTCATGGTCATGAGCATGACTTTGATGACTGTCATGGCTATGTTCTTCACCATCATGATGGTCATGGTTATGGTGGTTGTGTTCGCTATGCTTATGTTTTTCGTCCTCATGTTTTGCCATTAATATCACTCCTTCTAAATTATTTCTTTAAATAAAAAAGCTGATTTTCCAGTCAGAAAACCAGCTTTTTTATTTTTTAGGCACTAGGCACTAACATCATAGCCTTGATCTTCAACAGCTTCTTTTAGTGTATCAACATTTACTTTTGATTCGTCAAAAGTAACATCTACTTTGCCAGATTTTAAGTTAACTTCAGCTGCTGATACGCCATCTAATTCATTTAATGCACCTTCAACGGACATTTTGCAATGTCCGCATGTCATGCCTTGAACATCTAGCGTTTTTTGTCCCATGCTTTTTCACCCCCTTTAAAGGTTTTAGAAAAAGTTATATCTTAACTCTCTTCAAGCGAAGGGAGTTAGAAACAACACTTACTGAACTTAATGCCATAGCTGCACCGGCAACCCATGGTGCAAGTAATCCAACTGCTGCAACCGGGATTCCTGCTGTGTTGTAGCCGAATGCCCAGAAGAGGTTTTGACGGATATTTCTAATTGTCGCATGGCTGATTTTAATGGCTTTCGGTATGAGCAATAGCTCCCCACCAAGAATCGTAATGTCAGCAGCTTCAATGGCCACTTCTGTACCAGTTCCAATGGCAATTCCAATATCGGCGATTGCAAGCGCAGGAGCATCATTTACCCCGTCCCCAACCATTCCAACCTTTTTACCTTGTAACTGAATTTCTTTTACTTTATCCGCTTTTTCTTCAGGCAATACTTGGGCTATTACTTGATCAATTCCTACCTGCT
Organism: Salimicrobium humidisoli; assembly: GCF_002295105.1. Classification (GTDB taxonomy): domain Bacteria; phylum Bacillota; class Bacilli; order Bacillales; family Halobacillaceae; genus Salimicrobium; species Salimicrobium humidisoli. The sequence continues at coordinate 11,382 of NZ_NSGH01000025.1, read as the reverse complement.
TTGCAATTGCTTGTGCAGTTCGCTCGTTATCGCCTGTTAACATGATAACTTCCAAGCCTTCTTCTTGTAACTCTTTAATTGCTTGTGGTGCTGTTTCTTTAATCGTATCTGCAACGGCAACAATTCCGCGATACTTCCCATCAACAGCAATTAACATCGCTGTTTTTCCATCCACTTCATAGTCGATCAATTCCTGCTCCGCACTACCAACATCAACTTGGTGATCTTGCATGAGTTTTCGATTTCCTACAAGAATGTTATTGCTGGAAATCGTAGCTTCGATACCATGACCAGGTATCGCATTGAAATCATCTACTTCACCTAACTCAATATCTTGTTCTGTTGCATAGGCAACAATCGCTTCTGCAAGTGGATGCTCGGAACCTTTTTCCGCACTAGCGAGTAATTGTAATGTCTCATCATCACCTGTAAAGTTTGTTACTTCAGGTTTTCCTTTTGTAATTGTTCCCGTTTTATCCAACACGATTGCATTTAATGCATGGGTACGCTCGAGATGTTCTCCACCTTTAAAAAGAATGCCATTTTCTGCACCTTTTCCTGTGCCAACCATAATAGATGTTGGTGTTGCAAGGCCTAAAGCACAAGGACATGCAATCACAAGGACAGCAATCGCTGCGACTAAAGCAGGTTCAAATTGCCCAGGTTGGACAAACGCGATCCATACAGTAAATGTTAAAATGGCAATACCTACAACGATTGGTACGAAATAGCCGGAAATGACGTCGGCTAGTCGCTGGATTGGTGCTTTCGATCCCTGTGCATCCTCGACTACTTTCACAATCGATGCAAGTGCCGTATCTTTACCAACCTTCGTTGCATGCATTTCAATCGAACCGTTTTTGTTTATCGTTGAGCCGATTACGCTAGCATCTACGTCTTTTTCAATCGGGATGGACTCCCCTGTAATCATCGATTCATCTACAGAGGTTCTTCCTTTTACAATCCTACCGTCCACAGGTATTTTTTCTCCAGGTTTTACAACTAATCGATCACCAACGACAACTTCCTCAACTGGAGTCATGATTTCCTCGCCATTTCTTATCACGCGAGCTTCTTTTGCCTGTAAATTAAGCAAAGAAGATAGTGCATTCGTTGTCTGGCTTTTTGCTCTTGTTTCCAAATACTTCCCAAATAAAATCAACGTAATGATTACAGCACTTGTTTCAAAGTACAAATGCGGTTCGTACACTGGATTACCGATGGTCCTAAACGCTTCGAATAAACTATAGAAATATGCTGCACTCGTTCCTAATGCAACAAGTACATCCATGTTTGCCCCGCCATTACGAAGGTTCTTATATGCACCAACATAAAACTGCCAGCCGATAATAAATTGTACTGGTGTTGCGAGTGCAAATTGGAACCACGGATTCATGAATATATACGGTGTATTCATATTAAATAAATGAACCAACATGGTTACTATTAGCGGTGCAGTTAACACGGCTGAAACAATTAATTTCGTCTTCATATTTTTAATTTCTTTTTCTTTATGCGTTTGCTTTTCTTCTGCTTCCGCTTTAAGTTGCGCATCATAACCCAATTTTTTGATTTTCTCAATGATTCCTTTTGTATCTACGAGTCCTGGGTTATATTCTACAGATGCCGTTTCTGTTGTTAAGTTTACATTTGCAGATTTAACCCCGTCTTGCTTATTCAATACCTTTTCAATACGGGTTGAACAGGCGGCACAGGTCATTCCAAAAACATCTAAATCTGTTTGTTCCATTAAAACGCCGTAGCCGACTTTTTCAATTTTATTCGAAATATCTTCGATGGAGGTTTTCTCTGAATCATAGTCTACTGTTGCTTTTTCTGTCGTTAAATTAACCTGTGCATCTACTCCATCCATTTTATTTAAAACTTTTTCAATACGATTGGAACAAGCAGCACAGGTCATGCCTGTCACACCAAGTGTTGCATGGTTTGTTTCGGTTTCACTCATGAATGCTCCCTCCTAACTACTTGGAAAACTGCTTCAGTACACTCATTAATTCTTCAATCGTTTCCGCGCCTTCACCTTGTTTAATCGCATCACTGACACAATGGTTGATATGTCGTTCCGTGACTGCGAAACCTACATTTTTTAATGCGGATTGAATGGCGCTAATTTGTACTAAAATATCTACACAATAGCGATCCTCTTCCACCATTTTCTGTATTCCACGAACTTGACCTTCTATACGTTTTAAACGATTAATCGTTTTTTCCTTTTCAGCTTCTGTTCTTGGGGTACTTGGGTGATCACGTAAGAATTTATCCAAATGAATCACTTCCTTTTCTTTTATACTTATACTATACCCCCGCATGGTATATTTGTCAACAAAAAAATCAGGAAAAAGTTAAATTACACCTTTTTCATAATTACCATACTAGCTAGGGGGGTATTTAGCCAAAAATACTCTCGCTCTAATCATAATGATATTAGCTATCCTACATTTAGCAGCCTTTTTATTTCATCCTTATTCCTTTCAAACCCAATCATACTTTTTGGCTTTCTCACCAACCTCAAAAGGGATGGATCAGAAAATACAAGTGCTGGTACGATTCTATTTCCCGTTATCTTTATAAGATCTTTTTCTTTTGATGGTTGTTTTGCCAAATCATATTGCTTGTGCGGAATATGATGACCTTCCAAGAATTTTTTCAGGTCCTGGCAATCCGAACAAGTAGGTCTCGTGTAGATTTCCAAATGATATTTAGCCATCTCTCCCCCCCCTATTGCTTATTCTTTTACTTCTATAATAAACTCCATGTCTTCTTCGAAAAGATCTAGCGTGAGTTTACTACAATAACCTCACGCTAGAGTTTTACTTTAAATAGCTGTTTGATGACATTACTTAAGCTTTTAATAGTTTTGCATTTATCGCAACAATAATGGTACTCAAACTCATCAATACTGCCCCTACTGCAGGACTTAGTACAATGCCAATCGGCGCTAGGACACCTGCTGCGAGTGGTATGGCAAAAATATTATAACCTGTCGCCCACCAGAGATTCTGGACCATTTTCCGATAGGTTTTTTTCGATAAATCCATTAGTGCCACAACATCATTCGGGTTGCTTTTCACAAGCACCACATCAGCTGTTTCCATTGCTACATCCGTACCTGCGCCAATAGCAATTCCCAAATCAGCTGTAGCAAGTGCCGGCGCATCATTCACACCATCACCCGTCATAGCAACCTTCCAGCCTTTTGCTTGTATTTGTTTCACCTGATTCGCTTTGTCATCCGGTAAAACTTCTGCATAGACTTCATCGATACCGATCTGTTTGGCCACCCAGTCGGCGACTTTCTTATTGTCACCGGTAAGCATGACAGATCGGATTCCTTGTTCTTTCAACTCCGCCACAGCTTCTTTGGCGGAGTCACGTACCATGTCAGCGAGGGCAATCATTCCGATGTATTCATCATTCACGAGTACGAATACCACCGTTTTCCCTTCCTCGGACATACGTCCGAAAGCTTCGGAATCATACGCGATGTCATTTTCTTTCATATAGCCAGGGCTCATGACCTGAACGTTCTTCTCATCCACATTGCCGCGCAGGCCACGTCCTGTGACTGATTCGAAATCTTCTACTTGACCAAGGGTTATCCCTCGTTCTTCCGCTTGTTCCAGGATCCCGCGTGCCAACGGGTGTTCGGACTTTTGTTCCAGGCTCGCTGCCCAATAAAGAACTTCCGTCTCCTCCACGTTTTCCGGGACAATATCCGTGACACCGAATTCTCCTTTGGTGAGGGTACCTGTTTTATCGAAGATGACGGCATCGACATTCCGCGCGTTCTCGAACTGGGTACGATTACGAATCAAAAGCCCCTGTTTTGCAGATAAAGAAGTGGAGACTGCAACAACAAGTGGTGCTGCGAGCCCGAGTGCGTGCGGGCAGGTGATGACCATGACGGTGACCATCCGCTCTACCGCCATATCCACCGGATATCCAAGTGCAAGCCAAGTAATGAACGTAATGATACCAGCACTGAGAGCCAGGTAGAAAAGCCACTTCGCTGCCCGGTTCGCAAAATCCTGCGCCCGTGATTTGGAATTCTGCGCTTCCTCGACGAGCGTGATGACCTGAGATAAGTAGGAATCTTCCCCGAGTTTCTTCACCTCAATCGTCAAGCTTCCTTCTTTGTTGATGGAGCCACCGATCACTTCTTCTTCCGTTCCTTTTTCAACAGGTACCGATTCTCCGGTAAGCATCGATTCATCGATGGCGGATTTTCCTTCTACAATTGTTCCGTCCACCGGAATCTTTTCCCCGGGCTTCACAAGTACTTTATCTCCGGAGTCAAGATCGTTCACTTTCACTTCTTCCGTCGATCCGTCTTCTTTTACTTTATGAGCCTTATCCGGCATCAGTTTCACGAGCTCTTGAAGGGCATTGGAAGCTCCCATCACTGATCTCATCTCGATCCAGTGGCCGAGCAGCATGATGTCGATCAGCGTCGCCAGTTCCCAGAAGAAATTACGTCCTTCCCAGCCGAACACGACCAGGGAACTATAGACATAGGCTACAACGATGGCAAGACCTATCAGCATCATCATGCCTGGATTTTTGTTCTTCCCTTCGTCGATGGCTCCTGTAAGAAACGGCCATCCGCCGTAGAAGAATACGAATGTCGCCAGACCGAAGAGGACGTATTTATCGAAAGGAAACGTAATACTGAATCCTAACAGATCCTGGATCATCGGTGATAATAGAAGAATCGGAAGGGTGATGATCAGGGAAATATAAAATCGCTTTTTGAAATCATCTACCATCGCTCCGTGGTCATGTCCCCCATGATCGTGGCCATCATGCCCGTCATGGTCGTGATGTTCCTGTTCTTCATGCTCATGTTGGTGGTGTTCATGTGCCATAGCTCTACTCCTTTCTATGGATTATTGACATCATTCAGTTCGAACGGGGAATAAACCCCTTCATAGTCGACAATCGTCACCATTCCTCTATCCGCATGGTTGTTGTCATGACAATGGAATAGCCATTCTCCCTGGTTGTTCGCCTCAAAATAAATGGTGTAGGACTCCCCGGGTTTCACGTTAATCAGATCTTTGACGACGCCACCGCCAGATTCCGACTGTACCTGGAATCGGTGCCCATGAAGGTGCATCGGATGGTTGAGTCGTCCCTCATTCGTTATCTCCACTTTGACGATATCTCCTTCTTCCACCTGGATCGGAGGGGTATCCGGGAAAATTTCTTCATTGATCTGCCACGTCATTCCTTCTCCCATATTCATGCCCATACTCAAATCCATGTCGTAGGAGACGTCCGCTTTCGGTATATCTTCAAAAAGCAGTTCTTCACTTTCATAAGATGTACCTTTCACAGCTTCTGTATCCGTCTCTGGAGCAGAAGAGGCTGTCTGCTCCCCGCCCGGGGAAAGGACAGGGATTTTCATATCCGCTGCATGTTCCACGTCTGTGGTATGAGCAATCTGCTCTGCCCCCTCTCCTTTCGTGAATAAGACATCAATCCTTTCTCCGGGGGCAATTTGCAACACGTTTCGACCAGATGAACTCTCCACCTTCTCGGCATCCACCGCTAGCATTTCCATCGACCCTTCAGGAAAAACGAGGCGGTGCAGCTGATATCCCGCATTCACAAAACGCAGTCTCGCTGTTTCTCCTTCTTCCATCTCGAGGGGATCAATAGCCGATCCAGCTTTTCCATTGACGGTGAATGTGTCATACATCTGTTTCGTATCCGCTTCTCCATCCCCGTTCATGGATCCCATCATCATTCCGGCCATGTTCGTCCAGTCTTCCCGGTCCTGATTCACGGCCCATTCATCAAGAATGAACGTTTTATCCTCATCAACCGATGGACCGTCTCCTTCAACGACAAGAGGGCCATACAGACCTTTATCTACCTGAAGAGAACTGTGCTGGTGGGAGTGATACCAATACGTCCCCGGGTTATCTGCCACAAACTCATACGTGAAAGACTCTCCGGGCTCTACTGCATCCTGTGTCACTCCCGGGACTCCATCCATCCTGTTTTGAAGAACCACTCCATGCCAGTGAATCGTAACCGGCACATTCAGTTCATTCGTCAATTCCACTCGGACGAAATCCCCTTTTTCTACTCGGATCGGCTCACCCGGAACCGTTCCGTTGTACGTCCAGGCATCGACGGACTCTTCTCCTTCTATCGTCCAGGAGGTCTCTTCTGCCGTCAGATCAAATTCCTTTACCGGACGCTCCCCCGCTTCGACAGCCGGCAAATCCAAGATACTCCTCCCGTTTTCATCTGTATTGATTTCTCCATCTCCGGACTCCTGCATGAAAGGGGACTGGACAAAGACCCATCCCCCGATTCCAAGCAGAATTAGAATCATGATGGAACCTGTTATATACCGTTTCATATTCTTCGCCTCCACTACTTTTCCTTCAGTTTCTTTTTCAATCGGTCGTACTCTTCTTCAGAAATTTCTCCCCGGGCCAGCCGGTTTTTCAGTGTGTCTTCGTGATTCTCTGGAGAGGAGGTGGTCGTGTTCCTATTGTTCGAGTTCCCTCCCCCGGGTTTCACCATCCAGATCACGATGACGACAATCGCTGCGATAAGTAGCAGAAAAATCAGACCGAATCCGAAAAAATTTCCGAAGAATCCGCCTCCCATGCCACTTCCGTTCATCATTCCACCCATGATTTTCATCTCCTTTTACCCATACCGGGTATGGTTTTCATTGCCTTAAAATTTTTTCTGCACTATTCCTGTTCCCCGAATTGTGCAGAAATTATGAATATCTGTGGAAAAAAGAAAAAAGATCGACTCTTTGCCGACCTTTTCCTTATTAAGCAATTTTACGGCAGGCATCTGCACACTTGCGGCAAGCTTCTGCACATTCCTGGCAGTGGTCATGATCGTGTTTAGCACATTCTTCTGCGCAGTCATCGCAGATTTTCGCACAAACGGAAGCGAGTTCAGATACATAAGCACTACCTCGTGTAATCGCCGCTTCAAGATACCCACAGATATCTGCACACTCACGGTCGAGACGGATGCATCCTGCCATCATCTTCACGTCGTCTTCTTTGAGACAAGCGTCGAAACAGTGGTTACAAGCCTCCATGCATTCGTGCAATACGTTCAATGTTTCCTGATGTTGTTGATGAGCCATCTTTCATACCTCCTGAAAAATAGTGTGTCGTCCGTGCAGTTCTTACGATAAGTGGAAAATCATAACGGACGCTTATGCAGTAGATTGCCCAGCAAATGTGCAGAAATTGTGAAGAAAAGATTTCTTAAGCGAAAGATATTGATATTTTCTCCCATAATATCATCTGAGCTTATTCAACAGGGGACAATTCTCTTTCTATTACCCATTTATGATTCTCCACTGGGTCTCCACCAGTTGTTGTTGTGAAGTCAATCATATATACAGTTGTTTCTACAGCAGATTCTATCTCAGCAGTAGCCCCGTCCATGCCTTTCATGTGCTCCGCATCTAAGGTCACTTCAGTTCCGGGCTCAAGTGGTGCTTCTCCTGAATCTTCCAACTCTTCGTGGATGACCCATTTATGATTCTCCACCGGGTCTCCACCAGTTGTAGGGTTATAAGTGACACTATAAGCGACAGTATCAAAGGCACCTGCAATTGTTGCTTCGGCACCATACATACCTGGCATATGATTTGCTTCGATAATGGCTTGGCTGCCCACTTCATAAGTTGGATCTTCTGCCTCTTCCAGACTATCAGGGACCACACCAGTACTGGACATCTGTTCAGCAAAAATGGAATGAATCGTTTCCTTCACCTCTAAAACACTGGCGCGGATATCACTGATTTCTGCTTCAGTTTCTTGAATGGATGCATCATGGCTTTCTGATTTTTTAGCTGCAGCATCCAAATTGTTTCCAGTAGCGTCTAAGCGATTCAACAAAGAGTCCAGCTTGTCCAGATACTCTTTATAGAGCTGTACTTCATCCACCGTTATAGGGGCACCTTCGATAGATCCTTCGATCGCCTCCAGCTCCGTTTGGATAGCGTTAGTTTTCTTTTCAATCTTATCTAGTCTCTTTTCAACTTTTGCTTCCCCTTGTGCTTGTCCATTGGCTTGGGGAGCTGCATTGATAGAATTTGCCGAGACTTGTCCCACTGAGAAACTGATTCCGGTAACGGTGGCGAGTGTAACAACTATTTTTATAAATCTGTTATTCATTTTATATTCCTCCTTATATTTTTCTGAAAGGTATTTGCCTTGAACAGAGTAGGTGATTCAATCTCTCAGTGCCTTCTACTCATTCTAAATTTCTATTGATCCCTCTTCTTGGAAAAGCATGCTCTCTTTTTACAACCATGACATCCTCCTTTGTCCCGAAATGGATTTAATCAGTCCAGTCAGAGATGAGCTGACTTTTTTATATTCGCTCATTATAATCACCTCTTACATAATAGGCTCTAAAAATGTGCCCATGACTTGTGCAATTAATGTGCAGTTTTTATAATAGTTCCACTTAATTTTTATAACATATTGATTCTCATCTTTTTGTAATGTTGAAGGCGCCTAAACCAAAACATTGATAAAGAGATTATTTTTCTTAAAATTATGCTCTGATAAAGTTTAGTGTTGATATTACTACAAAAAAGGAACTTCCAATTTCATGGAAGTTCCTTTTTTGTATTTGACTTATTCAACTAAAACCCCCTAATCTCGAATATTCGAGTTCAAGGTATATAAAAACCGGCCAAATGCCGGCCAGTTTCATGGAGCTTCTTATTATTATTTCAAATGTTCTTTAATGGGAACAACCCATTTCGGTAGCTCGTTGCTTTCATACGAAATGGAATTATTATAAGCCTCCAAGACGACTTCACCATTATAATGGCTATTGTCCATCACTATTAAATTGTCTATTAATGACAAATTTTGTAGCAAGTTTTCTTTTGACTTTACATGTCTTTTGAGGATGTCTTCTTTAGGAATATGATGCCCACCGTTTCGAACTCGCAAAGCAACTCGTTCAATATTCTGTTGAACATCCTCTAATCCAAGATAAAACATCGTTATTTCGAAACCATTTTCTCGAGCCTTTTTGATTCTTTTCAAAAATGTTTTCCCTGCAAGTGTCGTTTCTACAGAGAAGCTCCTTTGATTTTTGATGCAATCTCTGGCTAATTTAATCGCTGATCGTCCAGCTTCTGCCCTCTTCGACTCTGGATTAAATGAATCTAAGTGTCTTGCAATACCATCTGGATCTATATTCGTTTCAATGCCAATTTTGTCTATAATTAAATTACGTATTGTACTTTTTCCGCTGCCATTGTTACCTGCAAAAATGTACATGATCGGCTTGTCACTGGGACTCATTTGTTTCTTCCTGTCCCTCTTCTGTATATGGCTTCACTTCACCATTTGGAAATTCTTTTACTAAGCCGTTTTTTGTCGCATACACAATGTACGTGTTGTTTACTTTTGCATCTATTTTGGCTCTTTCTCCCGTCATTTTAGCCCATTGATGAACCCAACCATACTTCCCTTTACTTGAGCGTTCGTTATGTTCTAGCATAATAAACACACCACCTAGCTCATTGTTTTTCTTCTTTCTATTATATCATACGTTGAACTCCCCCATTAACTCTTACGCTAAAGAGACGAGGGTAGTTCAATTAGTAAAAAAAGGACGGTATTTACTTGGATAATAGCCCCCTATTGATGAAGACTCAGTACCAAGATACTTTTTATGTAAATTCTAGATTTAGTAAGCCATCAAAACTTACATTAGATACATTTACTTCAGGAAGGTAGCTGTATCAATAATAATCATAGGTTTGTTTAAGATACTCACATAAACATTAAAACTCTAGAACACAGAAACTACCGCTGTTGTGTGAAAGGTTCTTTGACTGATATGAAAAGAAATTTTTAATTTTATTTTTGTTTACGCTCTTCGTGTGAAAGACAAATCTATTAGAAAATCTATATTGATACTCATTATAAATTCTAACTTGATTGCGATTAATTTCAAAAACAGAAGAATCTACTGGTTCTGGATGATTATTATCTCTTAATATAATTATATGTTTAGGACTTAATGGAAGTGCAAATTCCAAAGAGATGTTTAGAGGATTTCTACGTTCAACATGCTTTAAATTAATAACTGGGTTATCCGAAATTAAAAATTCATCTGTTACGAACTGCTTTCTAACATGCTTAAAGCGAGCTTGTTCAGGGTGATTGATAATACCTAAAGACCATTGGAAATCTTCTAAAAAATGCGTGGATAAACGATCGAGAGCACCTGTATTTAAGTAATAGAAAAAAAGTTCATTATCATTTATTTCCTTTCCTTCTTCCGAGCTAAAAAGAGATTCGTAATTTTGTTCCAGGATATTATTAAAATTTTTAAGTAGCTCTCTATAAGAAGGGGTTCTAATTGACTGTAACGCAATAAAAAAAGATAACTCTTTTTTTTCCTCTTCTGTAATGATATTTTCAAATGAACTTATTTGTAATAAATTCTCTTGTGCCTGAATTTTAGAGGTAAGACTCTCTAATGCTCTTGCAAACCCGCCTTCTAATTTAGAAAAGTACTTCTCTAAATGCTGTTGATTAATTTCTTCTACGTTAAGGTCATTTTCAATATTCTCATTATAACTCTTAACAAACTCCTCAGAAAAATCGTAATAATATCTCTGTTGAGCAACATTTTTAACATGTTGAGAGGATAAGTTCTTATAAGTTATCTTATCGAAATAATCAACTTTATCTTCGTACCTGGACGAAAAAAGCTTGAGGTAACATTGTGGAACATAATGCTGTCTTTTAGTTAGATTCATTGAACATCACCTTTACATTGTTCTCATATAGATTATCTGGGTTCACACAATTTGTGTGGCTAAAATAGCTGTAAGTTTTTAATAACAACCTCTTACCCCTTTTTAATTTAATAATATTTTACCAATTAAATATTATTTTACAAAATAAACAAGTTCTAAATTTCTGACGATTTAAAAAAAGGATTAAATCTCACCGTTAAAACTTACACAACTTTGTTATTTTCATGTTCTATTGCAACCCCCCTAAGAAAACACCACCTTCTTCAAATTTCTATTTCCCTATGTAATCACAGTTTATCTCGAAACTGAGTCTTCCACTAACCTGCCCTATACTTGAAAACTCAATTTCAAGATAAATGCTGAATGAAATGAACCTGGGTAGTAAATAATTCACAATTACTAAATGGTTATATATTACATATTATCAATTCTAATTCCGATGATCGGTACCGTCAATAAGTTTGTGTAAAACAGTAGGGTGATCCTCGGAGGAGGGATTAGCTTTTCTCCTCTGTCTCAGTTTGAGACCCATACCGTTCTTCGAACATGGTGTGCAGTTCAGGGCTTGCTTC
>NZ_NSGH01000024.1 GCF_002295105.1 Salimicrobium humidisoli | reverse complement strand
GAGACCCCGGAGTGTGGGTTTTCACGAGGGAGGCTCGGGCGTTCGTCCGCGGAAAGCGAGTGGTATTCGCCCGCACGAACTGCACAAAAAAAGCTTGCAGAAAAACACGGGGTTTCTCTACAAGCTGAGCACCGCTATAAAAAGCGGTGCTTCTTCTATATTTCCAGGTAGTCCCTGTAAGGATCTATATCGATTTCTTTTTCGTTCAGTTTCTTCACTAGAAACTTGTGGTCGCGTTTGGGAGTAGCTAAAATGTACCCTTCGATAATCGTATCCTGCGTCATATGCCGAAGCTTCCTTTTAAGGGCAATCCTGCCGATTTCGCCTGCAATCCGCTGCTGAGCAACGCTGCGGAACAGTTCGGGTACGGGGGAGGTCAGTTCTTCCAGAAAGTATTTCTGGTCTTCACTCCACATGTGTCTCGTTTGTTCAATATAGTATTCTTCCCAGTCGATGGTGGAGTTTCCGTCTTCTTTCGGCATGCTTTTAAGGAATTTACGGAACATGAAGAAACCTCCGATGCCCATAAGCACCACCATAATGACGACCCAACCTACGATAAATAGCGAAAAACCTAAAGACATGTCATCACCTATTCTTTGATAATTACCTTTATTATAAAAGGTGACCGGAGGAAAAACAACGAATTTCCTTTAGTAAAAAGTACTATAATGAATTTACTTTAAAATCGTTTTCATTTACAATGTAAATGGCGAATTATAGTATTATAAGTATGTGAAGGAACAAGTAATACTTTCACAGCAAGAATGATAAGGGGGATATGAGATATGGCAGACCATCCATTCAATGCTAAAAAGCAGTTTGAATCAAATGACAAAACGTACAACTATTATGATCTGAAATCACTGGAAGATGCAGGAATCGGAAAAATTTCGCGCCTGCCTTTTTCCATCCGTATTTTACTTGAATCACTCCTTCGTCAGCACGATGGACGGGTAATAGCGGATGAACACGTAGAAAGTCTCGCTAAATGGGGCCAGAGTGACAGCAAACAGGAAGATGTTCCTTTCAAGCCGTCACGTGTCATCCTTCAGGACTTCACAGGTGTTCCGGCCGTTGTGGACCTTGCAAGCCTACGTAAAGCAATGGTGGACATGGGTGGTAAGCCGGAGGAGATCAACCCGGAAGTACCTGTCGATCTCGTCATCGACCACTCTGTTCAGGTGGATCAGTATGGTACAAGTACTGCGCTTCAGGCGAACATGGAGCTTGAATTCGAACGGAACCAGGAGCGTTATGAGTTCCTTCACTGGGCACAGAAAGCGTTCGATAACTATCGCGCCGTTCCGCCTGCTACAGGAATCGTGCACCAGGTGAACCTGGAGTACATCGCTAACGTCGTTCATGCTACGGAGAACGCTGACGGAAGTGTGGATACATACCCGGATACACTCGTCGGTACCGATTCCCACACGACTATGATCAACGGGCTTGGCGTACTCGGCTGGGGTGTTGGTGGAATTGAAGCGGAAGCAGGTATGCTTGGACAGCCGTCCTATTTCCCGGCGCCGGAAGTGATCGGTGTGAAACTGCAGGGAAGCTTCCCTCAGGGGACGACCGCGACAGACCTTGCACTTAAAGTGACGCAGCGTCTGCGCGAAGCGAACGTCGTCGGTAAGTTCGTCGAATTCTTCGGTCCCGGTCTTCAGGAAATGCCGCTGGCGGATCGTGCCACGATTTCCAATATGGCTCCTGAATACGGGGCGACGTGTGGTTTCTTCCCGGTAGACGGAGAATCTCTCGACTATATGAGACTTACGGGAAGAACGGAAGAACAGATCGATCTCGTCGAAAAATATTGCAAAGAGAACAATCTGTGGTACGATCCTTCTCTCGAAGATCCGGAATTCACTCAGCTGATCGAAATCAACCTGGAAGAACTGGAACCGAACCTGTCGGGACCGAAACGTCCGCAGGATCTGATCCCGCTTTCCGAAATGAAAGAGTCGTTCAATAACTCCATTACGGCTCCGGAAGGAAACCAGGGTTTCGGTCTTGATAAATCCGAGTTCAACAAAAAAGCGACAGTTGAATTCACTAATGGCGAGACAGCGGAAATGAAGACGGGAGCTCTGGCGATCGCTGCCATCACTTCCTGTACGAACACCTCCAACCCGCACGTTATGCTTGGTGCCGGACTCGTAGCTAAAAAAGCTGTGGATAAAGGTCTCGAAGTACCGGAATACGTGAAGACATCACTCGCTCCCGGCTCCAAGGTGGTAACGCGCTATCTGGAAGACTCGGGTCTTATGAACTACCTGAACCAGCTCGGATTCAACCTGGTCGGTTACGGTTGTACGACATGTATCGGTAACTCCGGTCCATTGCTTCCTGAAATCGAACAGGCGATTGCAGATGAAGATCTGACAGTTTCTTCCGTATTGAGCGGTAACCGTAACTTTGAAGGACGGATTCACCCGCTCGTGAAGGCCAACTATCTGGCTTCACCACCTCTTGTTGTAGCTTACGCCCTTGCCGGCACGGTCGACATCGATCTGAAGAATGAACCGATCGGCAAAGATCAGCAAGGGAATAATATTTACTTCGATGATATCTGGCCTTCCCAGGAAGAAATCAAAGAACAGATTTCAAGCGTCGTAACGCCTGAGATCTTCCGTAAGGAATACGAAAACGTGTTCAATTCCAACGAAAAATGGAACGAAATCGAAACAACGGATGAGCCGCTGTACGACTGGGACGAAGACTCCACGTACATCCAGAACCCGCCGTTTTTCGAAGGCTTGTCCAAAGATTCCAACCCGGTCAAACCATTGAAAGGCATGCGCGTCATCGGTAAATTCGGAGATTCGGTCACTACCGACCACATTTCCCCGGCAGGCGCCATCGCCAGCAGCATGCCGGCGGGTGAATATCTGCAGGAGAAAGGCGTGTCGCCGCGAAACTTCAACTCCTACGGATCCCGTCGCGGAAACCACGAAGTAATGATGCGCGGTACGTTTGCGAACATCCGCATCCGTAACCAGCTGGCACAGGGTACGGAAGGCGGTTATACGACATACTGGCCTACGGAAGAAGTTATGCCGATTTACACGGCCGCTATGAAGTATAAAGAAGATAACACGCCGCTTGCTGTCATCGCCGGTGATGACTACGGTATGGGAAGTTCACGTGACTGGGCTGCCAAAGGTACCGATCTGCTCGGTATCGAAACGGTCATCGCCCAGAGCTTTGAACGTATCCACCGTTCCAACCTTGTTATGATGGGCGTACTTCCGCTCCAGTTCCAGGAGGGCGAAACTATCGAATCCCTCGGACTGACAGGCCGGGAGACGATCGACGTGGAAATCGGCGAAGACGTGAAGCCTCACGATCTCGTTAAAGTCACTGCTACGGACGAAGACGGCAATAAGAAAGAATTTGAAGTTGTTGCCCGCTTCGACAGTGATGTGGAAATCGATTACTACCGTCACGGAGGCATCCTTCAGATGGTTCTTCGTAACAAGCTGAAAAAATAAGCAATGTACAGGAGAAGAGGTATGCACCCCCGTGTGCATACCTCTTTTGTCATTATTATGACATTCAGGTGCCGGGGATACCTGAGCCCTGGTTTTCTGTGATACACTTCTTAAAGAAGAAATGAGAAAAGGAGATTCCTCGGATATGAAAAAAATCGGTACTATGGCTATTTTTTCCCTGATTCTGGCACTGCTGCTGTACAGCGTGTTCGAGTTGACGGGAGAGGAAGAGTCGACAGGCGGGGAATACGACGTTTCGGGTAATACGTCGCAGGAAGGGACGTCCATCGTGCCCGAGGGAGCACACGAAGGGATTGAAGTCGGCGATGAGGCACCGAACATGCCTGTAGAGACGCTTGAAGGGGAAACAACGGATATTAATGCCTACAAAGGAAAACCGGTCATTTTAAATATATGGGCTACGTGGTGTCCGCCCTGCAAGGAAGAAATGCCGGAGATGCAGAAGTTTCATGAAAAGTACGGCGAGGACGTCACGGTTTTAGCCGTAAATGCAACTTCCACCGAAGACTCACCGGAAAATGCAAAAAACTTTGTAGACAAAGAAAACTTCACTTTTGAAACGGTACTGGACAGTGACGACCAGCTTTCCGAAAAGTATCAGACGTTCTCTGTACCGGCGTCCTACTTTATTAACAGTGACGGAACGATCCATTCCCGCAAATTCGGACCTATGACGTACGAGTACATGATAGAAAAAATGAAAGAACTTGAATAATCTCCGGTTTTCCGCGCTCCTAGTAAGTGTTCAAAGGCTGCTGCCTGTAGCAGTCTTTTTTTAAAGGCTTTAAGCTGTGGTAAACTGGGGAGAGGAAGGAAGTGAATCAGATGGATAAGCTCGAAGCCTGGACCTCTCTCTACACGCCGCCGCCGTGGAAGGAAACGGAGGTGCTGCGTCTGCTGCAGGAAGAGGAACGAAAGGACAGAGAACGGGCCCTGCTCCAGGTCGCTTTAGTTTATTACAGAATGAAAAGAGTGCCGCAGGGGGATACTCTTACTCCTTACATACTGGAGACGGCGAAAATACTTGACCCTTCCCTGAAGCTGATCAGGGAGACGGAGGAACTGCAGCACGTCCTTCGCCTTATTTATTATATGAAAGATGTATCCGGACGGATTCCCGTGCTTCATGAAACGGATCACATCACCCAGAAAGTCAAAAAAATATCCGATATTCAGGAAGAACTGAACCTTCTGCTGCATCTGTTTGATGACAACTATGTCAATCAGACAGTCGTGGACGCCGGTTCCAGATGGCGGACGTATCAGCGGCTGTACGAATACCTTCTGAGGACGAAGGAGACGGTCGATTACGCTCTGGAGACGAGGGAATCCAAACGTATCAAAATACCGGTGAGTGATATCAATTCCCCGGTGCGGGAACTGGACGAGGAGAGGAAGGAACTGGAGGAGTATCTTCCTCCTGCCTTTTCCCGGAAGGAAAGGCGTCACGCTCTCGATAAACTGGAGGAGATGATAGGGCTTCGCGATGTGAAAACGTACATCCATCAGTTTTATCACTTTCTGAGGTATGAACAGGAAAGGAAGTCGTTCGGTTTCCGTATGCCCGACGAACCGTCGCTGCACATGATTATGACGGGGAACCCGGGCACCGGCAAAACGACTCTCGCACGTCTCCTGGCTGAAATATATACGGAACTCGGCCTTTTGTCGACGGGCAAAGTGGTGGAAGTGAACCGCTCCCACCTGGTCGGGTCCTACATGGGACAGAGTGAGGAAAATACGATGAACTATATAAAAGAAGCGCGGGGCGGAATATTATTCATAGATGAAGCGTACAGCCTGAAACGCGAAGGTCAGGGAGGTAACGACTACGGACAGGCAGTGATTGATACGCTCGTTTCCGCTCTCACCAGCACCGAACACGGCGGTACTTTCGCTCTTATACTGGCGGGGTACCCGGAAGAAATGCGCCAGTTTCTGTGGGCGAATCCCGGCCTCAGAAGCCGGATACCGGAGCAGAACCGCCTCGATCTGCCGGATTACTCTATCGGTGAACTGGAGGATATCGGGGAGTATATCGCACTGAACAATGACTTTTTCTTTACGAAAGAGGCTCGGAGACGACTCGGTACGCTGATTGAGAAGGAACAGGTGGACGAATCGTTCGGGAACGCGAGAAGCGTGCGGAACATCGTCATGAAAACGATATTTTACAAGGGTTCCCGAGAAGTCATACGACCTCATGACGACTGGTTCAGTCACATGCGTATTACGGAAGATGATCTGCACTGGGATAAAGATTCTGCAGACGACGCCACTTCCGGAGTGGAACGCCTCCATTCCCTGATCGGTCTTGATACGGTGAAGCGCGAGGTGGAAAAGCTATCTTCCTTCGTACAGATGCAGCAGCAGCGGAAGAGAGAAGGGGAGCCTGTTGTTCCTATCCAGCTGCATTCGGTATTCAGCGGAAACCCGGGCACCGGAAAAACGACGGTAGCCGAAGTGTATGCGACGATACTGAAAGAATGCGGGCTCCTGAAGAGAGGACATGTCGTAGTGGCCTCCCGCAGTGACCTTGTAGCCGGGTATGTGGGCCAGACGGCTATTAAGACGAAGAAGAAAATAAGAGAAGCCCTCGGAGGGGTTTTATTCATCGATGAAGCCTACGCCCTTCAGAGCGGGGGGAGAGACGACTTCGGAAAAGAGGCAGTGGAAACATTGGTGGATGAAATGACGCGGCATAACGAGAACCTCGTCGTCATTCTCGCCGGGTACGAGAAGGAAATGAGAGACCTGATAGACAGTAATCCGGGGCTCGCCTCCAGATTCAAGAAGTTTTTCCGCTTCCCGGATTATTCGGCCGGAGAGCTGCTGGAAATGATGGTCACTCTTGCGGGGACGTACAACTACTCTCTGTCCCCCGCGGCCCGGGAGTACCTGGAAGTGCAGCTGCTGGAAACGAAGGTGCAGGGGAACGGAAGATTCATCGGCAACCTGATGGACGAAGCCGTTCAATACCACGCCTGGCACCATAAAGGGGAATACAAAGACCCGGTTCTTTCCCGGGAAGATATTGAGGAAGCATGGAAAGCCGTAAGGAAGGAGATTTAGAGTGAAAATAGATGTAAAAGATATACAGGTAAGATATCAGGAGACGGATATGATGGGCGTCGTCTATCACGCCAATTATCTCGTATGGTTCGAAATCGGTCGGACTTCTTTAATAGAAAGTTTCGGTTTCGATTATAAAGATATGGAAGATGCCGGGGTGGTATCCCCGGTTACGGATGTACAGGTTTCATTCCGGAGTCCGGTCCGGTACGGGGATAAAGTAGCTGTGAAGACGTGGATCCAGGCATACACGGGAGTCAAAACGACGTATGCGTATGAAGTGGTCCATGAGGATGGAACGGTCGCTGTAACCGGCACCTCCGATCACGTCATTGTAAGAAAAGAGGATTTCCGCCCGACTTCCCTGCGGAAAGCTTTTCCCGCCTGGCACGCCGTCTACAAGGAAGCAGCGGGGCAGCACTGATGGCTTTCGGCATCGGTAAGGAAGAACTGAGGAAATGGAAGCGGGACGTCCGTGCCGGGAATATAGCTATCCTGACCCACTACTGGCTGGATGACAGATTTCCGGGGTGTGACACGGTGACGAAAGTCGGTTGCAGCGATATAGAAAAGCTGGCGGAATGGGGGGGACAGTACGGATTGAAAAAAGAGTGGATCGATCGTAAGGAAGGGTTCCCCCATTACGATCTCTTCGGCAGGCATCAGTTCACCATTCTTAAGGCCGAGAACAGAAATGATCACATTGAAAGATTCCGTCTGCATCAAAAAAGCAGCCGCTACCTTTAGGTGCGGCTGCTTTTAGACTGTCTTCATTCGTAGCCGATAGCGGCTTCTTCCAGGTTCTCGTCATAAGTAATCTTAAGAGAGTAAGTATCGAAGTACCATTCGTCCGCCTTTTCAACGAAGAACAGAATCCCTTCGACATTCGTCTCGGCTACCGGTTCGTAGGGGGTTTCTATTTTCATACCGAGGGATAATCCGGGCTGGAGTCCTCCGGATCCTCCGTATCTTACGAAGAACTGGATAGCATCCCCCTCTGTCAAATCCATTTCTTCCTTGTACCATTGCGCGGCTTCTTCCGATACAGTGATATTCACGTAATCACTCCTTTTCTTTTGTTTCGGGTACGACGTCCACACCGCCCGGGTGCAGGGGGTGACACTTCAGTACTCTTTTCGAGGTGAGATACAACCCTTTGACGAACCCGTGTCTCTGAAAAGCGACGAGACCGTATTCCGAACAGGTCGGATAAAAGCGGCACGTCGGAGGAGTGAAGGGACTGATACCTTTCTGGTAGAAGCGGATCAGTCCTATCATGGTGTTCCTCAGCATCAGCGCTCATCCGTTCGTTTGTCGAAGTGGAGGGAGGCGAGAGCATCGTGGAGATGAATCGATTCCTCGTTCCGGCACGAAACCTCGAAAGCATGAATGAACGGAGTTTCGTACAGATCTGCAGCTACAAGACGGACCATATCTTCGACGAATCTCGGGTTTTCGTAAGCCTGCTCCGTGACCATCTTCTCATCCGGCCGTTTCAGGACGGGGTGGATACGTGCACTGGCGTTGCTCTCGGCAGCCTCCAGCAGAACTTCTTTCCAGTCCAACGTATCTTCATCGAAATCTTCCGTAAGCGTTACAGCCATCGAGACATTTCCGCGCTGATTGTGCGCACTGTATTCGCTGATTTCCTTGCTGCACGGACAGAGGGTGGTGATTTTACCGGTCAGTCCGGTCTGTATATCGAAACCGTCCGCTTTGGACCACGTTACGGAAATGAAGGCATCCGCATGATTCATGCCGGCCAGACCCGAAGAAGGCCCTTCTCTTTCGAAGAACCACGGGAATTCGACTTTGATAAACGCGTCTTCCCGCTTCAGGCGGCCTGCGAGTTCCTCTGCAAACTGCTTCAGCGATTCGATTGTGACCGTAAAGCCCTGCTCGTAATAACTGGTCAACTGTTCCGTGAAGCGGCTCATGTTCGTTCCTTTGCTGCCTTTGGCGATCGAGGAAGAAAAGGTGAACGTTCCTATGGTAGTCTGAGTGGACGGCTTCATGGAACTTTCAATAGTGATGGGATGTTTTACGTTGTTGATTCCGACTACATCCAGGTCGAAAAGAAAATCCTGTCTGGAATTTTGGAGATCAGCCATCTGATCCTTTTCCACAGGTTTCGTCTTCGGTCCGGGAGGTACAGACCCGAACAGTTTGTGACGTTCATCTTTCGAAGGTATTGTATCAGTGATATGAGATTCAGTTTTATTCATAACCGTGGCTCCTTTCAACGACTTTTCTATCAAGAAGTATACCTTATATAAATTTTAATTTACAACTAAATGCTTATTTCGCGCCGGTTACATCCACGTAATTCTCGGTTCTTCCCTGTTTTTGATGCGTATGATGTTCGTACGGTGCCGGTAAATGACGAATGCTGTAAGAACAGAGACAACAGCCGTCAGCAAGAACTCCTGCTGGATGATAGTAACGGCCACGGTGACGACACCGGTCACCATGGAAGATAACGAAACGTACTTACTTATATATAGAGTGACAAAGAAAGTGAGGAGCATAATGCCGAACAGAAGCGGATTCACTCCAAGAATGATTCCACCGGAAGTTGCAACCGCTTTGCCGCCCTTGAATCTGGCAAAAACGGGGTACATATGACCGATGACCGCAAAAATACCGATAATGACGCCGTTAAGTTCCGTACCCAACCACAGGGGGAGGGCAGCGGCGACGGTTCCCTTCAGAATGTCGGCTACGGTAACGGATAGACCAGGTTTGATACCGAGCACACGGAACGCATTGGTGCCGCCCAGGTTCCCGCTGCCGTGTTCCCTGATGTCAATATTGTAGAAGAGTTTGCCTACAAGCAGACCGGTGGGGATAGAACCCAGAAGATATGCAATAGCAGCAAATATGATAAATTCCAAAAGCACGACCTCCATTCACAAAAAATGATAATTTCAGTTTATCACGTGTCGATTAAAAAAAGAATGGATAAAATACGTAGTTTTATACTTAGTAGCAACTCTAATCAATTAACAAATAAAGTTTATAACCATATAATTAGGGAATAGGTAAAAAGTTACTTCTTAATTACAGAAAGAAGGGATCATATGATCAGATTTGAAAATGTCGGCAAAACTTTCCCCGACAGTACTACTGCAGTAAAGAATTTTAATTTACAGGTGAAAGAAGGGGAGTTCGTAACGTTAATAGGTCCCAGTGGCTGTGGAAAGACCACTACGATGAAAATGATCAATCGACTCATCGAACCTACAGATGGATACATATACATAAACGATAAAAGAGTCAAAGATTATTCCATTCATGAACTGAGATGGAACATCGGTTACGTTCTGCAGCAGATAGCTTTATTTCCGCATATGAGCGTGGAGGAAAACATAGCTATTGTACCTGAGATGAAAAAGTGGAAGAAGGAGAACATTTCCTCGAGAATAGACGAACTTATGAACATGGTAGGACTGGATGCGAAGAAATACAGGAAGCGAAAACCTTCAGAGCTCTCGGGCGGTGAACAGCAGCGAGTAGGAGTAGTGCGTGCACTGGCAGCTGACCCCGACATCATTTTGATGGATGAACCTTTCAGTGCTCTTGATCCGATCAGCAGGGAGCAGCTTCAAAAAGATATCCAGACGCTCCAGAAAGAAATCAAAAAGACGATAGTGTTCGTTACACACGATATGGATGAAGCCCTTGCCCTCGGAGACCGTGTTTGCCTGATGAAAGAAGGCGAGATTGTACAGGTGGACACTCCTCAGCAGCTCATCCTGCACCCGGCCAATGATTTCGTGAAGAATTTCATCGGTGAAAGAAAGAGTCCCTGGCAGACTGCCGTGGACGTCATAATGAAGAAAGAGAAGGCAACCGCTGCGGGCATGACTTTTGTGACAGATGAAGATGGACAGTATAAACATGCCGAAAAAGAAGGAAGAGAAGTGGAAGTGCCGGTTCTCGGCAACAGCACTACGTTAACAGAAGCTGTTGAAATACTGGAATCGACTCCCGAAGAGACACTCCCGGTAACGAAAAATAACATATTTCTCGGGTACATTACGTACGAGCATATCGTACATTACTTAAAAGCCTCCGCTGAACGTGAAGGGAGTGTCGTACAGCAATGAATGAATTTATTGATGTCTTCCAGCAGCGTCAGGACGAATTCTGGATCAAACTGTGGGAACACCTGCAGATTTCCATTATATCTTTAATAATAGCAACGTTGATAGCCGTCCCGCTCGGCCTGATACTAACCAGATATAAAAGAACGGCCGAACCGATCATCCAGGTGACGGCGATCCTTCAGACGATTCCGAGTCTGGCCGTTCTGGCATTTCTGATTCCTTTTTTCGGTATCGGACAGACACCTGCGATCATCGCATTGATTGCATACGGTCTTCTGCCGATATTGAGGAACACATATACCGGAGTCAGCGAAGTCGACAATTCTTTACTGGAAGCCGCTACCGGAATGGGAATGAACTCCTTCAAGCGTCTCTCGAAAGTTGAACTTCCGCTTGCTATGCCGGTCATTATGGCCGGTATCCGAACTTCTATGGTACTGATTGTCGGAACAACCACTATCGCTGCATTAATAGGAGCCGGGGGGCTGGGGGATCTGATTCTTCTCGGTCTTGACCGTGGAGGGGATCTCAACCTTATTCTTCTCGGGGCTATCCCTGCGGCTCTTCTTGCTATTCTTCTCGATGTCGTTCTGCGGTTCTTTGAGAGGACTTCTGCTAAAACCGGGATGAAATCCTTGTTCATCCTTATCATTGTAGCTTTGCTGATCGTCGTTGTTCCGATCATTTTCACCGGAAAAGCAGGAAACGATATTACCATCGGTGCCAAACTGAACGCCGAACCGACGATCCTTATCAACATGTATGAACTGCTTATCGAAGAAGAGACGGATCTGGAAGTAGGCCTTGAACCGAACCTCGGAAAAACAGATCTTGTCTTCAGTGCCCTGCAGGAAGGAAGTATCGACATCTATCCGGAATTCACCGGAACAGCACTCGTATCCCTTCTCGATCGTCAGCCGGACAGTTACGAATCGAAAGAGGTATACCAGCAGGCCAAACAGGGCATGGCCGAAGAATACGATATGGCTTACCTGGAACCGATGAAATATAACAACACGTACACGGTGGCTACGACGAAGGAATATGCAAAGGAAAACAATCTTGAAACCATCGGTGATCTTGCTTCGATAGATGATGAGGTAACGGCCGGCTTCACTCTTGAATTCAATGACAGGGAAGACGGATATCAGGGGATGAAAGAGTTGTATAACCTGGAATTCGGCGAAGTGAAAACGATGGATCCCGGCCTGCGCCAGGGAGCGATTAAAAACGGAGAAGTCGATATTATCGATGCGTATGCGACAGACAGCTATATGGTCGAACTTAATCTGACGACTCTCGATGATCCCAAAAATCTTTTCCCACCGTATCAGGGCGCTCCGCTCATGAGACAGGAAACGCTCGAGAAGTATCCGGAGCTGGAGGACGTACTGAATAAGCTGGGCGGGAAGATTACCGAAGATCAAATGCGGGAAATGAACTATGAAGTGGATGTAAAAGACAGAGCTCCTTCGGAAGTCGCAAGAGACTATCTTGTAGAAGAAGGGCTGCTCGATAAATAGGAGGAATTTCAATGAGTTTTACCAATCCCGGTCCACAGGCGACCGCAGAAATTTTGAAAAATTCATCGACTATTGCTGTAGTGGGCCTTTCTGACAACCCTGCCAGGACTTCTTTTCAGATCAGTGAGGCGATGCAGAAAGCGGGGTACAAAATCATCCCCGTAAACCCGAAAGTGACGGAAGTATTAGGAGAAAAAGCAGTTTCTTCTCTTCAGGATATTAAAGAGGAGATCGATATCATCAACGTATTCAGACGTTCCGAGTTTCTCCCGGAAGTGGCCAGAGAAGCTAAAGCGATAGACGCCAAAGCTTTCTGGGCACAGCAGGGAGTGTTCCACCCGGAAGCGTACGAAGAACTGAAAGACAGTAACCAGGAAGTCATCATGGATTCCTGCATCAAAGTCGCTCATGCAACTCTTCTATAGCAACGGACCCCCTTTTCATAAGGGGGTTTTTCTTGTTTGTCCATAAATAACTTTTTTTATACGAAAAAAAAAGCTACAATGATACGAGTGAATAAGTTTGAATTTACAAACACGAACGTTTGTTCTAATATAGATAGTAAGGTGATATTGGAACGGAAGGAGACGATTTAAATGAAGTCGAAACAAACTTATACGGACAGTTCCATACAGGTGCTGGAGGGACTGGAAGCTGTAAGGAAACGCCCGGGGATGTATATCGGATCTACGGATCACCGGGGGCTTCACCATCTTGTCTTTGAAATTGTCGATAATTCGGTAGATGAAGCTTTAGCCGGATATGGAGAAACAATTACTGTTACGATCCGGAAAGATAATAGCATTTCTGTAAGTGATAAAGGGAGAGGTATGCCTACCGGGACTCACCAGACCGGCAAACCTACCCCGGAAGTTATAATGACCGTACTGCACGCCGGCGGTAAATTCGGTCAGGGAGGTTACCAGTCCAGCGGTGGTCTGCACGGCGTCGGAGCCAGCGTTGTGAATGCGCTCTCGGAATGGCTCGTCGTCGATATATTCAGAGAAGGCACCCATTTCAGGCAGCGCTTCGAGAACGGCGGGCTGCCGGTTACCACGCTTGAGGAGATAGGTAATACGAAGAAAACAGGGACCACTATTTCCTTTAAACCGGATACGTCCATTTTTTCCACGATCAACTTTCACACCGAGACGCTGATGGAACGCTTAAGAGAAGCCGCTTTCCTTCTGAAAGGACTGGAAATCAGACTGGCAGACGAACGGGGAGACGAAAAACAGGAAGAAGTGTTCTACTATGAAGACGGAATCGAATCTTTCGTAGCCTACTTAAACGAAGAGAAAGAGACGCTCCACCCGGTCATTTCCTTCGAAGGGAAACATTCGTCTATCGAAGTGGACACCGCTTTTCAGTTCAATGACGGGTACACGGAGAACATATTATCCTTCGTCAACAACGTCCGGACAAAAGACGGCGGAACCCACGAATCTGGAGCGAAAACGGCCATTACGCGCGTTTTTAACGATTATGCCCGTCGGACACAGCTGCTGAAAGAAAAAGATAAAAATCTGGAAGGGAACGATATACGTGAAGGATTCACGTGCATCATTTCCGTACGTATCCCGGAAGATCTGCTTCAGTTTGAAGGTCAGACTAAAAGCAAACTCGGCACACCGGAAGCCCGTTCGGCTATAGATAACGTCATTGCCGAGCGCCTTGCTTACTTTCTCGAGGAGAACCCGGAGACGGCTGCTATGCTTGTGAAAAAAGCCATCAAAGCCAAGGCTGCGCGCGAGGCGGCAAGAAAAGCCAGAGAAGACGCCCGCAGTGGGAAAAAGCGAAAGAAAAAGGATTCTCTCCTGAGCGGTAAACTTACACCAGCCCAATCCCGTAATCCGAATAAGAATGAACTGTACCTGGTCGAGGGGGACTCGGCAGGCGGATCTGCCAAACAGGGGAGAGACCGCCGGTTCCAGGCTGTGCTCCCGCTTCGGGGTAAAGTCATTAATACGGAAAAAGCGAAGATTGATGATATATTCAAAAACGAAGAGATATCAACGATTGTGCACACGATCGGCGCAGGCGTCGGGAACGACTTCGACCTTGAGGATTGTAATTATGATAAAGTAATCATCATGACAGACGCAGATACGGATGGTGCTCACATCCAGGTACTGCTGCTCACTTTCTTTTACCGGTATATGAAACCGCTCATTGAAGAAGGTAAGGTATTCATTGCACTGCCTCCGCTTTATAAGATTTCCAAAGGGAAAGGCAAGAAAGCGAAAGAGGAATACGTGTGGGATGAAGACGGTCTTGAAGAAGTACTGAAACAATTTAAGAATGGCTATACCATTCAACGTTACAAAGGACTCGGGGAAATGAACGCCGATCAGTTGTGGGAGACTACGATGGATCCGTCTTCCCGGACGCTGATACGCGTAACGATTGATGATATCGCAACCGCCGAAAAACGGGTGACAACTCTGATGGGGGACAAAGTTCCTCCACGCCGGAAGTGGATTGAATCGCACGTTACTTTCGGTCTTGATGAAGGCGAAAATATTTTAGAAAATGAAAAATTGCACGACTAACAGGAGGAAGTTCTCATGTCTGAAACAGAAAGACTTTTGGATCTGCCGCTTGAGGAAGTACTGGGAGACAGATTCGGTCGCTACAGCAAGTACATTATCCAGGAACGGGCCCTTCCTGATGTCAGGGACGGGCTCAAACCTGTACAACGCCGTATTCTTTATGCTATGCAGCAGGAAAAGAACACGGCCGACAAGCCGTACAGGAAATCTGCAAAAACTGTCGGTACGGTAATCGGTAATTATCACCCGCACGGGGACTCTTCGGTATACGAAGCCATGGTAAGACTGAGTCAGACGTGGAAAGTCCGCTATCCGCTCGTGGAGATGCACGGGAATAACGGAAGTATTGACGGCGATCCTCCTGCAGCCATGAGGTATACAGAAGCAAGGCTCTCCGGGATATCCTCGGAACTTCTGCGTGATATCCAGAAAGATACGGTAGACCATATCCCTAACTTCGATGACACGATAGAAGAACCGACCGTATTGCCCGCAAGGTTCCCGAACCTTCTCGTTAACGGCTCTACCGGAATCTCGGCCGGATATGCCACCGACATCCCTCCTCACCGGCTCGGGGAAGTGATCGAGGCCGTCATTATGAGGATCGACAATCCCGAGGCTTCAGTAGATAAATTGATGACTAAATTACCGGGACCTGACTTCCCTACCGGAGGCATCGTCCAGGGTGCTCAGGGCATCAAAGAAGCTTACGAAAACGGGAAAGGGAAGATCATCGTCCGCGGAAAAGCGGAAATTCAACAGATCAAAGGCGGTAAGGAACAGATCGTCATTGATGAACTTCCTTATGATGTGAATAAATCCACACTTGTGAAACGGATGGATGAGCTTCGCATCGACCGGAAAGTGGAAGGGATCGCAGAAGTCCGTGACGAGACGGACCGTACAGGCCTGAGAATTGTGATAGAACTGAAGAAAGAGTCGAACAGTGAAGGGATACTTAACTACTTATATAAACACACGGATCTTCAGGTATCCTATAACTTCAATATGGTAGCTATCTCCGATCAGAAACCGAAACTTATGCCTCTTCCGATGATTCTCGATGCCTATATCAGTCATCAGAAAAACATCGTAACGAACCAGGCGATGCACGACCTGAAAAAAGCGAGAAATCGTGCGCATATCGTCCAGGGACTTATTAAAGCTATTTCGATTCTGGATGAAGTGATCAGTACGATCCGCTCCTCCAGTGATAAAAGCGATGCCAAAGAAAAACTGAAATCCGCCTATACGTTCTCCGAAGCTCAGGCGGAAGCTATCGTCAATCTTCAGCTTTACCGCTTGACGAATACGGACATCACAGCCCTCCAGGAAGAAGCGGAAGAGCTGGAAGAGACGATCAGAAACCTTGAACGTATTCTTTCGGATGAGAAACTGCTGCTGAAAGAGATTAAGAAAGATCTCCGCTCCATAAAGAAAACCTACAAAGATGACAGACTGACGGTCATCGAAGAACAGGTTCAGGAGCTGAAGGTGGACCTGGAGGTCATGGTTCCGAGTGAAGACATACTGACTTCCGTTACGAGAGACGGCTACGTCAAAAGGACGAGTCTCCGTTCCTACGGAGCTTCACAGGAGGAATCCCCGCCTCTGAAAGAAGGGGACTATCTTTTAAGCCTCATGGAACTCAACACGACGGATACTTTATTACTGTTCACAAATAGAGGTAAATATCTTTATCTCCCGGTGCACCGGTTGCCGGATATAAAATGGAAAGATCTGGGTCAGCACGTGACGAACCTCGTACCGATCGAAGCCGGTGAAAAAATCATAGAAGCTATTCCTGTACGGAATTTCGAAACGGATGACTACCTTACGTTCGTCACTAAAAATGGGATGGTGAAACGGTCGCTGCTGAAAGATTATCAGGCGCAGCGCTATTCCAAACCTCTCGTAGGTATAAATACGAAAGCAGATGATGAAGTCGTAGCTGTTCACCGTACCGATGGCCGTAAAGATATTATGCTGGCCTCCAACAAAGGTTACTGTCTCCGTTTTCCGGAAAATGAAGTCAATATCGTGGGAGCCCGGGCTGCGGGTGTCAAAGGCATGCAGCTGAAAACGGATGAAGTCATTGTCTCCGGGGAAATATTCGACCCGGAAGCTCAAAAAACTGTTCTCGTCGTATCTCATAGAGGTGCGGTAAAACGGATGGATCTCAGGGAATTTGAATCGACGACGAGAGCGAAAAAAGGAAACGTCGTATTCCGGGCTCTGAAGAAAAATCCTCATACTCTCGTACAAATGCTAGTCGTTGATAAAGAAAGCTATATCCGTATCGACACTGATAAAGAAGCGATTGAGGTCCAACCGAAGCAGTACCGTTCGAAAGACAGTTACAGCAACGGAACATTCGTTATAGACACCGAACAGAACGGGGATGTGACGGGAGCCTGGAGAAAAGTGGGCTATGAAAGACCGTTGGAATAATAATCTTCCATAAAATAATAGCGCTTATACTGAAGAAAATGTTATTCTATAGATGTATGTTGATTTAGGAGGGAAAGATATTTATGAAAATCATTGTAGCCGGAGGAGATGGCTTCTGTGGATGGCCTACTGCTTTGTATTTATCCAAGCAGGGTCATGACGTAGCAATCCTCGACAATTTAGTACGACGTAAAATCGATAATGAACTGCATTCGAACTCGGTAACACCTATTGCCACACTCGAAGAACGGGTGAATAAGTGGAAAGAGCTTACCGGTAAGGAAATCAAAACGTTCGTGGGTGACCTCAACCATCATGACTTCCTGACACAGGTTTTCACCCAGTTCAAACCGGACGCTTTCGTCCACTTTGCCGAACAGCGTTCTGCACCTTATTCCATGATCGACCGTGAACATGCGGTGTACACTCAGACGAACAACGTTATGGGGAACCTGAACGTACTTTATGCTATCAAAGAATTGGCACCGGACTGTCATCTTATTAAGCTCGGGACGATGGGTGAGTACGGTACGCCTAACATCGAGATTGAAGAAGGGTATATTGAAATCGAACACAAAGGAAGAAAAGACACTCTTCCGTACCCGAAACAGCCGGGATCCTTCTATCATCTTTCTAAAGTTCATGACAGTCACAACATCCAGTTCGCCTGTAAAATCTGGGGTATCCGTGCCACTGACCTGAACCAGGGAATCGTTTACGGTTTACATACCGAAGAAACGAAGCAGGACCCTGTTCTGAACAACCGACTGGATTACGACGGGGTGTATGGAACGGCTCTTAACCGTTTCATCAACCAGGCAGCTATCGAACATGACCTGACCGTTTATGGTTCCGGTAAACAGACGCGTGCCTTCCTTAACATCGAGGATACGGTCCGCTGTGTAGAAATTGCGGCCGAAAACCCTGCCGAACCGGGTGAATTCCGCGTATTCAACCAGTTTACGGAGTGGTTCTCCGTCAAGGAACTCGCAGACAAAGTTCAGAAGGTAGCCAAAGAAGAAGGTATCGATGTTTCCATTGATAACATGGAGAATCCAAGGGTGGAAGCAGAAGACCATTACTATAGTGCGGTCAATACGAAACTTCGTGATCTCGGACTGGAACCACACCTTCTGACAGACGAAGTCATCAAAGACATGCTCCAGACGGTGATTGAACATAAAGATCGTGTTATTAAAGACAACGTTCTTCCGTCTGTCACCTGGAAGTAAAAGGGGACCTTTATGAAAATCGTTATAGTCACAGAAACTTTTTTGCCTTCTACAGACGGGGTGGTCACCCGTCTGAAGGAGGCTATTACTTATATTCATAAAAAAGGGCATGAAGTGGTCATTATAGCTCCCGATCTCGGGGTGAAAGAGTTTGACGGAGCGATTGTGGAGGGCATAAAACCTGCAAAGCTGCCCGTATACTCTTCCAAATACTTCTCCCTTCCGAGCAGAAAAGTGAAGGACCTGCTGGAAAAACATAATCCTGACGTGGTTCACGTCGTCAATCCTGCTTTAGTAGGGGTCTCCGGAGTATATTATGCCAACAAATTAGGTTTTCCGCTCGTGGCATCCTATCATACACACGTACCGAAATACCTGGATTACTATAATCTTTATCCTTTCAAACCGATTTTCTGGGCTTATTTCAAGAAACTGCACAGCTATGCCCATACAAACGTATGTACATCGCAAACGATACTGAAAGAGCTGCAGCAAAAGCGCATACACAATCTTGAAGTATGGAAACGGGGCGTTGCTATCGACCATTTCCATCCGAAGCACGAAAGCACGAGTATGAGAGAGCGATTATCCAACGGGAATCCGGGGGATAAACTTCTGGTATTCGTCGGACGTCTTGCCCCGGAAAAAGAGATCCATAAAATAAAGCCTCTGTTGGAAAAGCGAAAAGACGTTTCCCTGGCTATCATCGGGGACGGACCGATCCGTCAGCAGCTTGAGAAAGAGTTTGAAGGGACGAAAACGGTATTTACGGGGAATCTGCACGGAGAAGAATTCAGAGAGGCGTTTGCAAGTGGGGACGCGATGATTTTTCCATCGGTGACAGAAACGCTTGGACTCGTAATACTTGAAGCTATGGCATCCGGACTGCCGGTAATAGCAGCTGAGAGTGGTCCTACGAAAGAACAGGTAGTAGACGGCGAAACCGGTATACTGTTCGAAAACGAGAACACTCAAAGCATGATAGATGCTGTGGAACAGCTGGAAGACCCCGAACTGCTGGAACATCTCAGTGAAAATGCCAGAAAAGAGGCTGAGAATTTCAGTTGGGAGAAACCTTCCGAACAGATTCTTGAGATCTATAAGAAGACGATTGCTATAGCCAAATAAAAACAGCTCCCGTTACGTAAGTATCAGGGAGCTTGTTAAATTCTATTTTGTCTCACTATCATAAGTATACTTAGTTTATGAGACAGAGAAAAGCATTCCCACTTAACTTCCTATAATATATATTATGTAAACTAAAATATTTTATTATCAAGAGAGGGATTCTGACTATTTATTATTAATACTCCCCCTCTTTTATATACAGACAAGATCAGCAGAATATCTATCATCTCCGCTGATCCCTACCGTCCTGTCTTCGTCACGAATGTTTAATGACTGTTCTGTCTTCCTGCTGAATCACTTTATTGTCTTTCATAAGCTTTCCTAACGCTCGTTTGAATGCAGCTTTGCTGATGCCGAATGTCGCCCGGATATCTTCCGGATCGCTTTTATCCGTAAAGAACATAACGCCGTCATTTTCTTCTAAATACTCGTAGATCACTTCCGCATCTTCTTTCTGGCTGACCGCTTTTACGGGTCTCAAGGACAAATTCAAAGTGCCGTCTTCTTTAACGGCTATTACTCTTGCTGTTAAGTCTTCTCCGAGCCTCGGTTCCGCGATCCGCTCCGTCGGATGAATAAACCCGCGATATCCTTCTTCCGTCAGTACAGCAGAACCGGCTTTTACAGCTTTATACACACGGACGCCGACTTCTTTGTTCAGCATATCTTCAGGGGCTTTATCAAGTTCTCCCATTACTTCATCTTCCGAAATGGGTTTAGCTTCGAGTCTTCCTTTCTTATCCGTCTCCAGCGTAACAAACAGGAAGTCTCCTTCTTTCGGCCACACAGCCTTCATCAGAGGCAGATCATCTTTGGAGACGAGAATGTCTTTGCCCTCCACTCCTATATGGACGAATGCTCCGAGGTGCGGCAGGATACTTACGACTTCCGCCCATCCGTACGAATCCGCAGTAGCTGCCGGTAATGAATCCGTCGTGACGAGATCTCCGTTTTTATTCAGGTAACAGAATACCTCTATTTCCGTATTCACGTCCGGAGCGCCATCAGACGTCTCCAGCGGGAGTGTCTCTCCCTGTACGGTAACTTCAGCGTCACCGGTGACTTCCGCTTTCTGAATGGTTCCGATAATAGATAGGTTCATAACAATTCCTTTCGGGCTGTATTACCGATGCAAATGATCGACAGCCGTTTTGATTTTTTGATAAGATGCTTTCTTTTTTTCAAAATCGTAAATATTCGTTATAAGAAGAAACTCGTCCACTTGGTACGATTCGGATAACTTCTGTAATTTTCTGGCAACCTTTTCCGGGGTGCCTATGATGGTTCGTTTTCTGTTTTTCTGTATTTTGTCTATTTCTTCCCCGGTCAGATTATCAAAATCGATCTCATCAGGCGCGTATACTTTCGTATCGAGCCCTTTTTCCACCTGGAGTAACCACATATCCTGACTCCTGGCCAGATACTCCGCTTCTTCTTCCGTGTCTGCGCATACAGCAAAGACGCACATATTCACGGAAGGCTCGCTCAGCTGCAGGGAGGGCTCAAACTTATCGCGGTATGTCTGCAATGCCTCTTCCACTGCGTCGGGGCTGATGAAATAGCCGTAGGTGAAGCCTGTCCCCTGCTTCGCCGCGTGCCGGGCACCCCGCTCCGAAAGACCGAGCACCCACATGTCGGGAATCGTCGACGATGCCGGTTTTGCTTTTACTCCATAATAATCGTGGCCTTTCGGAAGGTTATCATAAAGGAAATGCTGCAGTTCCTTCAATTGCCGCTGAAAAGAACTGAGCGGCTTGTTCACTCCATCAGTCAGAGCCGCCCTCGTCTTCTGTCCTCCTCCCGGAGATCTTCCGAGACCGAGATCCACCCGGCCCGGATAGAAGACTTCAAGTGTACGGAACACTTCGGCAACTTTCAGCGGGCTGTACTGTGGCAGCAGCACTCCCCCTGACCCTGCTTTTATGTTCGTCGTTTTACTTAAAATCGTATTTATGATTACTTCCGGAGCGGCACTGGCCAACCCGTTCGTATTATGATGCTCGGCCACCCAGTACCGGTGATAACCGAGGGATTCCGTGAACTGTGCCAGCTCTGTCGTCTGTGCTAACGCGTCCCCTGGCGAACTCCCGTCCGAAATCGGTGATTGATCCAACACACTGAGTATCACTGTACATCCTCCTGTTTATTTATACACGTCACGCATTATTTTGTCTAAAATCTGCTGCTGCTCTTCAAAGAGAATTTTATATCTCTTCTTAAGGACTTCGAACTCTTCTCTCCCGGCATCGGTCAAATAGTACCAATACACCTTCTGCCGCTTCTTGTCATAGGATTTATAGTCTTCCTTCCTTGCCAGAAGCCCTTCTTCCGTCATCTCATGTAAAGTATCAAGCAGCGTGGAAGGCGCCGGTATCCAGTTTTTCGTTAAGGTTTTGAATTCCTTTTTGAAGTGCTCGCTGATCATCGGCTGTTTCACCTGAAGCAGATGCATAATATAAAACTTGGTAAACTGAGCTGCGCTCATATTCAATGCGAATTTTTTAGGATTATTTTTGTGACTCACGAAAACACCCCTCCTCCCTATCATTTTACCTCAGAGACGAGGGGAATTAAATGAATAAGAACATTTGTTCAATCTCTTGTATTTCGATTCATAAATTTTCATAAATCCTGTCTAGGGATTGAGTGTTTTTTGTTTAAATGTTAGGAGTTGCTACTAAGTATTAAGTGAATATACTTTTCTTGATTTTAATGTTTGAGGAAACTTGCTTCTTTAACGTATGTATTTTGAAAACGAACTCCCTTATAGCATTTTTTTAAAAGAGGTAATTGAAAACTCCCTTGTTATTTTGGACTCCCCTGTTTTTACAAACCCGTGTTTCAAATAAAAATTGACTGCCGGTTCATTGGCAGATCCGGTTGACACTGTCATTGCTTCAAAGTCCGCTCCTTCCTCTATAAAGCGTAACAACTTTGTAGCAATACCTTTTCTGAAATGATCAGGGTGTACCATTAATCGATGTATATCAATGATGCTGTCTTCCACTTTCACAGAAATTGCCCCGCACAGCTCTTCTCCTGCATAGTACCCGAAGAAAGTTTCCTCACACTGTTGCAGTGAATGCACTGTATCCTTCAGCGGGAGTAAATCAAAGAAATCGGTCAGTTCCGCTTCGTTATTGTAGGAAAGCAGTTGAATATCCAACACTTCTTCTGCAATTCCGGGGTCGGTTATATCTACTATTTTAATCAAGACGGTCCCCCCACATGCCGGTAGATCATGATTTTCGAAAATCACCGGTTATAATGATAAACTTTAGTTGTTATACAGATTATAAAATAACATGTACCTGAAAGCATGTGCTTCCTCTTACAAATCTACTTACAGGAGAGATTGTTATGACAGAATTACTTAAAGGTAAAGCAGGATTAGTCACTGCAGCAGGATCGGGCATCGGTCGTGCCAGTGCGATCGCTTTGGCAAAATCCGGAGCGAAAGTGATGGTTTCT
The DNA here is from genome assembly GCF_002295105.1 of Salimicrobium humidisoli. Taxonomy (GTDB): domain Bacteria; phylum Bacillota; class Bacilli; order Bacillales; family Halobacillaceae; genus Salimicrobium; species Salimicrobium humidisoli. The sequence goes on along the minus strand of NZ_NSGH01000024.1, from coordinate 7,838 downwards.
GATGTCAGCGAAGAAGGCGGAAACGAAACCGTTAAAATGATTACCGATGAGGGCGGCGAAGCACAATTTTTCAAATGTGATGTCAGTGATGAAGATCAAGTGAAAGCATTGGTGGATGAAACGGTGTCCGCTTTTGGTAAACTCGATATCGCCCACAATAACGCCGGTATTAACGCCGGCCAGGTCAAAATAGGCGAAATGGAATCCGCTGACTGGGATAAAACGATTAAAATAAACTTATATGGTGTTTTCTATTGCGTAAAACATCAAATTAACGCAATGCTGGAAACAGGTGGCGGTTCGATAGTCAACTCCGCTTCAGGTTCCGGATTGGAAGGTTCAGCAAAAATGACACCATATACTGCATCAAAGCACGGAGTCGTCGGTCTGACGAAGTCTGTGGCACTGGAATACGGAAAACAGGGCATACGCATCAACGCAATCGCTCCGGGCGCAACCATTACACCGGCCATCGAAAAATGGGCAGAAAACCATCCCGAACAATATAACGGCGTGCTGGAATCATTGCCTGCAGGAGAAATGTCCACACCGGAAGATCAGGGGAACGTTGTGGCGTTTTTATGCTCCGATCTTGCGAAGCAGATCAATGGTGTGACGGTTCCGGTGGACGGCGGATACACGGCCGGAAAATTATAAGAAAATCAATGCAATCCCGTTCATAAAATTATAATGTTTCAAACTTCCCCAAACCGTCTGCCTCATAAGACTGACGTTTTGGGGAAATGTTTTTTACAGATATACAGGTTTTCAGTTATTTCTTATCTCTTTCAAAGAACCTGATACTATGTTCCCTTTATAGATGGTAGCCACTTGCCTCGACTTTCTTGCAACAGCTTCTGCGGAACAAGAAGCTTCAACAAAAACGATACTGGCTTCGTCTCCGGGTTTTGGCCATACCTGTGTCCCTTTGGCATTAAGCGGGGTCTTCCCATCGGTTATAAAAGAGAGGGTCTGAGCTAACGATTGTTCATCTGTCCATCCTGAAACTTCTGCTAAACGACTGGCGCGTGCTAACACATCTCCATTACCGAACGGAGACCAGACGTCAAAAATATTATCGCATCCTACGGCGACTGCTACTCCTTTCTCACGCAATAAGTTTATCGGAGGAAACTTTCGATCAATCGGAACGCTGGAGATAATCGTGATCCCCGCCTCAGCCAATATTTCTGCTATTTCTTCTGCTTGAGATATCGGAATATCTCCGAGTCCGAATGCATGACTGATCGCAACCTTTCCTTGCAGACCGGCTTCATTCGTTAACTGAGCCAATCGTTTCATTGTGAAAATCCCGAGATGATCCGGGTCATGTAAATGCAAGTCAATTCCTGCGTTCCCTTCTACAGCCAGTTCCACCATGCTTTGTAAAGAGGCTTCTATATCTCCATCTATAGTAGCCGGATCAACTCCGCCTACAAAGTCCGCCCCGCGACCAAGCGCTTTCTTTATTAAATCCTTCGTCTTGTTTTGCAATAAACCATGTTGAGGAAAGGCAACTATTTCACAGGATAGTTTTCCTTCAAATGTTTGTAATGCTTGTTGGACGTCCTCCAGATTTTTCAAACCAACTTCCGGATAAATATCTACGTGGGTACGTACATGGGTTACGCCGGAGTTTACATAGTATTCTAGTAAATTTTCTGCACGTTCTTTTGTATTAGTTTCCAGGGACGACATAACCTCTTTTTCAATTTCAAGTCTCTCAAAGATATTATTGACGGAGGGTACAGGACGCCATCGATCCCCAAGCAATGTTTTGTCTAAATGACAATGTTTTTCGATGAACGACGGGAGCACCAGCAGTTGGTTCGCATCTTTCTTTGGTAAATCATCAGTTATCGTTTCAGTGGAAGATACAAGCTTCGCAATTTTCTGGTCTTTGATTAATAGGTGGAAACATTCCGTTTTCGTCCCTGAAACGATGCCATTATTGAATTGGTAACCGGTCTCCAAACGTGCGTTTGTTATCCAAAAAGTGGAACTCATATTTTACCTATCCCTTCTCCATTTAATACGTAAAGTAACCCTTAAAAACACGGACCCCTTTTCTATCGTGCAGCTTCATTCCAGTGGTGCACATCAGGCTCCCGATTCTTTTAGTATACTTACAATTTCCTGATATCCATTATTTTTGGCGTGCTGTAAAGGCGTTACACCTTCCCTGTCACTAATACTGAGATCACTCCCGTAGTCCACCAATAACTGTACAATTTTTTGATGGTCCCTGCCGCCATCCCCTAGAATGATCGCTTCCAATAATGCTGTCCAGTGCAGATTATTAATATGATTAACATCTGTATCAGCATTGGTTAAAAGCTCTTTCACGACGTCAATATGACCTCTTTCTGCAGCAGGTATAAGTGCCGTTCCTCCATACCGGTCCGTTAGTGTCGTATCAGTTCCTGCTTCAACTGCAAGTTTCACAATGTCAAGAAATCCTTCTGCCCCTGCATATAAAAGTACATTATCCTGATTGTTATTCCGTATATCAATATCCGCTCCTCGTTGAATAAGGGCATCTGCAGTACCTGTGTGATGTTCACGGGTTGCTGCCATTACAGCGGTCACTCCCTGTTCATTCGTTGCATCGATATCTGCACCATTTTCCAGAAGCTCCAGGACGTTCTTCGTCTCCCCACGTTGAGCGGAGTCGATTAATTGTTGATTCATAGTATCTTTCTCCTTTTCTTTTGACACGTTTTCCGGGGCGTCAGAGGTTAATTGACAAGCGGTAAGCAAAAACAAAAAAAGCAGACTGACGAACATTTGCCCTACCTTCATAATCCCTTCACCTTCTCTTTTATCAATTCATTTAACCCTGAACGAATATGCCAAATCCTGCGTTGTGAAATTTCTTATAACCATAAATAAAGAGGTGGGGACTTTTCCTCCACCTCTAACAGTTCACATACATAGATTTTCAAGGTTTAATTTTGCAGTTCACCCGCTGTATCAGTCCTGCAATTTTGTCATCGTTGCGTAAATCGAAACGCGCGCATCGCTGGTGTTGGTAAAACCGAGCTGCTGCTTGGAGTCACAATAAATCACATCACCTGCTGACACCGCTACTTCTTCATCGTCGATTAAGAAGATCCCATCTCCGTCGATAACGTACAAATACAATTCACGATGTGGATGATTATGCGCTTTCATATGCTGTCCAGGTAAAAAGTTCAGCACGAATGCGGTACTGTGGTCATTTTTAATCAGATTGACTTTAGTGAATTGCTCCTCATTGAATTGTTTTGCATTTTCAATAGAATAAATTTGCATAAAAGTCACCCTTCTTTTAAGAATATACAGTATAAACTATATCACTTGCTTCAAAGTTCGGAGATTTATGGCTGCTGACTCTACAACGGGCAGCTCAAAGAAATTTCCGTTCAAAAGAAACCGTTAAGCACTACTCAATCAAAGGTTCCAGTACACCTTCCCCAAACAAAGCCCACGTATAAATACAACAAAATTCAATCATGATAATAATTATAAATTTAACCCGTGAGATTTGCTGTAGTTGTAAATAATAAAAACTCCCTAAAAGTACATAAAAGCTGGCCAGATGAGTATATTCCGCTGTAAGAGGCTCATCTAATGGAGTGAAATTCAACCCGAGATAAGCAAAAAGATTAAAAACAGTTAATAAAACCAAAGCAGTTACGTTCAAAAGATGAACATACAGGTTTTTCAAAGTAACATCCTCCTTCTTTCCGGGCTCCAACTATTCAATCATAAAGAGTGACTTCTCTCCTGAAGGTACAGATGGTCTATAAAATATAAACTGCCACAAAGATAGTAAAACCTGCGGAAAGAAAAAGTGTGAAAGCAGCCGGTTTCCGCTTTTGATATTCGTTGATCCCTATGAGGATAACCAACCCGCTCATCAACAACAGAAGGTAAGGTCCGATATCAGTCATACCGGTTATGAGGCTATACCCGGCCAGGATAGTTATGATGACCCCCAGCACTATTTGAAGTATTTTCACTGACAACTCCCCCCTCCCCACTATACAACATCATATGTACGTGATAACACTACCGATTATTATTCTAAAGGTTTGATCGAAGAATCGTTTTAACCCATCTAAAAAACATATTCCCCTTCCTCAATTAACTCCTTCTTCTTCCTCGACACTTAGGTACACACGCTTCTTTCAAAAACTCTGAAACCATCACCCTTCAACAATCTTCGGTTTTACGAAACCCATGACAGCGGCTGGTTGATTCTTTTTTAGTTCTGTTCAAAAGACGAAACCTTCCTGGCCTGCATATTTCTTTACCGTGCGGACGTCCGTATTCGTCATTGTTGCAACATCTGAGTAGCTGCATCCTTTTCCATTCACTTCTTTCTTGATATACTAGATGTCAGTCACTTCCAACATCTTCCTCATGAACTCCTGCTCTTCATTGATTGCACAATAGAAACCTTATTGATTTAAGGGATCGTTAGTAAGTGGCTTTTTTACGTTTCTTACTTTCTTTAGCAACTTGCATAGAAAGACTCCCGAACCTTACAGACGGTACACCCAAGCAATTTTTTGGCAGAGTCCCCTAGAATGTAATCCAGGCATTACAGATACAGATATTACAGTTGGACTTGCCGGATTCGGAGGTCTTGGAATTCCTGGAGCAATTGCTGGCAACGTAGCTGGCGGAAGGGCTGGCGCTCAATCTGCTGGTTTTGATTACATTTAATTAAAAAGGAAGAGGGATAAATATTGAGAACAAAAGCTCATTTAATGAAAGCAAATCCGCCTTATAAATCATTTAGTAAGAAAATGGCGCATTTTTATATAACTATAGGGCTTCTATCATTTTTCTTCTTATATTTTTATGTAGAAATTACAATAATTTCAAGTATTCTTATTTCTTTTTCACTTATTTTCATAGGAATAGCGGCTCTAAAAGAACGCAAAAAAAAGCTACAAGAAGAATAAACGTCTATGACTTCCTCCACGTTACCTGAAGGAAGTCTTCTCAATAGTCTTATACACCCTAGTTACTACTTCATATTTGCCTACGAACGATAACACAGTAACTCAATACAAAAATATAGTGCTTTTAGATAAATATTTAACTAAAATTTAAAACTATTCTGACTTTTCTTATTCGATATAAAAATTTGCAAATAACAAAATAAGGTAGCTACAATAACTGCACTTATACGTTCCGCTATATTATAATCAAAAAGTGGACCTAATACTAAAATCACTCCGGTAAGAAAAATAGGAGGTCCTATTATTTTAAGTATAGTCATTTTGTGTCCCTCCTCTCACCCCTCTTCCCTTATCGATCCTAAAAAAAACAGTTCCTTTGGCATCACCCCTCTCCGTCCTCTACTTTTATAATAGGTGCGTTAGTATAGCATAGAACAATAAAAAACCCGTCCCCTTACGTTATAAAGGAAGCTGGGCCTTGATATAGGTGTTCGACGTCCACCCGTTAATGAATGACCGTTGTTTTAAAGCATTGAATATATGAGAGATAGCAACGAGGGTGGAACACGGTTGGAGAATGAACATGTATAGGAGACAGAGGAGGACGTTCTCTGTCGGTCTTGGAGAATAAGAGAAGTAACACGAGAGAAGGAACTTCTATGACTTCCTCTACGTTGCATAAGCCAGTCTTTACTTTGGTCGCATACACCCCCTGGTTTCTCCATCTTAAGGTCAACTCATTATCATAATAAATATAATAAAGAAAAAGACATTAAGAAGTAGAAGGAGCCATTTTATTCCTCCTTCAATACATAAAGCATTAATAATTCCAATAATTGCACTAAAAAACAATATCATCATCCAAATAATAGTACTCCATCCACTAAGGTAAGGATAAAGTAAAAAAGTACTTAAATAAGTAACCAAAAAGATTCCACTACAAATCAATGCTATATAATAATTATTGAAAAGCCCCCCTGCCCAAACTCTTGCTACTTGTAAATAAAATTCCTGCTCATCTTCTTCTAATAAATACCGGTTTTTTTCAAATGCATTTATTAATTTCTTAATTGATTTAGTAGGTCCTGGTACCGGCCCTTTAGTTAGGTCTTGATTTAGACGTTGAGATTTAACTAAATTTTGTTGTGTGAGTTTCATTAGATCTTCAATACTATTGTTAACGTCTTTTTTCTCACGTTTTTTAGCTGGATGGGAAAATAACACCCATAACAGAAGTCTAATAAATTCAATAACAAATACGGCATACACTTTTTTAAACAAAGACTCAACTCCTACTTCTTATATCTTATGTCTTTAAATCTATATCATCCATAGATAAATCAAAAAATCTATCTCTCTTCATAGTGTTTACAAATCCAATCTCTCCTCCTTTATTTTCTTCTAAATACGTAGGATAATTGACTTTTTCTAAAACCCGTTCTCCCGAATGGTTGTTTTTTGCAATTTTAATATCAGGTTCTTCCATATAACGGTGAACCCTTCCTCTGTTCTCTTTCGAATCAGTTCGAGAAATTTCACATATTAATTTAGGGTTTTTACTGCCTATTCACTAAAGAGAAATTTATGGGTAAATATAAAAATGTTTAGAAAACAAAAAATCCACCATTTCTTAACTATTAAGAAAAAGTGGAATCGTTATTAAACGATTTTTTTGAACAATTACAATTTACGCTCATCCTTCATTATCTCGACTTCTGCTTTGAGGTTAGTTCTTTTCTTTTCGATACGTTCGAATTTCCCCCTCGTAACAAATGACAAAAGCACAACGCAGAGATAAAAAAGGTAAGATGTTTCATGTTGCATTACCCCATTGAAACGCACCAACCCTTCTCCAATATATAGATGTAATAGAATTTTCATCCTTTTATGTGTAGTCTATCCAACATAAAAACAACAGTCAATTATATCCACGAACGAGACCGTACGCTCTTAATAACAAACCGCATTGACACCCGGTGCGCACGATCTCACACGCCATACCTCCGTTCCTACCATGTCGCACGGTGTGCGTATATGATGTGAAACGGTGTGCTCATCTTCAGTTTTTAAATGAATCACTACGGTGTTTTTTCAAAAGATGAAATCACACGTTATGAAAACCAACAATTAAACAATGTGAACTTCGTAACTAGGGCCAAAGTAGTTAGGAAAAGCGATGCTCAAATTGTGAAACATAAACTTAAATTTGAAGACGATGAGCTGGTTCATAAAAATGATGTAGAGACTACTCACCCTGAAATTACTTTTTATGGAGAAGAACTTTTGTCAAACAATGAAGTAAGTGCGGCAAATTCAAATCCTGATGAATTTTGGGGTGTTCCATGTTTTGATGTTAACCCGCCACATTATTGAAACGTGGGGAGTTAAATGTGATTATCAACTTATAATTGATGAGATTTGTGTAATTATCAGGTAAATTACAATAACTTCGACAGGGAGTGTAATCAATACATTTTTTAAAGTATTATATTTAATTTGCAACATGTATCCTATAAACCAAACGGCTGTCACCAATATCGGAATAAAAATCACCCCAGCATTTTCTTCTGGAGCAAAAGCTGAGACCGCCCAGGTTAAGAAAAGGCTAAATCCTACAGCCAGTACACCTATAATTATATTAATCGTATGTATATATTTTTTGGCCATTGTTGCCCTCCCCCTAGCCTCTAAATTTATTGCTTATAAATGCAGGATATAGAAAGCGATCGAAAATAATACCTTTCCCCATTTTTTTCCTCCCTCTTTAAATTAACGTTTTCTTAGAATTTCTTCGTTTTTCGTCCATTTTCTTTAGAACTATAGAAGTTTATGGTTGCGGTCGAAACCTTTATATGAAAATAAAGGGGATATTTGGAATATGGG
>NZ_NSGH01000023.1 GCF_002295105.1 Salimicrobium humidisoli | reverse complement strand
GTTTACGGTAAAATTAAGTTGGGTCATCATCAAACCTCCTGTGTTGGTTTTTCGTGGTTGAAAACATTGTAACACAGGGTTGATGAGGCCCTTTTTTTCTTTTTACACAATTATATGGACTCAATCTTTCTTCCATCAAAACCCCTATGATATAGTGAACAGAGAAGGAATTTCGAGAAAGGGAAGTGGCAGACGTGGAATTTATACCTTATTTTGTAACGGTGATCATCTTTTTAAACGTTCTGCTCGGGTTTACGATTATATTCCTGGAACGCAGGGACGCCAGTGCCACCTGGGCGTGGCTGATGGTATTGATGTTTGTTCCAGTAGCCGGTTTCATTATTTATCTGATGTTCGGCCGCCGGTTAAGCAGAAAAGAAATATTCACGTGGGATAAGAAAGCACGCCTCGGTCTGTTAGCGGCTGTGCAGGAACAGCTGCGTGCAATCGACAACGATGAGTTCGAATTGAAACATCCGGAAGTCGCTCCTCACGAAGACCAGATTTATATGCATTTGAAAAACAATGATGCAGTACTTAGCCAGGATAATAAACTGGATCTTTATACAGACGGAGAGGAGAAATTCCAGGCGCTGATGCAGGATATTGAGAAAGCTCAGGACCATGTTCACCTCCTTTATTACATATTGCGTCACGATAACCTGGGGAGAAGGCTCGGAACGGTTCTGAGGAAAAAGGCCGAAGAAGGGGTCTCTGTGAAACTGTTGTATGACGACATGGGGTCCCGGCTGTTGAGCCGCTCCTACATAAAAGAAATGAAGCGTGCCGGTGTGGAGATGGAATCTTTCTTCCCTCCCCTCATTCCTAAACTGAACATGAAAATCAACTACAGAAATCACCGGAAACTGGCGATCATTGATGGAACGGTAGGATACATCGGCGGGTTCAACATCGGGGATGAATATCTCGGCAAAGATAAGAAATTCGGGTATTGGAGAGATACGCATCTGCGTGTCAGAGGGAGTGCAGTCCACAATTTACAGACGCGGTTTATTCTGGACTGGAACCAGGCTTCCAAACGCGACATTCTGTATGACGAGCGATTCTATCCCCTCTTTGAGTCGGAACCCGGGGATTCGGCAGTACAGATTGTCTCAAGCGGTCCCGATTCCGAATGGGAACAGATCAAGCACGGATACATCAAGACGATTCTTTCAGCGAAAGAGTATGTATACATCCAGACTCCCTACTTCATTCCTGATGACAGTCTGCTTGATGCCCTGCGCGTCGCTTCTCTTTCCGGGGTGGATGTACGAGTGATGATTCCGAACAAACCGGATCACCCTTTTGTATACTGGGCGACATATTCAAACGTCGGGGATCTGCTGTGGGCGGGTGCCAAAGTCTACATTTATCAGAACGGTTTTCTGCATGCGAAGACGATTGTAGCCGACGGCGTGGTCTCCTCGGTAGGCACAGCGAACATCGACGTACGGAGTTTCCGGCTTAATTTTGAAGTGAATGCGTTCGTTTATGATACGAAACTTGCCGGTGAACTGACGGACAGGTTCATGGATGACAGTGAGCTCACCACGGAGCTGACCCACTACCTGTACGAGCAGCGCTCGGTGTGGATCCGCTTTAAAGAAGCGATCGCCCGGCTCCTTTCTCCGGTTTTATAAATGAAAAAAGAGTTCAACTCCTAATATCAGGGGGCTGAACTCTTTTTTTGTGTTATTTAGGGTTGCGGCACATGCCCGGAATGAGGAAAATATCGATAACCAGCCAGATCCAGAGTACGAAAAGAGGGAACCAGCCAATCAGTATACCTGTAGTAGCCCAGCCGGCTGCGCCGAGAATCAGCTGAATGATTCCGGAGCCTGTGCGTCCTGTATAAAATCTGTGAATGCCCAGCTGCCCGAGGAACAGCCAGAGAATGTAGGCAAGAATGACACTTCGCTTCTGCATGGAGAGACTCCTTTCTGAATAAGCGTTATAAAGTAAGGGTTCCCGTTTATAAATGAACGAAAACGAACGGAGCACACTTGAAGTGTACTCCGTCCGAAGAGAGGTCAGGTTTTCTGGTGTTCTACCAGAGAGTTCGGGTCTTTCGGAAATTCTTTATCGTATCCCGTCGTCATAAAGGGATATACCAGGGCAAAGAGGGGAGCCCTTCACCGGCATCATGCCAGTGACGTGGAGGGAATTCCGCCTCCACGCGGTATTTGTAAAACGGAAGGTTCCGCTTTTTTCTCCTCCAGCTGCACCACCCAGAAGTCCGCGTTCTAAGCAGCAACTTCTTTTTCAGGAAAGACCGCCTGAAAAGCGAACTTTCTGCTTAGTCCGGAACTTCTGAACGGGTGGTTCCGCTTTTGTTTAATCCAGCTGCAACTTCCAGAAGCTCCTGTTGTAAGCAGTACCCTTATTTTCGGGAGAGAGCACCCGAAAAGTAAGTCCCCTGCTTACGCCAGCGCTTCTAACCGGAAGTTTCCGCTTTTTTCTATTGCTCACTCAGTGTGAGGGTTATTTGCTGTTGCTGGCCGTTTCTGTAAACGGTGAGCGTCGCTTCGTCTCCTGCTTTTGCATCTTCATACAGGTACTTGCGCAGGTCGAGAGTGGAGGCGACCTTTTCTCCGTTAATTGCTGTAATCACATCATTTTGCTTCAGGCCTGCTTCTGCTGCAGGTGTACCTGTTGCGGTTTTACCGACGACTGCGCCGCCTTCTACGTTTTCAGGAAGATTCAGTTCCCCCTGAACAGCGCGTGCCGGTAGTTGAGATAAATCATAGAGAGAGACACCGATATAAGGCCGTTCCACTTCTCCTTTTGATTCAAGTTCCGAGGTGATGGAAGTGACCGTTTCTGCCGGGATGGCGAATCCGATGCCTTCTACTTCCGCTTTCGCTATCTTCATCGAATTGATACCGATCACTTTTCCGTTTTGATTGATCAGAGCCCCGCCGCTGTTTCCGGGGTTGATGGCAGCATCGGTCTGCAGGACGGTAGTATGCCAATCCGGTTCTGAATCCCCGTTTAAATCGACGGGTACGTTTCTGTCCAGACCGCTTACGATTCCTTTAGTTACGGAACCGGCGAAGTCCATGCCTAACGGGTTACCGATGGCGAAAGCCGTCTGACCGACCTCTACGTCTTCACTTTTCGCAAAATCTGCTACTTTGGAAACATGCTCGGCGTCTATTTCCAGAACTGCGAGGTCCGTAAAGGGGTCACTTCCCTGGAGTTCGGCGTCCGTTTTGGTGCCGTCACTTAAAGTGACTTCCAGGTCGGAAGCCTGTTCGATGACGTGGTGATTCGTCACAACAAGGGCTTTGTCTCCGTCCTTTTTATAAATGACTCCTGAACCTGTACCGGCGCTTTGTTCTCCGCGTGCCCCTTCTTTCACGGCACTTACGCCTACGACCGCTTCCTGGGCGGCCTGAATAGCTTTAATATTATTTTTTTCGGTGTTTTCGACAGTAAGCGGGTTCGCCTGAGCTTTTTCAGGGTTTGTTTCTATATTTATCTGAATCCCCTGGGACTGGAATAGTGCCGTTACGATAAAAACGGCTACGATGGCTCCGAAGACCCCGAAGGCGAATCCGTTTCGTTTGGAGACCCGTTTTCCTTCTCCGTTGCGCTGAAATAGTTTCATCGTCCGAAAACCGCTCCTTTCTGATACAATGTGAATAAATCTGTGAGAAGATGTTGTATAACTTATTATAAAAAAGAGATATGGGACGCATATGGATTATTTACGGAATAAATATGTAAATACAGGAGGTAATGGAATGGACACTTATATAGGACTCGTGGAAGATGATGATAACATCCGGGAAATCGTGAAAACGTATCTGGAGAAAGAAGGGTACCGGGTGGAGGACGTGGACTCGGCGGAGCAGGCATGGGAATTATTCAATAAGTCCACAAAACCTGACCTGTGGGTCCTGGATATTATGCTGCCCGGAATGGATGGATATGAATTTTGTAAAAAGGTACGCACGCATTCGGAAGTTCCGATCATTATTATTTCAGCCAAAGACGAAGAAGTGGATAAAATACTCGGGCTGGAGCTCGGTGGTGACGACTACATGACCAAGCCGTTCAGTCCGCGCGAACTCGTAGCCCGCGTCAAGAGACATGTGAAACGCTGGAAACAGATGCAGAAGGGAAGCGGAGCCGGCGGAGAGGAGACGATTCTTTCCGGAAACCTTGAGCTGAACGTAACGGAACGTCTTGCTTTTTATGCAGGGGAGGAAGTGGAGACGACCCAGAAAGAGTTCGAGATGCTCCGTGTGCTTGCTGAACACGAGAATAAAGCTTTTTCCCGGGAGACGCTTCTCGAGTCCGTATGGGGTATGGATTACTTCGGAAGTGACAGAGCTGTCGACGATCTGATGAAACGTCTTAGAAAGAAATTTCCCGATCTTGATCTTGAAACGGTGTGGGGCTACGGGTACAGATTGAGGTCTCCGGGCTCATGAGACTGCTCCATCAGCTGAACACCGCCTTTACGGGACTCATTCTCGTCGTAATGACGATTACGGCAATCGTACTGTACTCCCTGGTTATGGATATTTTTATTATGGATGAAAAAAGACAGCTGGAAATGCGTGCGGAGCTGCTCGTCGACATTTTGAACGATCCGGATCGTCTTCTCCAGTCGCCGGAAGTCTCGAGTCTGATTCAGGATCAGAACTACCCCCTTCTCCTGTTTGATAAGTCCACCGGAGAGCTGTTGTTTCACACTCTCCCGGAAGAGGCAGCGTCAGACTGGGTGGAACGTTACGAAGAAGAACTTGCGGGAAATGACACGTGGGACAGCGGGTACGGCCAGTACGTCGTCTCGGATCATGAACTGAGAGGGGACCAGGTACTGGTGATGGCTACGCCTATCGGGGACCTGGCTGCCATTCAGATGAACTTCGTCTGGAGAATAATGCTTATCTTTGTTCTTGGCCTGCTTCTTGCAGCAGTTGTCAGTTATCTGTTCACAAGGAAGCTCGTCACTCCTCTTGAACGGTTGAAACAGGAGGTCAAAAAGATTGAAAAGCGTAAATTCCACGAAGTGCAGCCCGTACAAGCAACCGGAGAAATAAAAGAAGTGGACCAGAGTGTAAGACAGATGGCCGGAGAACTTGAACGATACATCCGTACACAGCAGCAGTTTTTCCAAAACGCCTCCCACGAGCTCAAAACTCCTCTCATGTCCATCCAGGGGTATGCGGAAGGTATAAGAGACGGGGTATTTGAAGGGGAGAAAAGAGATCGGGGTCTCACAGTGATGGTCGAAGAGATCGACCGCCTGAAAAAAATCGTAAATGAAATGATTCTGCTGGCCAAACTCGACAGCAACGAAGATATTTACCGGCCGGAAGATCTGAAGATAAGTGAATGGACAGGTCGTGCGGCGGACAGGCTGCTGCCGCTGGCGGAAGAGAAAAATATAGAAGTGGACGTGCGTATAGAAGGCGACGGGTTCATCAGTGCGGACCCGGAACGTTTCCTGCAGGCTCTCATGAATATAGGGCGAAACGGAGTGCGGCATGCGTCATCACGACTTTTGATTACGGTGGAGAGAAACGGGGACTTCCTTATCCGTATACAGGATGACGGGGAAGGCATCGGAGAAGAAGTCATGCCGCACTTATTCGAACGCTTCCAAAAAGGAAAAGACGGGGAAACGGGTCTTGGCCTGGCGATCTCAAGAGCGATCATCGAGAGAAGCGGCGGAACGATTTCCGCCTATAATCTGGAAGGTTCCGGAGCCGTCTTCGAAATAAGACTTCCGGTCTCGGGGTGAGCGACTTGCAGCACGTGCTATAATAGGATAGGAAATTATATTAAAGAATAGAATCAGAAAGGTGATAGATGACATGGAAGCGAAAAAAGCCAGAGAATCCTTTACAGTTAAAAATTCTCACGTCCTCCCCCCGGATACGAACAGTCACGGGACGTTATTTGGAGGCAAACTGATGGCGTATATCGATGATATTGCGGCAATCGCTGCAGTCCGGCACTGCAGGCAGCCGGTCGTCACTGCCTCCATCGATTCCGTGGACTTTCTCCACCCTGTGTTCGAAGGGCATGCGATATGTCTTGAGGCTTTCGTGACCTGGACTCACAATACTTCGATGGAAGTATTCGTCAAAGCGATAACGGAAGACTTGCTGAGTGGAGAGCGGAAAGTATGTACAACGGCGTTTGTGTCGATGGTAGCCGTAAACGAAGAAAATAAACCTGTGCCGATTCCGGCCGTTTATCCGGAAACCGATCAGGAAAAACGTCTCCATGCGGGAGCTTCTGCCCGTCATGACCAGCGAAAAGAAAGAAGAAAAGAATCAAAAGAACTGGCGGAAATCTACGGAACAGGCCTCCCGTGGTAAAAACAAAAGCGTAGCCATTCGATTAGAAGGTCTAAGATAAGCAGACTCTCCGGGCTTCGGGTGTTTTGTCCCGAAACAGGAGGGGCAGCTTATCTTACGGACTTCTGAATGGCGAAGCTGGATGAAAAACAAAAGCGGAAACTTCCGTTCAGAAACAAACAAAAGCGCGCAATCCCTGATGAGTATTCAGGGGTTGCGCGCTTTTTATCGATCACCGGGAAAAGTGGTGCATAACTTCGGGAGGCGTTTCTGCCTCGGGGAGGGTCGTACACAGGGAGTCCCAGTCATGAGCGGCACCGTCGCGCATCGTAACGATACGGTCGGCAACAGCTTTTGCATCTTCCCGGTCATGAGTGACGAAAACAGTCGTCGTTCCCGTTTTCTTCAGAATGTCATACAACTCGTTACGAATAGTAACCTGAAGGTCGGCATCGAGACTGCTGAATGGTTCATCAAGAAGAAGCAGGGAAGGGAGCAAGAGCTCTGGCAAGGGCGATCCTCTGCTGCTGTCCTCCGCTCAACTCATGAGGATACCGGTTTTTATACTCATCCATCCGGACAAGATCCAGCATTTCAACTTCTCCGCCTCTTTCTTCGGAAGAGGAGGCTTCTTCTGAAGAAGTTTCTTCTTTCTCAGCTTTCTCTCCGTTTCCGGAGCTTTCTTCTTCTCCCGAGTTGTTTCCGCACGCTGCGAGAAGCAGGAGAAAAGCAAGGAACAGGGTTGAAATAAATACTTTTTTCATAGTCCCGGCTTTTTTATGTAGTTCAAATGAAAATGGTTATCATTTACAGTCTTTATTTTATAACATTGCGAAAAATAGTCAATAGAAATTTCGGATATTTTTGAATTAGACGGAGAAAGCGGCATGCGCTTCCTCTGTCTGTTCAGTGACAGGCTGTATAAATCCTCCCTGTAAAGGGCGATCCAGCAGTCCGGCGTCCATTGGCAGCAACAGGTCTGTGCCTGCAACCTGGCCTTCTCTCCCGAGGCGGACCATAAAGCCGTCCTCCGGTTCCGAAATCGTTGTCTCCGTTACAGTGGCAGGGGTCTGATGTTCAATTTCCTCGACAGTATCGACTATATCAATGTGGTAATTATCATTGGTTCCCGTGTAATCCGAAGTGAAAAAGAGGGCCAGGGCGAGTCCTATTATCGTAAGCACTGTACAAATGGCCTGTTTCATAAAATGTTTTCTCCTTTCGATGAATTGGGTACTCATTGTAGAGATACTTGAAAAAATGTCAAACAGTTCGGGAAAAGAATTTTAATTGTTTTCATTTATTGGTAAAGTGAAAGAAGGAGAAGAATTGGTTGTTTTAATTCTAAGGAGGAAAAGAATATGGGGTTAGCGGAAAGTGTTATAAGTTTTTTCAATGATATATTGTGGGGCTATGTTCTCATCGTCGTACTTCTCGGACTGGGGTTATGGTTTTCCATAAAGCTGAAATTCGCCCAGTTCCGTCTCATACCGGAAATGTTCCGGGTGCTTTTCGATAAAAGATCGATTACAGCAGAAGGTAAGAAAGGTACTTCTGCTTTCCAGGCATTTGCTATCAGTACCGCATCCCGTGTAGGGACAGGAAATCTCGCAGGTGTGGCAGCAGCCGTTTCCACCGGGGGGCCGGGGGCTGTGTTCTGGATGTGGCTTGTAGCCATTCTCGGCGGAGCGTCGAGTTTTATCGAAAGTACGCTGGCGCAAATATTCAAAACGCCGGAGCACAATCAGTATCGCGGCGGCCCGGCTTACTACATGGAAAAAGGTCTGAACAATCGTACTCTCGGAATTGTCTTCGCCATCACCATCACTTTTACATACGGGCTCGTTTTCAGTTCCGTCCAGTCTAATACGATTGCTTCCGCCTTTGAACGCTCGTTTTCCCTCGAAGGCTGGGTGCTCGGTCTGATTCTGACGGTTATTGTAGCTTCCATCATCTTCGGAGGGCTGAGAAGAATCGCCCAGGTGACACAGTTCATTATTCCGATCATGGCATTTTTCTACGTAGCTTTAGCGCTATATGTCCTGTTTCTCAACCTGGGTCAGGTGCCGGATATGCTTGGTCTGATTTTTTCCAGTGCTTTCGGCTTCCGTGAATTCGCGGGCGGCACCATCGGAGGTATGGTTATGATTGGTGTGCAGCGTGGTCTGTTCTCGAACGAAGCCGGTATGGGTAGTGCACCGAACGCAGCTGCCACCTCGGAAGTGACTCACCCGGTGAAGCAGGGGCTTATCCAGACGCTTGGGGTGTTCATTGATACGCTCGTCATCTGTAGTGCTACCGCAACGATTATTCTCTTTTCAGGAGAATACACGGATACAGGAGGGGCAGAAGGGATTCAGATCACCCAGATGGCTTTTGAGAATGAGATAGGACAGTGGGCTTCTCTCTTTATCGCTGTCGCCATCTTCCTTTTCGCCTTCAGCTCCATCATCGGTAACTACTATTATGGTGAAACGAACCTTGAATTCATCCGCAACAGCGGAAGATTGAAGCTTATCTATCGTACGAGTGTACTGCTCATGGTGATGTTCGGGGCCGTCGCCGAGTTCGGTCTCGTATGGTCGCTTGCGGATCTGACGATGGGGACTATGGCACTGATCAACCTGTACGCGATCTTCCTGTTATCGAAGATCGCTTATGCGGCACTGAAAGATTATATGAATCAGCGCAGACAGGGGAAAGACCCGATCTTTTATCAGGATCATCTGCCCGGTGTGAAGGGTATGGATTACTGGAAACGTACGGATCCTGTCAGAAACGATAAGAAATAAGCGAAAAAAATGTTTCCAACCTGGATTTCAGGCTGTCGAGAAAATCTCGGCAGTTTTATTTTTTTGTTTTTCAATGAAGGGCGGATGAATACCAGGAGGATCCTGCGGAAAAACGGGTGATCCGAGACCTCGCAGTGGGGTGGCGCGAGTGCGTCCGCGGAAAGCGAATGGATTCATCCCCCGCGAGAATTCCACACAACTTGCGGAGAAAAACAGATTCTTCTAAAAGCCGAAACCGCTCCCGCAGCGGTTTTTTTCGTATTCCTTCGTCTCTGTGCTAAAATACAATCATGATCTGAACGAAAAAGGATGGTAGCTATGAGTATACTGATTGCAGAAAATCTCGCTAAAGGGTACGGAGATAAAACACTGTTCGATGAACTTTCATTTACGGTGGAAGATAGGGAAAGAATCGGTCTTATAGGCGTAAACGGGACCGGGAAATCCTCGTTACTGAAAATCCTCGCAGACATCGAATCGAAGGATGCAGGTAACGTTCATCACGCCAAGGATTTCCACGTGGAATATTTGTCCCAGGAGCCTGAACTTGAAGAAGAAGACACGGTTTTTGAACAGATTTATTATGGGGACTCGGACATTATGAAAGTGCTGAGAAGATATGAAAAAGCTCTTCAGCAGACGATGGAAAAGCCGGAGGACGAAAAGGTTCAGAACGAATTGATGGAAGCACAGGAAAAAATGGAAGATGCGGGAGCATGGGAAGCGAGTACGGAGGCGAAAAAAGTCCTCTCCCAGCTTGGCATCGAAGCGTATAACCATAAGGTGAAGGAGCTGTCCGGGGGCCAGAAGAAGCGCGTGGCGATTGCGAAAGCCCTGCTGCAGCCGGCGGATCTTCTGCTTCTGGATGAGCCGACCAACCACCTTGATAATGAAACGATCGAATGGCTTGAGGAGTATTTGAGTCAGTACAAAGGGGCACTTATGCTTGTCACCCACGACCGCTATTTTCTGAACCGGGTAACGAATAAAATATTTGAACTGGAAAGAGGGCAGCTTTATGAGTACGAAGGTAACTACGAAGTTTTCCTTGAGAAAAAAGCGGAACGGGAAGAACTCGAAAAACGGAGAGAAGCGAAGCATCAGAACGTGCTGAAACAGGAACTTGCATGGCTGAAGCGTGGAGTGAAAGCCCGAGGTACGAAACAGAAAGCCAGAAAGCAGCGTGTGGAAGCGATGAAGGAGAAGACGTTCGAAACGGATAAGGAAGAAGCTGATATCGCTACGGCCTCCACCCGCCTCGGGAAACAAGTGATGGAACTCGAGGATATCGGCCATAAATTTGAAGAGGACTATCTGTTCCGTCATATCAGTGATCTGATTGTACCGGGAGAACGTATCGGCATCATCGGACCGAACGGGACCGGAAAGACGACGCTGCTCAATATAATGGCAGGGCGGAGAGAACCGTCGGAAGGTGCCGTACACATCGGACCGACTGTGAAAATCGGATACTATAAACAGGACCACGAAGAACTCGATGGAGATCAGACTGTCATCGGGTACATTAAAGAGACGGCCGAAGTCATCTCGACGAAAGATAAGCAGCAGGTGACAGCCGAGCAGATGCTTGAGCGGTTTTTATTCTCCCGCAGCCACCAGTGGACGTATATAAGAAGGTTATCGGGGGGCGAACGCCGCAGACTGTATCTTCTGAAAGTGCTGATGGAGGAACCGAACGTCCTGTTTCTCGATGAGCCGACGAACGACCTTGATACGGAAACGCTGAGCGTGCTTGAGGATTATATCGACAGCTTTCCGGGTGTCGTCATTACTGTCAGCCACGACCGTTACTTCCTCGACAGAATCGCCGATCGGCTGATTGCTCTTGAAACTGATGGGAATTTCGAGAAGTTTCAGGGAGCCTACAGTGAATTCCTGGAGAAAAAGAAAGAGGAGAAGAAACAGGATGCTGCACCTGCTCAGAAAAAAGAGTCGCGCACGAAGCGGAAAAAGAAACTGTCCTATCAGGATCAGCAGGAATGGAAGACGATTGAAGACGATATCTCGGCTGTAGAAGAACGGATCGAAGAGATCAAAACAGAAATCAGTGAAACCGGAAGTGATTTCGATAAAGCGGAAGAACTGTACAAAGAACAGCAGAGAAAAGAAGAAGAACTTGAACAGAAAATGGAACGATGGGAAGAATTGTCCGAACTGATGGAAGAAAATTGATGGAAGAAAGCGGGGGGCCTTCATGAAGGTCCCTTTTTTGTATTGAAGGGGCAATTGTGAAATAATAGAAAGCGAAAAATTCCTTGGAAAGGTGATGAGTGTTATGCACCAACATATGCTTGATAAGTACGCGGATCTGGCGCTGAGAACCGGAGTCAATCTGCAGAAAGATCAGAAGCTGGTCATTAATTCTACCGTAGAGGGAGCGGACTTTACGCGGGTAATCGTAAAGAAAGCTTTTGAACTGGGCGCAAAAGATGTACATATCAACTGGGCGGACGACGACATTACCCGCCTGCGCTATGAATACGCAGATACTGAGACGTTGAAAGAAGTTCCCGAGTGGCAGCAGGATATGTTCAAATCGTTCGGCGAAGAAGGGATGGCTATTCTTTCCGTACGTGCAACAGACCCCGACCTTCTGCAGGGAATTGACGCCAAAAAGATTGTCGCAGCACAGAAATCCCGCAGTGAAGCTATGGCCGAGTTCCGTAACTACACGATGAATGACCGGATTCAGTGGTCGATCGTCAGTATCCCGATTACCGCCTGGGCACAGAAAATATTCCCGGAAGCAGACCCAGAAACAGCGAAAGAGAAGCTGTGGGAGGAGATTTTCTCTATCGTGCGCATCGACCAGGAAGACCCGGTCAAAGCGTGGGATGAACATAATGAAATGCTTGAAAACGCACGGCAGTTCCTGAACAGAAAGCAGTATAAAGAGCTCGTCTATCAGGGACCCGGTACGAATCTTACCGTTGCTCTTCCGGAGGGGCATATATGGAAAGGCGGAGCGAGCCGGACGGAAGACGGTGTTCCGTTCAATCCGAACATGCCGACGGAGGAAGTTTTTACGGCTCCTCATAAATACGGCGTGGACGGAATCGTTTCGAGTACGAAACCTCTGAACTATGGGGGCAGTGTGATCGATAACTTTACACTTACCTTTAAAGACGGAGAGGTCGTAGACTTCTCTGCCGAGCAGGGGGAGGAGACGCTTGAACAGCTTCTTGATACGGATGACGGGGCTTCTCACCTCGGGGAACTGGCACTCGTCCCTCACGAGTCTCCGATCTCGCAGTCAGGGCTCATTTTCTATAATACCCTGTACGATGAGAACGCTTCCTGCCATCTGGCGTTCGGAAAAGCGTATCCGAACAACGTGGAAGGCGGTTCCGAAATGAGTGAAAAAGAGCTTGATGAGAATGGGGTCAACCACAGCCTTGTACATGTAGATTTCATGATGGGCTCCGGCGAAATGGATATAGATGGGGTTCTTGAAGACGGTACAGAAGAAGCGGTAATGAGAAATGGCAGCTGGGCTCTTGATTTCAATGAGGATTAATACCGGGCCGGGAGGGGTATAGGTTTTTCACAAACGAAAAAAAGGGGTGAATCTTATGCCAGGACCGGAACACGAACTTGCAGGATTCCAGGGGAATCCCAACGAATTCAGTAAATGCAATAATTGCGGCAAGCTGCTTCAGACAAAGAAAGAAGAGGAAGTGAAGCTTTGCAAAGCCTGTCAGAAACGTCATAAAGATCAGGAAACCGACTATGACGATGTGGAATAGAAAGAATCATTAAAAAAGAGTTCCGGCCGTGTTCGGCGGAACTCTTTTTTGCATCTGTCCCGTCATTTACTTCGGGATAATGCGTATTTTTCTCTCCTTCGTTTTGAAGAAGATGGCATCAGCACGTGTATAATCGCTCCGAGTACGCCTCCTGCGAGAGCGGGGAGGACCCAGGCGAGCCCGATCGTTACGAACGGCAACATTTCTACGAAGGCTGTCAGCGGTTCTATGCTGATCTCCAGCACCTGAAGCCCTTCATAAAGACTGATTACTGTTGTAAAAGCGACTGCTCCACGGTAGACGTAGCGCGAGTGCCGGAAATACTTGCCGATAAACGCAAGAATAACGAGAACGATAGTGATGGGATAAAGAAATGTCAGTACCGGCACAGAATACTTGATGATCTGGTTCAGTCCGAGATTTGTAATCCCGAGGCTGAGGATGGTCACGATGGTAATGACCTGTAGATAATTAAGTTTCGGGATACGCTTCGAAAAGTACTGTCCGCAGGTCACAGTTAGACCTACACAAGTCGTAAAACAGGCGAGCGTTACAAGGAGCCCCAGTATAATGGTTCCTGCAGATCCGAACATCGTTTCGGCGGCACTGGACAGAAGAAGACTTCCGCTGGCGAAATCTCCGGATGGGGCCATTTTCACCCCTACCCAGCCGATTGCAGCGTAAACGAGGCTGAGCACGATAGCAGTGACGGCGCCCGCTTTGATCGTCTGTCTGGTAAGTTGTTTTTGGTCAGTGACTCCCTGCTGCTGGATGGAAGTGATGACGATGATTCCGAACGCGAGTCCGGCGATAGCGTCCATCGTCAGGTAACCTTCGACGAAACCGCTGAAAAAGGGTGTGCTCCCGTATTTTTCTCCCGGGGCGACGGAACCGGAAGAAGGAAGAAACAGGGAGCCTGCCGCCAGAGCCGCGATAGAAAGGAAAAGAAGCGGAGTGAGCCACTGTCCGATTATATCGACGAGTTTCGAAGGGTTGCGGCTTATGAGAAAGACGATAGTGAAAAAGATGAGAGAAAACACAAAGAGAATAGGGGAACTCAAGCCTCCGGTCAATGGAGCCGTTCCCATCTCATAGGCGACGTTGGCCGCTCTCGGGATACCGAAAAAGGGACCGATCGCGAGATAAATGAGTGAAACAAAAGTGACAGCAAAAGCCGGGTGCACTCTTCCGGCGATCTCCGTAGCCCCGTTTTTGGAAAGGGAAAGAGCTATTACAGCCGTAACAGGAAGCCCTACCCCCGTAAGGATGAAACCTATGATAGCCGGAAGATAGTTCTCTCCGGCCCCCATGCCGAGGGAAGCCGGGTAAATGAGATTGCCCGCTCCGAAAAACATGGCGAACAACATAAATCCTACTGCTATAGTTCTTGAGTTTTTCAACCGATGCGCCTCCAATGTATCAGGCCGCTTCCTGATAGGAAGTGTGCCTTTTAAAAATAATAATTTTTAGAAAATAAAATTAAATCAAAACCGGACTTTATATTACCAACCTCCAAATGCTATGTCAATCTATTTAATGTCAAAGCTTGGGATACCGGCAAGTCAATAATGAAAAGGTTTTCATTCCGAAGTGCTCTGAGAGAGGGATTCACGGAGTCTGTATTTGTTTACACGGGAAGAAGTTACATATAGAATAAAGCTATGCTTTTTTGAGAAAAGACTCTTTTCTAAAATGAGGAGATTACCTATATGATCATAGATTCATTATTGTTACAAATTACGCTCATTGGTCTGCTGGGAGTGGGATCCCAGTGGGTCGCCTGGAGATACAGACTTCCTGCCATCGTAGTGATGTCTCTGGCCGGGCTCATGGCAGGCCCTGTGCTCGGTCTGATGAACCCTTCCGAAAGTTACGGTGATCTGTACTCTCCGGTAATCAGTCTCGCCGTTGCCATTATCCTGTTCGAAGGCAGTCTGAACCTTGATTTTAAAGAGGTGCGGGGGCTCGGGAGACCGGTGTTCCGGATCGTCACCCTGGGCGCCTTTATCGCCTGGATTCTCGGTTCTCTCGCCGCTCACTACATTGCCGGTCTGAGTGTCGCAGTGTCTTTCGTTATCGGCGGACTTCTGATTGTGACGGGACCAACCGTTATTCTGCCGCTGCTCCGCCAGGCCAAACTTAAACCGAGGCCCGCCAAAATACTGAAGTGGGAAGGGATTATCGTAGATCCTATCGGAGCTCTCCTTGCCGTATTCACTTTCGAAATCATCGTCTTTCTCATGGGAGACCCGCTCGCACCTTCTGCGCTGGTCACTTTCTTTCTTGCGGCGGTCTTTGCCGTCGGGATAGGGTACGGCCTCGGTAAGGGAGTCGGGTATATGTTCGAAAACGGCTACGTGCCGGAATTTCTGAAATCGGCTTTCGTATTCGGAGCTGTAATCGTCTGTTTTACGGCAGCCGATGAAATTATGCACGAGACGGGTCTTCTATCAGTGACGGCTATGGGGATGACGCTTGCGAACATGAGAATTTCCTCGATAAACGACATGAGGCACTTTAAGGAGAATATGTCCCTGCTTCTGATTTCGGCGATTTTCGTTATGCTGACGGCCTCGTTGACGAGAGACACGCTCGTGGAAATATTTCAGCCTGAGATCATCGCTTTCGTACTG
Organism: Salimicrobium humidisoli; assembly: GCF_002295105.1. Lineage (GTDB taxonomy): Bacteria > Bacillota > Bacilli > Bacillales > Halobacillaceae > Salimicrobium > Salimicrobium humidisoli. Next base: position 16,789 of record NZ_NSGH01000023.1, on the reverse strand, counting down.
ATTATGCTCTTTGTGGTACGGCCCCTCTCTATATTCATCTCGACTATCGGCACGGATCTCAACAACTCGGAGAAATTACTCGTAGGATGGATTGCTCCGCGCGGTATAGTAGCTCTTACCGTAGCGAGTTATTTCGCCGGTGCGCTTTCCGATGCCGGGTTTGAGGATGCGGAGATACTCGTTTCCCTGACGTTTGCCCTGGTATTCACTACGGTCGTGGCTCACGGGTTCTCGATGAGATGGCTTTCGAAAAAGCTCGACCTTTCGCAGGAAGGGCCTCCGGGAGTGCTGATCGTCGGCGGGAACCCCTTCACGACCAAACTTGCCTCTACTCTCAAGAGTCTCGACGTACCGGTCGTAGTAGTCGACTCCTCCTGGAGAAAACTTACGAGTGCGAGATCCGAAGGAGTGAAAACGTTCCACGGGGAAATGCTCAGTGAGCAGACCGACTATTCCATCGATATGACGCCGTACGACTATCTCGTAACCGCAACGGAGATGGATTCTTATAACGCTCTCATATGTACGACGTTCGTTCCGGAATTCGGAAGAAACAACACGTTTCAACTGAACCTGAGTGACCAGCGGGGAGACAATCTCGAGGGACTCAACCACACTATCAGCGGGCGGATTCTGTTCAGAAAAGATGTAACGTGGGAGCCTTTGAATGATATGGTGGAGAACGGGTATGTTTTAAGAAAAACGACCATAACGGAGAAATATACGTACGGCGATTATTTGAATAATCTCGATGATCAGGCTGTTCAGCTATTCGTGAAGAAGAAAGCGACAGGAATGCTTTATTTCTTTACGGAATACGGAGAGCTGGCGCCGGAGACAGGGGATATCGTAGTTTCCCTTACCCCTCCGAGTAAAGAATTCGAGAAAATTCAAGAAAAACTGGAGACGAAACGAAAAAATAAGCAGCAGGGCTGAGTGCCCGGCTGCTTATTTTTGACGTAATTCTTTTTTCAGATCGGAGAGTTCATTTTCAATCTTTTCGAGCTGCGCTTCGGCACGTTCCACATTTCCCCCGTTCGCTTCCAATTTGTCCATATCTCCCTGGACGCGGATATAATCGGATTTCAGTTCCGCGATACGGGCTTCAATCTCCTGTTTAGACATATGTATGTACTCCTTCTTTTAATGTTATGGTATAATTCATTATATAAAATGAACAGGAAAGATGCAAAACCGTGACTTTGTTCCTGAGTCTTTACGTACAACATGAATTAACTGAATTTTGAGAAAAATGTAAACACCCTCTGCTTTTCTCATTATGTTTATGATATTCTTTATATAACACAGGAAAAGCCGCTCAAAAGAGAGGAGAAGGGGGTATTTGCAAAATAAGCAGGTTTGTAGGGACTTTAAGCCTTATGTAAAATGAATGATGTCCAAATTACCTGCGTACAATCGAGGGGGTATAGCATAACTTGAAACTGTTTCGAGCTTTAGATCGAGGAATTTTAAAACTGGAAGAATTCATCCTGAGCTATGCCGTCATTTTGATTGCACTGATGGTAATCAGCAAGCCGATTACCCGGACGCTGCTCGGCTATACGCTTCCTTTTGCGGATGAGGTCAGTCAGATCTCAGTGACCGTCGCTACGTTCATGGGAATCAGCTATGCAGCCCGAAAAGGAAGGCATATCAGTATGTCCGCTTTTTACGATCTCTCTCCGTTTAAGGTGAGAAAAGTCCTATCTATATTCATTCCGGCTTTGACGGCTGTCATTTTATTCGTACTGGCCTATTACTCCACGCTCTATGTTCTGGATATTAAAGACTCCGGCCGTGTCACAGCAGCTCTGCAGATGCCGATGTACATCCTTTATATGTTTATCCCGATAGGGTTTTTCCTGGGGGGCGTACAGTTTCTTCGTAACATGTGGGTGAACATCAGGGACAAAGAAAATGTATACATCGGTACGGAAGCTCTGGACTACAATGACATGGAAGATGAGAAAGTGGAAGAAACCGGACACTTATAGTAATTACTTCGAACAAGAGAGGATAACAATATGCTGGCGACAATGTTAACAATTATGGTCATTCTATTATTGCTGAACTTTCCGATGCTGGTTCCTTTAATGGTTGCTCCTCTAATTGTCCTTTTTATCTATTTTCCGAATTTAGACCCGGTAATCATGATGCAGCAGTTCTCGACGGGGATCGAAGCTTACGTACTGCTGGCTGTTCCCCTCTTCATATTCGCAGCCGATATAATGACTACCGGAAAAACTTCGAACAGACTGCTTGATTTCATCGGCTCCTTCATTGGACATATCCGGGGAGGATACGCCGTTACTACAGCTGCCGCCTGTACCCTTTTCGGCGCAATTTCCGGATCGACCCAGGCTACCGTCGTAGCCATCGGTACCCCGATGAGGGAGAGGCTCCTCAAAATCGGTTATAAAGATCCGACCGCGATGGCACTCATCATCAATTCGAGTGACGTAGCCCTGCTCGTTCCCCCGAGTATCGGCATGATCATGTACGGACTCGTCTCCGGAACTTCAGTGGGAGACCTGTTCATCGCAGGTATCATTCCCGGCATCATCGTTTTTCTCGCTTTTACTGTTTACAGTATTATTTACGCTATCGTCAAAGACATACCGCTTGCAAACAAAGCAACGTGGAAAGAACGTCTGCACCTGACCAGAAGAGCTCTGCTGCCTATCGGATTTCCGGTGATCGTCATCGGAGGTATCTACTCCGGGCTGTTCAGTCCTACGGAAGCAGCCGGGGTTTCGGTGCTTTACGCGTTCATACTTGAAGTACTTATATACAGATCCATCCATATCAAAAGACTGCCGAGTATTGCCCGCTCCACTGGTATCGTCACCTCAGCCGTGTTCGTACTCGTGGCAGGAGGTCAGGCCTTCACCTGGGTCATATCGTTCGCGCGTATTCCGCAGATGATAACGGATGCCGTGCTTGGTCCTGATCCGTCCGCGATATTCGTACTGCTGATGGTATCTCTGTTTTTCTTCATCGGTTGTATGTTCGTCGACCCGATCGTGGTCATTCTCGTACTTACACCGATTTTCTACCCGGCGGCTATGGGTGCCGGAGTAGACCCGATCCACCTTGGGGTCGTCATCACTTTCCAGGCGGCTCTCGGCTCAGCCACTCCGCCGTTCGGCGTTGATATTTTCACGGCCAGCGCCGTTTTCAACAAACCTTATCTGGAAGTGATCAAAGGAACACCACCGTATATAGCAATTATGATAGCAGTAGCATTTTTACTGATTTACTTCGAAGAGTTGTCACTTATGCTTCTATAAGCATATGAAAGTATACCAAAAAAACTGGGGAGGTTTTCACCATTATTAACAAAAAGAGTTTATTGACTGGTGTCATGGCGTTGTCGTTGTCGGGATTTCTTGCTGCATGTGGCGGTGGCGGTGACGGAGAAAGTTCCGGAGACGGAGGAGAATCTTCAGGAGGCGGTTCAGAGACCTGGAGAATGGTGACGGAAGAAGTGGATGGCCAGGTACAGTACGAATATGCGGAAGAATTCGGGAAACGTATCAATGAGAAAACCGATGGTCAAATCACGATAGAACCTTATGAGTTCGGAGGTCTGGGTAATGAATCGGACCAGGTGGAACAGCTTGAAACCGGGGCTGTCGAGATGGCTGTCATGTCCCCGGGCTTCACAGGGAACATGGTAAAAGAAGGTCAGCTGTTCGCTCTGCATTTTCTGTTTCCTGACAGTGTGGAGAAAACCCAGGAAGTTCTGAACAAGAGTGAAGCTCTAAATAAAGACCTTCGTTCCAAATACGAAGAGCACGGAATCACCCCGCTTGCGTTCTGGTCTGAAGGGGCGATGCAGTGGACATCCAGTAAGAAAATCGAGAAACCTGAAGACTTCGAAGGGTTGAAGATGCGTACCCAGACATCTCCGTTGATTCTTGAATCCTACAAAGCCTATGGTGCCGACCCGCAGTCGATGAGCTGGGGTGAACTGTATACGGCGCTTGATCGCGGCACCGTTGAAGGTCAGGAGAACCCGATCTTCTTCATCGGAGATGCTTCGTTCCACGAAGTTCAGGATTACATGACGCTCTCCAATCACAACAACTATGTAGCGATGACTACCGTGAACTCCGACTGGTATGACGGTCTTGATGAAGAAATGCAGAAGACAATCGACGAGACTGTGCAGGAAATGCAGGAGTGGGTATATGAGGAGCAGGAAGCCCAGAACGAGGAATGGCTGAAAACCATCAAAGAGGACGAAGAGAACGCTACGGAAGTTATAGAACTGACGGAAGAACAGCGTGAGGCGTTCCGTAAAGAAGCGATGGGCGTCCGTGACTTCTACAGAGAGGAAGTTTCCACGGTTGACGGGGAGATTCTTGATAAGCTGGAGAAGGAAATAAGTGAAATCTCCGGTGAAGAAACGGGTGAAAGTTCCGGTTCTGAAGAATAATTCCCGGAACCAACTATATACAGAACAGAAGAAGCTGCCGGGCCTCGGCAGCTTCTTTTTTCATATATCGCAGTTCAGTCGCTAAACAGTGGGACCCTTCCACTCCTCATATAAGTGTGCAACGGTAGTTTTTATGAGGGCGTAAGCCGGAATGGCGAATAATAAACCGAGAAAACCTGCGAGACTTCCGGCTGCCAGTATGACAGTGATGATTGTAAGTGGATGGATGTGCAATGCTTTCCCCATTATGTTCGGTGATATGAGGTTCCCTTCGACCTGCTGGGCGATTATGGTGATGATAGCTACCCAGATGACCATGATCGGATCCTGAAAAAGAGCGACGATCAGGGCCGGGACGACTGCGAGAAAAGGCCCGATGAAAGGGATGACGTTCATTATCATGGCGAACAGGGACAAAGTGAGAGAGTACTGCAGACCTATGGCCAGATAGCCGACCAGAAGCAGTAAGCCTACAGCTACACTGACCGTAAGCTGACCGAGTATGAAAGTATAGAGTGTACGATCCACTGAACGGGCCCATCGTACGAAGCTGTCTGCGAAAGAAGGACTCTTCTCTCTCATGTATCCGCTCATGAACGGGAGCAGACGGTGCCCGTCTTTCAGCATGAAGAAGAGGAAAAACGGCACAAGGATAAGCGAAAACAGAAAGCTGACGACGTTCGTAAGTATGCTGAAGAAAGCCGCGGAGGCCTCCTGTATGTAGGACTCCAGGTTGTCAGTGAAGTTCTGGATAGTGTCCGTTACCCTCTCAGGAAGAATGTCCTGGTTCTGCTGCCAGTAGCCGACCCCCTGTTCGACCGTCTGGATCATTTCCGGAATGTTGTTCATTAATTTCGTATACTGCTGCTGGGCGATCGGTGCAATGAACTGAACGATCAGATAGCCGGCAGCGATAAAAAGCATGAAGACGAACAGAATAGCGGGGACTCGTGGCACTTTTATACGTGTCAGCCACTCCACGAGCGGTCTTGAAATATAGTAGAGAACGCCTCCGCCGATAAGGGGAAGAGCAATAGCGCTGATGTAGGTGAGAATCGGCTGGAAGAAAAACTGGATTTTGTTCAGTAATAATATTAATAAACAGATGGCGATCAGGGTGATAATCGTCTGGAACCATTTTTTTTGCAGCATTATAATATTCCGCCTTTCCTGAAATCATTTAGGGTTACGTGCTGGGAGGGACACCGGCTTCCGGCAGCACATGATTACATTTTACTGGAAAGAAGTCAGGAAAGAAATGTTTTATTGGAGACGGTAACTGTAAGAGGGTGTCAGGGTGGAGATTTTCTTCTCTCCTGCGTTGACTTCAAAGGGATAAATGGTATGATAAGAAAAGAAGGGGAGTAGCTGTTCGATAAAATCGTCAATACGAGAGAAATCTCCGGTTTTATCGGCAACGACCGTTGTTTGCGAGACCTTTGTCCGGGAAGGGCAGAGGTCTCTTTTTTGTGCTCTGTTCTTTACCGGGAATCTACCAATAAGGGGAGCAGAATTTTATGGAAGCCCAATTACTGATTGAATACGGCTGGGTACTGATTGTACTCGTAGGACTTGAGGGGATATTGGCGGCCGACAACGCGCTCGTGCTGGCAATCATGGTGAAACATCTGCCGCCCGAAAAAAGAAAGAAAGCTTTGTTTTATGGTCTTGTCGGCGCGTTCGTTCTTCGTTTCGCATCGCTGTTCGTCATTTCTTTTCTTGTAGATGTCTGGCAGGTCCAGGCCCTCGGCGCAGCCTATCTGTTGTTTATTGCAGGAAAGAACCTTTATGATAAATGGAATACGAGAGGGAACGGGGAAGACGAGGATGAAGAGCCCGCGTATGATGAAACATCGAAAGGAAAAGGCTTCTGGATTACTGTTGTGAAAGTGGAGTTCGCCGACCTCGCCTTTGCGGTCGACTCCATCCTCGCCGCTGTCGCACTTGCCGTAACTCTTCCCGAAACAGATCTCCCGACGGTAGGGAGTCTCGACGGAGGACAGTTCGCCGTTATTCTTGCAGGCGGGATGATCGGCATCATCATTATGAGGTTCGCGGCCAACGTATTCGTCAGAATTCTGCATGACCGTCCGGGTCTTGAAATCGCAGCTTTTGTTATTGTAGGGTGGGTCGGTGTAAAATTGGTGGTATCCACTCTTGCCCATCCGAACATCCGGATTATCGATGAAAGTTTTTCACACTCGGCACTTTGGAAAATTACGTTTTATACCGTGCTCGTAGGTATTGCGGCAGCCGGCTGGTTTTTATCCGGAAGGAAGAAAGACGGGAATAGTCAGTAAGGAGAGGAAATGAAATGGGTAAAGCGCTCGAAGGTAAAGACGAACAGTTTTACTACATTAAAAACAGGGTGTCCATGCTGAACGATGTAGTACAGTCCGTGGACAGTCCTGTAGACGAAGAGGAGCTTGAACAGGTGGAGCTTATGATACGGAGCCTTAACGAGAAAGTGCTCAGGTTTCAAAAAGACCGGAAGGAGGAACAATAATGGCAAAGCATCATTTTCATATGAAATCGACGTGGCCCGGAGGCCGGGGCTCGGTCGGAACAATCGAAGCCGATAAACTGAAGACGGAAATTTCCATTCCGGAAGAAATGGACGGACCGGGTCAGGGAACGAATCCTGACGAGATGCTGCTCGGAGCGGCATCTACGTGCTATATAATAACATTAGCAGCTATGATGGAACGGGCGGAGCTTCCGCTCGAAGACATGGACATGGACTCGGAAGGTGTCGTAAGCGTTACGAATGGTGTCATAACTTATGAAGAGATCATTCACCGGCCGAGAGTCGTTCTTGAAAAGGGAGCCTCCGCGTCTGAACTTGAGAAGCTGCGTAAGCTGGCTCACAAAGCGGAATCTTCCTGCATGATTTCAAGAGCGATTGCGGGGAACGTGAAACTTACGCTGGAGCCTGACCTTACAGTATCGAAATAAGAGCGGGAGCACAGATTTACTGTGTTTCCTGAGCGTCACTCCCGGAAGATCCGGGTGCTTTTTGTCACAGGGGAAGATGATAAGTACCGTAGTAAGTAATAATTGCTGTCAACGATTACGAGGAGATAATAAGGAATCCGGAGGAGTGGACGATGAAGAACATATGTGTAGTAGGACTCGGTCATATCGGGCTTCCGATTTCGGGAGTGCTTGCCGAGGCCGGCATGAACGTACACGGAGTTGATATAGACGAAAATGTCATCAATAATCTTCAGGCAGGCAACATACTTATCGAGGAGCCGGACCTTGGGGATCTGATCAGCGGGGTGGTCGGCTCCGGCCGTTTAACTGCAGGCGGAGAGCCTGAAGAAGCGGATGTGTTCATCGTGGCTGTCCCGACTCCCGTTTATGATGACGAATCGGCGAACATCACTTACGTCGAGCAGGCAGTGAAGAGTATCCTTCCCTATTTGAATAAAGGGAATGCCGTCATCGTCGAATCCACCGTCCCGCCGCGCACGATACAGGACAAAGTGGCACCTTTGCTTGAAGAAGCAGACTGGGACGTGGCTGCCAACGAAATATACCTGGCCCACTGCCCCGAGCGGGTGATCCCGGGGAGTGTCATGAAAGAGATCAAAGAAAACACACTTATTATCGGCGGCTATACGAAAGAGGCGGCTGCAGAGGTTGCTGAGTTGTATAAACTTTTCCTCAAAGGGGAAATTATAGAAACGAAGGCTATCAACGCCGAGATGTCCAAGCTTATGGAGAACGCGTACCGTGATGTGAATATAGCGCTGGCGAACGAACTGGCCAAAATTTCGGCGGAACTGGATTTCAATGCTCATGAAGTGATCAGGCTTGCCAACGTACATCCGAGGGTAAACCTGCACGAACCCGGACCCGGAGTCGGTGGCCACTGTATTCCGGTGGACCCTTATTTTGTCATAGAAAAAGCGGAAGATGTGTCGCCTCTGATGCAGACGGCGAGAGAAATCAATAACTCGATGCCTGACTTCGTCATTTCTCAGGTCGAAAAACTGACACGGAACATCTCCAACCCGAAAATAGCTGTCTTCGGGCTAAGCTACAAAGGCGACGTGGACGATGTACGCGGAAGCCCGGCGATTGACGTCGTCTTTAAACTGGTCAACAATAAAAAGAACTATAAAGTTTTCTGTCACGACCCTTACGTCAGGGAAGATCAGGTTCCGCTGCGGATCCATCCCATCGAGGAGTCTCTTGATAAAGCGGACGCGGCCCTCGTGCTGGTCGATCACAGTGAATACAAAAAGATGGACACCTCTATCTTTGAAGACCGCATGAAGACCCCGGTCGTTCTCGATATGCGGAATTGCCTTCCGGAAGCGAAAGGCGATACGAGAATCTATCCGATCGGGGACCTGAGCGGACTGGAGGTTATCGGAGAATGATGAAGGAAACTTTTTTGGGCGTCGACGTGGCGCCTGTCACCTATAAAAGGGTGATCAGTGAAATTTCAAGGAATATCGATTCGGGGGAGCAGTCGACCATCGTCGCTGTCAACCCGGAGAAAGTAATGGAAGCCTGTAAGGATGAAAAAGTCCGGGAGCTCATCAACTCCTCCACTTTACAGATTCCTGATGGAATAGGAATCGTATGGGCCTCCAAATGGAGAGGCGGACAGATCAGGGAACGGGTGACCGGTATAGACTTGATGAGTTACCTCCTGCACTTTGCCGAACAGAAAAAGTTACGCGTATTTCTGTACGGAGCAGAAGAAGATTCTGTATCGAAGGCCAGGGACAACATTGAAAAACATTACCCCGACATTACCGTGGCAGGATACGAAAACGGTTTTGATGGGAATGAAGATGAGGTGGTGCAGCGAATTCAGGACTGTCAGGCTGACGTTCTGTTCGTAGCACTCGGAAGTCCGAAGCAGGAGCTCTGGATCCGTCGCCACAAAGAAAAACTCGGGGTGAAAGTATTTCAGGGCGTCGGAGGAAGTTTCGATGTGTGGGCCGGTAAAGAGAAGAAGGCTCCGAAACTGTACCGGAATCTGAACGTGGAATGGTTGTACCGGCTGATTTCCGACCCGAAACGGATCAAACGCCAGCTCGCTTTACCGAAATTCGCTTTCTGTGTCCTTACTAAAAGCCGCTGAATAAAGAAGAAAGACATCAGAAAGCCTCCAACGGAACCGCTCAGGATTCGTGGAGGCTTTTCTAACTCGCGGAAATATTAATTTACCACTCTCTTTTATACACCCGTGCTTCAAAAGGACGGATAATGGATTCATCGGGAAGATCACGGTAATTATGCAGAAGGAGATCTTCTTCTCGGATATCTGCTTCCGGCGGCAGGGCGGAGCAGGTGCCGGAGAGATTTGCGATGATCACTGCCTGCTGATTCCCGAGAGTTCTCGTGTAAGCGTAAAGAGAAGGATCGGTTTCCTCCAGCAGATCATATTTTCCATATGTGAATAAATCATACGACTTTTTCAGCCGGATCAGCTGTCGATAGTAGTTCAGAATCGATGTTTCGTCTTCCTTTTGATCTTCCACGTTCACCTGCTTATAATCCGGGTTGATTTTTATCCAGGGGCGGCCTGAAGTGAAGCCGGCGTTGCGGCTGTTCTCCCACTGCATCGGCGTCCGGCTGTTGTCCCGGGAAGTTTCCCTGAGGTTTTGAAGTATCTCCTCATCTTTCCATCCCTGCGCCTTTTTGGCAGTATAGAAGTTCTTCGCCGCCACATCGTCATAGTCGTTGATGGAAGTGAAGCCGGCGTTCGTCATACCGATTTCCTGTCCCTGATAAATGAAGGGGGTACCCTGCATTAGGAAATACATGGTAGCAAGTGACGTGGCACTCTCTTTCCATAACTCCCCGTCATCTCCCCACGTGGACACGGCACGTGCTTTGTCATGATTTTCGATGAACAGAGCGTTCCAGCCGTCTCCTTCGAGTCCTTTCTGCCATTTCGTAAGGACGAGCTTCAGCCCCGGCACGTCAAGTCCTGTACCGCCTTCCCGGTCCCAAAGATCAAGATGTTCGAACTGGAAAATCATGTCCATTTTCCCTTCGTCCCCGACCCAGAGATGTGCTTCATCTGCGCTCACTCCGTTGGCTTCCCCGACAGAAACCGCGTCGTACTTTCCGTATGTTTCTTCTTTGAATTCCTGAAGGAACTCGTGGATGCCCTCCTGATTCATGTGCATATCAAAACTTGATACATACTGTCTCTGTTCGGGATTCGGCATATCAGGAAGCCCGGGACGCTTCTTAATATGGCTGATGGCGTCAATGCGGAAGCCGTCGATTCCTTTATCCAGCCACCAGTTGACGGTGTCGTAAAGTTCACGGCGCACTTCCCCGTTTTCCCAGTTCAAATCGGGCTGGCGTTCCGAGAAAATATGGAGGAAGTACTGGTCCGTCGCTTCATCATACTTCCAGGCCGACCCGTCGAATATACTTTCCCAGTTGTTCGGCGGTCCCCCGTCACGTCCGTCTCTCCAAATATACCAGTCGCGTTTGGGGCTCTGTTTTGAAGATTTCGATTCAAGAAACCACGGATGTTCGTCACTCGTGTGGTTCAGAACGAGGTCGATGATCAGGCGCATGTCGCGGTTATGTACTTCTTCGAGAAGCTGATCGAAGTCCTTCATCGTACCGAAGTCCTGAAGAATATCCTTATAATCCGAAATGTCATAGCCGTTATCGTCGAGCGGCGATTTGTACATCGGACAAATCCAGATAAAATCAATGCCCAGGTCTTTCAAATAGTCGAGACGGCTGATCATTCCCTGCAGATCCCCGATACCGTCCCCGTCGGAGTCCTGGAAACTCCGCGGGTACACCTGGTAGCCGACGGCTTCTTTCCACCATTTACGTTCCATACTCACTCACTCCTCTTCTCATTTCAAAAACTGCGATTCTATCCGGATGGCGCATCATCCGAAAGTCCTGCATTAAATTATGCAATCGTTTTCGCAAACTAAGCATAGCATATCGGAAAGGATGTCATTTTGCAACCGTTTCCTTTTTGTGAAAAAGCTGTGAAGCAAAAGGATTGCAGATTTTCCTCTCATCCTATATAGTAAGAAGTAATTCAATACAGTATCTTTCGGGGTCAGGTGAAATTCCTAGCCGGCGGTAATGGTGTAACATCCTCAGCCCGCGACGGGGAAGAGCGTATTCCCCCTGATTTGGTGAAAGTCCAAAGCCGACAGTTAAAGTCTGGATGGGAGAAAGATTATTCTAATCCTGGTACACGTGTACCTTTTTTTAAGTATCTTTATGCCCTGAAGGACAATTGTTCTTCAGGGTATTTTTTATGAAAAAAGACCATCCAGGCAGAGCGCTTACTGCGTCCGAACCGACAATAAACCTGTCTCCCGTAAAGAGAAGTAGTTCGGAGGAAAGCACATGAACAGAGACCGTTACTATATGGAACTTGCTGTGGAGATGGCACGGAAAACGATGGGTCAGACGGATCCGAATCCGGCTGTCGCTGCAGTAGTAGTTAAAAATAACCAGATCGTCGGCACCGGGGTCCACGTCAAAGCAGGGGAACCTCATGCCGAAGTCCACGCCTTGAACATGGCCGGATCTCATGCCGAAGGTGCAGAAATATACGTCACTTTGGAACCGTGCAGCCATTACGGCAGAACGCCGCCCTGCGCTGATACGATTGTAGCAGCAGGGATTAAGCGGGCTGTAATCGCCTCGTTCGATCCGAATCCTGAGGTGGCAGGAAAAGGCATGAAAAAAATGAAGGACGGCGGTGTGGAAGTCGTCACGGATGTCTGCCGCGAAGAAGCGGATGCCATTAACCGGCCTTTTTTCCACTATATTTCGACGGGGAAACCGTACGTGCGGCTGAAGTCGGCGATGAGCCTGGACGGTAAAATCGCCACGTCCACCGGAGAAAGTCAGTGGATCACCGGGGAGAGGGCACGGAAAGACGGACACTGGTACCGGCACCGCTCGGGAGCTATTCTCGTAGGGATAAATACGGTGCTTACGGACGACCCTATGCTGACGGCAAGACTCGAGGAAGGCGGAAGCCACCCGGTGCGTATCGTTCTCGACAACCATCTGCGGATGCCGAGGGACGCGAAACTTATGCAGGACGACACTTCTCCGGTATGGATTGTGGCCGGTAAAACGGTGACTAATAAGCAGTTGAAGGAATTCTCGGCCCCGTCCCACGTGGAAATTCTGCGTCAGTCGGAAGAAACTGTGGACATTGACGTTTTTCTGAAGGAGCTTACGGAGAGAAAGATCTCCTCTCTGCTCGTAGAAGGCGGAGGAACAGTGGCTGACAGTTTTGTCCGCTCCAGAAACGTAGACGAAGTCATTACCTATATCGCCCCGAAACTGATCGGCGGAAGAAAAGCGCTCACACCCGTCTCAGGGGCAGGTATTGAGCATTTGCATGACGCAATGAGTTTCTCCGTAGTTCATCAGGACCGTGTAGGGGAAGATATTAAAATCGTTTCAAGGAAAGAAGGCGAATGAGATGTTTACAGGAATCATAGAAGAAATCGGAACCATCAGATCGATTGAGCAGAAAGAGGAAGCGATGGATGTGAGTATCGAAGCTTCCGTCATTTTACAAGACGTGGAAGAAGGAGACAGCATTTCCATTAACGGCGTCTGTTTAACAGTGACGGCATTCACGGAAACGACGGCTTCTTTCGACGTAATGCCGGAGACATTCCGTGCGACGAACTTCAAAGACCTCACCGAAGGAAGCAAAGTGAATCTTGAACGGGCTCTTGCAGCCGGAGGACGCTTCGGCGGCCACATCGTTTCCGGACACATTGACGGCACTGGAAAGATTACCGGAAAAACGCCGGAAGCGAATGCGGTCTATTATGAAATTGAACTTCCGGAAGACCTGGTACAGTACTTCATTCATAAAGGATCGATTGCGGTAGACGGTACAAGCCTGACCGTATTCGGAGTGAAGGGGAATACGATTCTCGTCTCCCTCATCCCGCACACCATGGAACACACCATTCTCGGGAACAAAGAACCGGGAGATGAGGTTAACGTGGAATGTGACATGATCGGTAAATATATTGCTCATTTCATGAAGAACAAAGACAGTGAAGAAGTCAGCTCCGATTTTCTTAAAGAAAACGGCTACGTTTAGAGGACAGGGGGATAATATGTTTGATACTATCGAATACGCAATCGAACGCCTGAAACAGGGGAAGATGGTAATAGTATGTGATGATGAGGACAGAGAGAATGAGGGGGACCTCGTCGGGGTGGCGGAATACGCAACTTCCGAAATGATCAATTTTATGATCACTCACGGGCGCGGTCTCGTATGTGCTCCGGTTTCCGGAGAAATAGCAGAGAGTCTCGAACTGATGCCGATGGTCGGGGAAAACACCGATCCGAACAAAACGGCGTTTACTGTAAGTATCGACCACCGCGATACGACGACCGGTATTTCCGCAGAGGAACGGGCCCTCACGATCCGTGAGATGTTGCGGACACAGGCGACCGCATCTGATTTCAACCGGCCGGGACATATCTTTCCGCTCGTCGGTAAAAAAGGGGGAGTCCTCCGTCGTGCCGGTCACACGGAAGCGTCCATCGACCTCGCCGAACTGGCAGGTGCGAAATCCGCCGGTGTCATTTGTGAAATCATCAAAGATGACGGGACGATGGCGAGAGTACCGGATCTCAAGAAGATGTCCGAGGAATTCGACATACCGATGATCACGATCGCAGATCTGATCCAGTACCGGTATAACCACGAAGAACATGTCAAACGGGAAGTGGAAATCAAACTCCCGACTGAATACGGAGATTTCCGGGCGATCGGCTTTACGAACGATATCGACTACAAGGATCATATCGCTCTTGTGAAGGGGGAAATCAACCCGGAGGAACCAGTGCTCGTACGGGTCCACTCGGAGTGCCTTACCGGGGACGTGTTCGGCTCCTGGCGCTGTGACTGTGGACCGCAGCTTCACAACGCTCTGAGACAGATCGAGGAAAATGGCAGCGGGGTGCTCGTCTACATGCGTCAGGAAGGACGCGGAATCGGGCTCATGAACAAACTGTATGCCTATAAACTCCAGGAAGAAGGCTACGACACGGTGGAAGCCAATGAAAAACTCGGATTTGCCCCGGATTTGCGCGACTACGGGGTGGGAGCACAAATTCTGAAGGACCTCGGGATTACGAAGCTCAACCTTTTGACGAACAATCCGAAAAAAATCTCCGGGCTCGGCGGCTACGGTCTCGAAGTCACCGACCGCGTACCGATTGAAATGCCTTCCCGGGAAGAGAATGCGCGCTACATGGAAACGAAACGTTCGAAAATGGGTCACTTATTTCATTTATAAAGGGGAGTATCAGGCATGGTGAACAGACTGGAAGGTAATCTGGTAGGAACAGATCTTAAAATAGGTATCGTGACGGGACGATTCAACGAATTTATTACAGAACGGCTTTACGAAGGCGCTGTCGGAGCTTTGAAACAGCACGGCGTGGATGAAGCGAATATTGATGCGGCGTGGGTTCCGGGAGCTTTTGAAGTCCCGCTTGCGGCAGATCGCATGGCAGCATCCGGGAAGTATGACGCTGTCATCACTCTCGGAGCAGTCATTCGGGGATCGACCCCTCACTTCGATTACGTCTGCGGGGAAGCGGCGAAAGGGGTATCCCAGGCTTCCGTAAAAAACAGTCTTCCGGTCATCTTCGGTGTCATCACGACCGATACGATCGAACAGGCGATTGAACGTGCAGGAACGAAAGCCGGAAACAAAGGTTCAGAGGCCGCGGTAGCTGCTGTCGAAATGGCCAATCTGATGAAGCAGCTTTAATATGAGTACTTCTGTCGTATGGATTCGCAACGACCTTCGTCTGAACGACAATATTGCTTTGACGGAAGCGGTGAAAAATCTCGGGGAAGGGGATGAATTACTGCTCCTCTTCCATATCCATCCTGAGCTTATCCGGGAATTTGATCTGCAGGAGGATTACTTTTTTCAGACTGTCCGAACATTCCATGAATCGTCAGGACCCCTCCATTTCATCTTCGGGGAGGAAGAGGAGGCATTCCGCTCTTTTTTCGATACGGTGACGGATGCTGAGGACATTTATTTCAACAAAGCAGAAACCGGGTTCGGGAAAGAACGGGATGAGAGAGTACTGCCTGTCTTCGAGGAGCGGGGAGTGCGCACGCATACGTACATCGATCACCCTCTCCATGGAGCAGAGGAAGTGACGAAGAAAGACGGCGGACTTTATCAGGTGTTCTCCCCTTATTTCAAGCAGTGGCAGAAGCTTGACAAACCCCCGGTGGTGAAATTGAATACGGATAAAATGAAGCAGCATCTGACAGACCGTTCCGGAGATTTTGCGGACGGGGAGGAAAAGTACCGGGAACTTACGGATGCACCGCTCCGGAAGTGGGAGGAGGTCGGTGAGGAAGCAGCTGAACAGCGCCTCACCCGGTTTCTGGATGAACCGATCTATTATTACGACGAAGACCGGGACATCCCCTCGAAAGACGGTACCAGCCTGATGAGCCGCTATTTGCGCACGGGAGCGATTTCCCCGCGTACGGTATATCACAGAGTTCTGCAGGAAACGGACGGCCGGAAGCGCCAGGACGGAGTGGAGAGTTTTGTCCGGGAACTGGCCTTCCGCGACTTTTACCACATGGTGTATTACAACCATCCGGAGGCAGATGATAAGGAACTTACGGAAAAATTTCGTGGAATCCCCTGGAACGAAGATGAGGAAATCTTCGAGCGGTGGAAAGAAGCGCGGACCGGCTTCCCGTTCATTGACGCCGCTATGGCACAGATGAACGAAAGCGGCTGGATGCATAATCGCGCCAGAATGGCGGTCGCCTCTTTTCTGACGAAAGATCTTCTTATCGACTGGAGGAAAGGGGAGAGGTACTTCAACCGGAAACTGGCCGATTATGAAGCGGCTTCGAACATCGGCGGCTGGCAATGGGCAGCCTCGACAGGAACGGATGCGGTCCCTTATTTCCGCGTCTTCAACCCCGTCCGTCAGTCCGAACGGTTCGATAAGCATGGGGACTATATAAAAGAGTGGCTTCCGGCCCTTCGGAATGTGCCTGAGAAGTATATCCACGAACCTCACAAAATGTCGGAGGATGAGCAGAAGGAAGCAGGTTGTATCATCGGGGAGGATTATCCGGCGCCGATGGTGGATCACAAGCGGATGCGGGAGAGAGCGATAGAAATCTATAAGCAGAAGAAGGACTGACGGAGGTCAGTCTCAGGCTGTCGAGAAAGTCTCGGCAGCTTTTATTTTTTTCTGTTTTTTAAATAGATCACCGCGTTAATTTGTTATAATAGCTGTAACTTATCAACGAAAGGTGATTGGATGTTTCAATCTAAAACT
>NZ_NSGH01000022.1 GCF_002295105.1 Salimicrobium humidisoli | reverse complement strand
ACACCTTCGGTGAAAGGAAAGGCTAGAGTGCGCGTCCACAAAGATTCGGTTCACAAGGCTAAACAACGTTTACGCCAATGGACGAGTCGAAAGTGGAGTACCGATATGACATACCGTATTGAGAAAATTAATGAGTTTCTTATCGGATGGTATAACTACTTTCGCCTGGCGGAAACGCCATCGATTTTCAAAAGAATGATGGAATGGTTGAAGAGAAGACTTCGAATGATTCGTTGGAAAGAGTGGAAACTGCCCAAGGCCAAAGTGAAGAATTTAATAGCATTGGGAGTGACAAAGGCGAAAGCCTTCGAATGGGGAAATACAAGAAAAGGCTACTGGCGTATAGCCAGTAGCCCAATTCTCCATCGCACGCTCAATGACCACTATTGGCAACGTATGGGTTTAAAATCATTGAATGCACGTTGAATTTTATGAAACCGCCGTATACGGAACCGTACGTACGGTGGTGGGAGAGGACGGAGGCTAGTCACCTCCTCCTACTCGATTTTATTCATATCAGGCGGGAGGAAAAGGGAACGTGGTTCACTTATACGAAGACGAAAGAATAGATTATCTGCTTGCAGAAGAAAACAGACGAATTATACAGAGCCCGAGCGTATTCGCATTCTCTCTGGATGCCGCTTTTCTGGCGAGATTCGCCTCTCTTCCGCGGACGAAGGGGAAGATTCTTGATTTATGTACCGGGAACGGGGTGCTGCCCCTCTTTTTCCTTAACCACTCCAACGTGCCGATCACCGGCGTGGAGATTCAGGAGCGGCTGTATGACATGGCCGTCCGGAATGTGGAGCTGAACAGAGCGGCAGAGCAGGTGTCCATGATCCACGGAGATCTGAGGGAGATGCCGGCTTATTTCAAAAATGATAAATTCGATCTTGTAACCGTGAATCCGCCGTACTTCAAGACGACGGATGGCGTAATGAGGAACGAAAATGAACATTTGAAGATCGCACGTCACGAAGTCGCCTGTACGCTTGAAGAAGTGGTGGAAGCATCCTCCCGACTGGCAAAATCCGGCGGAAAAGTAGCTATGGTTCACCGGCCCGAACGTTTCGTCGAAATCATCGAGGCGTTCCGCAAGTATAAACTGGAACCGAAGCGGGTCCGTTTCGTTTATCCGAATGCGAAGAAAGAAGCGAATATGCTGCTGATCGAAGGGGTACGGGACGGAAACCCGGGTCTCAGTGTTCTGCCTCCTCTCTATGTATATGAGGAAGACGGTAATTACACGCACGAAGCGGAACAGATGCTGTATGGATGAGCACATCGTCTACGTCCTCAAGTGCCGGGATCACACGCTGTATACAGGATACACGAACAACCTTCCCGCACGTCTGAAAAAACATGAGGCAGGACAGGGAGCGAAGTATACGAGAGGCAGAGCTCCTTTTGAAGTCGTCTATACGAAAATATTTTCGACGAAAAGCGAGGCCCTCCGGGAAGAATACAGAATAAAAAAACTGTCCCGCACAGCCAAGGAAAAGCTTATACAGGGAGTGGATGAAGGATGAAGACGCAAAAAAGTTTCCGGGGAAATAAGGAGGAAGGTACGTTGTACATCGTTCCGACCCCGATCGGGAATCTCGAGGATATGACGTACCGGGCCGTGCATACGTTACAGTCGGTCGATAAGATTGCAGCGGAAGATACCCGCAACACGAAGAAATTGACCCGGCACTATGATATTGACACCCCTCTGATCAGTTACCACGAACATAACCGGAAAAGCCGGGCGGAGGAACTGATCGCCTGGCTCGGGGACGGCCTTTCCGTAGCGCTGGTCAGTGATGCCGGAATGCCGGGGATTTCGGATCCCGGGGAGGAGATCATAAGTCAGGCTGTGGCAGAAGATATTCCGGTCGTCGTACTTCCCGGCGCCAACGCGGCACTCGTCGCCCTGGTCGGTTCGGGGCTGCCGGCGGACCACTTCTTTTACTACGGATTTTTACCCCGGAAAAAGAAGGACAGAGTGAAGGAACTGGAAAAGTGGAAGAGCTTTCCGGAAACGATGGTATTTTATGAATCTCCCCACCGTCTGAAACAGATGACGCAGGATTTATACGAGGTGTTCGGTGATCGTCGCGTTTCTTTTGCCCGCGAACTGACGAAACAGTATGAGGAGTTTCTGCGGGGAGATCTCTCCGACGTCCTCACCTGGGTGGAGGAAACGGAACTGAAAGGCGAGTTCTGTATCGTGGTCGAAGGAGGCGAAGAGGAAGAGAAATCGTCCTGGTGGGATTCGCTCACTCTGGAGGAACACGTCGGATCCTACGTGGAGGAAGGGATGAGAGACAAAGAAGCCGTCAAAAAAGTAGCGGTGGAGCGAGGTATGCCGAAACGCGAAGTGTACCGGGCTTACCACGTGGAAGAGGATTAAAAAATAAAAAAGAAGCACTTTTACCTTCTCTCTGTGTTGGTAAAAGTGCTTTCTTTTTTAAAAAGAGGTCTTAAAATCAGAACTTGCTCTGGATTTCTTTGACCAGCTGTTCGGCGCCTTCTTTACTGAGAACCAGATTGCCGCCTGCGAGCTTAATGTTGTCATCAGCCACTTCCCCGGTGACCTGACAAGCCATGGATGGCTGGTATTTCTTAAGAACGATGCGGTCGTCGTCTACGTATATCTCCAACGCATCTTTCTCATTGATGTCCAGGGTACGGCGTAATTCGATAGGAATAACGACGCGTCCCAGTTCGTCCACTTTACGGACGATTCCAGTAGATTTCATAATGTTTCTCTCCCCTTACTTCAAAAGTTAGTCGTCTGATTTCGACGATGGTTCGGAATCATAATACCAAAGTTTGCCAATCATGTCAATTAGCATGTTCTAAATAACGAAAAAACTTTTACATGTCTGTATACGGGTGTCTATACCTGTTTCGGGAAGGGAGGGTGTATCCTTAATAAACCCCGATTTTTTGACAGGGCGGACCTATTTTCGGTATATTTTAAAGTTAGGAATGACTATTTATAAGAAGTCTCGTAATTATAAGGAGGGGCCTGTATGCCTGAGGAGAAAAATACATTTTATATTACGACACCGATTTATTACCCGAGCGGTAATCTTCATATCGGACATGCTTATACCACGGTAGCCGGGGATGCAATGGCCCGCTACAAACGACTGCGCGGATATGACGTGATGTATCTGACCGGAACGGATGAACACGGCCAGAAAATTCAGCGTAAAGCCGAAGAAAAGGGAGTAAGCCCGATTGAGTATGTGGATGAAATCGTGGGCGGTATTCAGGATCTATGGAAGAAACTTGATATCTCTTACGATGATTTCATCAGAACTACCGAGGAGCGGCATAAGCAGGTAGTAGCTAAAATTTTCGATTACCTCATGGAAAAAGGGGATATTTACCTCGGGGAGTACGAAGGATGGTACTGTACTTCCTGTGAGTCCTTCTTCACGGAACGTCAGCTTGATGAAGCGCACTGCCCGGACTGCGGCGCCCCGGTTGAGAAAGTGAAAGAGGAATCCTATTTCTTTGAGATGAGCAAGTATGCCGACCGCCTTCTTAAGTTCTATGAAGACAACCCGAAATTCATCCAGCCGGAAAGCCGGAAAAATGAAATGATCAATAACTTCATTAAGCCGGGGCTTGAAGATCTCGCTATTTCCCGGACTACGTTCGACTGGGGTATCGGAGTGCCGGGCAATGAGAAACACGTAATTTACGTGTGGATCGATGCGCTCAGTAACTACATTACGGCCCTCGGATACGATACGGATGATGACGAGCGGTTCCGCAAGTACTGGCCTGCCGATGTACAGCTGGTCGGGAAGGAAATCGTCCGTTTCCATACGATCTATTGGCCGATCATGCTTATGGCTCTCGATCTTCCGCTTCCGAAACAGGTGTTTGCACACGGCTGGATTCTGATGAAGGATGGAAAGATGTCGAAATCCAAAGGAAACGTCGTGGACCCTGTCCAGCTCAGTGACAGATACGGTCTTGATGCACTCCGCTACTATCTTCTCCGCGAAGTGCCGTTCGGATCGGACGGAGTGTTCACACCGGAGGCTTTCGTCGAGCGTACGAATTACGATCTGGCCAATGACCTTGGTAACCTGCTGAACCGTACGGTCGCCATGATCAACAAGTACTTCGACGGACGGATCCCGGCGCTTGTACCGGGAGAGACCGGCCTGGAGGAAGATCTCGAAAGAATGGCTATGGAGACGAAAACGAACGTAGAAGAGAGCCTGGAACAGATGGAATTCTCCGTGGCCCTCGGTGAACTTTGGAAATTTATAAGCCGTACGAATAAATATATCGACGAAACGACTCCGTGGATTCTTGCAAAAGACGAGGATCAGAGGGAACGTCTCGGTAACGTGATGGCCCACCTGGCAGCTTCACTGCGTCATATCGGCATTATGCTACGGCCGTTCATGACGAACACGCCGGAGCGTATGTTTGAGCAGCTCGGTCTCACAGATCCTGCCGGGAAAGAATGGAAGACACTTGATGATTTCAATTACATCAGCGAAGGGACGGAAGTTCAAAAAGCGGAACCGATTTTCCCGAGACTGGATGTGGAGGAAGAGACGCAAATCATCAAGGATATGATGAGGAAACCTTCGGCAGGACCGGAAAAGCCCGAGGACCTGCCGGAAGTAACCATCGATGACTTCCAGCAGTTCGACTTCCGCGTAGCCGAAGTGAAAAAAGCGGTTCCTGTCAAAAAGGCGAACAAACTGCTGAAAATTCAGCTCGATCTCGGGTATGAAGAACGCCAGGTCGTATCGGGGATTGCCGAATACTACAGTCCGGAAGATCTGAAAGGTCGCAAGGTTATATGCATTCGTAACCTGAAACCCGTGAAACTTCGCGGCGAACTGTCGGAAGGTATGATTCTTGCCGGAGAAGACGAGTCCGGTAATTTGTCACTCGCTTCCGTCGATCAGACGCTGGCAAATGGAGCCAAAGTAACCTGAGGAAACGTTCGGGATAAAACAGATAACGGGAATCGGGTGTTCCCGCCGGTTTCCGGATTTTTTGAAGAACAGCACGGAGACTCCTGAGGCGTCGGCACAAGTTGAGGCCGGGCCCGTCGGGAGGCGATGTGCTGTTCTTTTGTTATCGTTTTGTTTTGCCCCCGTACCTTTGTCATGAATATCCGGAAGGAGGAAACACAATATGTTGTTCGATACACACGTACATCTGAACGCCGATCAGTTTGAGGAAGACCGGAACGAGACGATACGCCGGGCCCGGGAAGCAGGTGTTGAATATATGACAGTCGTCGGATTTGACCGGAAAACGATTCCGAAAGCTCTGGAAATAGCGGAGAGCGATGAGAACATTTACGCCGCTGTCGGCTGGCACCCGGTGGACGCTGTCGATATGAAGGAAGAAGACCTCGAATGGATTGAGGGCCTGGCGGACCACCCGAAAGTAGTGGCGATCGGTGAGATGGGCCTTGATTATCACTGGGATAAATCACCGAAAGACGTACAGAAAGAAGTGTTCAAAAAACAGATTGCTCTTGCGAAAAGGGTGAAGCTGCCGATTATCATCCATAACCGGGAGGCGACGGAAGATATCATTGAAGTTCTCGAACAGGAACATGCAGAGGACGTTGGCGGAATTATGCACTGTTACAACGGACCTGTGGAATATGCGGAGCGTGCGATAGCCATGAACTTTATGATTTCTCTCGGGGGGCCGGTCACGTTCAAAAACGCGAAACTGCCGAAAGAAGTGGCAAAAGCTGTGGAGATGAAACATCTGCTCGTGGAAACGGACGCCCCTTTCCTCGCTCCTCATCCGAATCGCGGCAAAAGGAACGAGCCTGCTTGGGTGAAGCTCGTCGCCGAACAGATAGCGGAGCTGAAAGAACTTCCTTATGAGGAAGTAGCGGAAACCACTACTGACAATGCGAAAAAGTTTTTCGGTATTAAATCGTAACCACTTTACTCCTGATAAAGAAAAAACAACATAAAAAGTTAAATAACATACCAGTTTTCGTATAGATTGGTATGTTATTTTTCAATAAATTATGCCCGTCTATAAGAAAATTTTATTTATAGTTTCGAATGATGAGGGGGAGTTTTAAATGAAGAAAACCTTTGAAGTTACATATGAAGGGCACCACATTCAAGTAGTGAATACATGGTTTAGTGGGGAAAGATTGTATGTTGATGGTACATTGCAGGACGAAAAAGTCGGTTTTACCCTGCGAGGGGAGTTGAGCGGGAGTTTAGAACGCAGTAATGGAGGTACAGAAAATATCAAAGTAAGTATCGGTGGTATGTTTACAGTACGTTGCAGGATATTTGTCGATAATGTTTTAATTTATCCTGAAGAACAAGTAGACATATAATATAAAACGCCTGAATAGAGTTTTTATCTCTAAACAGGCGTTTTTGTGTATTCAGTTTCTTTTTGAGGAAGAATAGTAAACCCCACTCTACGGGTCCGAGCTGCTGATTTTGTCTGTGCTTTTTCTGATGGGTCACACGTGGTATGCTTACAGAAGCAAATGAACGGAGGGGCCCGAGGTGAAAGTTAAAGAAATAATCGTCGTCGAAGGTAAAGACGATACACAAAAAATCAAACAGGCGGTCGTGGCCGATACGATTGAAACGAATGGCTCGGCAATTGGTGAGGATGTTCTGGAGAGGATCAGACATGCATACGAAAAGCGCGGAGTCATCATTTTTACGGATCCGGATTACCCGGGGAAACGGATTCGACACATCGTCTCCGAACACGTACCAGGCTGCAAGCACGCGTTTCTGCCGAAGCATACGGCTATCGCTAAACATGACAAAGGGGTAGGAGTGGAACATGCGTCGGCAGAGCATATAAGGGAAGCGTTGTCCGCCGTTTATGAAGTGACAGAAGAAGAAGAGAATCTTTTGGAGAAAGCCGACCTTCTGCCATACGGACTAATCGGAGGAGCCGGGGCCAGTGCCCGGCGTGAAAAACTCGGAGAACGCCTTCATATCGGTCATACGAACGCGAAGCAGCTGGTGCGTCGTTTGAATATGTTCCGGATCACTGAAGAGGAAGTGGAACAGGTCATGAGAGAAATTATTCAGGAGGAGAAAGATGAACAATAAAGCGATAGCGACACCAGGTCGCACGAAAGACATTTTAACAAAAGCCGGGTTTTCCTTTAAGAAAAGCCTGGGGCAGAACTTTCTCGTAGACGTTAATATTTTAAAAAATATGCTCCGCCATGCCGGAATCGGTGAGAATACAGCAGCGATTGAAATCGGTCCCGGCATAGGGGCGCTGACTGAACAATTGGCTCTTCATGCAGGTTCTGTCACGGCTTTTGAAATCGATCAGCGGCTGGTACCCATTCTCGAGGAAGAACTGTCATCTTTCGATAACGCCACAATTATCAACGAAGATATTCTGAAAGCGGATATAGCCAAGGTCGTACATGAGCTTTCCCGTGATCATGAAGAGGTCAGGGTGGTTGCGAACCTCCCTTACTACATCACTACTCCTATCCTTATGAGACTGCTGATGGATCGTCTTCCGTTCCGGAGCATTACGGTAATGATCCAGAAAGAAGTAGCCGAACGGATGGCCGCCTCTCCCGGTACAAAAAGCTACGGTTCGCTGTCGATCGCTGTGCAGTATTACACGGAAGCGAGCATACCGATGACGGTGCCGAAGTCCGTATTCATGCCCCAGCCGAACGTGGATTCCGCTGTTCTCCATCTGGAGAAGCGTGCGGAACCGCCTGTCGACGTGCAGGATGAAGATTTCTTCTTTGAAATAGTGAGAGCCTCTTTTAAGCAGAGGAGAAAGACGCTTATCAATAATCTCGGGAGTTTCTTCAAAGGGTCACTTGAAAAGAATGAGATCAGGGAGCGCATGGAAAGCTCGGGTATCGACCCCGGTCGCCGGGGTGAGTCGCTTTCGATGGAAGAGTTCGCAAGGCTTGCGGACGTTTTCCATGAAGTAAAGTAAGCCTCCTGCTTAGGCCAGCGCTTCTAACCGGAAGTTTCCGCTTTTCATGATCCAGCTGCAACTTCCAGAAGCTCATGTCCTAAGCAGTACACTTATTTTCGGGGAAAGGCCCCCGAAAAGTAAGCCTCCTGCTTACGCCAGTGCTTCTACCCGGAAGTTTCCGCTTTTCATGATCCAGCTCCGCCATTCAGAAGTCCGTAAGATAAGCTGGCCCCCCTGTTTCGGGCCAGAGCACCCGAAGCCCGGAGTACCTGCTTATCTTAGAACTTCTAAGCGAATGGCTCCGCTTTTCTTTGTGATTGACATTCTTTATTGAATATTGCTATAATATATCACTTATTTGACTATTTCCAATATGTGTGATACATTTGTTTTAGTGAGGTGGAGTCTAGTGGCTAAAACATTGGGAGAAATCAAGCAAACGCTAGAAGAACAGATCGGAAACCGACTTACATTGAAAGCTAATGGAGGTCGACGCAAAACGATTGAACGTACAGGGACGCTTTCCGATACGTACCCTTCCGTTTTTATCGTGGAATTGGATCCCGAAGAGAATTCTTACGAGAGAGTCTCTTACAGTTACGCGGATGTTTTGACCGAAACCGTGGAACTCAACTTCGAAGAACAACCATCAGTTGCCGTAGCAGAGCAGTAAACATTTTGTTTGCTGCTTTTTGTTTTGTCTTTTTATGGTACAATGCGGTCATACTATACGTTTAAGTGGGTGTTGGTATGTATATAATGGAGAAAGCGCCGGCGAAAATAAATTTATCGCTCGATGTGCTACATAAAAGAAAAGACGGTTTCCACGAAGTGGAGATGGTGATGACTACGATAGACCTTGCCGACCGTATTGAACTGACCAGCCTGAAAAAGAATAAAATTGTTCTGGAAGCCGAAAGCAGATACGTCCCCAATGATGAGCGTAATCTTGCCTACCTGGCAGCGAAGAAAATGAAGAAGCATTTTTCCATCACTGGCGGTGTCCATATCAAATTGACGAAACACGTTCCCGTGGCTGCAGGACTGGCAGGGGGAAGCAGTGATGCAGCTGCCGTATTAAGAGGGATGGCACGGCTGTTTGACCTGGATACGACTCCCGGTGAACTTGCGGAAATCGGAGCAGAAATCGGCTCGGACGTTTCTTTTTGCGTCCACGGAGGCACGGCCTTAGCTACCGGCCGCGGGGAGAAAATCGAGGAGCTCCCCGCACCTCCTCCGTGCTGGGTCGTACTTGCCAAACCGCCTATCGGCGTATCTACGAAAACCATTTATCAGGCCCTGGACATAAAAGAGGCCGGGCACCCGGACACCTCCTCCATGGTGGAAGCCCTGCGGACAGGAGATTATGAAAAGATGTGCCAGAGCGTAGGTAATACGCTGGAGGGGGTCACCGTGCGACTTTATCCTGAAGTAGCCCAGCTGAAAGAACATATGCTGCAGGCCGGAGCGGATACGTCCCTGATGAGCGGGAGCGGTCCGACCGTGTTTTCCCTGGTGGAGCCGGATGTAAAAGCCAGAAGGATCTGTAACCATCTGAAAGGGTTTTGTGATGAAGTATATATGGTGAGAGTCCTTGGAACGAAGGACACTCTTGATTAAAACCGTATATTTTTGTTATATTTAAATAAAATATTCGGTTTTAAGAGGAGTTTCTGTATATGAAAAGAAGTAAACGTTTAGTTTCTATGACCCGTTACATTATTGAACATCCTTACACCCTGATCTCCCTCCCCTTTTTCGTGGAAAAGTTCGGTTCCGCCAAATCTTCCATCAGTGAAGATCTCGGAATCATTGATGAACGGTTCCAGGAGGAAGGAACGGGGTACCTGGCATCGGTGGCGGGGGCTTCCGGCGGGGTGAAATATATCCCGGCCTACTCGCAGAGCTATGGGACTCCGTTTGTCGAACAACTCTGTGAGAAGCTTTCGGATACAGGCCGCCTTCTTCCGGGAGGTTACCTGTTTATGAGTGATCTCCTCGGAGACCCGCGGACGGTGAATGACATCGGAAAAATGTTCGCTTCTGTGTTCGTCGACCGGGAAATAGATGCGGTAATGACTGTAGCAACGAAAGGGATCCCTCTTGCTTATGCGGTAGCCGCTCATTTAAACGTTCCGGTGGTCATCGCGAGAAGAGACCCGAAAGTTACGGAAGGGTCGACCGTAAGTATTAACTACGTGTCGGGCTCCACCAGAAAAATCCAGACAATGGTGCTGACGAAGCGTTCGCTTAGTCCCGGATCCAATGTATGTATCATCGATGATTTTATGAAAGCAGGCGGCACGATTAACGGTATGAAGAATCTGCTGAAAGAATTCGATGCGCAAGTTGCAGGTATCGGAGTGCTGGCGGAAGCGGAAGACGAAGAGGAAGAACGTGTCGTCGATGACTATGTATCACTGTTGCGCATTCTTCACGCCGATGACCGTACGAAAGAAATTGAAGTGGAAGCCGGTAATCTTCTCGGAAGGCTTTAAGAAAACTTTGTCAGAAATAGAGAAAAAATTTTCTGAATAAAGCAGGAAACTTTGTGACAGAGTAGAAATAATATAACAGGCTCTACAAAACAAAGGTGGTGATGGTTAATGGAAGTAACTGACGTGAGACTGCGTCGAGTAAACACAGAAGGAAGAATGCGAGCAATTGCTTCTATTACGTTTGATCAGGAATTCGTCGTACATGACGTTCGTGTTATCGACGGAAATAATGGACTTTTCGTGGCGATGCCGAGCAAACGTACACCGGACGGAGAATTCAGGGATATCGCTCATCCGATCAATTCCGGCACGAGAGGTAAAATACAGGAGGCTGTACTCGAAGCTTACCAAAAAGCCGAGGCACCTCAGCAAATGGAATATGAGGGAGCAGGCGCTTCTTAAAAATGTTTCAGAAGAGAATCTGACCGGGACGGGTCAGGTTCTTTTTTAGCTCTCAGCAGTTTCTTTCCCGGAAATAATCGGAGCCGCGTAACTAAAACGGGGCGGGATATTTTTTTCGACAGGAGAAGAAGAAGAGCCGACCGCCTGCTATAGTATTGATATACCCATTTCTAAAAAATATAATCACTGACGGGTGTAATGTTGAAATTAATTCTGATTTAAGATAATATTCATAGTGGATAACTATGATGGGGGTTACTTCATGGCCAATCGTTTTGCAGTAGTGCTCGCAGCCGGTCAGGGTACCAGGATGAAATCAAAGCTTTACAAAGTTCTTCATCCTGTAGCCGGAAAGCCGATGGTGCAGCACGTAACAGATCAACTTAATCAATTGGAACTATCGCAGATCATTACTGTTGTCGGTTTCGGAGCGGAAACTGTGCAGGAACAGCTCGGAGACAGCAGTGAGTATGTCATTCAGAAGGAACAGCTCGGCACAGGTCATGCAGTACTCCAGGCCGGAGATCACCTCTCCGGTAAAAAAGGGACGACCGTCGTCGTCTGCGGTGACACACCGCTTCTGACGAGTGATACGCTTGAAGCTCTTCTTTCGCACCATGAACAGAAGCAGGCGAAAGCGACAGTACTTACTGCCCATGCGGAAGACCCGCACGGTTATGGTCGTGTCCTTCGCGATGAACGTGGCGACGTCAAACGTATCGTGGAGCAGAAAGACGCTTCACCGGAAGAGGCGAAGGTGCAGGAAATCAATACCGGAACGTACTGTTTTGATAATGAAATGCTTTTTGAAGCACTCTCCAGCGTTTCGAATGATAATGCCCAGGGGGAATACTACCTGCCGGATGTCATGGAGATTCTTCAAAAAGAAGGGGAATCCGTAAGTGCGTATCAGATGGAAGACCTGAGGGAAGCACTCGGGGTCAATGACCGTGTCGCTCTGTCCAGGGCAGAGGCGTTTATGAGGGAAAGAATCAATGAAAACCATATGCGCGGCGGCGTGACTATTATAGATCCTTCCAATACTTATATCAGTGCGGATGCCGTTATCGGTCAGGATGTCACAATTGAGCCCGGTACCACGATTACGGGTGATACGGTCATTGAGGATGACGTGGTCATCGGTCCGAATTCCACTGTGGAGCGCAGCTATATCGGAGAAGGGTCCGTTGTGAAACAGAGTTTTGTGTCCGACAGTAAAGTGGGCAAACGCGTAAAAATAGGGCCATTTGCGCACATTCGTCCTGAATCGGACCTCGGTGATGAAGTGAAAGTGGGTAACTTCGTTGAGGTGAAGAAAGCTTCGTTCGGTGAAGGAAGTAAAGTCTCCCACCTGAGTTATATAGGGGACGCTGACGTAGGCAGCGGGGTGAATATCGGCTGTGGAACGATCACCGTCAACTATGACGGAAAGAATAAGTTTTTGACTACAATCGAAGATGATGCGTTTATCGGCTGCAATTCGAACCTCATCGCCCCGGTTACCGTTGGGAAAGGTTCGTACGTAGCGGCCGGCTCAACCATTAATAAAGATGTTCCGAAAGAGTCGCTGTCTATTGCAAGAGCACGGCAGACGAACAAAGAAAATTACGCACAGAAACTGAAATCCAAGAAAAAAGATTAATGGAGGGTTCGTTCCATGGCGGCTAAGGATTACCGAAACTCGGAGCTGAAGGTTTTTACTTTGAATTCCAACCCGGCGCTTGCAGAAGAGATTGCCAGCAATATCGGTATTGAGCTCGGGAAATGTACAGTAACTACGTTCAGTGATGGAGAAGTTCAAATCAACATTGATGAAAGTATTCGTGGTTGTGACGTATACGTCGTGCAATCGACAAGTTCACCGGTCAACCAGCACCTGATGGAACTTCTGATTATGATTGACGCACTGAAACGGGCGTCGGCAAACTCGATCAATATCGTCATGCCTTATTACGGGTACGCGAGACAGGACAGGAAAGCCCGGTCGCGTGAACCCATCACCGCTAAACTTGTAGCAGACCTGCTTCAGACTTCGGGAGCGGACCGGGTCATTATGATGGATCTTCATGCTCCGCAAATCCAGGGTTTCTTCGACATACCGATCGACAACCTTATCGGAGTACCTATCCTTTCCGAGTATTTCGAGAATAAGAATCTCGACGACATCGTTGTCGTATCGCCTGACCACGGCGGGGTGACACGCGCCAGAAAAATGGCAGACCGTCTCGGGGCCCCGATTGCCATTATCGATAAACGCCGGCCGCTGCCAAACGTGGCAGAGGTTATGAATATTGTCGGTAACATTGAAGGTAAGACAGCAATTCTGATCGATGATATCATCGACACGGCCGGTACCATCACTTTAGCAGCAAACGCACTGGTCGAGAACGGAGCGAAAGAAGTGTACGCCTGCTGTACACACCCTGTACTTTCAGGTCCGGCGATCGAACGCATCAATGATTCTAAAATCAAGGAACTGGTCGTCACGAACACGATTCCGCTTGGAGAAGATAAACAGATTGAGAAAGTCAACCCGCTCTCTGTTGCTCCGTTAATCAGTGAAGCGATTATTCGTGTGCACGAACGTCAGTCCGTAAGTATTCTTTTTGATTAATACGTTTACTCATACGTTAATGAGGGTATACAGTAACGATAAATATTTGGAGGTAGATGAAATTGGCTATTAAATTGAAAGCAACGAAAAGAGATAATCTGCAAAAATCCAGCACGAAGGAAATCCGTCAGCGCGGAGACGTTCCTGGTGTCGTATATGGTAAAGAAAAAGACCCGGTAACTCTTTCCGTAAACAGCATCGAACTTCTTAAAACGGTTCGTGACCACGGCAGAAACGCCATCATTTCCCTTGATGTTGAAGGTGGAGATACACTGGATGTAATGCTTCACGAGCACCAGATCGACCCGCTCAAAGACGAACTGATCCACGCGGATTTCTACGCGGTTAACATGCAGCAGGAAGTAGACGTGGAAGTTTCTATCAACGTGGAAGGAGAGCCTGAAGGCGTACGTGAAGGCGGCGTACTGCAGCAGCCTCTTTACGCTGTAGCTCTTCGTGCGAAGCCCGGTGACATTCCGGAGTCGATTACTGTGGACGTATCCGAACTTCAAATCGGCGACAGCCTGATGGTGAGCGACCTGAAAGAAGGACGTAACTACGAACTTCTTGAAGATGAGAATACGACAATCGTTTCCGTTACTCCTCCGGAAGAAGTTCCGACGGAGCCGGAAGAAGAGACAGACGAGCAGCCGGATATTCTTAAAGACCCGGATGAAGACGAAGATGAAGATAACGAGAATTCCTGATAAACGAGAGGAATGAGGAAGGGCGTAGCCGAAAAGGCGCGCCCTTTTCTTTCGTTAAGCTTTCGGTTTTTGCTATGCTATAATAACGGTAATCATTCAAAAGAAAAGGAAGTTCAACTTATGAAGTGTATCGTAGGACTGGGGAATCCCGGTAAGAAATATGAAGCTACCAGACATAACGCCGGTTTTCAGGTGATTGATGAGCTTGCAAAGCGGAACAACTGGACCGTGGAAAAGAAAAAGTTCAACAGCCTGTTCACGACGGAACACGTACGCGGGGAAAAGATCATTTTACTTAAACCTCAGACATATATGAATTTGTCGGGAGGAGCAGTACGTTCGTTTATGGATTATTTCGGACTCGGAGAAGAGGATCTGCTCGTCATTTATGATGATCTCGATCTCCTGCCCGGAAAAATCCGTCTGCGCCAGAAAGGTGGTCACGGGGGTCATAACGGAATCCGTGATATCATTGACCAGCTTGGTACGAAAGAGTTCAAGCGGCTGCGTGTGGGAATTGGAAAGCCGAAGAGCGACTCGGTCATTAACCACGTGCTCGACACATTCAGCAAAGAAGAGAAAAAGTATATGGAAGACAGTATCGACCGTTCCGTAGAAGCGTGTGAGGCGTGGATGGAGAGAAGCTTCGATGAAGTTATGAATGAGTATAACAAGTAGGCGGACCAGGTGTCCGGGTCTGTTTTTTTACGATTATAAAAGATGAATTCGAGGGAGAGGAAGCTTTGAAGGTGGAGGGTTGGTTACTATGAATGGAATAAAACAATATTTACGTTCCCATGATGATATTGCTTCAGTTGTCGAGGGGGTCAGTAGCGGTATAAAAGAACAGATGGTAGCCGGGGTTTCGGGGACGTCAAGAAGCATGCTGGTTTCCGTCGTGCAGGAAGCGGTGAAACGGCCGGTCCTTCTCGTCACCCATCAGCTGCATCAGGCTCAGCAGCTGTATGAAGACCTGCAGGAATGGGCAGACGACTGCCCGGTACATCTCTATCCGGTCAACGAACTGATCGCATCGGAAATCGCTATCGCCAGCCCCGAACTGAGAAGTCAGCGGATCGATGCTCTGGACGAATGGCTTCATGAAGACTCCGGTATTTTCATAGCACCTGTGGCGGCTTTAAAAAGAATAATGCCGCCTGTTTCGTATTGGAAAGAAGCTCAGCTTCATTTTGACATGGGAGAAGAAATCGATCTTGACCATACGTTGTCGAAACTTGTGAAAATCGGATATGAACGTACGGGCATGGTCTCTTCTCCGGGTGAGTTTTCGATGCGCGGGGGGATTCTTGACGTTTATCCCCTGACGGAGGAATACCCGGTCCGGATTGAGCTTTTTGATACGGAAGTGGACTCGATCCGTACCTTTGATGTCGAATCCCAACGCTCAAAAGAAAAGCTTGGGAGCACGGTGATCAGACCGGCGACGGAAATGCTTCTGAAACCGGAAGATTACGCCAGGGCTCTGAACAGACTCGAAGACGCCTATCAGGACACGGTCGGCAAGTGGTCGGACCAGGAAGCGAAACAGAGGTTGTTCGAAGAGATCTCGCATGACAAGGAACGGCTGGAACAGCAGGAACGCTTCGAGAATATGTACAAGTACATGGAATTTTTCTATGAAGAGACTTACAGCCTGCTCGATTACCTGTCGCAGGACGGGATCGTCGTGTTTGATGAAATGAGCAGAATTCAGGAAACAGCACAGCGACTGGATGAGGAGGAAGGAGAATGGCACCGGAACCTGCTTGAAAACGGGCGTACCGTGAGAGACTTGCAGGTGTCCCATGACTGGCATGATATATGGGCGAAAACGACTCATCAGCGCATTTACCTGTCCGTATTCATGAGACATATCCCCTCCACTCAGCCCGGGAATGTCGTCAACATAACAGGGCGGCAGATGCAGGAATTCCACGGCCAGATGAACTTACTGAAAAATGAGATGGATCGCTGGAAGAAGCAGGACTTCTCGGTCGTTATCGCGGCTTCGGGAGAGCAGCGGAAAGAGAAGGTCCAGGCGGTTCTCGATGATTATGAAATGGAGGCGGTAGTAGGGGAAGAGGATGTAACCCTGCCGGTGAGCACTCCGGTGATCATCGACAGCGCACTCCGGGCCGGTTTCGAATGGCCGCTCCACAAAATAGCTGTATTGACCGAAAGGGAACTGTTTAAAAAACGGGCACCTAAACGGAAAAAGAAAGAAAAGATTTCAAACGCCGAACGGATTAAGAGCTATCAGGAACTGAACGTCGGCGATTACGTCGTCCACTCCCACCACGGTATCGGTAAGTACCTCGGCATCGAAACGCTGGAGTCGAGCGGGACGCACAATGATTTCCTGATGGTGCAATACTCCGGGAATGATAAGCTGTTCGTGCCGGTGGATCAGATCGACCTGATCCAGAAATATGTCGGTTCTGAAGGAAAAGAGCCTAAAATTTATAAACTCGGCGGCTCCGAGTGGGCGAAAGTTAAGCGGCGCGTCCAGTCTTCGGTTGAAGATATAGCGGATGACCTTATTGAAATTTACGCCGAGCGTGAAGCGTCCAGGGGTCACTCCTTTGAGCAGGACGGGGAAATGCAGAAAGAGTTCGAGGAAGCTTTTCCTTACGAAGAGACTCCCGATCAGGTTCGTTGTATCGAAGAAATCAAACACGACATGGAACGGGTGCGCCCGATGGACCGCCTTCTATGCGGGGATGTCGGGTACGGGAAAACGGAAGTGGCTCTCCGTGCCGCTTTCAAAGCGATTGCGGAAGGAAAGCAGGTGGCGATACTTGTGCCGACTACGATCCTTGCCCAGCAGCACTACGAAACGCTGACGGAACGTATGCAGGATTTCGGAGTGAACATCGGTCTGATGAGCCGCTTCCGTACGAGAAAGCAGCAGAAGGATAATACGGACGGACTCCGAAAAGGGCTGGTTGATATTGTAGTGGGAACGCATCGTCTTCTGTCGAAAGATGTCGAGTTCAAAGATCTCGGTCTGCTTATCGTTGATGAAGAGCAGCGTTTTGGTGTGAAGCACAAAGAGAAGATCAAACAGCTGAAAGCGGACGTGGACGTTCTGACTCTCACGGCTACTCCCATACCGCGGACGCTGCACATGTCCATGCTCGGAGTACGGGACCTTTCCGTTATCGAAACCCCTCCGGAAAACAGGTTTCCCATTCAGACGTACGTCATCGAGTACAATCCGGTATTTATACGGGAAGCGGTGGAACGCGAGATGTCGCGGGACGGTCAGGTCTTCTTCCTGTACAACCGGGTGGACAGCATTGACCGGATGGCTTCCCACATATCCGAGCTCGTGCCGGATGCGAGAGTCGCAGTAGCTCACGGTCAGATGAATGAAACAGAGCTTGAGAATATTATGTTCGCCTTTCTGGAAGGGGAATATGACGTTCTCGTAAGTACTACAATCATTGAAACAGGCGTGGACATCCCTAACGTAAATACGCTTATCGTATATGACGCGGACAGAATGGGGCTCAGCCAGCTTTATCAGATACGCGGGCGCGTGGGCCGGTCCAACCGGGTCGCTTACGCTTATTTCACCTATCAGCAGAACAAGGTGCTGACGGAAATCGCGGAAAAACGTCTGGAAGCGATCAAAGAGTTCACGGAGCTCGGATCCGGGTTCAAGATCGCCATGCGTGATTTGTCGATCCGGGGAGCAGGGAACCTGCTCGGTGCCCAGCAGCACGGCTTCATCGATTCTGTCGGGTTCGATATGTATTCACAGATGCTGAAGGATGCGATCGAAGCGAAACGTCAGGGGAAAACGCCCGAGGCCATACAGCCGTTCCAGCCTGAACTCCAGCTGGATATCGACGCTTACCTTCCGGGTGATTACATCTCGGATGAGAAACAGAAGATCGACATGTATAAACGTTTTCAGACGATTGAATCGGAAGAGGATATCCAGGATCTTCGTGATGAGCTTATCGACCGCTTCGGAGACTATCCGGAACAGGTGGAGAAATTGTTCACAGTTTCCGTGCTGAAGCAGCAGGCGAAACAAAACCGTATTGAAGAAATCACGGAACAGAAGCACATGATCAAACTGGTGATGGAAAAAGAACAGAGCCAGGGCATCGACGGTTCCCGGCTGTTCGAAATGGCCAACCAGTACGGACGGATGGTGCAGCTTGGTACGGACGAGAACCAGCTGACGATCCGCTTCCGTCTGGACAGAAATACAAAACCGAGACGCTACGAGCTTATCGAGGAATTTCTGAGACGCCTTCCTTCTATGATGAGGGAAGATGTCGTGTAATTGCTGGAGACCCCCTGACTGCCGTTGCCTGCGCAAAAGAGGAACAGGCGGCAGGGGGATTTTGGTTTTTGCGGTGAAGAACCAGAGCGGCACTGTGATATAATGGGAGTATTATTTTATAGTTGAAAGGTTTCCATATGAAAAATAGTTGGTTGCAAGGGACGGCCTGGCTGATGCTGGCCGGTCTTACAGGAAAAATATTGAGTGCCGGTTATCGCATTCCTCTGCAGAACCTGGGGGGCGATATCGGTTTTTATGTATATCAGCAAATATATCCAATTGTCGGAATAGGAATAATTTTTGCGCTCCAGGGGGTGCCGGCGGCGGTCTCCCGTGTGGTGGCCGAGAACAGGAAGCTTACGGCAGCTTCGTTCTATTTACCGGTCTTCCTCTGCCTCTCGGTGTTTTTCTGGCTGCTTGCGGGTGCAGGCTTTGTAAGTGCCGCATCCCTCGCCGGGCTGATGGATGACCGGAATCTAATAAGTTCTCTTAAGGCATCGTTCCTCGTCTTTCTTTTCGTCCCGTTTCTCGCACTGTTGCGGGGCGCGTTTCAGGGAGAAGAGGATATGAAGACCCCTGCTGTATCCCAGATCCTGGAACAATTTTTACGGGTGGCGGGCATTCTGATTGTAAGCACCATCGTCTACGTGACCGGAAGCGTTTATTTTATCGGAACCGGGACCGCTGCGGCGGTTATAACGGGCATGGTCGCGGCGACAGGTTATCTTTTTGTGAAATGGAAGAAGAGAGAGTTACAGGAGCAGTTACCTGCTGCCGTTTCTTCTTTTCCTTACGTAAAACAGGTGCTGTTCTACAGCGTGCTGATCAGCGTGAATTACATGATGCTTCTGCTTTTGCAGCTGACCGATGCCTTTACGTTCGTCCCTCTCCTCCTCGAGGACCACGGTATTTCTGTAACGGAAGCGAGGGAATGGAAGGGGATCTACGACAGGGCTCAGCCGCTTATCCAGCTCGTTACTGTTCTTGCCTCCTCGCTCGCATTATCCATATTGCCGGCCATCGTGCGCTCGGAACAATCCGTGGAACCGGTCCGTCAGGCAATGGCGCTCACTCTGGTTATCAGCACCGCCGCGAGTGTCGGACTGCTGCTTCTGTTTCCGGAAATAAACAGGTTGTTTTTTCAGGACGAGTCCGGCACCGGGGTGCTCCGGGTACAGATGGTGATGGTGATTCTGGTGTCGCTTGCCCTGACCGCCGCTTCCGCTCTGCAGGGACTTGGCTACGCTGCATGGACGGCAGCTTTAATCGGTGGCGGCTTAATAGTGAAAGCGGGCTTGAACGTAGTATTAATTCCGGAGTTCGGAACTTATGGGTCGGCGGTCGCTTCTGTCGCAGCCGTGAGCGTTGCCGCTTCTGGTAATCTTTTTTTACTGAAAAAGAAGTTGAACAGCAGGCTGTTTACGTGGAAGTGGGGTCGTATGTTACCTGCTCTTGCCGGTATGAGCCTTTTCGTACTCGCGTTAAAGTGGCTCTACATCCCGGAGGGCAGGCTTCTGCTTCTTCCCTGGGTACTTGCAGCTTCAGGCGGCGGGGCTATCGTGTATGCTCTGCTTCTTCGGCAGTTCAGGGTCCTGCCTGCGGAGGCCCTGCCGGCACAGTTTAGAAAATGGTTCATAAAGGAGAACGGATAGTATGGGGAAAATACGGATTATCGGACTCGGAGCTGGGGATCTCTCTCAGCTCTCGGTCGGCACGTACCGGAAACTGGTATCGGAAGAGAATAGTGTGTTCACCCGAACGCTGGACCATCCGGCTGTACGTGATTTGCAGGTGGAAGGCGTCCGGTTCATAAGTTTTGATGACGTTTATGAACGTTTCGATTCCTTTGCAAACGTTTATGGAACAATTACGGAGGAGCTGATCGAAAAAGCCCGGGACCGGGACATCTACTACACGGTCCCTGGTCATCCGATGGTCGCAGAGAAGACGGTTCAACTTCTTCTGGAGAACGGGGAGCTCGAGGTGGAAGTCGAAGGAGGACAGAGTTTCCTCGATGATACCTTCCGCACTCTGAAAATAGACCCGGTGGAAGGATTCCAGTTCATAGATGCCACCGGCTTTGAAAGGGAAGGGCTGACGTACCGGCAGCATACTCTGTTCTGTCAGGTGTACGATGCAATGATTGCTTCCGAAGTGAAACTTGTTTTACTTGAAGATCTTCCGGCAGACTATCCGGTGACGATCGTAACGGCAGCCGGAAGCGACAGGGAACGTGTGGAAACTGTGGAGCTCGCCGATCTTGACCGTACCGTGGAGGTGGACAACCTCACAAGTGTCTACGTCCCGCCGGCTTCAGGGGAAATACTGAGTCATCAGTTCCAGGAGCTGCGCGCCGTTATCCGTCGCCTCCGGGGCCCCGGCGGATGCCCGTGGGACCGGAAACAGACGCACACCTCCCTGAAAAAATATCTTATTGAAGAAGCTTACGAGGTTATTGAAGCCATCGACGAAGAGGATGACGAACACCTGGCAGACGAGCTGGGGGATGTGCTGCTGCAGGTGATGCTTCACAGTCAGATCGGCGAGGATGAAGGGTACTTCACAGTTGACGACGTCATCCGGGCAGTGACGGATAAAATGATCAGACGCCATCCGCACGTATTCGGTGAAGCAGACATGAATGAAGAGGAAATCAGCCGTAACTGGGAAGCCATCAAGCAGAAGGAGTCGCAAAACGCTCGCCGTGATTCGCTTCTCGACGGGGTGATGACCCACGCTCCGGCTCTTCTTCAGGCGATCGATCTCCAGAAGAAAGCGTCCAGAGTCGGTTTCGACTGGGATGACAAATCTATGGTTCTTGATAAAATGAAAGAAGAGTGGGAGGAGTATACGTCGGCTGATTCGCAGCGTGAACGGGAGAAGGAACTGGGCGACTTCCTTTTCACCATTGCAAACCTCGCAAGACACGACCGGATTGATGCAGAACTTGCGCTCCAGGAGACGAACAGAAAATTCCGCAGACGCTTCGCTTTTCTTGAAAAAGAAGCGGAACTTAGGAATGAAAAGCTGGAAGAAATGTCTCTTGAACAGTTGGAAGATTGGTGGCAGAAAGCTAAAGAGAAGGAGAGGACTACGGAATGAGACTTGATAAATTTTTGAAAAACGCCCGTCTGATTAAACGGAGAACCCTGGCTAAAGAAGTAGCCGATCAGGGCAGAATTAAAATCAACGGTCAGCCCGGAAAGGCTGCGAGCAAACTGAAAGTCGGGGACGAACTGTATATCCAGTTCGGGCAGAAACTTTTGACTATCGAAGTGAAAGAACTGAAAGAGACTGTACGTAAAGACGAAGCTGCCGACCTTTATGAAATCAAAAATGAAGAAGCGATCAATAAGGATTGATCCCGTCCGCTGCGCTTAGATGTCGGAGGAGCTGAAGAATATCAGCTTTTTAGTGAAAACGTGAAAAGATAGTAGGAAATTCACGGGATTTATAGGTTACATTTCAATAAAAACATGTATAATGAGTGTAAGGAGGCTTGTAAAACAATGAGTGAAAAGAAATCGGTTACACGGTTGGACTCTACATACATGGATCAGTATGAAGCACATGTAGAGCGGCAAAGAAGAAAAAAGAAGCGTTTGTTCCGCCGTCTGGCTTTATTTGGTTTGCTCATGCTGATTATAACGAGCTCACTCGCTGTTTATCATGTCCAACAACGTATGGTATACGCTGAAAAAGAAGCGGAGTATGAACAATTGCAGGAAGAGATGGCCAGTCTGGAAGAGAAAGAAGCGGACCTTAAGGAAGAGAAAGAACTCCTCCAGCAGGAAGAATACGTTCTTGAGATTGCCAGAAGTAATTACTTCTTCTCTAAAGAAGGAGAAATTATCTTTAAAATTCCCAATGAAGAACCTTCATATTGACACTTTTTTAAAAGCATATATATAATAAGGTAGGAAATTCTTTTATCGAAATTTTAAGGAGGAGCATTTTTTTTATGGCCATTGAAGTAGGCAGCAAGTTACAGGGTAAGGTTACTGGTATCACTAATTTTGGAGCGTTTGTGGAGCTTCCGGAGGGTCAGACCGGTCTTGTTCACATCAGTGAAGTCGCCGACAACTATGTGAAGGATATCAACGAACATCTAAGTCGCGGGGATGAAGTGCAGGTGAAAGTCATCAACGTAGGAGACGATGGGAAAATCGGCCTCTCCATTAAAAAGGCGAAAGAAACACCGAAGCGTACGCAGCCCCAAAAGCCCCGCAAGCCGGAGGAATCTTTTGAACAAAAGATGAGCCGCTTCATGAAAGATAGTGATGAGCGTTTGACGTCACTGAAAAAGCATACAGAATCGAAACGCGGAGGCCGCGGCTCTAAGAGAGGGTAGCTTGCTGTCTATAACAATCGATGAATGTTGCAGAAAAAGAGGCTCAATCTCAAATTAAATCAAAAAGAGCGGAAGATCAGGGACAGCTCCTGACTCCGCTCTTTTTTTATGCAACAAAAAAACCGCCTTCCGGTATGGAAAACGGTCTGTGGTATGACCCGTACGGGACTCGAACCCGTGTTACCGCCGTGAAAGGGCGGTGTCTTAACCGCTTGACCAACGGGCCGCAAATGGCGGCGGAGGGAATCGAACCCACGACCTCACGGGTATGAACCGTACGCTCTAGCCAGCTGAGCTACGCCGCCGTTGTTTTAAGCACAAAGATTATAATACACAATCCTGAAAAGACTGTCAACGGGTATGGCACATTTTTTCACTGCGGATATCTTCATTTTCCCGGGAAAAGGGAAGTGACCAAATATTGAACTGGAGGAAGGGATTTTTTTATCGGGAACTCCCCGCTTTTCTTGTACGGGATAACGTCCAGTGATAACATAAAAGGGCGACAGATGGGGGATGAAGATATGAAGAAGGTGGATACTTTCGTACAAAGGCACGGACTTATCAGAGAAGGAGATACGATAGTCGCCGCAATCTCCGGAGGTCCGGACTCTCTGGCGCTGCTGCACTACCTTTCCGAGTTGAAACAATCTCTGTCACTGACGGTAATCCCGGCTTCCATCGATCATGGTCTCAGAGGAGAGGAGTCCCGGGAAGACGTGGCTTACGTAGCGGAAATATGCGAACGTCTCCGCCTTCCCGTGGAGAAGATCACCCTGGACGTCGGCAGCTACATGAAAAAGAACAGTATGGGGACCCAGGAAGCGGCCCGCATTCTTCGCTATAAAGCACTTGCGGAAGTGATGTATACATATGAAGCAGACAGTCTGGCCCTCGGCCACCACGGAGACGATCAGGTGGAGACGCTGTTCATGCAGCTGACCCGTGGCGCGAGCCCCTCCGGAGTAACAGGCATGCCGGTTACGAGAAAATTCGCCGGCGGACAGATTATTCGGCCGCTGCTGGAGATGACGAAAGAAGAACTGGAACGCTACTGCAGGGACGCAGGACTAACACCGCGATATGACCCTTCCAACGAGGAAACGGCATATACGAGAAACGCCTTTCGCCATCGGCTTATCCCTTTTTTGAAAGAACAGAACCCGAAACTTCATACCCACATTCAGGCCTACAGTGAAAGAAAGATGGAAGACGAAACGTTTCTTCTGGAAAAAGCTTCTGAA
Source organism: Salimicrobium humidisoli (assembly GCF_002295105.1). Classification (GTDB taxonomy): domain Bacteria; phylum Bacillota; class Bacilli; order Bacillales; family Halobacillaceae; genus Salimicrobium; species Salimicrobium humidisoli. The sequence continues at coordinate 10,303 of NZ_NSGH01000022.1, read as the reverse complement.
ATCATGGAGGAGTTCTCCTTTTCCGAAGGCAGAGCGGAAGCTTCCATAAGTTCTCTGCAACGTTATCCGATTGCTTTACAAAGAAGAGCCTTTCATCTAATATTGAACTATCTGTACAATGGACAGACAGAAAATATCACTTATGTTCATGAAGATTTGTTTTTACGGTTAATGGATGGTGATCGGGCAAACAGTACCCTGAATTTTCCGAAAGACCTTCATATTATCAGAGAATACGACAAGATTCTGTTCACATTTGAAGACCCGGAGCCTGCCTCCTATCGGCTGGAGCTCCAGCCCGGTGAATCCGTTCTTCTTCCCGGAGGAGACGGACTGGCAGCCGACTTCGTAACCGGAGCGGAAGAAGTATCTCCGAACGAATTTATATGTGATGAATCTCACGTGAGTTTCCCTCTGATTGTCAGAACCCGCCGGGACGGAGATCGGATGAAGCCTGCAGGAATGAAGGGGACGAAAAAGATAAAAGACATTTTCATCGATCGCAAAGTTCCCTTGAGAGAAAGGGAAGGCTGGCCGGTCGTTACAGACAGTGATGGTACTGTTCTATGGATTCCCGGAATAAAAAAAGCGGCAGTGGAACAGACTACGGGTTCCCTGATCCGAGTGACTTACAACAGAGCTGGTAGGAGGAACGAGGATGCATAACGAAATAGAACGTATTTTGATTTCCGAAGAGGAAATACAGAACAAATGCAGTGAAATAGGCGGGGAACTTTCCCGTGAATATGAAAATCGCTTCCCATTGGCAATTTGCGTACTGAAAGGAGCTATGCCTTTCATGTCCGACCTTGTGAAGCGCATGGATATCCATCTGGAAATGGACTTTATGGACGTGTCCAGTTACGCAGGTATGCGCTCCACAGGAGAAGTCAAAATCGAGAAAGACCTCGATACGCAGGTGGAAGGCCGGGACCTTCTCATCATAGAAGATATCATTGACAGTGGCCGCACCCTCAATTATCTGGTGGATCTGTTTAAATACAGGAAAGCGAATTCCATAAAAATCGTAACGCTGCTGGACAAGCCTGCAGGACGGTATGCTCAGATCAAGGCGGACACCGTCGGTTTTGAAGTTCCTGACGAGTTTGTGGTAGGGTACGGACTGGATTACAACGAAAAATACAGAAATCTGCCGTACATCGGTGTGTTGAAACCGGAAATATACAGCGGGAAAAACGACTGACTTTCAGTAGTAATTATTTGTAGGGAACGAATTTAATGTGATACTATTTACTATAGTTTTCTCTCACAGGAGGAGGTAGGCAATGAATCGGATATTCAGAAATACAATTTTTTACTTACTTATCTTCCTCGTTGTAATTGGCATATTAAGCCTGTTCCGAGGTCAAGGTGAGCCACAGGAAACACTTTCTGTGAACCAGTTTTTAGATAGACTTGATAATGGTGAAATACAGGAATTAACTTTACAGCCTGTCAACAACGTATATGTTGCTAAAGGTCAGCTGGAAGGGGAAGGGGAAGATAATTCCTTCAGTGTACATCTTCCTGCGAACGAACAGTTCATTTCCCAGGTGACTGAAACAGCGACCGGCCAGAGCATTCTGAACGTAGAAGAAGAAGAAGAGCCTAGTGCATGGGTGACGTTCCTTACAGGAATCATTCCTTTTGTCATTATCTTCATTCTGTTCTTCTTCCTGCTGAATCAGTCTCAGGGCGGTGGCGGCAAGGTCATGAACATGGGTAAAAGTAAAGCGAAAATGTACAGCGATGACAAGCAGAAAGTCCGCTTTAAAGACGTCGCAGGCGCCGATGAAGAGAAACAGGAACTTGTGGAGGTCGTCGATTTCCTTAAAGACCCTCGTAAGTTCGCGCAGGTCGGTGCCCGGATTCCAAAAGGGGTGCTCCTCATGGGGCCTCCTGGTACAGGTAAGACTCTTCTTGCCCGTGCCGTAGCCGGAGAAGCAGGCGTACCTTTCTTCTCCATCAGTGGTTCCGACTTCGTTGAAATGTTTGTCGGTGTCGGTGCATCACGTGTCCGTGATCTCTTCGAAAACGCGAAGAAGAACGCTCCGTGTATCATCTTTATCGACGAGATGGATGCAGTGGGACGTCAGCGTGGCGCCGGTCTTGGCGGTGGTCACGATGAGCGTGAGCAGACGTTGAACCAGCTGCTTGTGGAAATGGACGGGTTCGGAGCCAATGAAGGAATCATCATGATTGCAGCTACCAACCGTCCGGATATCCTTGACCCTGCCCTGCTTCGTCCAGGACGTTTTGACCGTCAGATCACGGTTAACCGTCCGGATGTAAAAGGTCGTGAAGCTGTACTTGCAGTACACGTCCGGGAGAAACCTCTTAGTACGGATGTGGATCTGAAGACGATCGCTCTTCGTACACCAGGGTTCTCCGGTGCCGATCTTGAAAACCTCCTTAACGAGGCGGCTCTTGTAGCGGCACGAACGGATAAAGATAAGATTGAAATGGCGGATATCGATGAAGCGATTGACCGCGTAATCGCAGGTCCTGCCAAGAAGAGCCGGGTCATCTCGAAGAAAGAACGCGATATCGTTGCCCACCACGAAAGTGGTCACACTGTTATCGGTATGGTGCTGGATGATGCGGACATGGTCCACAAAGTTACAATTGTTCCGCGTGGTCAGGCCGGAGGTTATGCTGTAATGCTTCCGAGAGAGGACCGCTACTTCATGACTAAACCGGAACTCTTCGATAAAATTACCGGGCTGCTCGGTGGCCGGGTAGCAGAAGAGATTATGTTCGGTGAAGTCAGTACCGGTGCCCACAACGACTTCCAGCGTGCTACGAACATTGCCCGCAGTATGGTCACGGAGTACGGCATGAGTGAAAAACTCGGACCGCTCCAGTTCGGTTCCAGTCAGGGCGGCCAGGTATTCCTCGGCCGGGACATTCAGAACGAACAGAACTACAGTGATCAAATTGCTTTTGAAATTGATAGAGAAATTCAGAACTTCATCAATTACTGTTATGATCGTGCCAAGCAGATCCTCACAGAGCATAAAGATAAGCTTGAACTGATGGCTCAGACGCTTCTCGAAGTAGAAACGCTCGATGCTACAGAAATCAAGTATCTGTTTGAGGAAGGCCGCATGCCTACGGAAGAAGAACTGGAAGAACTTGCTCAAAAGAACAACTCTACTATTCACGAGTCTTCTTCCCTGGAAGAAAGTGACGAGTTGAAATCCAGTGCACCATCTTCAGATAAGGAAACTGCCTCCTCTGAAGAGACGGAAGAAGGAACGGAAAAAACAGATGATAATGCTGATTGGACTCAGACGGACGACGAAGATAAGCGTTAATAAATGTTGGTAGTTTCGGGGGAGCTGTGCCATTGCGGTACAGCTCCCTTCTTTCGGCAGCGGGTGAGAAATTATGATATTATAAACCCAGATGAAGTACGATACGAAGGTATGGGGGCTGTTTCTATGAATTTTGTACTCGACGTAGGGAACACAAACACGGTGTTAGGTGTTTTTAAAGAAGATGTATTAAAATATCATTGGCGGATTAAGACCGATCGTCACAAAACGGAAGATGAATACGGGATGCTCATCCAGTCGCTGTTCGCTTATGAAGGTCTGTCGTTTTCGGATATCAAGGGTGTCACTATTTCTTCCGTGGTTCCTCCCATTATGTACGCGCTTGAGCGGGTGTCGGAGAAATACTTCCACCGTAAGCCTATCGTTATCGGGAGGGAAGAAGTGGAAGAAGGGCTGGAAATGGCTTACCCGAACCCTGCCGAAATCGGTGCGGACCGTATTGTGAATGCTGTCGGTGCCATCCATGATTATACGACTCCGGCCATCATCATCGATTTTGGTACGGCTACCACGTACTGCTATATCGACGGGGAGAACCGGTATGCCGGAGGAGCGATTGCGCCGGGTATTAATATTTCTATGGAAGCTCTGTACGCCAAGGCGGCGAAGCTTCCTAAAATAGAAATCAAACAGCCGGGGGAAGTCGTAGGTCAGTCAACGGTGGAAGCGATGCAGTCCGGCGTTTTCTACGGGTATGTAGGTCAGGTGGACGAAGTGGTACGCAGAATGAAGGAAGCGAACGGGGAGGAACCTTCCGTTATTGCTACGGGAGGGCTGGCCGATCTGATCGCGAATGAATCACGGACGGTAGAACACGTCGATCCGTTTTTGACTTTAAAAGGATTGAACGTCATTTATCAGAGAAATAAGGATAAGGATATATTTCAAGGAGGTACAACATGAAAGATCATCTAATTCGGGCAACGGCTTTTGAAGGTCAGGTACGTGCGTATGCTATACAGTCTACGGACATGGTGGAAGAGGCGAGACGCCGTCACGATGCGTGGGCTACTACATCGGCAGCGCTCGGCCGTACGCTTACCATCGGTTCCATGATGGGGGCGATGATGAAAGGCGACGACAAAATGACGATTAAGGTCGAAGGCAACGGTCCGGCCGGAGCGATTATTGTGGACGCTGCATCTACAGGGAATGTGCGCGGGTACATCCAAAACCCTCACGTAGACTTCGACTCCAATGAACATGGAAAGCTCGACGTGGCCAGAGCTGTAGGAGACAGCGGTTCGATCAGCGTAGTCAAAGATCTTGGTCTGAAGGATTACTTCACAGGTCAGGTGCCGATTATTTCCGGGGAAATAGCTGAAGACTTTACGTATTACTTCACCAATTCCGAACAGGTTCCTTCGGCTGTAGGAGCCGGTGTACTGGTGGATACCGATTATACGATCAGTGCTTCAGGAGGTTTTATCATTCAGATGATGCCCGGAGCTTCGGAAGAGACGATCAGTGAGATCGAACGGAGACTTACTGAAATGAAGTCGGTGTCCACACTGGTTAACGAAGGTAAAACTCCGGAAGAAGTTCTGAACACGATTCTCGGTGCGGAAAATGTGAAGGTTCTTGATTCCCTGCCTGTGGCTTTCGAATGCCATTGTTCCAGAGAAAGAATCGAGACAGCCATCGCCAGTCTCGGAGACGAAGAAATCGACCGTATGATAGAAGAAGATGGAGGCGCAGAAGCTACCTGCCATTTCTGTAACGAAGTGTACCAGCTTGATGAGCAGGATCTGAAAAGTCTTCAGTCCACTTCTTAAGAAGAAATAAGTATGACTACGGACCGGCAGAAGCCGGTCCGTTTTTTATTTCGGGTGCTTCTGCTCGAAACTTCTAACCGGAAGTTTCCGCTTTTCGTTTGTCCAGCTGCAGCGCCCAGAAATTCATGTCATAAGCAGCTCGGATCAGTGAAAGGAAAGTCACCTTTCACGTGACCGGTCTGCTTATGCCCTCATTTCTGAACGGGCGCTTACGCTTTTCGTTTGTCCAGCTGCAACTTCCAGAAGCTCATGTCCTAAGCAGTACACTTATTTTCGGGATAAGGCACCCGAAAAGTAAGCCTCCTGCTTAGGCCAGCGCTTCTAACCGGAAGTTTCCGCTTTTCGTTGTAATTGACATTTTCTTTGCTTTGCTTTACATTAGTATCAAACCCTATTAAAATACTAGGAATTAGGAGTGGTCGAATGAGGATAGCTAATGACATTACGGAGCTCGTTGGAAAAACCCCTGTAGTTAAGCTGAACGGCAGTGCTGAAGAAGGTCATGCCGATATTTATCTTAAACTTGAATACATGAACCCCGGAAGTTCGGTCAAAGACAGAATAGCGCTCGCCATGATCGAGGCGGCCGAGAAGGAAGGGAACCTGAAAGAGGGGGACGTGATTGTCGAACCTACGAGTGGAAACACAGGGATCGGTATTGCGATGATCGCGGCTGCGAAAGGGTACAAAACGAAACTTGTCATGCCTGATACGATGAGCCAGGAACGGCGGAACCTCCTGAGAGCCTATGGGGCGGAACTTATACTTACCCCCGGCGCAGAAGGAATGAAGGGCGCTATAAGAAAAGCTTCTGAACTTAGTGAAAGCCACGGGTATTTTATGCCTCAGCAATTTGATAACCAGGCGAACGTGGAAGTGCACGCAAACACGACAGGACCTGAAATAGTGGAACAGATGGGTGAAGAACTGGACGCGTTCGTTGCAGGGATCGGTACAGGAGGCACCATTTCAGGTGCGGGACGGGTGTTGAAAGAGAAATACAAAGATATCGAAATAGTAGCTGTCGAACCGGAAGACAGCCCTATCCTCTCCGGGGGAGAACCGGGTCCGCACAAAATCCAGGGACTCGGGGCCGGTTTTATCCCGTCCATTCTCGATACGGATATATATTCTGAAGTGATCCAGGTGACGACAGATCAGTCATTTGAAGAAGCGCGAGCGGCAGCCCGTAAAGATGGTGTACTGGGAGGAATCTCCTCCGGTGCCGCTATTTATGCAGCTAAACAAGTGGCGAAACGGCTGGGAAAAGGGAAGAAAGTACTTGCGATTATTCCAAGTAACGGAGAACGTTACCTTTCGACACCGCTGTATCAGTTCGATGACGAATAATGTAACTGCATCCTTAAAAGGGTGCAGTTTTATTTTTGAAAAGAATCGGTTATTATCGGTATAGAAAATGACAAAAGTCAGGTGGGTAAAAATGAATAACATACGAATTGGACGACGAACGTATGACTTGGATGAAGAGACCCTGGTGATGGGTATTCTGAATGTCACTCCCGATTCCTTTTCGGACGGGGGCCGTTTCAATGACGTTTCCCGCGCCGTAGAACATGCGGGACAAATGGTGGCGGATGGTGCTTCCATTATAGATATCGGCGGAGAGTCGACAAGGCCGGGGCACGAGCCTGTTTCGGAACAGGAAGAGATTGAAAGGATCGTTCCGATAATACGGGAAGTACGAAAAGAGGTCTCCGTCCCTATTTCTATCGATACGTACAAAGCGGAAGTGGCCAGACAGGCGATCGAAGCAGGTGCCGATATTATCAACGATGTCTGGGGAGCGAAGCGTGATCCTCGTATTGCCGAAGTTGCTGCCACCTGCGGGGTACCGATTATCCTTATGCACAACCGGGAGGAGCGTAACTACTCGTCTCTCATTGAAGATATGAAAGCGGATCTTCTGGAGAGTGTGGAAATCGCACGGGGCAAAGGGGTACCGGAGTCGGACATTATTCTGGACCCGGGCATCGGTTTTGCGAAGACGATGCAGGATAACATGGTGGCGATGCGTCACTTAAAAGAATTCAAAGAGCTGGGTTACCCGCTCCTGCTCGGAAGTTCCAGGAAACGTTTCATCGGCACCGTGCTGAATACGGAGACCGAAGACCGCATGGAAGGTACCGGAGCGACCGTTTGTTTCGGCATTACCCAGGGTGTGGGTATCGTAAGAGTGCACGACGTGAAAGAAATCGTACGAATGACGAAAATGATGGATGCAATGATGGGGAGAGGTGAGTGGAATGGATAAAATATATTTGAACAGCATGAAGTTTTACGGATACCATGGGGTTTTTCCGGAGGAGAATAAACTGGGACAGCATTTCACGGTAGATCTGCAGCTGGAAGCAGAATTGAAAGAAGCGGCATCGACGGACGACGTTTCGAAGTCGATCGATTACGGAGCAGTACATGAAGTTACGAAAGAAATCGTGGAAGGCCCTGCGAGAAACCTTGTGGAAACCGTAGCCGAGGAAATAGCCGGGAAGCTGTTTGCAGAGTTCGCGATGCTTGAAGCCTGCCAGGTGAGAGTGAATAAACTGCACCCTCCGATCCCGGGACACTATGATTCGGTGTCCATTGAGATTTACCGGAGTCGTGACTGATGAATACAGCTTACGTTGCCCTGGGATCAAATATCGATCCGCGGAAAACATATTTTCAGGAAGCTATCCGCCTTCTCGGGGAACATCCTTCTGTAAAGGTGGAGCGGTTTTCTGCACTTTACGAGACGGATCCGGTCGGGTATGTGGAACAGGAAGATTTTCTTAACATGGTAATTATGCTAAGCACTTCCCTTGAACCGCTGGAGCTTCTCGATGTGTGCCAGAATATTGAGCTGGAACTTGGAAGAGAACGTCTCGTGAAGTGGGGACCAAGAACGATAGACCTTGATATACTGGCTTTCAACCGGAAAGAAATCAACACCGAACGTCTCGTTTTGCCGCACCCTCATTTACATGAGCGGGCTTTTGCCCTCATCCCTCTGGCGGATGTCGAAAAAAAACTCATCATCCGCAATGACGGGAAGAGCGTAGAGGAGCTGGTGGAAGGATTGTCGGAAAAAGAGTGGAAGGCAGTGAGAAAGGTAGACTGCAGGCTTTAGTACAGCCCGGTGAAAAGCGCTCAAACCGTTGACACCCGGGATGGTCTTTTCTATACTATTCAATAGTATGATACTGCCAGTGTGTGATTTGCTGGCAGTATTCTATTTTGAAGCGGTGAAATTAAACATAGAACGGAGTGAGAAGCATGGCTGATGAGATGAATGAATATATGCAGGTACGTCTCGACAAAATGAACAGCTATAGAGAACAGGGGATCGACCCTTTTGGAGACAAGTTCGAGCGTACGCATTTAGCTCAGGATCTGCACGAGTCATATGAAGAAGTTACGAAAGAGGAACTTGAAGAGAAACAGGTGCCGGCTGTCGTGGCGGGGAGAATTATGACAAAACGCGGCAAGGGGAAAACAGGTTTCGCTCACATACAGGACCTCAGTGGTCAGATTCAGCTTTACGTCCGCAAAGATGAAATCGGAGAAGAGAACTATGAGCTTTTCAAATCAGCGGACATGGGAGATATCGTCGGGGTAGAAGGCGTTATGTTCAAAACGAACGTCGGCGAACTCTCGGTCAAAGCACAGAAGTTCCATATGCTGACGAAATCCCTGCGTCCCCTTCCGGAAAAGTTCCATGGACTGAAAGACGTGGAACAGCGTTATCGTCAGCGCTACCTGGATCTTATTACGAACCCTTCGAGTAAAGAAACGTTTATTACCCGGAGTAAAATCATCCAGTCGATGCGCCGTTATCTCGATGGTCTCGGTTTCCTCGAAGTAGAGACACCTATGATGCACGGTATTCCTGGCGGAGCGGCAGCACGTCCGTTCGTAACTCACCACAATGCTCTTGATACGGAGCTGTATATGAGGATCGCCATTGAACTTCACTTGAAGCGCCTTATCGTGGGCGGCCTTGAAAAAGTTTACGAAATCGGGCGCGTCTTCCGTAATGAGGGAGTATCCACACGCCATAACCCCGAGTTCACAATGCTTGAGCTATATGAAGCTTTCGGAGATTACCACGATATCATGGATCTTACGGAAGAACTGATAGCTCACATTGCAAAAGACGTTCTCAATACAAGTAAAATAGCTTACGGGGAACAGGAAATCGACCTCGAACCGAAATGGACACGACTGCATATGGCGGATGCCATCAAAGAAGAGACAGGTGTAGATTTCCGGAAAGAGATGTCGGATGATGAAGCCCGTCAATTAGCTGCAGACCACGGGGTGGAAATCGATAAAAATATGGCATTCGGACATATCATGAACGAATTCTTCGAACAGAAAGTCGAAGAGAAGCTTATTCAGCCTACTTTCATATATGGTCATCCTGTAGAAATTTCTCCACTCGCCAAACAGAACCCGGACGATAAACGCTTTACGGATCGTTTCGAACTGTTCATCGTCGGCAGGGAACATGCCAACGCATTTTCCGAACTGAATGACCCGATAGATCAGCGGAAGAGATTTGAAGCTCAGGTGGAAGAAAGAGAAGCCGGGAACGATGAAGCTCACCTTATGGATGAAGATTTTCTCGAATCTCTGGAATATGGAATGCCGCCGACAGGCGGTCTCGGCATAGGAGTCGATCGTCTCGTAATGCTTTTGACGAATTCTTCTTCCATTCGTGACGTCCTGTTGTTCCCACAAATGAAGCAAAAGTAAAGATTATGAAAAACCGTCCTTCAAAAGGGCGGTTTTTCTATTATTACTTAAAATACCTGCAGATGTTTTTCAGAAAAAACTTTTAATTAAGCAACTATTGCACGTGATTCTGAATCGTGATAAATTATTATTTGTCGCATTAAGAAAGCCGGAAACGGCAAGCAGTGCGAAAATAAAAAATATATAAAGTTGTTGACGGGAAACCCTCAGCATGATATATTAATTAAGTCGCTGTTTTGAGGCGACATTGTAATGGATCTTTGAAAACTGAACAATGTTTTATGCCATGCGTCAATTTTTTGAACGAATTATGATTGAGCTAATCAATCTCTTTTATGGAGAGTTTGATCCTGGCTCAGGACGAACGCTGGCGGCGTGCCTAATACATGCAAGTCGAGCGCGGGAAGCGAGTTGAAGCCCTTCGGGGCGGACGCT
>NZ_NSGH01000021.1 GCF_002295105.1 Salimicrobium humidisoli | reverse complement strand
ATACAACGCCACCATCGCAAATTCTGCCTCTGGAGACTGGAAAGACCGATATCGAAAAAGCTCCGATCATCTTTTTACGATGATCGGAGTTTTTTTACTACGAGTCCGAGTTAGTTATGTCCCAGACCCTACGTTATCTTCTTTCCAGTTGTATGAATAGAATTGTTCACGGGTCACCCATTTCATAGCTTCCGGCTCCCCGCTTCTTACTCCTGCTTCGAGATCACTCAGGAGCTGCGATGTCTGGGAGTCGTGTGCTTTCAGTGTTCTCAGTTTCTGTTCCTGGACTTCCGAAATATCGTGGGATACATCCGGCTGCCCGAGATTTTCCTCCGTATTGTTCGCAAAAGCGAGAGCATAAAAAGAAGGGCGTTCTTCTTCTTTGATGTTCCGTAAGGCACGGACGACTGCACGGGCTGTCGCCTCGTGATCAGGGTGCACAGCATACCCCGGATAGAAACTTATGACGAGGGAAGGTTCCAGTTCTTCCAGCAGATCTTCCACCAGACCCTGGAGCTTATCATCATCTTCGAACTCGAGTGTTTTATCCCGGTATCCCATCATACGCAGATCGCTGAGTCCCATTTCTTCCGCTGCTTTCTGCAGTTCCTTTTTTCTTATTTCAGGAAGGGACTCTCTCGTGGCGAACGCCGGATTTCCGAGATTCCTTCCCATTTCTCCCAACGTGAGACATGCGTAGGTGACCGGAATCCCCTGGTTAATATACGAGGATATAGTGCCACTTACTCCGAATGCCTCATCGTCCGGATGTGGGAAAATAACTAATACCTGTTTTTCGTTCTTAAGCATACAGACTTCCTCCTTTAGCTATATTCATTATGATAGAAGTTTAAAGAAATATAAATTCATCTGCTTAAATGGATTCTTTGGAGAAAGCACGTTTGTTTAGATTACGGGATAAAAGGGTATTTTCAGAAAAAAGGAAGGAGCGGTACAATGAACCGTTACAAACTTGCCCGATTCCAGCAGGAATTCGCCGTCCTCGTTCAGGAGAGGGAAGAAACTGATGAGCTGCTGGTACTTCGTGAAAGGCTGGAAGCTTTTGCAGTGCCCGGAGAATTTCTTTATATTGATTTTGATGAAGTAGGCAATCTTAAAACCGTGGAAGTGGAACGTGATGAAGAACCGACACCCTGACGTGGTGATTATCGGTTCTGAATGAAGTGACGTATCCTGAAGAACAGAGGGAAACCTGCCTATAAGGTTGACTTTCAGTTCTGAATTTTATAAACTATTCGAAAGTTACATTATAAAGTCGAGAATGAGAGCAGTTGAGCTGAGAATTCAGGTGAGCCGAGAGAACGCAGATAAAGACGGACGTAAGGAGCTGTCTGAGGGCTGCGTCATATCCCCTGCACCACCACTCTCTTACATTCTTCATAATCTCATTCTCCATTCTGCAACTATGGAGAGGTGAGCCACTTGACTACTTATGAATCCTTCCGAAAAGATTCTGATCATTATCTTACTATTCCTGTGATGGAGACATTCACGACCGACACTATCACTCCGATTCACATGTTTGCGTCTCTTGAAAAAGAAGCGGTCTACATGCTTGAAAGTGGAGACAGGGAGTCGGAGTGGTCCAACTACTCCTTTATAGGCCTCGACCCCGCCTATACTATTTTTCAGGAAAAAGGGCGATTTTTCGTAAAAACTCTGGAAACAAAAGAAACTTCCGCATACGCATCGCTTGAAGAAGCGTATGAAGGTCTTTATGAATTTCTTCAGATCAAGATTCCGGAGACGCCTCTTCCGTTCAAGGGAGGGTGCGTAGGATATATATCCTACGATGCAGTTTCTGATTTTGAACCTGTGCCTCCCGTTAATGAAGATCAGGAAAACTATCATTTTGTGTTCTGTCGCACCATTATTGCTCATGAACACCGTACCGAAAAAACGACGGTCATTTCTTTTGCGGACGGGAAGTTCCCTGAATCTTCCTATCGAAACACCTGCGAACGCATTAATGAGGTGAAACGGTCGATTGTGAAAGGAAGTGTGTTTCCGGACTTCCTTATTGATGAAAACATCCGTCCGGCGGAAATGACTCTGACAAGTAATTTTACAAAAGACAGATACCTCGAAAGTGTACGTACTATCAAGGAGTATATTGAAGCGGGCGATATATTTCAGGCAGTGCTTTCCCAGCGTTTCCAGGCTGAAACGACACGTTCGGGCTTTGAACTGTACCGGGTCCTCAGAAAAGTGAACCCTTCCCCGTACATGTTTTATTTGAACTTCCCCCACATGGAAATAATAGGCAGCTCACCGGAAAGGTTACTGCGTGTGGAAAAAGGCCAGCTGGAAATCCATCCTATCGCCGGGACGAGAAAGCGAGGCGAAACGGAAGAGGAGGATAAAGAGCTGGCAGCCGATCTTCTGGCGGATGAGAAAGAGCAGGCAGAACACCGCATGCTCGTGGATCTTGCCAGGAATGATGTCGGACGGGTAGCTAAATACGGAACAGTGGATGTCCATGACTATATGACGATCGGACTTTTTGCAAAAGTAATGCATATCATCAGTAAAGTTACAGGAGAGATAAGAGAGGATATTTCCTCTATCGATGCTTTAACAGCCGCATTTCCGGCAGGGACACTTTCAGGAGCGCCGAAAGTAAGAGCAATGCAGATTCTGCGTGAACTGGAACCTTCCCCCCGACACGTGTACGGGGGCGGAGTGGTATATCTGGGTCTTGACGGAGACCTGGACTCCTGTATTGCCATCCGGACGATGGCGAAAATCGGTCAGCAGGTCTTTATCCAGGCCGGAGCTGGAGTCGTGGCCGATTCGGATCCTGAAGGGGAGTATGAGGAAACAGTGAAGAAAGCGAGTGCGTTGAAATATGCGCTGGCTGTAGCAGAGCAGGCATTTGAGACGAGAAGAGAAGGAGCGGAGAAGCAATGAACAAATTTTTGAACGACACCCTGGAAGGTAAAGTTTTTTCTGAACATGAAGCTTATGAGCTGATGCATTCGATAATGAACGGGGAAGTGACCACGGCCCAGCTGGCCGGTCTTCTCAGCCTTATGAAATATCGGGGAGAAACTTCAAGTGAAATCACAGGATTCGTCAAAGCGATGAGAGAACACATGAAAGAATTTCCGATGTCCGATTCCGATTTCGTGGATACGTGCGGTACGGGAGGCGATGGTGCATCCACTTACAATATTTCGACTGCCGTCTCGATTATTTTGGCCGGGATGGGGGTTAAAGTCGCAAAACATGGAAATCGTAAAGTGTCCTCCACGAGCGGAAGCGCGGATGTTATAGAAACTCTCGGTATCAGGGTGGACTCCACTCCGGATGAGGGAGCGGAAGCGCTCCGGGCTCAAGGTCTGACGTTTCTGTACGCCCCGGTTTATCATCCTGCGATGAAGCACGCAGCGAAAGCCCGGGAAGAACTGGGATTCCGCACGGTATTCAATCTGCTCGGCCCGATGAGCAACCCTGCAAATGCGAAAAGACAGCTGATAGGGGTGTATGATACGTCGTATGCCGAAAAGATGGCAGAAGCCCTTAAACAATTAGGGTCGGAACACGTACTGTTCGTAACAGGGCAGGATGGTCTTGATGAGATTACCATTACCGGTACGACGGACGTGGTGGAACTTAAAAATAACGAAATAACCAGATTCACAGTCCATCCCGCAGATTTCGGTTACAGTACTTTTCCGATTGAAGATGTTCAGATTGCATCATCGGATGAAAGCGCCGGTTTAATCCGGAACGTGTTGAAAGGTTCTGCGCCGGAAGCCGCTCAGGCTATTGCCGTAATGAATGCCGGCGCCGGCGTTTACGTTGCCGGAGGAGCTGAAACCATTGCCGACGGAGTAACACAGGTGAAGGAAGCGATTGCCGGTCAAAAAGTAGAACAGTTCTATGAACACCTGGCAGGAGGGAAGAGCAGTTATGCTGAATAAGATTCTGGAAGTGAAAAGAGAAGAAATCAGCAGGCTCACCCTTCCGGAACGTGAGGGAGAACCGTGTGTGCCGTTCGCTGATTCCCTGAAGAAGGGAGGATCGGCCGGACTGATCGCCGAAGTTAAAAAAGCGTCTCCTTCCAAAGGAGTAATACGCGAAGATTTCGACCCTGTGGCTATAGCGGAAGCTTATGAAGCAGGCGGAGCCCGTGCTATATCCGTATTGACCGATCAAACCTTTTTTCAGGGGAACCCTGAATATCTCACAGCGATTAAACAGCACGTGTCCCTGCCCGTAATGAGAAAGGACTTCATCATCGACTCGCTCCAGGTTCAGGAGAGCCGCCGATTAGGAGCAGATGCTATCCTGCTGATCGGGGAAGCGCTGGATGTGGGACAGTTGAAAAAGCTGTATGATGAAGCGCACAGTCTCGGCATGGAAGTGCTGGTCGAAGTGCATGCTTTAAAGACACTTCACGATATTCTGGACGTTTTCACGCCTGCAGTACTCGGTATCAACAATCGTGATCTGAACACGTTCCATACGAGCCTGACGCACACAGCTGCCATTGCCGAATCGGTACCTGAAAATTCTTTTCTCGTATCCGAAAGCGGAATCTATACGAGCGAACACGTAGCCGAGGTGAAGAAAGCCGGAGCGGGAGCGGTCCTTGTAGGTGAGTCGTTAATGAGACAGTCAAATGTGGAAGAAGCGGTGCGAGAGCTGCTGAAGGAGGAGAGATAATGGAACCACTTATTAAACTTTGCGGAAACCAGCGTGAGGCTGATGTGGAAAAGGGGGCATTTTCGCCTGCTACCCATTTAGGCTTTATCTTTGTGAAGTCGGCGGGAAGGTACGTTCTTCCTGAGAAAGCGGGCAGCTGGATTAAACGCATCAGACCTGCGCAAAAACTGGTAGGCGTATTCGTTAATCCGACTGTAGATGAAATTGATGAAGTGCTGAGATTTGTACCTCTCGATGTTATACAACTGCACGGTAACGAGACGGTTTCGGAACTCCTGAAAATCAAGGAAACTTTTCCTATGCCCGTATGGAAAGCTATCCCTCACCAGAAGGACGGTCTGGCGACGATGAAGCTGTTCAGCGGGGTGGCTGAAGGCTTCGTTGTGGATTCCAAAGTGAAGGGAGCACACGGCGGCACGGGCGTCAGCTTCGACTGGGAAGCCATCCCTGCTTATCAGCAGGAAGCGAACAGTCAGAATGTGCCGTGTCTGATGGCGGGAGGTATTACTCCCGAAAATATTAAAGAATTGATGACTTACTCTCCGGAAGGCGTAGACATTTCAAGCGGAATTGAAACAGACGGACGTAAGGATTTCCATAAAATTCAGGTGATTACGAAAGAGGTGACGGGTCATGCTTACAAATTTGCCAAATCTTAAAGGGAGATTCGGGGACTTTGGCGGAAAATACGTGCCGGAAACGCTGATGGCGCCGCTGGAGGAACTGGAATCCGCGCTTGATGAAGCGATGGAAGACGAGACTTTCCTGAAACAGTATGAACACGATCTGAAAGAATATGCCGGCCGTCCGACTCCGCTGACGTATGCGGATAAACTGACCGCTGAACTGGGAGGCGCCCATATTTACCTGAAGCGGGAAGACCTTCTTCACACAGGAGCACATAAATTGAATAACGCTCTCGGTCAGGCTCTTCTGGCCAAACGTATGGGTAAAGATAAAATCATAGCTGAGACCGGGGCAGGGCAGCATGGTGTCGCCTCTGCGACCGTAGCGGCAAAGCTCGGACTTACCTGCAAGGTATTTATGGGGGAAGAGGATATCCGGAGACAGGAACTGAACGTGTTCCGGATGAAACTTCTCGGTGCGGAAGTGGTTCCTGTTTCAAGCGGGAACGGTACATTAAAAGACGCTACAAACGAAGCGATCCGCTACTGGGTGGCGAACTGTGACGACCATTTCTATCTGATCGGTTCCGTCGTCGGGCCTCACCCTTATCCGAGAATGGTGAGGAATTTCCAGCGTATTATCGGTGATGAGACGAAAGAGCAGATGACACGGAAAGCTGACAGGATTTATGCATGTGTCGGAGGCGGAAGTAACGCCATCGGTATGTTTTATCCGTATTTGGAGGAAGACGTGGAACTCATCGGTATTGAAGCTGCCGGAAAAGGGATAAATACTTCGGAACACGCGGCCACTCTTACAAAAGGAACACCCGGAGTGATCCACGGGTCTCTCACTTATCTGATGCAGGATGAGAATGGACAGATTACAGAGCCGTATTCCATTTCAGCGGGCCTCGATTATCCGGGGATCGGTCCGGAGCATGCAAATCTTTTCAGAACGAAGCGGGTCCGGTATGAATCGATCACCGATGAAGAGGCTCTCGGAGCAGTGAAGCAGCTCTCCCGGGCTGAAGGTATCATTCCTGCGATCGAATCCGCTCACGCAGTCGCCCAGGCGATAAAGGAAGCGAAGGAGATGTCCGTGGAAGAGACTATCGTTATCAATGTCTCCGGCCGGGGAGATAAAGACATGGCGACGCTTATGGAACATTTTACGGAGGAGGGACTGCAATGATGACTCAGAGGACGATGTTTCAGGGAAAGCTGACCAGGGAGAAAGACCTGTTCATCCCTTTTATAGTTGCGGGTGATCCTCATCCGGATAAAACCGTCCAATATGCACTCCGCCTTCAGGAAGAAGGAGCGGATGTACTGGAGCTTGGGGTCCCATATTCCGACCCTCTGGCGGATGGACCAGTCATTCAAAAAGCGGCCAAACGGGCGCTTGATGCGGGGATGTCTTTGAAAAAAGCAGTGGAGATGGTTCCGACACTGAGAAAAGCGGGAGTATCCATCCCGGTCGTCATCTTTACGTACTACAATCCCGTACTTCAATACGGCCACGATAAGTTTATAGAAGCTCTTGAGCAAAACGGAGTGGAAGGACTGCTTATCCCGGATCTTCCTCTCGAAGAAAGTGAAGACCTGAACGAGCGAACTAAGCAGAAGAACATAGAACTTATTTCGCTTGTGGCTCCTACTTCCGAAGCGAGAATCAAAAGAATAGCGGAGCAGGCCCGCGGTTTTCTTTATTGTGTATCCAGCCTGGGTGTTACGGGGGAGAGGAAAGAGATAGCTCCCGAAACACTTGCTTTTATAGAAAAAGTGAAAGAATACAGTAGTGTTCCCGTGGCGGTCGGCTTCGGTATCTCCTCGTATGATCAGGTGGAGCTGATGAAGAAACATGCAGACGGGTACATTATAGGAAGTAAAATAGTGAAGATGATTGAGGCCAGTGTGGAAACAGAGAAAAATACAGACGAAAAAAGAGGGTTGGAACAGTTTTCGGAAGAATTGCGAAAACTCGTGCACGGGTAACGGTATTCAGAATTAGCAGAGAGGAGCAGAGCAGAGATGATCTACATGATCGACCATTATGATTCGTTCACTTATAATCTCGTTCAATACATCGGGGAACTGGGAGCAGAAGTGGTGGTTCGCCGCCCTGAGGAGGTATCGCCGCAGGAAATCAGGGAGCTGGTTCCCGAACTTATAGTTCTCTCGCCCGGACCACAATCCCCGGAAAAAATGCCGCGCACTCAGGAGATCATCCGCATATTTCATAAAGAAATCCCTATATTCGGAGTGTGTCTCGGTCACCAGGCGCTTGCTTATTACTTCGGGGGCTCGATAATCCGTGCGGACCGCCTGATGCACGGGAAAGCTTCCGAAATCGATCATGACGGGCACACTGTATTCGCAGGTCTGTCGACGCCTTTGACTGCAATGCGCTACCATTCTCTTATAGTGGACCTGCCGACACTACCGCCATGTTTTGATGTTACGGCTGCCACTTCCGAAGGGACAGTGATGGGAATCAGGCATAGAGATTATCCTCTGGAGGGGGTCCAGTTTCACCCTGAATCAATCGGCACCGTGGAGGGGAAACGATTAGTCAGAAATATGCTTCAAGCGTATACTGCGGTGAAAATGTGAAAAAGCGCCTCGCTTCAGAGGCGCTTTTTTTCGTTCGAAGAAGAGATTTCAGCTACTGTGAACGCCAGTTCCTCATTTCCGAAAGCGGAAAGGACGTCCAGTAGAAGTTCCTCCTGAACGCCTTCCGACTCTTTTGCGGGAACCGTATCTTTGAGCATCTCTGTCAAAAGAGGACTGACTTCCTGATGAGGGTAAGCCGTCTGATAAACTTCCACTGCGTTTTCCCCGTGGTCGACACACCACTGGGCAAACAGCAAAATCATCATTTTCTCCTCTTCTTTATATTTCTGTATGATCCATTCGTCTTTTTCGTTCATAAAAAAACCTCCTGATAATTATTATAGGAGACCTTCAGTAATTAGTATAGGGAGAGTGGGGGTGCTTGTTGATTGTCAGATTTACTGGATCACCGTTATATTTTTAGGTGATTCCTCCTGACCGCCGGTGTTAAGAAATTTGCTGATTTCTTCCGGTGAGAGTCCGAGGTTCCGGGCTTCCTGCATCAGTTCCACCCATTCCATATCCAGTTTTTTATTCAAGTAAATCACACCCCACTCTATAGGATGACTTCATTATAACGCTTTTATCTGACAAAATAAACACAAATTTTTGTATTTATCAGAAAATTTATGTTCTCTTTTTGGTTTTTGGCAGAGAGGAAATGGTTTATACTTAATAGTGTATACAAAACATTTAACCAGCAGGGAGCAGTGATGTATAAGAAACAACACTTTTATCGGTAGAAAAGAGGTGGCGGAGAGGTGCTTCCTCTTACGGGAGAATCTTGGAGTCGGAACGATTTATTCCTACAATCAATCGAAAGGAGTAGTTGGTTATGAAACTGTATCAGGACGATAAACGTTTTTTCGCAGGAGACAGCGACAATCCGGAAGCTTACATCCATTTCGAGAAATTCGGGGATGATAAGCTTATAGTCGACCACACGTATGTCGGCGAATCGATGAGAGGCCAGGGGGCAGGAAAGCAGCTGGTGGAAGCTGTAGTAAACTATGCGAGAGAAGAAAATAAAAAAATCGTCGCTCACTGTCCTTACACACGCGATGTCCTGACGAATAACGAAGAATATCATGATGTATTCATTGGAATTCATACTTCCTGATCCCCAAAACAGCGCTTTTGCCACGTAGGCAGGAGCGCTTTTTTAGAAAGAAAAATATTTAATGAAGTGCCAGGTATAAAAATATTAGGGTACCTTGTTGACAGGTTCGAATAAAAATGTATAATTATGAATAAATAATAATAAAAATACATTCAGCGAAAAAGTAAGTATTTCAGTCGAAGACTCCAGCGAACCGGCGGATGGTGGAAGCCCGGTGTACGGAAGCTGAAAGAAACGCACTTTGGAGAAGTTCCGGTGAAAATAAGTAGCCGGAACCGGGTTCCCGCCCGTTATCCCGTGACGAGCCGGCCCTTTACTGTCAGAGACAGGGAGGGCAACGAGAGTGGTACCGCGGATATACGTCCGTCTCTTTATGAAGAGGCGGATTTTTCTTATTGCAGATCAAACGATTATTGAAAATAACTATAAGGAGGAAGATATTCATGACTAAACCTAAAGTAGTACTTGCATATTCCGGAGGGCTGGACACTTCCATATCGGTTAAATGGATTCAGGAAAAATACGATTACGACGTAATTGCACTAGGTATCGATGTCGGAGAGGGGAAGGATCTTGAGACGATCAGACAGAAAGCGCTCGATGTCGGGGCAGTTAAAGCGATCATGATAGAGGGGAAAGAACTGCTCGCCGAAGAGTACTTAATGCCCGCGCTGAAAGCGAATACGCTCTACGAAGGGAAATATCCGCTCTCATCCGCCTTATCGAGACCCCTCATTTCCAAACTGCTGGTTGAAGTAGCGGAACAGGAAGGGGCAGTAGCCGTAGCACACGGGTGTACCGGAAAAGGAAACGACCAGGTCAGGTTTGAGCTGTCCATTCAGGCTCTGAATCCGGAATTGGAAGTCATCGCACCCGTCAGAGAATGGGGGATGACGAGGGATGAGCAGATAGGTTATGCAGAAGAGAAAGGTATACCGATTCCGGTAAACCTTGAAAATCCTTTTTCCATCGATGCGAATATCTGGGGGAGAGCCTGTGAAGCGGGTGTTCTGGAAGATCCATGGCAGGAAGCACCTGAAGCAGCATATGACTGGACAAACCCGGTGGAAGACACGCCGGATACCCCTGAAACGATCGAAATCTCCTTTGAACAGGGAAAGCCTGTGAGTCTGAGCGGAGAAGCGCTCGGACTCGTCGATCTGATTGAGAAACTGAATGTTCTTGGAGGAGAGCATGGAGTCGGGCGGATAGATCATACGGAGAACAGACTGGTAGGGATCAAGTCGAGAGAAGTGTATGAAAATCCGGCAGCCATGATTCTTATTAACGCCCATAAAGAACTCGAGTCGCTTACACTCACGAGGGAAGTGGCTCACTACAAACCCCAGGTGGAACAGCAGCTGTCCCAGGTGGTATATGACGGACTCTGGTATTCTCCGCTCAGAACAGCCCTGCAGGCATTTGTGGAAGATACTCAGCAGTTTGTAACGGGAACAGTGAAAATCAAGCTGTTCAAAGGGCACCATCAGGTCATCGGTAAGCAGTCCCCTGTAAGTCTTTATAACGAAGAATTATCGACCTATTCAAAAGAAGATGCTTTCGATCATAATGCTGCCGTAGGTTTCATCAAATTGTGGGGGCTTCCTACAAAAGTGCATGCGGATGTGCATAATAAGAAGAAATATCTGGTGACAGTGGATGAGTAAGCTTTGGGGCGGAAGATTCACGAAGCAGACGGACGAACTGGTCGAGGAGTATACAGCCTCGATCAGTTTTGATAAAAAACTGGCGGTATTCGATATTGAAGGAAGTAAGGCTCACGTGCGTATGCTCGGGACTCAGGGAATCATTCCGACGGAAGAAGCCCGGCAGATCGGTGAGGGACTGGATAAAATCCTCTCCAGAATAGAGAAGGAAGAAGTTGAATATTCCGTAGCTGATGAAGATATCCATATGAATATCGAACATATGCTTATTGACGAAATAGGACCTGTGGGCGGAAAACTTCATACGGGGCGGAGCCGTAATGACCAGGTGGCTACAGATATGCATCTGTATCTGAGAGAAAAGACGAAGAAGCTCATTGAACTTGTAGAGACCGTCCAGCAGGCGATCGTCGGGCAGGCGGGATCGAATGTGGAGACGATGATCCCCGGGTATACTCACCTGCAGCGGGCCCAGCCGATTTCTTTTGCCCATCATATCCTCGCTTATTTCTGGATGTTCGAGAGAGATAAAGAAAGACTGCAGGACAGTCTGAAACGTGTGAACTGGTCGCCTCTCGGGGCAGCGGCACTGGCCGGAACGACGTATCCGATCGATCGCCGTGAAACAGCAGAGGCTCTCGGTTTCGAAAAGGTATATCCGAATTCTCTCGACGCAGTGAGCGACAGGGATTTTATTCTTGAATTTCTTTCGGACGCTTCTATATTGATTATGCATATCTCCCGGCTGTCCGAGGAACTGGTAATGTGGAGCAGCGAAGAATTCCAATTCGTGGAACTGGATGATGCTTTCTGTACCGGTTCAAGTATTATGCCACAGAAGAAGAACCCCGACGTCCCTGAACTGCTGCGGGGGAAGACAGGAAGAATCTACGGAAACCTGATGGGACTTTTAACACTGCTGAAGGGGCTGCCTCTTGCTTACAATAAAGATATGCAGGAAGACAAAGAAGGGATGTTCGACACAGTGGAGACGTTGGAGGGTGCCCTCTCCCTTCTTGCCCCGATGCTTGAGACGATGGAAGTCAATAAGCATAGAACGGACAGTTCCGTAAAAAGTGATTATTCCAATGCCACTGATATGGCGGATTATCTTGCGGTAAAAGGTCTTCCATTCCGTGAAGCGCATGAAATCATCGGTAAAATCGTCCTGTACGCTATTCAGGAAGAGAAGTATCTGCTTGATTTGACACTGGAAGAATTCAAAGAATTCTCGGAACTGATCGACGAGGATATTTTTGAAAAACTGGCCCCTGATCAGGTGATAGCAGCCAGAAAAAGTGAGGGCGGCACGGGATTTGACCAGGTGAGAGAACAGTTGAAATCTGCTGAAGAGCACTTGTCTTTCTAAGGAAGGCAAGTGTTTTATTATTGGGAAAAGGGAAGAGGATACTACGTCATACAGTCAGGAGGAGAACAATGAAACAGGTGATCGCGTATTTTGCAAATGAAAATGATGCCGAAAGCGCTCTGACTTCGCTTAAGAAGTATAAGGTGGAGAAAGAAAGAGTCGAAGAGATACCGCAGGATTCAAAACTTGACCGCGTCATCCCTTTCACTTCCGGAGGGTTCCAGGCGGACGTTGCGGAGTATGGGGAAACTTTTAACGAAGCACTTGGAAAAAAAGGAAAAGAAGTCACCCACCTCCTTCAGTTCGAAGTCGACGAGGATGATCACGAAGGAGCACTAAAAGTGCTGCAAGAGCATGGAGCAATGAAAAAAGAATAGATGGACGTAATTATTTAAGTGAAACATCTCCATTATCGGAGCAGCAGCCTCCGGTAGTGGAGTTTTTTTAATTACATAGTAAACTTATAGGAATAGTGTTGACATGCGCATCGTTTTTATTTAAAATTTAATGCTAAGTAAACAAGTAGGTTTAAAAAGGGAGGGAGCACATGTTTTTGGAGTTTGAAGACATTGGAAAACGCTTTGGCGAAGCAACGGAAAACGAGTTCGAAGTATTCAAGGGAGTCAATATAAGTATTGAGAATAACCAGTTCGTTTCTATTCTCGGACCGTCCGGCTGCGGAAAGTCGACGCTATTATCGATGGTGGCGGGACTTGAGGATACCTCCGAAGGGGCGATTAAGCTCGAGGGACAGGAAATAACAGGGCCTGATCCGGAAAGAGGGATGGTATTTCAGCAGCCGTCGCTGTTTCCATGGCTGACCGTCCGGGAGAACGTTATGTTTCCCCTGAAGAAGAAAAGGTCAAAAAAAGAAGCCGAAGCGCGTGCCGAACATTTTTTGAAAATGGTGCACCTCAGTTCTTCCAGTTCCAGATATACATATGAACTTTCCGGCGGTATGCAGCAGCGGGTGGCTATTGCAAGGGCCCTTGCCATGGACCCGAAAGTTCTTTTGATGGACGAGCCTTTTGGTGCTCTTGATGAACAGACGAGGCACATTCTTCATAGAGAGCTTTTATCCATATGGGAAGAAACGAGAAAAACGATTCTTTTTGTTACTCACAGTATTCAGGAGGCGATCAAACTGTCGGACAGGGTGATTGTAATGGGCACGAGACCGGGAAGGATCATTGCCGATTTCAGCATTGATGTGCCACGACCGCGGGCGCGCGATGATGAGAAAGTTATCGGTTGGGAAAAACATGTGATGGAACTGCTCGAGAAAGAGATAGACAAAGTACTGAAAGAGGAACTGGATAATGAATCTGTCTCTTATAACTAAACGGATCGTTTTTCTCGTTGTCGTTGCAGGTATTTGGCAGGGTATTTATGCCCTGAACATTTTTGAAGATATAATATTTCCTTCTCCTCTTACGGTAGTCTCCTCCCTCTACGAAGGATTTGCAGATGGTGATCTTGTTACAGCTCTCGGTGCGAGTTTCAGACATCTGTTTTCGGGACTGATTCTGGCCATTTTATTCGGAACAGTGCTCGGGGTTCTCCTCGGCAAGTCCAGAGAAGCGGACGAAACGGCAGGGATGTATCTTGTAGCTCTGCAAAGTATTCCAAGTATCGTATGGGTCCCGCTCGCTATTATGATTTTCGGCTTTTCGGAAGCTGCTGTCGTATTTGTAGTGGTGCTCGGAGGCACGTTCGTAATGGCGTTGAATGTGCGTTCGGCAATCAGAAGTGTACCACCGCACTTATTACGTGCAGCAAGAACGATGGGAGTGAGCGGAATGTCCCAGTTTTTCCGGGTGGAGATTCCGGCCAGTGTCCCTTACTTTATGTCGGGGCTCCGCCTTGCGTGGGCTTTCAGCTGGAGGGCATTGATGGCCGGGGAATTGCTGAGTAACGGTCCGGGTCTCGGTTATTCCCTCCGCTATGCTCAGGATTATGCAAGGATGGATCAGGTGATCGGGATTATCATTATCATCGGGGTTATAGGTGCTGTCGTGGATCAGCTCGTATTTTCGAAGCTGGAGAAAAACGTAATGAAACGATGGGGAATTTTATAGAATACTGGAATGATTGCCTAAAAAAAGGAGTGGAGAATTTGAAAAAAATTATTTATATGACCGCAGTCGGCTTTTTACTCATAGTCCTTAGTGCGTGTGGCAGCAGTGAATCAGAAGCAGGTGGCGAAGAAAAGGAGGCGGATGAAATTACTGTCGGTTATTTTCCGAATATTAATCATGCAGCCGGCATGGTCGCTGAAGAAAAGGAAATGTATCAGGAGCAGTTGCCTGACGGAACGAAGGTGAATTATCAGTATTTTCCTGACGGTTCCGCTTTTATGACAGCGGTGGAGACCGGAGAAATTGAAGGCGGAATAGTAGGTCCCGGTCCTGCAATGAATCACTACGTAAGCGGGGCGGCAATCAATGTGGTAGCAGCCGGTTCCAAAGGAGGGACCGTGATTATGGCCAGAAATGACAGTAATATTTCAACTCCGGAAGATCTTAAAGGGAAGACGTTCATCTCCCCTCGGGTAGGATGTACGCACGATGTCCAGTTCGAAACGATGATGAAGGAAGAATTCGGAATGACTTCGGAACGTGTGCAGGGAGACATGAAGCATGTGACCGGGAAGCCGGCCACTTATGCGAGTATGTTCGAAGCCGGGAAAGTAGATGCGGCTACGGTGCCGGAGCCCTGGGCTTCTGTTATTGAAGCCGAAGGAAGCGGTAAAGTTCTCGTGGACACTCCGGAAGTGGCATTCGGAGAGACGTTACCTGCAGCTGTATTTGTAACCTCGGAGAAACTGAAAGAGAAGAGTCCGGAACTCGTCCAAAATCTGGTGGATGCCCACAAACAGGCTACAGACTTCATTAACGAAAACCCGGAAGAAGCAAAAACGATTGCTCAGGATAAGATCAAGGAAATTACTGATCAGGGGCTGGAAAAAGAAGTTATTGACGGTGCCTGGGAGAGGATCGATTTTTCATATGAAGTGGATGAAAGCGTACTTCAGGATTTTGCAAACTCTTCCTATAACCTGAAATTTCTGGAAGAGAGACCGGATCTTACAGGTCTCGTAGATAAGAAGTTTCTGAAAAACGGATGATCGTCAATGAAGAGAAAAACGTGAAGGTCTGCAACAAAAGCAGATCTTCACGTTTTTTATAATTGTTTTATTTTTTCAGTATGGAGTGCAGGGCCCCGTGAACATCCGAATAATGGAACTGATAATCGTGCGCCTTCAATTTTTGAGGGTAGACGGCCTGACCGTTCAGCACGAGTGTGCTCATTTCTCCTAATGTTTTACTTATAAAGACGCCAGGCACATGGCACCAGTGCGGTCGTTCAAGAACTTCCCCAAGTGTACGAAGAAAGTCTTCATTACGTTTGGGGGTAGGAGCGGTCACATTGAGAGCATTTTCGATGGAACTGTTATGAATGGCTTCATCAATGGCCCCGACCACATCATCAATGTGCACCCACGACATCCATTGCTCTCCGTTTCCGAGTCTGCCACCGACAAAATACTTGTAAGGAAGTTTCATGAGGGGCAGTACTCCTTCCGTACCGAGAATCAGCCCGAAGCGGGCATATACTGTGCGGACTCCTTTCAGTTTCGCCTGACTGGCAGTCGCTTCCCAGTCTTTGGTTACACTGGCGAGGAAGCCGTTCCCCGGTTCTTCCGTGTTTTCCGTGAATGACTTGTATACGGAAGTCCCGTAGAAACCTACCGCCGAGCCGTTCACGAGTACATCCGGAGTCTTATCGAGGTTTTCGATAAGAGAGAGCACGCCGTTCGTCGCGTCAATCCGGCTCTGTCTTATGAGTTTTTTCCTTTCGGGGGTCCACCTGCCTCCTGCGAGAGAGGCTCCTGCAAGGTTAATGATGGCGTCTACGTTCTGTAACTCACGTTCGGGAGTGTACTCCTCTTTCAGCCAGCCTACGTAACGGACATTTTCCCTGTCTTCATGATTTTCCGGGTGTCTCGTTAAAATGGATACGTGATCTCCCTTTGACGTGAAGTGTTCAGTCAGGTGCTGACCTACAAATCCTGTGCCTCCGGCAATAACTATGTTCATCTGTGAATCCTCCTTATATGCTATGATATGATTACCCTCAGAGAGGAGTCGGTACAATGCCTGTCATCAGTAAAATTTCCGTTCAACAAAAAAATAAAGGACGCTTCAACATCTTCCTGAAACAGAAGGATGAAGAAGTGTTCGGTTTCGGCGTAAGTGAAGACATCCTTATTCAATATAATCTTCACAAAGGGATGGAATTAAACGAAGAAGATATTAAGCAGTTAAAAAATAAAGATGAACTACATAAGTCTTATACCCGTGCTATCCATTATTTAAGCTACCGTATGCGCTCCGAAAAAGAAATGTACGACTATCTTATCGATAAAGAAGTGACAGAAGAAGATGCAAGAGACGTCATCAACCGTCTTTATAAAGAAAATCTGCTGGATGATGAAGCTTTCGCCAAAAGTTACGTTCAGAGTAAAATAGCCACTTCGAGTAAGGGACCCGTCGTTTTAAAACAGGAACTCTCCAAAAAAGGTGTAGCCGAAGACTATGCGGTGAATGCACTTGAACAGTATTCGTTCGAGGACCAGTACGAAAAAGCTATGAAGTTCGGAATGAAAAAAGTGAACGACACTTCAAAGAAATCTTTTCAGCAGAAGCTTCAGACAGCAAAGCAGTCCATGATGCAAAAAGGGTTTACCCAGGATGTAATTCAGGAAGTAGCGGCCCGTCTGGCCGAAGAGAAAGAGGATTCCTCCGAACGTAGGGCACTGGAACTTCAGGGAGAAAAGGCTATCCGTAAATACGAAAAGAAAGCGGAAGGATTTGAACTGAAGCAGAAAGTCATGGCTTCTCTGTATCGCAAAGGTTTCTCCGGAGACCTGATCAGGGAATTTCTCGAGGAAAAAGGATATTGACCGGTTGAGAGCGGGACGTTCCGGCCGGTCCCCCTCTATTCTTTTTCTTGTAAAGTTCGGAGGCAGTCGTTACGATGAATAAGGAGAAATGACTAAGATGAATGAAAAAAATGGGGGATACTTATGGGGAGCCCGGTTACTGTGCAGAAAACATTGAATAATAATGTAGTCATCGCGGATCACCCTGCGTTCAAAGAAGTGATCCTTATAGGGAAAGGTATCGGGTTCAATCGAAAGCCCGGCGACTGTATCGAACCGGAAATCGCCGAGAAGACGTTCCTTCTCAGAGATCCCGAGCAAAAGGAGCAGTACGTTAACCTGATGTCGCACGTGAATGAAGAGCTTATTCCTTTAATGAGTGATATACTTCTGCACGTGGGAGAGAGAATGGAAGAACCTCTGCATGAGCACATTCACGTTGCGCTGACCGACCATCTGGCATTCGCCTTCCACAGGACTCAGCAGGCCCTTGAATTCCAGAACCCTTTCCTTTCAGAAATAGAGACGCTCTATCCGAAAGAATATCAGATTGCCCTGGAAGTCGTTACGATGATTTATGATCGGACCGGCGTCCAATTCCCTGACGGAGAGGTCGGCTTTATTGCCCTGCATATTCATAGTGCGGTAACGGATAAATCGCTACGGGAAATCAATAAGCACAATCAGCTCATCACTCAGCTGATAGCATTCACAGAGGAACAGCTCGAAATAGACATAGACAGAAAGAGTATCGATTATCACAGGTTAGTCCAGCACTTGCACCGGGCCATCCACCGGGTCCATACCGGGGAGTCTACAGGAGAACAGACAAATCTTAATGACATGTTGAAAAGCGAATACCCTTTGTGCTATAATATTGCTTGGAAATTGATTAAAGTAATGCAGCGACAGCTGAATAAAACCGTAGATGAATCCGAAGCCGTCTATTTAACGATTCATCTTTATCGACTCACTCAAAAATAAAGTACGTGTTACTGACACGATCAGGCATAAGTATGAAATGTGAGTAGTTAACGGGATATCTGTATCCTTTTGACTGCTGACGTTCGTACTTATGCCTTTTTTAACGGGTTTTTTGAAAACGGTTCATCTGCGGGATTACGTTTCGGCTGTATTGCATAGTAAAAAAGGAGGAGACAGATATGTTTAAGAATGCATTTGGTACATTGCAAAAAGTCGGTAAATCCCTGATGCTTCCGGTAGCATTACTTCCGGCTGCGGGTATTCTTCTCGCTTTCGGAACAAGCTTTGCCCAGGAGAATTTTACCGATCTCGTCCCGTTGTTTGAACATCCGTGGATCCAGCTGGTTCTTTCACTGATGGAAGAAGCCGGGGGAATAGTTTTTGATAACCTGCCTCTGTTATTCGCGGTCGGGGTAGCTATCGGACTCGCTGGAGGTGACGGGGTAGCAGGGCTCGCTGCCATTATCGGCTACCTGATTATGAACGTCACCATGGGAGTCCTCGGTGATGTAACGTCCGATATGGCCAGTGAAAGCCCGGCGTACGCCGAAGTTCTCGGGATACCGACACTTCAGACCGGAGTCTTTGGCGGTATAATTGTAGGTATATGGGCTTCTTATCTTTATAAAAAGTATTACAACATAGAATTGCCGCAGTTTCTCGGGTTCTTTGCCGGGAAACGGTTCGTACCGATCGTTACTGCCTTTACATCTCTTGCTCTCGGTATTCTGATGTACTTCGTCTGGCCGTACGCTCAATCCGGACTGAACGCATTTTCCCAGTTCATGCTTGAGTCGAACCAGACGCTGGCTGCATTCATTTTCGGAGTTGCGGAACGTTCGCTTATTCCATTCGGACTTCACCATATTTTCTACTCTCCGTTCTGGTTCGAGTTTGGATCTTACACGAACGAGGCTGGGGAAATTATACGAGGAGACCAGACGATCTTCTTCGAGCAACTACGTGAAGGTGTCGAGTTCACGGCAGGGACGTTCATGGTCGGGAAGTTCCCGTTCATGATGTTCGGACTGCCGGCGGCAGCGCTTGCTATTTACCACACGGCACGCCCTGAACGTAAAAAGGTTGTAGGAGGTATCATGTTCTCTGCAGCCCTTACTTCGTTCCTTACCGGTATTACAGAACCGATCGAATTCTCGTTCCTATTCGTAGCACCGCTGTTGTTCGCCATTCACGCGGTGTTCGCAGGATTCTCTTTCATGTTCATGGAAATTCTCGGCGTAAAAATCGGCCAGACATTTTCCGGGGGACTGATAGACTTTATCCTCTTCGGTGTCATCCCTAACCGGACCGACTGGTGGTGGGTGATTATCGTAGGACTTATCTTCTCGGTCGTTTACTACTTCGGTTTCCGCTGGGCTATCCTCAAATTCAACCTGGCCACACCGGGTCGTGAGAAAGAAGGGGAAGACCAGGACGAGGAAACAGGTGAGGTGGACGACAAACCTTACGAAATTCTTCAGGCTATGGGCGGACAGGAAAACATCGAGAACCTCGATGCCTGTATTACGAGACTTCGTGTTTCCGTACACGATAAGAGCAATGTCAATAAAGACCGTCTGAAGAAACTGGGTGCCTCCGGTGTAATGGAAGTCGGAAACAACATTCAGGCTATCTACGGCCCTGTATCTGATTCTCTTCGCGGCCAGATGCAGGACATTATCGATGGCAAAACGCCGCGTAAACAGGAAGAACCAAAACAGGATGCCGCTGTCGATACGGAAATGCATATAACAGAAGACATTGATTTTGTAAGCCCGATGCAAGGGAAACTGTTGCCGTTAACAGACGTTCCGGATCAGGTGTTCTCCGGTAAAATGATGGGAGATGGATTTGCGATCGACCCGGCAGAGGGAACCATCGTTTCTCCGATTAACGGGAAAGTAGTGAACGTCTTCCCTACGAAACACGCATTAGGTCTTGTAACAGAGGACGGAGTGGAAGTACTGATCCACATCGGAATTGATACAGTGAAGTTGAACGGAGAAGGCTTCACCGCCCACGTCGGTGAAGGAGATGAAGTAAAACAGGGTCAGAAACTGATGGAAGTGGATCTGGCTTATCTGAAAGAGCACGCTCCTTCCGTCGTGACACCGGTCATCTTCACGAATCTTAATGAGAATCAGTACGTAGACTTACAGGCTACAGGCGAAATCAGTGCCGAACAGACGAATATTTTAAAGATAAAAGAATAATAAGGAGAGAAATATAATGGAAAAAAGAGATATGAAAGTGACGGCTTCTGAAGGAGTACATGCGAGACCTGCTACCTCTCTCGTACAGGTGGCCGGACAGTACCAATCGGAGGTAAACCTTGAATACAACGGGAAGTCGGTTAACATGAAGTCCATCATGGGGGTGATGTCCCTCGGCATTCCGAGCGGAGCGGAAATCGCCTTTACTGCTGAAGGTTCTGATGAGAAAGAAGCAGTGGAAGCCATCGCTCAAAAAGCGAAAGAAGAAGGGCTTGGCGAGTAACTTACCTGCCGGGAACAGATAAAAGCAGCACGACAAGCAGGAAGCATAGTGCACGCACAAAAACCGGGCTCTTATGTCCGGTTTTTGTCTTTTGCAGTATATAGAGAGCGAAAGAACGTACGAATAAGTCATAAGCCTCTCTTCCTCTCCACCGTGGAGTGTGAAGTACAGAAATAGAAAAAGCGGATGGTATAAACATGCCATCCGCTTTTTCTATTTCACACAGAACATTCAGTTTTTCAGTGTTCCCGTTTTACCTGTATCCTTTCTGCAGAGAGGCGGGCTATTATACCTTTATTTCAGGACGCCGGTCATCCTGTTCGAAGATGATCTTTGCCACCTCTTCCGGGGTTTTTAATTTACCCGGATCGGCTACGTGAGTCGAACCGTCCCAGAAAGGAGTGTTC
The DNA here is from genome assembly GCF_002295105.1 of Salimicrobium humidisoli. Taxonomy (GTDB): domain Bacteria; phylum Bacillota; class Bacilli; order Bacillales; family Halobacillaceae; genus Salimicrobium; species Salimicrobium humidisoli. Next base: position 13,455 of record NZ_NSGH01000021.1, on the reverse strand, counting down.
ATTCCGCCCATGTAGACAGCAGTAGCATCAATAGGTTTGTTTTCCCATTCTTTATGCAGACTCTCGGTGAAACCGCGTACAGCAAACTTACTGGCGCAGTAGACGCTTTCATTCACTTTCCCCTTCAATCCGGCTGTAGAGATAATGTTCAGTACACGACCTCCTGAGATTTCCAGCCTGGGCTGCACTGCCTGAGTGAACAGGATGGTTCCTTTTACATTCGTATCGAGCATGGCGTCGATGTCTTCTTCTCCGTAACTCTCCAGTTCCCCGAACAGTCCGATGCCCGCGTTGTTGATGAGCAGGTCCACCTTATCCGTCTGCTTCAGCATTTCTTCGATAGAAGCGGCTTCTGTAACGTCACAGACCACTGACTCCGCTTTTCCTCCCTGCTCTATGATTTCGCGTTTGGTGCTTCTGAGTTTTCCTTCGTTCCGACCGGTGAGGTAAACCATATATCCGGAAGCTGCATACTGTCTGGCCAGAGCTTTTCCCAGGCCGCTTCCTGCTCCTGTAATGATAACGGTATCCATAATGACTTCCTTTCCCTGATAGTTTGTTCTTATTCCTATTGTCTTCTTTAAATGTTAAAATGTAAATGGAAAAAAGTGAAGGAGAGGTTTACCTTGGAACGTCGATACAGTGAATACACGTATGAAGAACTGCGCCGGGAAGTCGGCGAATTGACTGAAAAAGCAAGAAAAGCGGAACAGTTCGGTATGGTGAATGAATACGCTGTGCATCAGCGTAAAATAACTATGGCTCAGGCGTATATGCTGAACCCGAAAGACTTCAAAAAAGGCGAAACGTACGAAATAGAGGGGGATCCTTCCCATACTTTCTATATCGTATATATTAACGGGGTGTTCGCCTGGGGCTTCCGTAAAGACCAGCACGGGAATTACGTGGAGAAAAAAGAAGAAGAACGTATTACGGGAGAACCGGAAGAAGCTCTCCCTATTTCCATGCTCGGAGCCAGGATCGATACCGATGAGTAGCCATCATCACGCTCAGGAAGAGCTTATTAAAGAATTGCAACGGAAGAATGGCAGTCTGTCCGAAGAAGATGCGAGAAAGTGGATCGAACTTCTCTGGGAGGATTTCGAAGCTACCCGGGCGAAAGCGGGAAGGAAATACAGGGGAAGCGAAATGACTGAACAGATTGTAAGGCAGTGGGTGACCCATTACGGAGCACATCTCGATGAATTCATAGCTACCAACCCCAAGTTCAATAAATATTTCGGAGAATAAAAAGAACCACGCTGATAAAAGCGTGGTTCAACTTTCGCCGGGGCTCAGTTTGTCCTGAAGTTTTTCCTCGGAGAACACCCATCCTGTGTAGGAATCAAGAATCTCGAGATCTTCTCCGTGTTCGTCATCGATCTGTACGATAGCCACGAATGGATAGCGTCCATTATGACGATAGCGGAGATCCGTGAATCGAAGCTCGGTATATTCATCGTGATAGTTGATGTCGTAACGATATACCGGAGAGAAAGATAGAAAAGCTTTGATATTATGGTCTTCAAGTGCTTTTTCGACTATCGGATCCCGTGTGTTGATCGGTTTATTGACGAATTCATCGAGAATCGTTATTTGTCCGTTTTCGGCATGGCCTACATAGTACCTCGACGGGGTAGTGATCACGATTCTCCAGATGTTCTGTTTGATGGTCGGAAAAGTTACAATCTGTTCGATATCCTCGAAGTTCTCTTCAATAAGCTTCACCATCTCCCGTTTATCGAAGTAACGTTTAACGTAGTAGAGAGCAAGGATGAAATAGATGATGAGCCATAGATAGGCAGGGTTTGCTCCTGCTACCCAGGCGACGATGCCGGCTACGTGAAAATAGAAAATGTACGGATCGAATGTATTGATGAAGCCGTAGGCGACCCACCTTCTGGTGAAGGGGCGGTAAGCCTGGGTCCCGTACGCGTTGAACACATCGACGAAGACGTGGAATATGACTGCCAGAAAGGTCCACATCCAAAGGTGAAGGGTGTTCACCTCCGGGTAAAACAGGTGAAGGATTCCCGTGAGCAGCAGCCCCCACAGTACGACGGCAGGCATCGAATGGGTGATGCCCCGGTGGTTTCTGATATATTTTGCGTTATTTTTAAGTTTCAAAACAGTATCGAAGTCAGGGGCCTGGGAACCTGCGAGGGTGCCTATAAGGACAGCCTGGCCAAGAGCCGGGTCTTCGGCGACGACAGGGTCGATGGTGGCAAGCCCCCCGAGTGCTATTCCCATGACTACGTGCGTAGCTGTATCCATGTGTATTCCCCCTTTTCCCGGTTCTCTGAATGTATAATGTATCATGAAGGAAGTGTTAATTTGAAGAGAGAAGAGTTGGCCCTGGAGATAGTCAAAGACTTTCCGGCAGAAGATTTCCGGCAAAATTTGATTGACTGGTTCAAAAAAGAACAGCGCACCCTTCCGTGGCGGGAAAACCAGGACCCTTACCGTGTATGGGTCTCAGAGATTATGCTCCAGCAGACGAAAGTGGAAACGGTGATCCCTTATTATGAAAATTTTCTCCGCCAGTTCCCTACGCTGGAAGACCTGGCCTCCGCAGACGAGCAGGAAGTATTAAAAGCCTGGGAGGGTCTAGGTTACTATTCCCGTGCACGAAATTTGCAAACTGCGGTAAAAGAGGTAGTGGCGGAGTACGACTCCAAAGTACCGGATACAGTGCGGGAAATCGGTTCTCTCAAAGGGGTGGGGCCGTACACGCAAGGGGCGATCCTCAGTATCGCTTACGACCTCCCGGTACCGGCCGTGGACGGGAATGTTATGAGAGTATTATCCCGGATTCTTCTGGTAGACGAAGATATAGCGAAACAGTCGACGAGGAAACTGTTTGAAGAGCTGGTCTCCTCCCTTATTTCATCCGAAGACCCGAGCTCTTTCAATCAGGGTTTGATGGAACTGGGGGCTATCGTGTGTACCCCGAAATCCCCCTCCTGCCTTTTGTGTCCGGTTCAGGATCACTGTCGCGCTTTTCATAAGGGAATTGAAAATGAATTGCCGGTGAAGTCCTCCAAGAAGACACAAAAAACGATTCGCTATCGCACGTACATAGCAGAAAACGAGCACGGGGAAATACTTATAGAAAAACGGCCCGGTAAAGGACTTTTGGCTAATTTGTGGCAATACCCGATGGTCCTGGAGGAGGAAGCGGAGAAAGGCCGGCTTGAAGGTTTGAAAATCGAAGAAAAAGGGATGGTCGATCGGATTAAGCACACCTTTTCCCATCTCATCTGGGAAATGGAAGTGCACCGCGTGAAAGTCATCTCCGGGACGTTTAACGGAGAACAGGGGAAATTCGTGACGAAAAATGAACTTACTGTCTATCCGTTCCCGGTCTCCCACCAGAAAATCCATCCTTACGTCCGGTGAAAAAACGTGGAAAACAAAGGGCGTGAGGACAGGCGGGAGAAGTCATCCACCGGCGGAATTGAAGAGGAAGAAAAGCAAATTCCGGGCGGAGAAGGCTGATTTTCATTCAGGTAAATGAAGTGAAATGTTTTCAATTGGGAGGTATCCCCGTTATAATTGGTAGAAGTGAACGCAGTTAAGAAAGGGGTGGAATTCGTATGTCCAGCCCATCGCCTGGCAAGCGAATCAAAATTCAAAGTTATAAACACAATGGAAAACTGCACAGAATCTGGAACAGTACTACGATTTTAAAAGGGACGGAGACTGTACTGATCGGTGCGAACGACCGTACGACCGTAACGGAAAGTGACGGGAGATCGTGGATGACAAGGGAACCGGCGATCTGTTACTTTCATACGAAATACTGGTTCAATGTCATCGGGATGTTGAGGGCAGACGGAGTACATTATTACTGTAACATCAGCTCTCCTTTTATTTACGAAGACGAAATGATCAAGTATATCGATTACGATCTGGATGTTAAAGTCTTCCCCGATATGACTTATAAACTGCTGGACGAAGACGAATATAAACTTCACCGCAGACAGATGAACTACCCGCACGTTCTTGACCGGATTCTATATAACAATGTGGATATTCTGGTCCGCTGGATACATCAGCGTAAAGGCCCTTTTGCTCCGGAATTTATAGATCAGTGGTACGAACGGTATTTAACTTATAGGTAGATTGGGAAGAGCGCACTTTAATAGTGCGCTCACTTATTTTGATAGTAGAAAGAAGGTACATTCTGTATGGATACCATCAAGAGGTATATGTATTTTGTAACTCCATATAAATGGAAAATCGTCTTTACGATTATGATCGGCGTCGTTAAATTCGGGATTCCTTTACTGCTGCCGCTCATTTCGAAGTACGTAATCGACAACATCATCGGAAGTGAATCCATGGCCCAGTCCGAAAAAGTGGATCAGCTTCTCTGGATTATCGGAGGGGCCCTGTTCCTCTTCGTCGTAGTTCGACCACCGGTGGAATATTTACGTCAGTACTATGCTCAGTGGATCGGCAGTAATATTTTATATGATATCCGTGACTATTTATTCGATCACATTCAGCGGCTGAGTCTCAGATATTACTCGAAGACAAAATCGGGAGAGATCATTTCCCGGGTAATACACGACGTGGAGCAGACGAAAAACTTTGTAATTACAGGACTCATGAACATATGGCTTGATATGGTAACGATTCTCATTGCCGTAATCATCATGCTTACGATGAACGTATGGCTGACGCTTGTAGCCATAGCTCTGTTTCCTCTGTACGGGTTCGCCGTGAAATATTTTTATTCACGATTACGCACTCTTACCCGTGAGCGGTCCCAGGCCCTTGCTGAAGTCCAGGGACACTTGCACGAGCGGGTGCAGGGAGTACCGGTCACCCGGAGTTTCGCTCTTGAGGACTACGAACAGGAACAGTTCGATGAGAAGAACTCCAACTTCCTGACTAAGGCGATCCGACATACGAACTGGAACGCTTATACGTATTCCGTGACGTTCACGATTACGGACCTTGCTCCCCTTCTTCTTATAGGGGTGGCAGGTTATCTCGTAATCGGCGGTTCCGTCACCGTGGGTACGATGGTGGCATTTGTCGGTTATATGGATCAGGTTTACGGACCGCTCCGGCGACTTGTGAACTCAGCTACCGTTCTGACACAGTCCATCGCTTCCATGGACCGGGTCTTTGAGTTCATCGACGAACCTTACGATATCAAAGACAAAAAAGGTGCCCGGAAATTGTCGGCCCTGGACGGTAAAGTGACGTTCGACAACGTCTCTTTCAGTTACGAACAGGAAGAAGAGGAAGTTCTGAAGAATGTCACTCTTCATGTCGACCAGGGAGAGACGATTGCCCTCGTAGGAATGAGCGGGGGAGGGAAATCGACCCTCATCAGTCTGATTCCCCGCTTCTATGATGTAACCGGCGGCCGTATTCTGGTAGACGATACGGACGTCAGGGACGTAGAAGTCCGTTCGTTAAGGGATCAGATAGGTATGGTTCTTCAGGACAACACTTTATTCAGTGAATCGGTAGCCATGAATATTAAGATGGGGAATCCGGATGCGACAGATGAACAAATGATGGAAGCGGCCCGTGCAGCCAACGCACATGAATTCATTACCGGGCTTCCGTACGGGTACGAGACCCTGGTCGGAGAGAGAGGCGTCAAGCTCTCCGGCGGACAAAAACAGCGGATAGCCATTGCCAGGGTGTTCCTGAAGAATCCTTCTCTTCTCATCCTGGACGAAGCTACTTCCGCACTGGATCTTGAAAGCGAGAGTCTGATTCAGTCTGCACTGGAACGACTGGCTTCGGAACGCACCACTTTTATCGTTGCCCACCGGCTTTCCACGATTACCCACGCCGACCGCATAGTACTGATCGAAAACGGTCATATTGTGGAGAGTGGCAGACACGACGAACTTATGGCCAAAAGAGGTCACTATTACAATCTTTATCAGGTTCAGGAACTGGACGATGTGCCATTATCTTGAAGAACGGATACCAGCCTGCAAAACTTCGGTTTTGCAGGCTTTTTTGTATATAATCTCCGGTCTTTATACCACCTGACCTCAGGAATACCACTCTTTCACTCGTTTTATCTTTACGTTTGAAAACACTTCTCCCTTCAGAGGCTATACTTTCGAGAAACAGCGGGGATGAATTTATTATCGTGTATCCGGAAGCCACTTCTTACCAGGTAAGCAGCTTTACGAGGAACATTGCACAGGCGCTTGGAAGTCCGTTCTTATTAAGAGAGTTTAAATTTTACACTTCTCTTGCCATAGGGGTCAGTACATACCCGGAAGACGGGGAAACGGCGGATGAACTGATTAAAAATGCCGATACGGCAATGTATCAGGCTAAGAAAAAAGGCGATAATATCGCGTGCTTTTTCACGGAATCGATGAATGAAGAGGTTTCCAGGAAGACGCTTCTGGAAATCGGGTTGCAACAGGCTTATGAAAGTGGGGAACTGACTCTTTATTATCAGCCTCAGGTGAATACGAATACGGGTGAAGTCATCGGGATGGAAGCTTTGCTCAGGTGGGAACACTCTGAACTTGGAAGAATTTCACCGGCGGAATTCATACCTCTTGCAGAAGAATCGAAGTTGATCATCCCTATCGGGGAATGGGTACTCAAAGAGGCTTGTAAACAGTTCAGGGAGTGGATGGACGAAGGGTACGAACTCGGGCACGTTGCGGTGAATATTTCGTCGGTGCAGTTTCAGAATCGCGAATTACCCGAAGTCATCGGGAAGATACTGGAAGAAACGCAGCTGCCGCCCGAGTATGTGGAGCTTGAGATTACCGAGAGTGTCGTACAGAATACGAAAGAGGCCATCCCTATTATGAAAGAACTGAAACAGATGGGTGTAAAGCTTTCGCTGGATGACTTCGGCACCGGTTACTCCTCCCTGAAGTATTTGAAAGATTTTCCTCTGGATACTTTGAAGATAGACAAATCGTTCATTCAGACAGTACACAAAAGTGAAAAAGACCAGGCGGTTATCGATACTATCATCAAAATGGGGAATCGTTTAGCTTTGAACGTAATAGCGGAAGGTGTGGAGACCTCAGGGCAACTGGACTACCTGAAGGAGCGGCAATGTCTGTATTATCAGGGCTTTCTGTTCAGTAAACCGATTTCCAAGGAAGAGGTACAGAGACTTTTATTTAAAGGAAGAGTCAGCTGAGGGTGTCAGGAATGTATGAGCATTAATAAAAGGAAGCCCGCGGGCTTCCTTTTTTATTTTAGTCCTGTCTGGATGTATTCATTCTGGGAGTTTTTCTGATAGCTTTTCAGTAATCGCTTCAGTTTCTCCAGCTGATAGTGATACTCCATCAATTGAGATGCCAGGGGAAGGAAAATGAGTCTGTCTTTGTCGTATCCGTGTTCATATTCGTTCATGAGACGATCGACAATCAGTGGAATATCAGGCGTTTCCACCCGGCGAAGCGCCTGCTTATGTGTCTGCTTAATTCTGCCTTTCAGGCTCAGAATCAGTTTTTCATGGGCATTGACGAGTTTGTCGAGTTCATTGACGAGGGCATCCTGAAAATCTTCGGGTATGTGCTCGATCTTATTTTCCAGCCGATGAAAAGCCTTCAGGACGTCGAAGGACTTCTTCGTAGTTGTAATCAGCTGGCGGAATACGACAAGTTTCCGGCCTTTGGCAAAGCCTTTTCCTTTTAAATAAGTTCTTTCTTCGGAATAAAGAAGGTACGTGTGATCCAGCCTTCTTATTTCATCCTGAATACGCGTAGTTTCATATTTAAGTGCAGGTTCGTCGGATAACTTTCTCGTTGTTACTCTGATCCACTGTAAAATGTCACGGGTGGACTCGTCGATTCCTGCGAACAGTTTCGTCTCGTATTTAGGAGGAAGGAAAACCAGGTTTATAATGAAAGCCGTAAAAATCCCGAAAAACATCGAAGCGATTCGCGAAGCCGCGAAAGGCAGGAATGTCAGATCTGTCGAATCCATCAGAGCTACAACGGCCACAACCGCAAGAGAAACCGTGTTTTCGTTCATTTTCATTCCCGTAGTGATCCCGATCGAAACGATAATGGCGAACGCTACGACGAACGGGTCGTTACCGAGCGTGAAAACGGTCAGAACTGCGATCATTGCCCCGATCAGATTACCCTGGACCTGCTCGATGATGGACTGATAAGAACGAAAAATAGAAGGCTGCAGTGAAAATATTACGGCAATAGCTGCAAGTAAAGGTGAGAGAAAGTCGAACATGTTTCCTACATATAAGGCTATGGCCACAGCCAGCCCGGTTTTGACCATTCTTGCTCCCAGTTTCAAGTCACATCATCCTTTAGTTTGAAAAATAAGCATCAGGGCATGATCGAACAAGGGCTGCCCTGAACGCGGAGGAAAACAATTTAACAATCTTTCTTCATTGTAAATGCTATCGCTTCGTTTGACGATTAATTATCACTATTTTCTTCTGCCATTTCTGCGAACGTGCTGTCGACAGCTTCCAGAGTTATGCGAATGTCCTCTTCTGTATGGGCAGTGGTTAAAAACCATGCTTCAAACTTGGAAGGAGCCAGGTTTATACCTTTTTCGAGCATGCTGTGGAAAAATGCAGCGAATTTTTCGCCGTCGGTATTTTCGGCATCATCATAATTTTCTACAGGGTGGTCTGTAAAATATACGGTTAATGCCCCTCCGAGCCTGTTAATCTGTACAGGTATACCGTGAGAGGAAGCCCGCTCCGCAATACCCTTTTCGAGCTGCGTCCCCAGTTTGTCGAGATGATCATAGACGCCCGGTTTTTCCAGCACTTCGAGGCAGGCGATGCCCGCTGCCATGGAAGCGGGATTTCCGGCCATCGTACCGGCCTGGTAAGCGGGGCCGAGCGGAGCTACCTGTTCCATAATATCGACGCGCCCCCCGTAGGCACCGATAGGGAGTCCACCACCGATGATTTTCCCCATTGCGGTCATGTCAGGCTCCACCCCTACAAGATTTTGTGCACTTCCGTAGTTGAAACGGAACGCGGTGATCACCTCATCATAGATTACGAGTCCTCCTGCTTCGTGAGTGAGATCGTTCACCTGCTCAAGGAACCCTTCTTTCGGAGTGACGATTCCGAAGTTACCGACGATCGGTTCCACAAGTACGGCTGCGATTTCGTCACCGAACCGGCTCAGTGCTTCCTTCAGCGGGGCGATCTCGTTGAACGGAACGGTAATGACGTCTTCGGCTATAGAGGCCGGAATCCCTGCTGAATCGGGAGTGCCGAGTGTCGCCGGTCCCGAGCCTGCTGCTACGAGCACAAGGTCGGAGTGGCCGTGATAACATCCTGAGAATTTTATGATTTTATTTCTTCCGGTGTAAGCACGGGCTACCCGGATAGTGGTCATTACTGCTTCTGTACCTGAGTTTACGAATCTGACTTTATCAAGGGAGGGGATGGCACTCTTGATCTTTTTCGCAAATTCATTTTCGAGGGAAGTAGGCGTACCGTATAAAACACCGGTTTCTGCGGCAGTTTTAATGGCACTGGTTATATGCGGATGGGCGTGCCCGGTGATAATAGGGCCGTAAGCACCAAGAAAATCAATATACTCATTATCATCCACATCTGTAAAACGTGACCCTTCCCCTTTTTTCATGTAAACAGGTGTGCCGCCGCCCACCCCTTTGTAGGCGCGGGAAGGGGAATTGACTCCTCCGACGATATGTTCTTCTGCTTCTTTGAATAACGTTTCTGACGTATGTATATCCAAATATATTACCTCCATTCTTCGGTTTTTCTTTAAGTAGTTTATCATATGGAGACAGATAAGAGCGATCATGAGAGGTATAAGTGGAAGATAGATGATAATTTAGAAATATTGGAAGTTTTTGATACTTTCCTTTAAAGTAGAAAGTAAGATAATAAGGTGAAGGAGGAATCATAATGAATTTAGAAAAAGGTGTTCAGGCGCCCGGGTTCACACTTCCCGCAAACAATGGAAAAGAAGTGTCCCTGAAAGATTACGCAGGAAAGAATGTCGTACTTTATTTTTACCCGAAAGATATGACTCCCGGGTGTACCAGTGAAGCCTGTGATTTCCGTGACAATCACCGGAGCTTTGAAGAACTTGATACCGTGATCCTCGGTGTGAGCGCGGACCCCGTGGACTCCCACGAGAAGTTCATAGACAAATATGATCTTCCGTTTCTGCTTCTGGCCGATGAGAACTTTGAGGTTGCCGAAAAATACGGGGCTCTTAAAGTGCAGGGGAGCGCAGGTGACGAAAAATACGGAATGGAACGTTCCACGTTTATCATCGATAAAGATGGTGTTCTGCAGGAAGAATTCCGGCAGGTTAAAGTGGAAGGTCATGTGGAAGAAGCTTTGAGCTACGTTAAAGAAAATCTGGAATCTTAATTTCAGACCCGTGTTCAGGAAGAAGGAGGAAACAGACAATGAAGGTGCTTTCGGTTTTGAAAAACGTTCCCGAAAATCTGCAGCAGTGGCTTGATGAAAAGTATCCCTCCCTCGAATTCAGATACTGCCATGGTATGAAAGAGGGAGAATCTTTTCTGGAAGAGGCGGATGTTCTCGTTACATACGGAGAAGATCTCGATGAGAAGAAGATAGAGAAGGCGGTAAATCTGAAATGGATCATGGTGATGTCTGCCGGTATGGACCGGATGCCTTTCGAAGCCATCCGGGAAAGAGGGATTCTTGTAACGAACGTAAGAGGTATCCACGCTCAGCCTATGGCTGAATATGCAATAGGTATGTTTTTACAGAATGCGAAACGTATGAAGGAACTTCATCTGCAGGAGAAGGAGTCCAGGTGGAATAGAAGGCTTGATTTTCAGGAATTGAATGGTCACACTATGACTCTTCTTGGTACAGGGGCTATCGCTTCTGAAACTGCACGTCTCGCTAAATGCTTTAATATGAAAACTGTAGGAGTATCGAGATCCGGAGAGGCGAAGAAGCATTTTGACGAAGTGTTTCGTATAGATCAGCTTACGGAAGCTCTGGAAACGGGGGACTATGTAACTGCCGTTCTCCCGAGCACTGAAGAGACGCGGGGACTGCTCCGGAAAGAACATTTCGAAGCGATGCCTGCCCATGCCGTTTTCCTTAATATGGGGAGAGGAGAGCTGGTTTCCACGGACGTTCTTCTCGAGGCTGTGCAGGAAGGGCTCATTTCTCATGCCATTCTCGATGTGATGGAAGAGGAACCGCTTCCTGAGGAGCATGCTCTCTGGAGAGAAGAGAATATTACAGTCACTCCGCATATCTCGGGGATCACCTCCCGCTATTTACCGAGAGGGTTTGAAATTTTTGACAGAAACATTAAAGCATACATTGAAAATGAGATGATGGAAAACGTGATTGATTTAGAAAGGGGTTATTGAGATGAGGATTTATACAAGGTCCGGTGACAAAGGTAAAACTTCACTTATACACGGGGACAGGGTGCCGAAAAGTCATCAACGGGTGGAAGCTTACGGCACGTGTGATGAAGCGAATTCCGTAATTGGAGTCGCCATCAGTTATTTAAGGAAAGAGGATTTCACCGGCAGAGATAAAATGCTTGAAGAGATGAACAGAATTCAGACCATCCTTTTTCATGTCGGTGCAGAACTTGCGACGCCGAAGGGGAAAGAAGTTTTCTGGCAGCTGAAAAAAGAACACGTCAGTGAGCTGGAGGCGCTCATCGATCAGTGGGACGAGGATCTTCCTGATTTGAAGAACTTCATTCTTCCTACAGGAGTGGAAGCGGCTGCCCATCTTCACATGGCCCGTACTGTCGTACGTCGTGCAGAAAGATATGCTTCCGCGCTTGAAGAGGAACTCAATAATCCGCTTGCTGTCAGTTACTTGAACAGGCTGTCGGATTTACTGTTCGTGGCAGCGAGATATGTCAACCATACGCTCGAAGGGACAGAAACTAACCTGGACCCTGATGTATAAGGAAAAAGCAAAAGATTGACAGGGGGAGAGGAACAGAGTTACACTATTTATAAAGATTATTATTTGATAATTTTATAGTTAGTTATTTCTGTTTAGAAAGCGAGGTGCATGACGGTGTCTGATTATAGACTTCAAGGTGCGATTGATACATTGAAAGAGTCAGGAGTTCGTATTACCCCTCAGCGTCATGCGGTACTTGAGTTCCTCGTCCAGTCGATGAGCCATCCTACTGCTGATGATATATATAAGGCATTGGAACACAAGTTTCCAAACATGAGCGTAGCCACTGTCTACAACAACCTTCGTGTCCTCAAGGAGATCGGACTTGTGAGGGAGCTTACTTACGGAGATTCTTCGAGCCGGTTCGATTGTAATACTACGGATCACTACCATGCTATTTGCGAGTCGTGTGGTAAAATCGTGGACTTTCATTATCCAAGCCTGGATGAGGTGGAATCGCTGGCGGAACAGGTGACCGGTTTCAATGTAAGTCACCACCGCATGGAAGTATACGGGACGTGTCCCGAGTGCCGGGCGCAGACAGCTCATTAGGATCTTCTTTGGCAGCAAAGAGGATCTTTTTTTATACAGCGATCATTATTGATAACCACAAAAAAGCTCCCGGCAGTGTCGTATAAACACCACCGGAAGCTTTTTTGGTTTTTCTTAATGAGATCCGTTCCTGAGTGATCACTGTTCGGTTTTCTTTTTCTTCGAATTGTAACTTTCGTCGAACTCTTCACCTTCAAGTTCAGGATCCATAGTCAGCGGCTGGTCACAGTGCATGCAGGCATCGACACGTCCGAGCATCTTTGTCTGTTTCCCGCAGGAGGGGCAGATGATGGGGACAGCCTTCGTGGAAATCATGCCTATCCAGAAATACACTAACGTGCTGAAAAGAATAGCGATCATTCCCAGTATCATGGCTATTACCATCAACCAGGCTATGTCTTTGAAGAGAAGACCGACGTACATGATAGCGAAACCGATGAAAATCAATGATAAAGCGAACGTACGGATTTTATTTATTTTGTTGCTGTATTTCAGTGCCATGAAATCACCTTCTTTCTATATGAATTATTGTATCACAGGAGAGAGACTTCATAGAAAGAGAAAGGCAACTGTTATAAAAACGTCAATCTTTCAAAAAGGTTGTTTTAAAGCAGGACAGGCAGGTCGGAGAAAATAAAATAAAAAATCGTGGAAAATCATTGACGTTTGTAATCAGCTCGTGATACATTATTAATCGTCGCGTTAAGGAAAGCACATCGCGAAGAGCAACAAAAACAATAAATCATATTTGATTATTGACGAATGTCAGCAGATGTGATATATTAATTAAGTCGCTGTTTTGAGGCGACATTGTAATGGATCTTTGAAAACTGAACAATGTTTTATGCCATGCGTCAATTTTTTGAACGAATTATGATTGAGCTAATCAATCTCTTTTATGGAGAGTTTGATCCTGGCTCAGGACGAACGCTGGCGGCGTGCCTAATACATGCAAGTCGAGCGCGGGAAGCGAGCTGAAGCCCTTCGGGGCGGACGCT
>NZ_NSGH01000020.1 GCF_002295105.1 Salimicrobium humidisoli | reverse complement strand
GGTTACCCCCCGCAAGAGTAGGGCGCTGCCACATCGTTTTTTTATCAGCGCGGGATGGAGCAGTCTGGTAGCTCGTCGGGCTCATAACCCGGAGGTCGCAGGTTCAAATCCTGCTCCCGCAACCAATTTTTGGTCCGGTAGTTCAGTTGGTTAGAATGCCTGCCTGTCACGCAGGAGGTCGCGGGTTCGAGTCCCGTCCGGACCGCCATTTTTTTAAATAATTAAATGACTGTATATGCAAATGCCCCGGGCCCTGTGCCCGGGGTTTTTTACTGATTTTTTCTCTTTTTTACAGCTCCCTGTTATAATGAAACAATGATATAAACCTCAGAGGACGGGTGATCGGTGATGGAAGAATTTGAACTGATACGAAAAATTACTCCGGCATATTACAGGCAGCCTTCCGTAGTGAAAGGGGTAGGGGATGACGCTTTCGTCTTCCGTTCTTCGGAAGATATCGTATTCACCACCGATACGATGGTGGAGGAGGTCCATTTTTCCAGAAAAACGATGGATACTCACGCCGTCGGATACCGGGCACTGGCTGCGAACGTGTCGGATCTCGCCGCGATGGGAAGCCGTCCGGCATTTTACAGTGTCTCGCTGGTATTGACACCGGACTGGACGGATGAGGACATCATTGCCCTCTATGACGGTATGGAACAGCTTGCCGGTAAACATAATATGGACCTGGTCGGAGGCGATACGGTGAGCGGGTCACAGACAGTGGTCGCTATTACAGCTCACGGCTATCTCCCACCGGACAAAGGCCGTTACCGGTCTGATGCGGCGGACGGGGATGTAATCTTCGTCACCGGCACACTCGGAGACTCGCGCGGAGGGCTGGAAGAACTGATGAACCCCGGAGAATCGGTGTCCGACTATCTTATCGAACGCCATCGTTATCCGGAACCGAAAGCCGCATTTGCGGCCGGACTCACTTCTCTCTCCAGACTCTGTCTCAACGACGTCAGCGACGGGATAGCAAGCGAGGCGAACGAAATTGCAACGGCTTCCGGTATGAGGCTTCATCTTCAGAAAGAAAAGATTCCGGTGAGCGAGGAACTTAAGACCCGGTACCCGGACCAGGCGGGAGAATGGGCGCTCAGTGGCGGCGAGGACTTTGAACTGCTTGGAACGGTCGCACCTGGGGATAAAGAAGCACTTCTTGAAAGAGCCCGGGAACTGGATATCCGCCTTACATTCATCGGAACCGTGAGTGATTCAAACCTTCCGGAAGTGCTGCTTCACAGTTCGCATGGAACAGAAACGCTGCAGTCGACAGGCTATACTCATTTGAAGGAAAGAAGGTAACGGTTATGAAAATAACATCGAACAGCCCGGAAGCGACGGGCGGACTCGCTGCTTTTCTCGCGGGGAAACTTCAGCCCGGGGACGTGCTCACACTCGAAGGAGATCTCGGTGCCGGAAAAACGACGTTCACCAAGGCTCTCGGAGCAGCTCTCGGTGTGACAAAAACGATCAACAGTCCGACATTTACCATTATTAAAGAATACGCCGGGGATCTTCCTTTTTATCATATGGACGCTTACCGTCTGGAAGACACAGAGGAGGACCTCGGATTTGAGGAGTACTTTTTCGGCTCCGGCGTAACGGTAGTGGAGTGGGCTTCCTATATAGAAGATTTCTTACCCGAAGAGCGACTGGACATCAGAGTCAGTTTTGAAGGGGAGGACGCACGGTCCTTTTTCTTCACCCCGCGCTCTTCCCATTTTGAAACGATTTGTGAGGAGATAACCAATGAATATATTAGCGATTGATACTTCGAACTACGTGCTTGGAGTAGCGGTCATCAAAAACCGCGAAGTCGTGGGAGAATGGGTGACGAACGTGAAGAAGAATCACTCCGTCCGGCTTATGCCTGCAATTAACCAGATGATGAGGGAAACGGAGACGTCTCCGGAGGAACTGGATCAGATTGCCGTTGCGCACGGGCCCGGGTCTTTCACCGGCGTACGGATCGGGATGGCTACGGCTAAATCGATGGCTTTCGCTCTCGACATTCCGGTCGTCGGTGTTTCCAGCCTTGAAGTGCTGGCGAGGCAGGGAATCTTTTTCAAAGGGCTTATCTGCCCGTTCTTTGATGCCAGACGGGGCCGTGTGTACACGGGACTTTATGATGAAGAGATGAACGTAGTGATGGAAGAAGAGAACATAGATATGAAGACGTGGCTTGAACGGCTGCACGACATGAAACAGCCCGTTCTTTTCATCAGTCAGGACGAATCTGCTTTTCGTGAAATGATCGAACAGGAACTCGGAGACCGTGCCGTGTTTCCGGGAGCGGCCCACCGCTATGCGAGACCGTCGTATCTGGCGCTGTCGGCCATGAAAAAACCGGCCTCGTCGCTCCATACGCTTATGCCCAACTACCTGCGCCTGCCGGAAGCTGAACAGAAATGGCTCAGACAAAAGGAGAAGTAGCAGGTGGGTGGCGTCAGAAGAATGACGACGGAGGACATAAGCCAGGTGATGCAGGTGGAACGGGCGACGTTTCCGGACCCGTGGCCGGAAGAGACGTTTCTGGAAGAGATAGAATACAATCCTTATGCCGTATACTTCCTTATAGAGGATAAGGGAAAAGTCATCGGCTACTGCGGGATATGGCTCGTTTATGAAGAAGCACACATTACGAACCTGGCCATCCATCCGGAGTCCCGCGGGAAGAGATATGGGCAGAGACTGTTTGCGGAAGTCATGGCACGCGCGAAAGAGGCGGGAATCCTTCAAATTACGCTTGAAGTGCGCGTGACGAACACTACTGCTCAACATATGTACCGCCGCTTCGGTTTTAAACCGGGCGCAATAAAAAAAAGCTATTACCCGGATAACGGGGAAGATGCTTTAGTTATGTGGGTGAAATTATGAATAACGATCAGTATTTGCTGGCTATTGAAACAAGCTGTGACGAAACGGCGGTAGCCGTCATCAAAAATGAAACGGAACTCGTGGCAAACGTGGTGGCTTCACAAATTGAAAGTCATAAACGTTTCGGCGGGGTCGTCCCCGAAATCGCTTCAAGGCATCATATTGAACAGATTACGGTTACCCTCGAGGAGGCACTGCAGGAGGCCGGAATGACACTTGATGATATGGATGCGATCGGGGTGACGGAAGGCCCGGGTCTCGTGGGAGCGCTTCTCGTCGGAGTGAACGCGGCCAAAGGCATTGCTTTCGCCAGACAGAAGCCGCTCGTCGGCGTCCATCATATCGCCGGTCATATTTACGCGAGCAGGCTTGAGAAAGAGTTCGAATTTCCTCTGCTTGCACTCGTCGTATCCGGGGGCCATACCGAACTCGTCCTTATGAAAGGACATAATAACTTCGAAGTGATCGGTGAAACGAGAGACGACGCTGCCGGGGAAGCGTATGACAAAGTGGCCCGTCTTTTGAAGCTCCCTTATCCCGGGGGTCCTGAGATCGACAAATTGGCAGCTGCCGGAGAGCCGGTCATCGATTTCCCGAGAGCCTGGCTGGAAGAGGGATCTTTCGATTTCAGTTTCAGCGGCCTAAAGTCTGCGGTAACTAACAAGCTTCACAATGCAGGCCAGAAAGGCGAGGAATTCCGACCGGAGGATGTAGCGGCGAGCTTTCAGGAAAGCGTGGTGGAAGTGTTATCCACAAAAACGAAAAAAGCAGCCGAAGCCTACGGAGTGAAACAGGTGATCGTAGCCGGAGGGGTGGCTGCCAACAGCGGCCTCCGCGCACGGCTTTTGGAAACCTTCCGGGAAACCGATCAGGAACTGCTCATCCCTCCGCTGAAGTTCTGTACGGATAATGCGGCGATGATCGCTGCGGCCGGGGCTGTAGCTTACAGACAGGGGCACCGGGCCGGCTGGGATCTGAACGCTCATCCGGGACTGGATCTTGAGGAATACGGGAAAAGAAGAAGGAACTGAGGAAAACCGTCTGCCTGCAGAGACACTACGTTTCTGCAGGTTTTTTTTCATACAAGGAGCTATAAACTGCACACTTATACACAGGGTTGTGCAGGAAGTGTGGATGAATGAAGTGGAAAACCGTAAAAACGGGAATGAGGTCGTGGATAAAAAATGTGGGTAACTGTCGTTTTTTCTGTGGATAGTGTTGATAAACCTGTTGAAAACTGATATAAATACTGTTTATCTGTGGATAACGTTCGGGATAAAGTTTTTCGTAAATGAAAGCACCTGTTGAGAATCATTCAGGAATTCTCCCCAGGTGCCTGTTTTTATTCTTCGATCTGCAATTCTTCCCATTCTTCCATGAGTGCTTCAATTTGCTGCTCCGCCTGCCTGTTTTCTTCCGTCAGTTCTCCCGATTTCTCGGGATCCTGATATACTTCGGGTTTGCAGAGCTCGTCATCGTTGTCCGAGATTTTCTGTTCCCGGCTCTCGATTTCGGTTTCAATCTCTTCAATACGGCGGAGACGCTTCCGTTCTTCCCGTTTAGCGGCTTTGTCTTCCTGGAAGGAGCGTTTCCCTTCCGTGGGAGCAGCTGCTTCCGGCTTCCCTTTCTCTCTTTCTTCAATCGCCTTCAGTTCTGCTTCCTCGCGTTTTTTCTCCTGATAGTAGTCATAGTCTCCGAGGAACGTGCGCGTCTCTTCCGGCTGCATCTCCACGATCTGCGTGGCGATTTTGTTGATGAAATAACGGTCGTGGGAGACGAAGATAAGCGTTCCGGGATAATCGACGAGAGCGGCTTCGAGGACCTCTTTACTGTCGAGATCCAGGTGGTTCGTCGGCTCGTCGAGAATGAGCAGGTTCGCTTTCTGCATCATAAGCTTTGCAAGAGACAGTCGTGCTTTCTCCCCACCGCTAAGAGCGGATACGGGTTTCAGCACGTCCTCTCCGGTGAACAGGAAGTTCCCGAGGATGGTGCGGATATCTTTCTCATCTTCCATCGGGTAGTCGTCCCACAGTTCATGGAGCACCATCTTCTTCCGGTTCAGCTCGCTCTGTTCCTGATCATAGTAGCCGATCTGCACGTTCGCACCGAGCATGATGTCGCCGTGGCTCGGAGCAAGTTTTTCCGTGAGCAGTTTAAGAAGCGTCGACTTTCCGACGCCGTTCGGGCCGATCAGAGCGATGGAATCCCCGCGGGAGACGTCCAGACTCACGTCCCGGAACAGATAATCGCTGTCCGGATAACCGAAACCGAGATTGTCCGTTTTCAATACATCATTTCCGCTCCGCCTGTCGATCTGGAAAGTGAACTTCGCCGATTTCGCGTCATCTTTCGGCTTTTCGACTTTTTCCATCTTCTCGAGCTGTTTCCGCCGGCTCTGAGCCCGCTTACTGGTCGTCGCCCGGACGATATTTTTCTGAATGAAATCTTCCATCTTTTTGATTTCACCCTGCTGTTTCTCGTACTGCTTCATTTCCTGTTCGAAGTCTGCTTCCTTCTGCTTCAGGTAGTCGCTGTAGTTGCCGGTGTATTTCTTCACCCGCTGCAGGGCGACTTCGTATACAGTGTTTACGATTTTATCGAGAAAATAACGGTCGTGGGAGACGATGACGACAGCACCCGGGTAGGAGGATAAATAACTCTCCAGCCACGTGAGCGTGTCGATATCCAGGTGGTTCGTCGGCTCGTCCAGAATGAGGACGTCCGGTTTCGTCAGCAGGTGTTTTCCGAGTGCCAGTCTCGTCTTCTGCCCGCCGCTCAGCGTAGTGATCGGCTGGTCCCACATGGACTCGGGGAAGCTGAGCCCCTGCAGTACGGCTTTCATGTCCGCTTCGTACCGGTACCCTCCGGCCATCTGGAATTCGTTCTGCCTGCGGTCGTATTCTTCGAGAAAGTCCTGGTACTCCTCCGGAGAAGCGAAATGATCCGGGTCCGCCATCTCACTTTCCATTTTTCTCAGCTTATGTTCCATATTCTTCAGATGCTCGAAAACGCGGGAGAACTCCTCCCAGATCGTTCCGTTCGACTCGAGTCCGCTATGCTGCTCGAGATAGCCGACACTTGTCTCCTTGGACTGGAAAATGTTCCCCTCTTCATATCCCATCTCTCCGGCCATCACTTTAAGCAGGGTGGATTTCCCCGCTCCGTTCCGTCCGACGATGGCGATGCGATCGTTTGTTTGTACTTCCAAATCGATATCGGATAAAATTAACTCAGCTCCGAAACGCTTCGTTAATTGATTCAGCTGCATTAATATCATAATTTTTTCACCTCGACTTATTCAGTGTATCTCATACAAAGCAGAAGGGGCAACAAAAGGTGCTAACTTTGTGAAATTCATCACGTTTTTTGATAAACTATTATAGTAGGAGAAAGAAGGAGGAGGAGACATGGGTGATGAAATGAAGATTCCCCAGGCTACGGCGAAACGCCTGCCTTTATATTACCGGTTCATTAATAACTTATACTTACAGGGGAAACTGCGGGTCTCTTCGAAGGAACTGAGTGACGCGGTCAAAGTGGACTCTGCGACGATACGCCGGGATTTCTCCTATTTCGGAGCACTCGGCAAAAAAGGTTACGGCTACAATGTGGAACATCTGCTGCAGTTTTTCAGAAGAACGCTCGATCAGGATGAGACGACCGAAGTCGCGCTGATCGGGGTCGGGAATCTCGGAACGGCATTTCTGAACTACAACTTCATGAAAAACAATAACACGAAGATAGTAGTCGCTTTCGATGCGAACGACGGGCTCGTCGGTACGGAAATCGGCGGTGTTCCGGTCGCCCATATCGATGACCTGGAAGAAAAGATGGGGAACGTGTCGGTGGCCATTCTGACCGTCCCGTCCCAGGCGGCACAGGGGATTACGGACCGCCTGGTGGAGCGGGGCGTGTCCGGGATTCTGAATTTCACACCGGCGCGCATTTCCGTTCCTCCTACCGTACGCGTGCATCACATCGATCTGTCTGTCGAACTGCAGTCACTTGCTTATTTTCTGAAGCATTATCCGCTGTAACCAACCACTCCATTGAGAGGTCCGGGGCTTCCCCGGGCTTTTTCTTATCGTTTCTCGGAAGAGTTTCTTTTCGTGAAACGCAGGGTATAGTCAATAATAATTCGATATTCGAAAGGTCAGGATAAACTATGGCGAAAATACCTGAAAAATGGCTGGTCGTCGTCTCCGTATTATTCGGAACGTTCACCGTCATTTTGAACAATAGTATGTTGAATCCGGTTCTGCCGCGATTCATCGAAATATTCGATACGACCGCAGTGGGAGCCGGGTGGATATTGACGATTTTCATGGTGTCGATGGGTATGACGATGCCGCTCACCGGCTACTTCGGAGACCGGTTCGGGAAGAAGAAGGTCTACCTCGTCGGTCTCACCCTGTTCCTTATCGGGTCCACGTCCGGTTTCTTCAGCAGCTCCCTCGGCATGGTCATCGCCTCCCGGGCGATCCAGGGCTCTGCCGGGGGTCTTATGATGCCGATTGCGATGGCGCTTATATTCAACTCGTTCCCGAGAAACGAACGGGGACTGGCCGTCGGAATTTACGGCGTTGCGGCCATGGTGGCGCCGGCGATCGGACCTACCGTCGGCGGACTGCTCATCCAGGTGCTGGACTGGCCGTGGCTGTTTGCGGTGAATATACCGTTCGGTCTCATCGGGCTTCTATTGTCCGTGAAGTTTCTGGAACAGACCGAGAGCGATCCGGAGAAGCGGTTCGATCTCATCGGATTTCTGCTCGTCACTTCCGGGATCGGTGCGATCCTGTTCGCTCTCGGGCGGGGGCGTACGCCTGAGATTCTTTTTGAGCCGCTGAATCTGGGTATGATTATAACCGGTCTGGTGCTGATTTTCGTATTCGTCCGTTATGAAATCCGTCAGGAACAGCCGCTTCTGAATCTGTCGGTATTCAAAGTGCCGACGTACGCCATATCGATACTGATCACCTCGTCGGCTTCCATCGGTCTCTTCTCGGGTATTTTTCTGCTGCCGCTTCTTATCCAGAACGTGTACGGCCTGAACGAAGTATGGACGGGGATTCTGTTCTTACCGTCCGCCGCTATGAGCGGGGTGTTCATGTCCCTCGGCGGCAGAGTGCTTGATAAAAAAGGCCCAAGATACGTGCTTCCTCCGGGTCTTGCGATCATGGGGATTTCAACCATCGGACTCGGAATGCTCGAGACGTCCAGTCCGTTCTGGTGGATCCTTCTGCTGAATGCGATCCGCGGAGCCGGAATGGGCATGAGTAACATGCCTGCGACGACGACCGGGATGAACGCCATCCCTGATGAATACGTTGCCCAGGGGTCCGCCATGAACAACATTATCCGGCAGATCGCCTCTTCGCTCGGTATCGTTTTCTTCTCGATCTACTACGAAGTGCGCCGGGCCCAGATTGCGGTCGGTACGAACATGCAGGAAGCGACGCTGCAGACGCTGAATGAAGCGTTCCTCGTATCTTCTGCCGTATTGTTCATCGCCCTTCCGTTCGCATTCTTCATGAAAGGCGTGCAGGACGATTAAGAATATATCCCTGTATAAGATGATTTCGCCAGTGCGGCGGGGTCATCTTATTTTTTTAGGTAAGAGACTTCCAAAATCAGTTTTCGAATGGTGACTTTTAACTTGAAAAACTTCAATATTCTGTTACAATTATCTTAATATTTTGAACATACTAACCAGTAGGTATGATGCAGATAACATCTATACGGACGCGCCCGGACCTTCCGGGTAAAGGGGCAATAAATAATAGCGAAGGCGTGGGATACAACAATGAAAATCCATCTGCTGTGGAAAAAGGAGGAAATCGAGGAACGTCACATAAATGAAGACAAAATCGCCGTCGTATTCGACGTACTGCTCGCAACCTCGACGATAGCTTCGTGTCTTGCCGCCGGAGCCAGGGAAATCATTCCCGTACTGAATACTACCGAAGCATTACGCACAAAGGAAAAGCTGAGCGCCGGCACGGAGGAGGTACTGCTTGCCGGAGAGACGGACGGTCTTCCGGTGGAGGGTTTCATAAATCCGGTCCCCTCCATTTTGAACAGACGGGCTTCCGGAAAGACCGTCATTTTATCAACGACGAACGGCACAGTCGCAATCCGGAAGGCCGCATCCGCAAAGAAAGTATACACCGCCTCTCTTCTGAACGGGGAGGCGGTAGGGAAGCGGATTGCCGGTACGCATGAAGGTGAAACCGTCGTGGCGATCTGTTCCGGATCGAGGAATAATTTCTGCATGGAAGATTATTACGGCGCCGGTTATTTCATCCACTGCCTTATGAGAGAGACGGACGACCCCGAATTGACGGACAGTGCCAGGTCGGCACAATTATTTTATGAAAACATGAAAGAGGAAGCTGTGAGCGTACTGACCCGATCCAGTGTCGGACGAATGCTGTCGGATTACGGATTTTATGAAGATGTCGCCTACGTCAGTCAGCGCGGGATCATGGACGTTGTCCCACGGCTGAACGGGGCGGGGACTGTCCTGATGGACGAAAGGGATAGCGCTTCGGAACACGGCCCGGCTGAAACACAGAGGTACCATCTGTAAGCCGGGAAAATCATGAATGCAAAACGGAAAGGAGTCATGTTATATGAACACGGAGCACTTTCAATTTTGGCCGGCACGTCTGCCGAAAACGTTAACCCTTCCCGAGACGACTCTGTACGATAATTTGGTGCTGTCTGCGAAAAAGTATCCGACGAAGACGGCCATCAATTATTACGGCGGTACGCTGACGTATCGGAGTCTTACCGATGAAGTGGAGCGGCTCGCGGGGTATCTCGAGAACGAACTGGGTGTGGAACAGAACGATAAACTGCTTTTGTACATGCAGAATTCCCCCCAGTTTGTCATAAGTTTCTTCGCCATTCTGCGTCTGCGGGCGACAGTCGTTCCGGCTAACCCGATGAGCACGACGGAGGACCTCGCCTTTTACGTAAAAGACTGTGATATACGGCACGTACTGACGGGGGAGGAATTGTACAGTAAGGCAAAACCGTTGAAAGAAACGACTTCTGTAGACAATATCATTGTCGCTTCCTACGCGGATTACATCGACCGGGAGAAGGCGCCTGCAGACATACCGGATGCCGTGCTTGGTACGGGTGAGCCGTTCACGGAAGAAATACCGTGGGAAAAGGCGCTTGCTAATACGAAGGACCCCTCTCCTTACAACGGTGCCGGGGCAGATGTCGCTATGATTCCTTATACCTCGGGGACGACCGGCCTGCCGAAGGGGTGCGTGCATACGAACGACACTGTGCAGGCGAATACATATGGTGCCGCCGCCTGGATGAGCATGGTGGCGGACACGGTTACGCTGACGACGCTGCCTCTGTTTCACGTCACCGGGCTGGTGCACAGCGCACTCGCCCCTGTCGCCTCCGGCAGTACGATGATCATGCTGACGCGCTGGGACCGGGATTACGCGGCGAAAGCGATTGAAGCATATGGATGCACCCACTGGATCAACATCAGCACTATGCTTATCGATTTTCTTGCAAATCCTGCTCTTGAAAACTATGACATTTCCTCACTGGAAGTCATTGGCGGCGGCGGGGCCCCGCTCCCCGCGGCGGTAGGTGAACAGCTGTATGAGCGCACCGGTCTCCGGTACGTGGAAGGTTACGGACTGTCGGAAACGATTTCCCATACGCACTTCAATCCGCCCGATCGTCCGAAAATGCAGTGTCTCGGCATTCCTTCCTTCGATGTCGATGCACGGGTGATCGACGTGGCCACGGGAGAGGAAGTTGCGGGTCATGAGGAAGGAGAACTCGTCGTAAACGGTCCTCAAGTGTTCAAAGGGTATCACAATCGCGAGGAAGAGAACGAGCAGTCCCACATCGAACTGGACAGGAAAACTTTTTTCCGGACCGGAGATATTGTAAAGATGGATGAAGAAGGATATTTCTTCATAGTCGATCGTCTGAAGCGCATGATCAATGCTGCCGGTTTTAAAGTATGGCCGACGGAAGTGGAGTCTATTCTGTACAAACACCCCTCCATCCATCAGGCATGCGTAGTGAGTGAGCCTGACGAGAAGCGCGGAGAGACGGTGAAAGCTTTCGTCATTCTGAATGATCATGCCGAAGAAGGTATCAAAGAAGAGGATATCATCGAGTGGTCCAAAAACCATATGGCCGCCTATAAATATCCCCGTATCGTGGAGTTCAGGGACAGCTTTCCGATGACGAGCAGCGGTAAGATTCTCTGGAGGAAACTGCAGGAGAACGAATGAAGTTTCATCAGCCGGTATTACGTATGAAAAATCATAATGGGAGCTGATATAGATGGGGGATTGGATCAACACAGTTACAGGCAGGATTGCAGTGGAAGATATGGGAAAGACGTTAATCCATGAGCATTTTCTATTCGGGTACCCCGGTTTCAGCGGGGATGTGACATTAGGACCTTTTAACAAAGAAGAGGCGTTGGAAAAGGGGATAGAAGCAGCAAATGCAGTTCAGGAGTTCGGTGTGCGCACCGTTGTCGATCCGACACCGAACGAGTGTGGGAGAAACCCGGAGGTGTTAAGAGAAATTTCGGAAGCTACCGGTCTGCAGATCGTGTGTGCTACCGGATTTTACTACGAAGCGGAAGGAGCTCCGGCTTACTTTAAATTCCGTCAGGGACTCGGAACAGCTGAAAAAGATATATATGACATGTTTATGAAAGAAATAAACGATGGTATCGCCGGTACGGATATCCGTCCGGGAATCATTAAGTTAGCCTCCAGCAAAGATCAGATTACGCCGTATGAACAAATGTTTTTCGACGTCGCCGTTAAAGTTCAAAAAGAAACCGGAATTATGTTTTTGACTCACACCCAGGAAGGGACGATGGGGATCAAACAGGCTCGGATGCTGACAGAAGCCGGAGTCGACCCTTCGGACATTGTGATCGGTCATATGTGCGGAAATACAGACATCGACTATCACGTAGAAACGTTGAAGACAGGAGTGACGATCGGGTTTGACCGGTTCGGGATCCAGGGGTTGGTCGGGGCTCCGATGGATGAAGAACGTGTGGAGACTCTGGTGAAATTGTTGGAACTAGGATATGAAAAACAGATTATGCTTTCCCATGACTCGATCAACTATTGGATGGGACGGGATCCAGTGATGAGTGAGCAGGTAGCGGAACTCGTTAAAAATTGGCATCCAACCCACCTGTTTGAAAATATTATCCCTATGCTCAAGGAAAGGGAAATAGCAGACAGTGTAATCGAGGAGTTGTTCCACCTGCGAAGCAATTAGTATATAAGCGGAAATAATGTAAGCGTTATCTTTTGAAGTGTAAATCAGACATAGTGAACAGTCAGTTAATAGGGAGGAATTTTATATGGAAACGAACAGTATTCAAAACGTAGCCGTCCTCGGCGCCGGGTCGATGGGGCAGCAGATAGCCATGCTCTCTGCTCTTGGAGGGTTCACGACGTATCTGCAGGACATTAATGGAGAATCACTCTCTAAAGCCGGACAGTCGCTTGAAGCACGCATGGACGACTGGGTGAAAAAAGAAAAGATTTCCGGGGAAATAAAACAGGCCGCCTTCGACAAACTCCACATGACCACAGATCTGAAAGAAGCGGTCCAGAGTGCGGATATAGTGATTGAAGCAGTAGTGGAAAAATTGGATGTGAAGCAGGAAGTATTTGCGGAACTGGATAAATTGGCCTCGAAAGAAGCCATTCTGGCGACGAACAGCTCCTCGATCGTAAACTCCAAAATTGCCGAGGTGACGGAGCGGCCCGACAAAGTCGTCAATATGCATTTCTTCTTTCCGCCGCTCGTCATGGACTGTGTAGAAGTGGTGAAAAGCGATCAGACATCGGAGGAAACCGCCAACGCGGCTGTGAAATTTTGTGAACAGCTCGGACGGACGGCCGTTCTGCTGGAGAAAGAAATTTACGGCTTTATCGCCAACCGTCTGTTGTTCGCCATTTCAAACGAGGCGCTCTACTTATACGAAAACGGCTACGCCGATTTTGAAGATATCGATATTATTACGAAGAAAGCACTCGGCCATCCGCTCGGCCCGTTCGAACTGATGGATTTATCAGGAATCGACGTCGGCTATTATGCGAACAAGCAGCTGTATGAGGAAACAGGGGATCCGAAAGACAAACCGGCCAAATCGGTGGAAGAAAAAGTGAAAGCGGGGAATCTCGGGCGAAAGACCGGTAAAGGCTGGTACGAGTATTCCGGAAACAAAAAAGTGAAGAAATAAAAGGCGCGACCTGTGCACCGGTATAGAACCGGGGTACGGAAACTGACCCAGAGGAGTGGATGGAATGCATTTACGTTTGACGGAAGAACAGAAAATGGTCCAGGCGACAATCCGTAGGTTCGTGGAAAGAGAGCTCATGCCGCTTGAGAACGAAGTGCTGCGGAACGAACGGGCCGGAAAACCGAGCCTTCCCCCTGAAAAAATGGAAGAGCTTCAGGCCAAAGCGAAGGAAGCCGGATTCTGGGGCATCAATACTCCGAGTGAATACGGAGGTGCTGATATCGGACAGATGATGCTTGCGATCGTACTGATGGAAGTGTCGAAGACTTTCGTACCGTTCCAGTTCGGGGGCTTTGCGGACAACATTCTGTACTACGGAAACGAAGAGCAGAAAGAGAAGTATTTGATTCCCACCATCAACGGCGAGAAGAAATCCTGTTTCGCGATGACCGAACCGGGTGCCGGTTCCGATACGCAGAACATACGGACGACTGCGGTGAAAGACGGCGATGAGTGGATCATCAACGGAGAAAAAACGTTCATTACCGGCGGCAACGAAGCGGATTTCGTCATGGTGATCGCTCTTACCGATAAAGAGAAACACAAAAAGTCAGGCAGGGACGGCGTGACGTGTTTCATCGCGGAAAGGGAGATGGGTTGGACCTCGGAGTACATCGACACGATGGGCGAATGGGGGCCGGCCAGCCTCGTCTTCGACAACGTCCGGGTACCGGAGGAGAATATTTTAGGCGAAGTGGACGGAGGATATGAACTCGGTCTTGAGTGGATCGGCTTCGCCAGGTGGGTAGTCGGAGCCACGGCGGTGGGCGCTTCCGAACGTCTGCTGCAGATGGCAATCGATTATTCGAAGGAACGGGAAACGTTCGGCCGGCCGATTGCCGACAGACAGGCAATACAGTGGCAGATCGCCGATTCGGCCGTGGAAATAGAAGCCGCGAAATGGCTCGTGCTGAACGCCGCCTTTACGCTGGACGAAGGGGAGGACAACCGGCATCAGGCGTCCATGGCCAAACTGTATGGCTCCAACATGGGCAACCGGGTCGTGGACCGCGTCCTGCAGATCCATGGTGGCATGGGCTATACGAGGGAACTGCCGATTGAACGATGGTACCGCGAAGCGCGCTTATGGAGAATTTACGACGGCACCGACGAAATCCAGCGGCTGATCATCTCCCGCAACCTGTTGAAAGGGAACGTGAAAGTCGGGCAGTCTATATAAAATGAAAAAATAGAAGGGGGAAGAACTATGACGATAGAAGGAAATGAACACGTACTGGCAGAGACGAAGGAAGGAGTGCTGTACCTTACCATGAATCGTCCGGACAGTTTGAACGCCTTCAGTCCGACGATGATGCAGGGGCTGAAAGAAGCACTCGGGAAGGCTCAGGACGACGCGGACGTACGCACGGTCGTTCTCTCCGGAGCGGGACGAGCGTTCAGTGCCGGCGGGGACGTCAAAACGATGGGAGATAACGCACCTCTCGATATCTATGAGCACATAGGGGAACTGAACGAGTTGATTCTTACCATGAAAGATCTGGACAAACCGATCGTTGCGGCAGTCCACGGCTTTGCTGCGGGCGCCGGGTTCAACCTGGCCCTCGCCTGCGACATCATTCTCGCTGCCGAGGACACCAATTTCATTCTGAGCTTCTCAAAAGTAGGACTGGTCTCCGACGGAGGAGGCCATTACTTCCTCTCGAAGCTCATCGGGCCCTACCGCACGAAGGAACTCCTCTTCAGTGCCGAACCCGTGTCCGTAACGAAAGCCCAGGAGCTCGGCATCGTCAATCATGTGTATCGGCAGGAAGAGATGCAGCAGAAGGTGCATGAATTCGCGGTGAAGCTGGCATCCGGTCCTGCGGTGGCCTACGGCTTCATGAAGAAAATCGTCGATCAGGCGCTTGATGCCGATCTGGCAACGATTCTCGAACGGGAACGGACCACACAGGCTACGATGGTATCGACGGAGGATCATAAAGAAGGGGTGCAGGCGTTTAAAGAAAAGCGGACACCGAAATTCAAAGGAAATTGAGTCCCCGTGTGGAGCGGGACAATAACGGGTCACTATACCAGGGAGGTTAAGTAATGGAAGAAGTGTTGAGGAAGAATTGGCCTGAAGGACTTTCGAAGAAACTGGAATATCGTTCAGGCGAACGACCCCTGCATGAATACCTGATTCAGAATGCCGAAGAAATGCCCGAGGAACCTGCGTATATATACTATGGAAACACGATTACATGGAAAGACTTAGAATATGACACTCGTCGTTTTGCGGGCTTTCTTAAAAGCAAAGGGATAGCTAAAGGAGAATGCGTCGGGGTATTTATGCAAAATTGCCCGCAGTACCTTATTACCCATTATGCCGCCCAAATGCTTGGAACCGTCGTTGTGCCCCTGAACCCGATGTATAAAGAAAGTGAACTGGAGTACTTCATCAACGAAGCCGGTATCAAAGCAATCGTCTCAGGCGATGAACTGTATCAGCGGATTGAGAACGTGAGCGATACTACACCTTCTTTGCAGTTTTCAATCACGACCAATTACGCAGATTATCTCCCGGACTCGCCGACGCTTCCTGTACCGGCTGAATTATTAATGGAAAAAAACATCGGAACGGCTTATGACATGAAGGAAGTGACTGAAACGGCCGAACCTCTTCCCGAGACCGAGCCGATCGATATTTGGAATGACGTAGGGCTTATGGTGTTCACTTCGGGAACCACAGGCCGACCTAAAGCAGCCCTGCTCACCTACGGGAATGCGTTATTCAAAACAGCCGCTACGGCTCAAGGCTACCGACTGGAACAGGAGGACAGGACGCTGGCTTCGGCCCCGTTAAGTCATATTGCGGGCATGGTCATGGGAGTGAATATCCCGGTCTACAGTGCGCTCCAGAGCGTTCTGCTTACCCGTTTCGAGCCGGAAGCGGCCATCCAGGCCATCGAGAAATACAAAATCAACAAATTGTATACGATTGCGATGATGAATGCCGCTATTTTAAACTACCCGGATATCGAAAAAAGAGATTTGAACTCTCTTGAACTTAATTTCGCCACCAGTTTCGGAATGCAGGTGGATGAATCGTTAGCGGAAAAATGGAAGCGTATCACAGAAGGATGCATCCTGCTTGAGGCTTCGTACGGGTTAAGCGAAACGCATACGTGTGATACGTTCATGCCGATTGAACATATTAAATTCGGCACGTGCGGCATCGCCACATATGATACGTCGTTCCGGATTGTGGACACGGAAACCGGGGAAGACCTGCCGCCGGGGGAACAGGGAGAAATCGCGGTTAAAAACCCGGGCGTATTCAAAGGGTACCTTAACCGGCCCGAGGAGACGGACGAAACCCTCCGGGAAGGGTGGGTATTCACGGGGGACATCGGAAAGATCGACGAGGATGGTTATTTATACTTTATCGGCCGGGTGAAAGAAATGATTAAATCCTCAGGATTCAGTGTGTTCCCGGGAGACGTGGAAGCGATGATGAGTGAGCACGAAGCGGTGGCTCAGGTTGCGTGTGTCGGAGTCCCGGACGCTGAGAAAGGAGAGGTTGTGAAAGCGTTCGTCGTGCTGAACCCTTCATACGAAACCTCGATCAGTGAAAAAGAATTAGTGGAGTGGGCCAGAGATAAAATGGCGGCTTACAAATATCCGAGAGCAATTGAATTCATTGAGGAAATGCCGTCTACCAGCTCAGGGAAAGTGCTGCGAAGATTTCTGAAAGAGTAAAAATTGTAGGATGACCGAACCAACATAGCTTTGAAGGAGATCCGGAATGAATAAAATAATCGACGAACTGTTAAAGAAAAAAGATAAAGCAAAACTTGGAGGAGGACCCAGGAAAATAGAGAAACAGCATGAACTGGGGGCCTATACGGCCAGGGAGCGGATTGAAAAACTGGTGGATGAGGGTTCATTTTTGGAACTTGGTCAACTGGCACATTCGGATCAGGAAGGGAAAGAAGAAGGCAGTGCCGGGGACGGAGTCGTTACGGGCTTGGCGAAAGTGAACGGCCGTCCCGTTGCAGTGCAGGCTGCCGATAAAACAGTGTTCGCAGGTACGGAGGGGATGGTCTACTTCCGCAAAACTCAGGCTCTGCACAATCTGGCCGTCAGGCGCGGACTGCCCATGTTTAACCTGATGGAAGGTGGAGGGCTCCGGATGCCGGACGGAATGGGGTCGGATGGAATAAGTCAAATGCTGTTTCCTCAAGAGTTACTACAGCATCACCGGCAGGTGCCGCTGATCACATCCATTCTCGGTGACAGTTTTGGCGGGCCGACGTGGACAGCCGTTTCTTCGGATTTCGTAAGCCAGGTCAAAGGGACGGCGATGGCAGTAGCCGGACCCCGGATGCTGGAAGTGGCCACAGGAGAAAAAGTGTCGAATGAAGAACTGGGAGGATGGGAGGTTCATGCCGAATATACGGGACAGGCGGACCATTTCTCCGAAACAGAAGACGAAGCGATCGACAATATGAAGCGATTCCTGGACTATATGCCTCAAAATTCAGAGGAAGCACCGGCACACAGGGAAACGACGGACGACCCACATCGTAAATTAGATGAAGTTGTGGACATTGTGCCGACGAGGACGAAGCGTGCTTATGACATGAAAAAAGTGATCAGACTGATCGTCGACGAAGAGGATTACTTCGAAATGAAAGCGGAGTACGGCAAAGCATTGATTACGGTCCTCGCGAGAATAGACGGAAGAGTGGTCGGGGTGATTGCGAACCAGCCGATGCAATTCGCCGGGGCCGCCGGCGCGAAAGAATGCGAGAAAGCTGCCGACTTTATTTGCCTTTGTGATTCCTACCATATACCACTCGTGTTTCTGCATGACATTCCCGGTTTCCGTGTATCGAGCGACGCCGAAAAGCTGAAGATGCCGACGAAAATCATGATGTGGAACCAGGCACTGGCTCAATCGACGGTACCGAAAATTTCAATCGTTATCCGTAAAAGTGTCGGAGCCGCCTACGGGAACATGTGCGGCCCGACGATGGGAGCAGATTTTGTGGTGGCCTGGCCGACAGCGGAAATCAATTTCACCGGCCCGGAAGTAGGTATTAACGTTGTGTACGGAAATGAGCTGAAAAATGCGGAGAACATAGAGGAAAAGCGCTCGGAATTACTGGAAACGTGGGGATTCGACAGTTCTCCGTATAAAGCGACCGGTAAGCATTTGATTGATGACGTAATCGATCCGCGGGAAACGAGGACATTTTTAAGTCAGACACTTGAATTCGCCTGCGCAAAAAACGGCTCTATGAGTAAAAGATGGTTGGCGAACTGGCCTACAGGATTTTAAAGACGAGGACCCTCCATATACAATCTAAATGAAAAAGCGTTATGCCAGTGCCGACATAACGCTTTTTCTATACTTGAAGCTGCCGGCTGATGATGCCCGGCCTTATTTTTTATTCGAGTTATTCTTTAAGTAGAAATGAAGAGCAATCAAGCGGATACCGACGCCGATGTTGAACGTGGAAATCAGTGCGAGAATCATCGTCGTCGTATTCCAGATCGACCCTTCAATCGACTGAACGGCGACGAAGACGAATCCGGCACCGATGAACAGGTACAGGTAGGCCATCAGCAAGGGGGATGCTTTCATATCAGAAAAACCCTCCCAACAGTATCGTTTCCATCTGTTCCATATAGTTCTCAAGATCCTCCCGGTAGAGCTGGACGACCATGACCAGGCTGTTCAGAATCATATGGGTGATCATCGGCGTAATGATCGACTTCGTCCTCACGTAGAGGAAAGCGAACACAGAGCCCGCTGCGAAGTAGACGAGCAGGTGCGTAAAGTCGAAGTGGAACGCGGCGAACGCAAGGGAAGAAATGAACACCGCCAACAGGAAGTTCGTCCGTTTATAGATGGAGCCGAAAATGATCTTCCGGAAAATGATCTCTTCCGTAATCGGTGCGAATATAACCGGGAGAAGAATGAAAATCGGGGACTGGCTGGCAATGTTCGTCAGCATTTCCGTGTTCTCCGATTCCGGAGACGAATTGAATAAGTACATTTCAATCATACCGGCGATGTTCTGGGCGAACAGAGCGAGGAAGAACCCGGCGATCCCCCACAGAATAATGACGCCTGATTTGGAACGGTCCGATTTCTCTTCAAGTTCCGGTTTAAGTAACAACAGCATCCACACGGTCGCAATAGTGAAGCTGATGATCGACCAGACAGCGATCGCATCCGTCTGCCCCATGCCGAAAGCGAGAAGGATCGGGGCACCGACAATGCCGCTGAGCTGGGTGACTAAGTAAATGATGATGATATACCAATAGCGTCTGGGCATAAGAATCTCCTTTTTTCATACTGATAGTTTCAATTTTACCATAGTTGGAATTGGAGAAGGAAACAGAACGATTGCTATAAAAATATTGAAAAAAATATAGTCCTACTACTTGAAAAACGAAGCGGGATTGATTATTATAATAATTGGTATTAGCACTCACTGATGTCGAGTGCTAATAATCGACTAAATACAAAAATATGAATGAATTCGAGGAGGGTGTCCTAATTGTTAAAACCACTTGGAGATCGTATCGTTATTGAAGTACTTGAGCAGGAAGAAACGACTAAAAGCGGAATCGTCCTGCCTGATTCGGCGAAAGAGAAGCCGCAGGAAGGCAAAGTCGTAGCCGTAGGGTCAGGCCGAGTAACCGACAGCGGACAGACTGTCACTCCGGAGGTAGCTGAAGGGGACCAGGTGATTTATTCCAAATTCGCCGGTACGGAAGTAAGCTATGACGGAAAAGACTATCTCGTACTGCGCGAAAGCGAAGTATTGGCTGTCGTTCAATAAAAACATACGAAAAAGAGAAACAAGGAGGGCATTATAAATGGCGAAAGAACTGAAATTCAGTGAAGAAGGCCGCAGAGCGATGCTTCGCGGTGTCGATACATTAGCAGATGCAGTAAAAGTGACACTCGGACCGAAAGGACGTAACGTCGTCCTCGATAAGAAATACGGGTCCCCGCTTATCACTAACGATGGTGTAACTATCGCAAAAGAAATCGAACTGAAAGACAGCTACGAAAACATGGGAGCCCAGCTCGTATCCGAAGTAGCTTCCAAAACGAACGACGTAGCCGGAGACGGTACGACGACAGCGACTGTACTCGCCCAGTCCATGATCCGTGAAGGACTGAAAAACGTTACGTCCGGAGCGAACCCTGTCGGCATCCGCCGCGGTATCGAAAAAGCCGTGGAGGTAGCGACAGACGAACTCCGCAAAATCTCGAACCCAATCGAAGGGCGCGAATCGATTGCACAGGTCGCTTCCATCTCCTCTTCCGATAACGAAGTAGGTCAGCTGATTGCAGAAGCGATGGAGCGTGTCGGTAACGACGGCGTCATTACAATCGAGGAATCGAAAGGCTTCAACACAGAACTTGAAGTAGTCGAAGGTATGCAGTTCGACCGCGGCTATGCTTCCCCTTACATGGTGAACGATCAGGATAAGATGGAAGCGGAACTTGAAGATCCTTACATCCTTATCACGGATAAGAAGATCAACAACATCCAGGAAGTACTTCCGGTACTTGAGCAGGTCGTACAGCAGTCCAAACCGCTTCTCATCATCTCCGAAGATATGGAAGGCGAAGCGCTCGCGACACTCGTCGTCAACAAACTCCGCGGAACGTTCAATGCGGTAAGCGTAAAAGCACCAGGCTTCGGCGACCGTCGTAAAGCGATGCTTGAAGACATTGCAATTATGACAGGCGGTCAGGTCATTACAGAAGACCTTGGTCTTGATCTGAAGAACACGACTATCGATCAGCTTGGACGTGCGTCCAAAGCGGTCATTACGAAAGAAAACACAACAATTGTTGAAGGAAAAGGTGACTCCGAACAGATGGCGTCCCGCGTAGCACAAATCCGTGCCCAAGCGGAAGAAACTACATCCGACTTCGACAAAGAGAAACTTCAGGAACGTCTCGCGAAATTGGCAGGTGGCGTAGCTGTCATCAAAGTCGGAGCAGCGACAGAAACAGAACTGAAAGAGCGTAAACTGCGCATCGAAGACGCCCTCAACTCCACTCGTGCCGCAGTGGAAGAAGGAATCGTCGCCGGTGGTGGAACAGCACTCGTCAACATCATCTCGGCTGTCGAGAACCTCGACCTCTCCGATGATGAAGCGACAGGCGCTAGCATCGTGCTTCGTGCTCTCGAAGAGCCGGTACGTCAGATCGTTCATAACGCAGGTCTTGAAGGATCGATCATCGTAGAGAAACTGAAGACGCAGGACGTAGGCGTCGGCTACAACGCAGCAGCAGGCGAATGGGTGAACATGGTAGAAGCAGGTATCGTAGACCCTACCAAAGTAACACGTTCCGCCCTTCAGAACGCCGGATCCGTTGCAGCTATGTTCCTTACGACAGAAGCAGTCGTCGCTGACATCCCTGAAGAGGACAACACCGGTGGCGGCATGCCAGACATGGGTGGCATGGGCGGAATGGGCGGCATGATGTAAGGTTCTCCTTACACTTCTCCCTAGCTTTTTGAGAAGCTGTCCAATGCATAAATAGTTAGTTATAAGAAGACTACTTCCCGAATGAAAGGGGGGGTAGTCTTTTTTGTGTTAATAAAATTTGCTTTCCACGAATTTATGGAAGATAGAAAGTTCAAGAACACAACAACAGTAAATATTCAGAATTACAAAGTGCTATTAGGTGAATTTGTAGAGTACTGTCAGGAAAAAGAAGTTCTGAATGCTGAAGAAGTGGAAAGTCATCATGTTAAACAGTATTTGATGTATTGCCAGAAAAAAGGGAATTCAGCTGGAACAATCAATACTAAGTTGCAAAAAATCAGGGCGTTCTTTAATTATCTAGTAGAAGAAAAGATGGTCAAAGAAAATGTAGCTGTTAAAGTGAAGCGTCAAAAGGAAGATATAAGAATCAACGTCTTCAATGATCAACAAGTTCAGCAAATGTTGAGTTACTATCGTGGACTAAGAAGACGTGAACAAAGTTACTTTGCGTATAGGGGATATATGCTGATATTAACTTTTCTTGGCACTGGTATTAGGAGAACAGAAATTATTAACTTGAAATGGTCTGATGTTGATTTAGAAAACTTGACATTATCAGTGTTTGGGAAAAACAGAACAAAAGAACTGGTTTTTATTACAGAAAAGTTAGCCAAAGAATTATCAGCTTACTTCTTATTCTGTAAAAGGCATTTTACAGAAATCAGTGATTACGTTTTTGTAAACAGGAACAACACACAGATGACACAAAACTCTATCATGCTTGTATTTCAAAACTTGCAGAAGAAGATGAACTTCACTGATGTAAGAGTATCACCACATACGTTCAGACACACATTTTGCCACAGATTAGCGACAAGTGGGATGTCTGCATTTGCAATTCAAAAGATGATGCGACACCAAAATATATCGGTAACTATGCGATACGTTGCTATGTGGGGTAATGAATTGAAAGAACAAAACGATCAGTTTAATCCATTGAATAATATTGATTTGTAAATCGAAAGGGTGTTTATATGCAGACTAGATGCAAAGCGTAT
The DNA here is from genome assembly GCF_002295105.1 of Salimicrobium humidisoli. GTDB lineage: Bacteria > Bacillota > Bacilli > Bacillales > Halobacillaceae > Salimicrobium > Salimicrobium humidisoli. The sequence continues at coordinate 11,732 of NZ_NSGH01000020.1, read as the reverse complement.
GATGCAGAAGAAGAAGGCGTTTATATAGGGGTATGTAATCATTACTTTAAAGTATCAGATGCCAATGAAGCTTATACAAAAGCATTAAATAATGAAGGGAATGACGACACAGTATGGATTGAAATAGGCAAGGATGGTAACAAAGAACCTGATGCTGGAATTACGTTTGGTGTAAAGGAAGCAGAACAGTTTGCTTTGACGTTATTGAATATTTGCCACTCTGTTAAACGATAAAAATAATAGAAGAAGCCACCTGCTGGAACAGGTGACTTCCGTTAGTATCTGATCCCGAGTAACAACTAAATCACAACAGAATACAGAATACCTATTACCTTTAATTATAAATCAAAAATCTATAATTTACAAAGGCTTCTTCAGTAATGCTTTTTTTAGGTATCCTGATACGTGGAATGCCTAACACACGTGTAGCCAAACTAAACTTGAACAGGTATTGTCCCAACCGTTGCAATAAAAGGGAATAGGGCTTATTCATCTCCCCTGTAGGATGATCGCCTGAATGGTGAAAGCTACCATAAGTGCTGAATATTAGGAAAGGCAGAATGCTTAAGGGCATTGTAGAATTAACCACATAAATTAATACCTTTTCCTAGTCCTTTGAAAGAAGGTACGGAATTTAGTCATTGAAAAGTCGCTAACGTAAAGTGACAGGATTAATCTAACCACTAGGGCTGTCTGACGTGTGTAGGTTAATTAAGTTGAAAAACTAGCGTTTACAGGGATACACTGCGGAAACCATAGCCGACGCACTGGCAAAGTTGCGGTAAAAAGTATTAACGTCTACTTCTTTTGTTAGCTTTATTTTTTTTTATAGCTGACAAAGGAAGGCGTTCTATATCTTACGTTGTCCATGCCTCGTCTAACAAAGTAGGGTAAAGTAAGAAAGAAAACAACACAAATCAAATTACAAAATATGATAATATGGCGGTGAAATACGAAATGGAAGGGACAGAGATACTTGAAATTATCATTAAAAGATAATGCTTACGACTTCTTACATAACTCATTACACTTTTATCATTTAGCTACAAGCGAACATTATCCAGCAGATTATAAAAGGTACTGGAGATTTTCCTTAGTTGACCTTGTACAATCAATGGAATTGCTTTTTAAAGAAGTATTAAGGCAGGAAAATGAATTTTTTATATATGAAAATATAGATAAGCCAGGTAAAACGGTGTCGGTCACTAAAGCTTTAGAAAGAATGAAAAACATCATAAAGATCGACTTAAGTAAAGATAATGAAACAGTCATAAAAAAAGCAATTGCTTTAAGAAACCAAATCCTTCATTTTGAAATCGAATTAGATGTACAAGAACTTTCAATTATCTATGCTATTCTTTTTGAGTTCTTGCACGATTTTCATCTGAATTTCCTGAACGAAGAATTACATAATTATATCCGTCCTGATTATTGGGAAGAAGAAGCTTTATTAATTGAAAAATACAAGAAAGAATTTGTTATTTATAACGGGGCAGAAATCAGTAATAAATTTGCTATCGAAATTATTGAATCACAAATGTTCCCTGTTTACACAATAAAAGGTACTGAATATAAAAGAGTTAAATTTGGTGAAGAAGTAAGTAATGACCCTGATTGGTTCGATTCTTTAACTCATTGTAGTGATTGTGCAGTGAAAAAGTTTTATTTTCATGCCATTGGCTGTGATTCGGAATATTGTCCTAAATGTGGTGGTCAAGCAATTAGTTGTACTTGTGAATATGAAGAATTGCAAGATGCTAGTTAAAATGACGTTTGATTAATGTTCCTTCCTTAGTGGAAAAACATTACTGAAGAAAATATTTTCATAATCTTTCATACTCTCCTAATTAGATTGGATGTGACGGTACATGTACAAAATGAATTATACGAAATTGTATTCAAGCGATAGAAGTAATTATCATTTTGATGCAGATGATTTACCTAATCAGTGTCCTAGATGCAATACTGTGCAGCAACCGAAATTTGTAGTGGCATACCGATTAAATGAAAAAGTAATGGAAACTTTATTTCTATGTAACTCAAAATACTGTAATGGGCTTTTTATCTGTAAGTATTTTGTGACCGAAGGGATATACACTGATACAGGGCAATTAATAAATTCATATCCAAAGAATCCAGAAAGGGTAAATTTTCAAGAAGAAATAAATACAATATCACCTTTATTCGTGGATATTTATAATGAATCCAAAGAAGCTGAAGATCGTGGACTTTTACATATAGCAGGTATGGGATATAGAAAGTCACTTGAATTTTTAATTAAGGACTATTTGATTAGCTTCAAGGAAGAAGATGAAAAAACTATTAAGGAACTATTTTTAGGTAAATGTATAAAAGGCTATCTATCAGATAATATCAAGCAAGTCGCTGAAAGGGCTACTTGGCTAGGTAATGATGAAACGCATTATCATAGAAAGTGGGAAGATAAAGACATCAAAGACCTAAAAATATTAATTGATTTAACAATTCATTATATTTCATCAGAAATTCAAACAAAGAGATATATTGACGAAATGAGTAAGTAACCAACACACAAATAAATAGTGAATTTAAAAGTGTTAGAGGTGCTAGATGAACATTTTAAACGAAATGCTAAAATATGTTGGACAAACTGTGGTTGTTGTTGGAATAGTTGCGTTCTTGTTAAGAACTTATTTTAAGAATCTTATTACACATTTTTTTAAAAGAGAATTAGCAGATTACCAACATAACCTTAGTTTAATTACGGAGGAACAAAAATTTGACTATCAAAGAAAATTGCAAGATTTTAACCTCTATAGAACTCAAAGGCATGAATCGTATAGAGTCCTCTATAAAAATGCAGTTACAGCCGTAAAAAACGTAAAAAAAATGGGGAATCATCAGTTCCCTAACTTCGAAAGTATGACCGATGACGAAATCTTCCTCTATTTAAAGAAAGAGATGGTAGATGAGATCGACATTAACGAAGCTTTAAGAAAATACGGAGAAAGTGAAGATACTAGCTTTCTAAAGACTTCATTAGCAAAAGCGAAGGCAACAGTAATAATTAAGAAGGTTGAAGAGTTCGAAAATCATTACAGAGAAAATGAACTGTATTATTCAAAAGAAATCATAGAAACTGCCAAACCAATGATTGATATATTCGAACAGTTAACTAAGATACTTGCTTTACAATCTATAACCAATAGTGTGTTTGACTTTGATATTAATGAATTAGGTATTAGTTGGATAGAAGAGGAACTTAGTAAAGTCGAAGATAATAAGGATGAACTTGAAGCTAGGTTAGAAAGTTTGAAATCAGCAATAGTAAATGAACTAAGCATTGGCGAATATGAAAGTATTTCCAAAGATATTACAAATTAAGTCCAAGGGGGATATATAAATACCCCCTTACTAATAGCCTTTGAGAAACAAGGTAGGATAATAAACTGTTTTCTTGCGTTAGGTTAATGCCTTTTACGTCTTTCTTCTTTTTCCTTCCTGATCTTATCAGCTACATCAGGGAACATGGCAATCAGGTGTGGTTCAGGCTTGCTACCAGTTCTTGAAGCTACATATGGACTGATAAAGATACGTGTGTACTTTTTACCTTCTGTTGTTTTTCCTTGACTAATAGCAAATACGTTCGTTCCGTACAAGGTACAATCCATTAGTTTATTCTTCAGTTGGTGTGGTTTTTCAAACCCGAACATTTCAGCAAGTTCTTTCAGTTGCAGTGGTTCAGCTTCTTCAACTTCTTTTCTTGGATAATTGCAAAGTGCGTTGGTTTTTATGTGAATGAAGGGCATGATCATGAACATGATGTAAAGTTGTTTCGGTCTGTTCACTGGTTTCCCTTTATCATTCTTTGCTTTGTACATGGCTTGTACTTGCTGGTCGTATGCCTTTACAGTATCTTCAGATTTCGCACCGTGAGATTTTGCTGAACCCTTGAAAGCATAGGAACTGTTCCAAATCAGATAGATTTCATCCTTCTTCACCTTTTCTTCAGCAAGAATACCGTGTTCAATCAACTTATTATAGAAACCGTAAAAAGCATTGCGATTGTTTATATCCAGTACTTCCTGAAGGTGCTTTTTCTGCATACGTTGGTTGTTCCCGAAACGTAAATACCTTCCTGAATCTTCATAACTGGTATAAGTGCCTAGATAAATCATTCTTGCTTTTTCAATATCACTGAAACCATCATCATTATGAAGTTCGATCAAAGTACTAGCAAGCATACGTGTGAATCCACCTACTGTTTGCTGAAATTCTTCTTTTTCCTTCTCATACTGAATGAAGTCTTTCTTTTTTTCCGTTTTCTTATTGGTGATATTAAAGTTTTGTGCGTTCCTGATCAGAACCAAATCACCTTCCCCATCACCTTCATTTTCTTTTATTAGTTCAATATTTTCATTGTTATAACTTGTCATGACTAACCCCCTTTTTATCTAGTTAATTGGCAACTATTCATAAGTATCATTTTTTATAAAATTGAATAGCTGCGTACATATATCTAGTTATTGAAATAAGGGTTCTGTACGACATAGAACAGAAATTTTTCTGAACTAGTGGACTTCTTGCTATCTAAAGCCACATCAAAGAAACCTGTTTTCAGACTTATCAAGTGTGTATTTACACCAGTTTGTAAGTAGTTTCGGAAGGGATCGTAAGCATCAAGGGGAAAAAATGATACTTCAGGAGAAAGTAAGGGGTAAAAAATGATACTCGAAATTAACCGCTTTTCATGACTATATGTAGTGTTAAACCGGAGATTTACGAAGTATATGCACGATATGTGGATGTGGGTAGAGGTTGTTTGTTGATATTCAGGTAATCCCGCACCTCTAGTCTATATGGGTGATTAAGTTCAATACCTAAATCATAATGCTTCACTACGTTCGCATGGCATAGGCAAGCTATGCCTTTTATAACTGATAAACCATAAATACTGAAAAGACCACCTGACAAATACCAAAATGATAAGTGTTCAGCCTGATCTTAAAATATTTATTGTTTATTAATAATCAAAATTGGAGAACCTGAAAGGTTCGACAATACGAAAGGCGAAAGCCTTGAGTTATGGGTTTGAACTAGAATTTGAACCGGAATTAGCAGTGGCAATAAACTACATTTTAGTTAAGCATGAAAAGGTGATATCAGGGGAATTGTAGAAATATGTAATATTAGAGTTTTATAGGGGGTTAAAAGAATTGAATAGAAATGTAAGTTTGGAAAAGCTGACGTTGCAGGATGAATTTGAAATCCAAGGGTATTGGTGGTTACCGGAAGAACCGGATAAAAGGTTGTCAGGTATATTATATTCAGGTGAAGATGCAATCTATTTGGATGTATTAGAATCATTTAAAGGTTTTGAATCAGCTGATAGTACATCAAATTATGGACTCATTCATGGTTTCACCGTAAAAGGTGATGAAGTAACTTTATTTGATAGCGTTCAAACTAATATTAATACCAACATGCCTGGTATAGAAAAAGAAAAAATCATATGTAGTTATTTTATTACTGGAGGTCATTTTTCTAATCAAAATGATGCGCAATTTAAGTCAGTAGAATTATACAGTGAGGATCTAACGAATTGGTTTAATAAGAATCCATTCCGTTTGGAGAAAAATAAAGAAAGTTCCGAAATCACTACAACCTACACCCCGCCTGATGTGACTCCTTACTATATTGAGAGTATTAAAGCTGAAATACAGAATAGCTACAATCTCAATCAGAAGTTCTCACCTAAAGCAAGTATATTTAAATACAGTGAATTTATTAAATTAACTCCTGATAATCATGGGGGTTTTGAATGGTTTCAAGAGAAGTTGTTTAGTTTCCAAAAACTAATATCCCTGATGATGGGAGAACGTTTGAATTATGAAAGAATTGTTTTTAGAGGTGAAGATGAAAATTGGGGAACTGAAGAAGAACCATTAACCAAACCTAAGAGATACCATTTGTTTGTATCCTTGAGAGAGAATGAAATAAACGAAAAGCTTCACTCTCATAAAATGTTATTTACCTTTCCAAATATTGAAGATCAGTTTGAAGAAATCTGTAATAACTGGTTTGGTAAAGAAGAGTATCTAAAGAACGTGTATAGTCTACATTTCAGTGATGTTTTCAATCCCAATTTAGATCTTGAAGATAAGTTCACTAATGCCGTGAAAAGTCTTGAAGTTTACCATCGGGCATTAGACTATGGAAAATTATTTGATGAACAAAAGAAAGATGAAATTCTTAAAAATGTTAATGAACAACTAAATGGAGTACTAGAAGTAAGCGATCTGGAACTAGTTTTAAATGGACTAAAACATATAAATGAATACTCGTTGAACAGTAGATTGAAAGATATAATCAAAAAACAGTTTAATCAGGAAACAAAACAATACCTTTTTAAAAATAGTAAAAAGACTGATAGTTTTATTAATAGGGTGGTGGAAACAAGGAATCACCTTACACATTATGATGAACAACGGAATGAAAATAGGTTTAAGGGGGTTGAACTGCATTTCGCTAAAGAACTCCTGAAAGTAATCGCATTAATAGCATTGTTGAAAGAATGCGGAATAAAAGAAGGAAAAGTATTAGATAGATTACAAAATACTTTTAGAATTTCACAAAATGTAACACGTGGAAAGGAAAGATTAGGCATAGATAAATAATTAATTAAGGGCACTTGTGTAATGCAGAATAGAAGGTAAGAAGGTTGCAATGAAAAGTTTAGAAGCTTGAAAACAAAAAAAGGCTTGCCAGCCCTTATAAATTTCTCTACTATTATTGGTTTCTAACCAAAGCGAATAAGGGTGAGAAGGAATGTTAGCAATGGCTGGTATTAAGCATATCAAAAACTACGAGATGAAAAATCTTTTTCTATCAACGCTATTACAAAGCGAAACGGAATCAGTTGGGTAACAGCTAAAAAGTATGCGGATAGTGATTGTCTTCCTTCGGAAGAAATCCCTCCTAAACAAAAATGATTTATGACGAAGGATACGGAAATATTGTGGGCGAATATACTTTGAAAAAAAGCTTCGTAGAAACAATAAGATTATTTATAAACAATATATTTCATAAATTAAAATTCAATAATATATCAGTTCTACTCAATGGAAATTCATATTATGTTAACTTCTCATGTAATTCTCACTTTGGTATAATTATCCTAACTATTGATTGAGGAGGGTTACAAATGAATGAAACAGAACTAAAGTATAGTATCCGAAAACCTACAGACGGAACTGACGATAGAGGTGTTACCCTGAAATTTAATAAAGAAATAGAGTTAGTTCAGAATATTGTAGTAAATCCAGATGACAAAAGGTTTTTCCAACGAATAAAAGTATATTCGAACGGTTTCGTTTTTACGGAAGAAGTATGGTCCGACTGTCGAATGTTTAGATTTAGTGATTCTTTTAAACAGGAAGGCAACACACTGTATTTCGAGTTTTAGTTCCCAATAAAAATCCGTAATTTTACTAACGAAACTAGTAATAATTGATTGATGTTAGACTCAAAATGATCCAATTAGTCATTTCTAGTTTTTCATTCTGAAATAGAACTTTCTCGGCCGGCTATGCACTGTAACCCTGAAAATGGACAGTTTAATAAAAAGTGCTAGGTTGCTATAAGATAACCGGTAGTGCACCCCGGAAGTTAGAGTAAAAAATCTGACTTCCGGGGTGTTTTTATGCCAAAGTATAGGGAAGGATTTAAGTTAAAGGTGGTAAGGGGATATCTTGAAGGTTCTCTAGGATACACTTTGTTGGCCAAAAGATACGCTCTTCCTGATGAAACTCCAATAAAACATTGGGTCCGGGCGTATCAAGCATTTGGAGAAGAAGGGTTAAAAAAGAGACCTTCCAGACAAGTATACGCTGTCTAATTCAAGCTGGATGTATTAAACTTTAAGAAACAGACAGGCGCTTCTCATCAGGAGACGGCGATCGCCTTCCAACTGAACTGTATTTGGCAAGAGAAAAATGCATAAAACGGAAAACGTTTATGTAGCCACTCGCATCCCTGCATTCTTTTCCTACATTGGCTGAAAAGCCATGGATTCTTTTAATCGATGACTGTCGTCATTGAATAGGACGAGGTGGGAGTGATGGATCAAGCGATCCACGACCGCCTCCGTTAAAATCGGGTCACCAAATACATGGTTCCATTCCCCAAACTGAAGGTTTGTCGTAATGATAATACTCCTCTTTTCGTAACACAGACTGATGACTTGGAATAATAGTTCAGCTCCCTGTTTATGCAGCGGGATGTACCCAAGTTCATCCAGAATCAATAAATCAAGCTTCTCAATCTTCTTGAACACTTTGCTTAACGTCCCTTTCTCATTGGCATCTAATAGCTCATTGACCAACGAAGCGACAGTATAGAATTTCACGCGTTTCCCTTGGTGCTGAATGACGTTCAACCCTATCAGGGTTGAGAGGTATGTCTTGCCGGCACCTACGCCACCGTAAAAGATCGCGTTCTCCTGGTTTTCGATAAATCTACCGTTGTACAGCGTTTCCTGGTCAAGGTCTGCCCCCATACGAACTTCCTTCCAATCGAAAGGTTTGCCGGACGCCTTCGGCAGGGTTGCCGATTTTAATAATAAATTGATTTTACGCTCTTCGCGTTGTTCAATCTCTTTCTCGAACAGCCGGAGGAGGAACTCCTCCTGGGATTCTGCTTGAATCTCCTGATAATGTTCACGCACCCAACTCAGTTTTAGACGTTTGGCATACGCCTGAATCTGTTCATGCATGGTCGCTCACCCCTTCCGTTGCGAAGAAGGCATTGTACTGCTTCATGCCCCGATGGGCCTTCGGCATCGATGGGAGAGGCTGAGGAACAGACACCGTCTCTCTGTAGCCCCGGCCATGCATTTGCTGATGGTACACTTGCTGAATCGCATCAGCCGAGGGATGACCATAGTAGGATGCTGTCTTCAGTGCTTCTACCGCTTTATCCATTTGTTGATCCTTCAGGATCTTCGCTAAAAGTTTCAATGCTTCTTTCTTCTCTGAAAGCGTACATTGGTCGAGATACGCTTGCCATGGATGAGGCAGCTGATCAAAGAATGTTGTGTATTTCAGTGCGGTAGGCCGTTTAGCCATCAGAGATACATAAGGGACCCAGTCCATCGATTTCTTCTCCTGGCCATACATTCGTCGGTGCGAGACGATAACGTCATCACCCTGGAAAATGAAAATGCAGTCATACCTGACACCGACAGTCACCCGTTGTTTGGCGAACCGCGGCGAGGTCGAATACTTCTTTTGATCTACGGTAACGAAACCGTACTTATCAGCTTTCAATGACTCGTATCGAATCGTTTCATAAGACGTTTCAGGCAAGTAATATAACGCATGAAGGTCTTCCTTATGCAGTTCGGCAATGCTTGCTTCTTTTTCATAGTGAGGACGATGACGGTCCTTCTCAGCTTCTTTCCACAACGATTCGTTAAGGGCTTCCAAATCATAAACCGTCCGTTCCGGAAGAAGAAAATTGTTCCTCACGTACTTCACCATCGCTTCCACATGCCCTTTTTCATTACCGGCTCCTGGGTTACAGAACTCATAATCGAATCCATAATGCAGGACAAACGCTTGAAATCCTTCCGTCAATTCCCTTTCTCCATTCGCCAGTACTTTCTTAACGGCAGGAGAAAGATTATCAAATCGGATAGCCCGGGGGACACCATTCATCTTATCGAAGAATCGTTTTAACCCCTCTAAAAAACATTCCTGATTTTGTGATTCGAAGACTTGAAAATAGAAACCGTTACCGTAAGGGAACGAGAGGACGAGATACGGAAGGTCGACGACCTTTCCTTCTCTGACAAAGGGCGCTTCTCCGAAATCGACTTGTGCCATTCCAGGTTTGCTTTCCAGTGGCAATGAAGCATCTTCTCCTTCCTCGATTAACTCCTTCTTCTTCCTCGACACGTAGTTACGCACGCTTCTTTCAGAACCTTTGAAACCATCATCCTTCAACAACTGCCATATACGTTTGGCAGTCCTTCTGTATTTTTTCTTTTTCTTCAAGTCATCCTTCAGCCATTCATCAATCGTCGGTTTTACGGGATCCATGACAGGGGCTGGTTGATTCTTTTTAGTTCTGTCCGAAGGACGAAATGTTTCCTGGTCTGCGTGTTTCTTTACCGTGCGGACGTCCGTATTCGTCCTTCTTGCCACATCCGAGTAGCTGCACCCTTTTTCGTTCACTTCTTTCCTGATATACTTAATGTCAGTCACTTCTAACATCTCCTTAATGACCTCCTGTCCTTCATTGGTTGCACAACAGGAAGTCTATTGATTTAAGGGATCGTTAGCAAGTGGCTTTTTTTACGCTTTTTGCCTTCTTTGGCAACCTACATAGAAGGACTGCCGAACCTTACATTTTCATATTGCCATAAACACTGAACAACCCTGCTTTAATTGCGAACTGGACCCGCATATTTCAGAAGGAAGACATAGAAGGCCTCCAGGAAAAAGCGAAAGGACGGCCTTCTATGTCAAAAAAATCTAAGAAAACATCATTACACAAAACCGAAAAATCTTTAACTCGTGAAGAAAAGTTAGAACGTGAAAATGAACTTCTACGCTTGGAGAATTCGTATCTAAAAAAGGTGAAAGCTTTTCAGGAGAATCCGAATGCTTATCTTGAAAAGCACAAGCAGCGCTGGTATGCGAACTTAAACAAGAAGGATTCAAAGTAAAAGATTCATTACGAAGGGTAGGCGTCCCTGAAGCCACGTATCATTACCAGAAAAAGCGTTTCGAGGAGGAAGATCCAAATAAAGTCTGGAAAGAAATGATTACGGAACTTTTTCATAAGAACAACGGCACCTATGGCTATCGCCGCATCACCTTCGAGCTTAGAAACCAGGGATATATCATCAACCATAAAAAAGTGCAACGGATCATGAGTGAATTAGGCTTGAGAAGCGAAAAGTTCACCCGTGAATCCCGGTATAAATCATACAAAGGTACGGGCGGGAAAGTGGCTCATAATCGAATGAACCGTAGGTTCTACACGCCTATCCGTCTCCAAAAATTAGTCACAGACGTGACGGAGTTCAAATGTGCCGGAGAGGAGAAGCTTTATTTGAGTCCGATCATGGATGTGTTCAATGGAGAGGTTATTTCCTTCGGTATATCCAAACGACCGACCCTGGATTTTGTGTTAAAGCCGTTGAAGGAAGCGTTGGAAACCATCCAAAAGGAAGCTGAATACCGGACAACTATCCACTCCGATCAAGGCTGGCATTACCAACAACGTTAAAGAAACATCGTATCTTTCAGAGTATGTCCAGAAAAGCGAACTGCGCAGATAATGCAGCGATGGAGAATTTCTTCGGAATTCTCAAACAGGAAATGTATTACGGAGAAAAACTGGTTTCTTATGAAGAGCTTAAAAGAAAGCTCGAGGGATATATGGACTACTACAACCATGAACGCTTAAAAGCAAAACTAGCTGGTTTGAGTCCTATTCAATACCGGACTCAAACCAGCCAATCAGTTTCCTAATAAAAACTCTAACTTTTAGGGGTCGCTACCAAACCGGTCTTTTCTTCAACAACCTTCTGCATTTATATTTATAGAAATAAGACAAAAAGGAGCATTCCTGTAAGGGAAAAATGCGAGGATAAATTGGAGTAGAAGCCAGATGCATAAAAGAAGCCCCCTTGGTACGATAGAGAGTGTCATGCATGACCTCGAATTAAGTACCGAAGGAGGACT
>NZ_NSGH01000001.1 GCF_002295105.1 Salimicrobium humidisoli | reverse complement strand
GTTTACGGTAAAATTAAGTTGGGTCATCATCAAACCTCCTGTGTTGGTTTTTCGTGGTTGAAAACATTGTAACACAGGGTTGATGAGGCCCTTTTTTTCTTTTTACACAATTATATGGACTCAATCTGGGGAACTACCGGGACCATGCCAATCTTCCTCTTTTTCCCACTACAGAAGAAACGGCAGAAGCTCTTGTCACTTTTTACTGGAACGGACTGTTCGCCAAGCCGCTGAATAATACTACTGATACCCATCCTTCCGAAAATTGAAACAGGCACCCTCACGTGGAGGATGCCTGTTTTTGATGTTGTCGCCATCTTGTATTCCTGAGGTATGATCCTTCCAGACGGACCGCGGTGAGAGCTGCTACGAAAGCCAATGCTCCATCTTTCAGAAGAAACGGAAGCATACTCGCCCAGGCAGCAGTATAACTGATACCTGCACCTTCTCCGGCCCAAAGGGATAAAGCGGCGTAAAGCCAGGTGACTCCGACCAGATAATTTACGGTAAGACCGGCCAGAGAGGCTTTTATATATTGAATGAAGGTCTGTCTCTTCTCAACTACCGCTCCCGCTGCATAAGCGATCCCTATAAAAGATAATACAAAACCGAAGGTGGGCGAAACGAAACTCCCGAGTCCCCCGCCAAAACCTGCAAATACGGGCACGCCGATCAACCCTACTACGGTATAGACGAACATAGCGAATGCCCCGCGTTTTTTCCCGAGAATCAGTCCGCTTAATATAGCAACAAAAGTCTGAAGCGTAAGCGGCACTCCCATTACCGAAAGAAATGGAGCTATAGCAGTGATGTTCGCTCCGATGGCCATAAGAGCCACGAACATCGAACCGATTGTAATATCATATGTACGCATGTGTTAACCCTCCCATTCGTTACGTTAACTTTAATAAACAAATCTTTTTGTGTCAACCTTATTTTCCAAAGGTTAACTCATTTATTTTTCCACTCTTCCGGGAGGAGTCCCCTGTACACCGGTGTCATAAAACGGTCATCGATAAACTGCAGCACTCCGTAATCTTCTTCGGACCGGATCAGTCTGCCTCCGGCCTGAAGTACTTTGTTCATGCCCGGATAGACGTAGGCATAGTTGTAGCCGTTCCTGTCCCGGTTTTCGAAGTAACGATGTATAAGCTCTTTTTCTATATCTCTCGGCGGGAGAGCCACTCCTACCACTGCAACTCCGCGCAGCCTGTCCCCTTTCAGATCGACGCCCTCCGAGAAAACACCTCCGAGGACAGCAAAGCCGATGATTTCACTTTCTTCGGTGAACTGGGCCAGAAACTCTGACTTTCTTTCCTCGTCCATATTCCGTTCCTGAACAACTATTTCCTTCCCCCATTCCTTAGCATAAGAATAAATGAGTTCCAGGTATGAATAAGAAGGAAAAAAGAACAGATGATTGCCCGGCCAGGCTTCCGTCTGTTTTTTTAAACTGTCGCTCACACCCCGGGCAGTTCTCTCCCGGTCCCTGAACCGGGTGGACAGAGGGGTGAATATCGTGTCGATCTGCTCTCTGCTGAAGGGGGAAGGCAACTTCAGAATGTAGTCTTCCGGCGTCCCTCCAAGCATTTCTTTATAGTAAGCAAATGGGGAGAGTGTCGCCGAAAAATAGACAGAGAACCGGTAGGCATCGGTAATTCTCTTAACTACTGTACGCGGGTTGAGGCAGTATAGCTTCAATTCTTCCTTTTCTTTACCGATGTAAACGAAATTATCATCTTTCTGCTCAAGCATATTCAAGAAATGCTGGCTTCCGAAGTAGGAGTTCATCACCGTCTCATCCTGTTCCTCCGGCAGCAGATCACGCAGGAATGACTCCGTTTCTTCCACAAATGCTTCGATACGTTCTTCCATCACGCCCGGTATTTCGTCGATGGAGACTTCCTTCTGATTTTCCGGAAAGAGAGAAGTGATGTCGGAGGCTATGGAAGCAGCCAAATTCCCTGCCCGTTCAGATCCCACCAGGGAGGGCAGCGTTTCAAAATCTGAGGCGGAAAGGGAAGCGGAGTACATGTCCCGCGTCCGTTCCACGAGATTATGGGCTTCATCCACCAGCAGACCCATTTTCTTCGTCCTGTCACGGGACAGTCTCTTCAGAGCAACTCTCGGATCGTATACGTAGTTGTAGTCGCCGATTACGATATCGGCAGCATTTGTAAGATCCAGAGAGTATTCAAACGGACAGATGTGATGCTTCCTGGCATAGGTCTCAATCGTGCCCCGGTCCAGCAGTGACTCATTCGTAAGGATGTCCACCAGGGCTTCATTGATACGGTCGTAATAACCATCCGCAAAAGAACAGTATTCGGGCTGACATATCGTTTCTTCCTGAAAGCAGATTTTGTCCTTGGCCGTCAGTGTCACCGCAGTAAGGGACGCTCCCTCCTCCTGCATCAGACGGATCGCTTCTTCGGCCGTCTCGCGGGTCGTCGTTTTGGCCGTCGCATAATAAAGCTGTTCAAAATCTCCTTCTTCCATCGCTTTTACACCGGGGAACAGAGAAGAAATGGTCTTCCCAATACCTGTCGGGGCCTGGGCAAACAGGGTTCTTCCTTCCCTGGCGGTGCGGTAGACGCTCCCGGCAAACGTTCGCTGACCTTCACGATACGAAGGATAAGGGAAGCCGAGCTTCGGAAGCGTCTCATGTTTCTGCGCCCGCCTACGGACAAGAGTAAGGGCATAAGGTGTATATGCTTCCACCATGAAACGGACTTCTTCCTTCAGCTGTTCCACCGTAAGATACCGCAAGTACCTGATTTTCTTTTTCGATGCTTTCTGTACGTAAGTAAGCTGAACATTGATACCCTCGAGCTGTTCCCGTTCACAATACATGTACGCATAGCCGTAAGCCTGTCCCCAGTGTTCGGGGAAGAGATCTTCCTCGAGTTCTTCCGCTTCCAGCGAAGTGGACTTGATTTCGTCAATGACAAGCCCCTCCCCACTCCTCAACACCCCGTCACAACGGCCGTGAATGTGAAGGGTCATCTCTTCCATTTCATACAAAAAGTCGAGATATACTTCTTTTTCCTCCGTCTCTTTGTATTCCTTCTGTACCGCCTGGTGGATGGCCGTCCCTTCACTCAGTGCTTTGGAAGAACGGAATTTTTCATCAATACTGCCACGTTTATAAGCATATTCCGCCAGCTCCCGAACGGAAATCTTCATCGATTTCATCACACATCACCCCATTTTCCTGTCGTATTTCGTATGTATATTATACACCCTCGGAAAAGTGATATAATAACAAAAGAAAGCGGAAGTTTCCGTTCAGAAACGCTGGCGTAAGCAGAAATCTCTCGTTTCGGGTGCTTAACATAAAATCAATAAATGTAATAAATGAAATGTCGGGTGGATAGTAATGACAAAAAAATGGTGGATAATCGGTATTCTGGTACTCACAGCGGTCCTCGCCGGATTTCTGTGGTTCTCACTGACAGATTCAGATAAACAGGACGCCCCCTCCCCTCCCCGGACTTCTGAACCTTCCGGTGATGAATCGGATGCCGACCCGGGAGACCGTAATGCAGAGGGAGAAGACGATTTAAGTGAAAATATAAGAGAGTCTTTTTCTGACGCTCTCGAAAGTGCAAAAAGTCTGTTTGTGCAACGGGACCTTCACATTACTGCACTGGGAGATTCCCTGACACAGGGGGTCGGCGATACGACGGACGATGGAGGTTATGTAGGTATTCTTGAGGAATCCATTAACCAGAACAGTGACACAGCCGCAGAAACCGTGCAGGTCGGTAATTTCGGAAAAAGAGGAAACCGTACCGATCACCTTCTGGAAAGACTGGACAATGAGGACTTGCAGGGGTCGATCCGGGAAGCGGACCTTATTCTTATAACCATCGGCGCCAACGATGTGATAAAGGTAGTGAAAGATAACGTCACTTCTACTCTTGATTACGAGCAGTTCGTCGAAGCGCAGGCAATTTACGAGCAGAACCTGCGCAGCATTCTCGAAAAAATAAGAGAACTCAACCCCGAGGCAAGTATTTACCTGCTCGGAGTATATAACCCCTTTGATAAATATTTCAAAGATATCCCCGAACTGAACCAGATTATAAGCGACTGGAACAGAATAAGCAGACAGGTACTTACGGAATTCGACAATACAGGGTTCATCCCTATCCGCGACATTTTCGAAGGTGCCGACGAGGATATATTATGGGAGGACAATTTCCATCCGAACGAAGTCGGGTATAAACGGATGGCCGAACGCGTGTTAGAATATATTAGAGAAGAGATTGAAGAATAGCAGTATAGGTGGAGTGTGCAGTGAAGAGATTGAAACACATTATTTTCGAAAATAAATGGCGCAGTGCTTTTTTCGGAGTCATTCTCCTTAATCTCGGCATTGTCCTCTGGGTGCTTGCTCTCATCTTCATCCCGACGGACTACACCCTGGTCAATGTCGACAGAGAACGGACGAACACGGATGCCGAATTTACGATCGTCTCAACCAAAGAAAATCTGGAACAGTTAACGAATGAATACTTAAATGAAATGTCATCAAACACTATATTCGATTATTCGATTTCTCTGGATAAGTTCGTAAAACTCCGGGGAAATATCCGGGCTTTCGACCAGGTTATCCCCATAACGGTGGAACTTGAACCGGTCGTGCAGGAAAACGGGGACCTCATTTTGGAACAGCAGGGTATTTCTCTCGGAAAACTTCCGCTTCCAAGCAATAAGGTGCTGGAGTTCGTCGCTGACAACTATGATCTTCCGGACTGGGTGCGGGTGAACCCTGAGGAGGAGAACATTTACGTAGCCCTTACCCAAATGGAGACGGAGAGCAATTTCCGGCTGGCAGCAGAACGTTTTAATTTGAATTCTGACCAGCTCGCCTTTAAAATAGCGGTACCTAAAGACAGTTTCGAGCTTGCACAGAAAGTCGTAACCAACAACGATCTGGAATTTCAGAATTAATCCCGAGCGAAGGATGTGAGCATATGGACGTAGTAAATAACATCGCCGATCTGATCGGAGATACGCCTCTTGTCAAACTGAATCGTGTGGCTCCGGAAAACGGCGCCACCATCTATTTGAAACTCGAAAGTTTCAACCCGAGCGGAAGTGTGAAAGACCGGGCCGCCTTTGAAATGATAAGACAGGCGGAAGAAGACGGTCATCTCCAGCCGGGGGCGACCATTATCGAACCGACGAGCGGAAACACCGGTATCGGCCTTGCGATGAATGCAGCAGCCCGCGGGTACCGAGCGATTCTCGTCATGCCTGATACTATGACTCAGGAGCGTATCAACCTCCTGAAAGCTTATGGCGCTGAAATCGTCCTTACTCCGGGGGAAGAAAAGATGCCCGGAGCTATCGCCAAAGCGAAAGAACTGACTGCAGAAATGGAGAACAGTTTTATGCCGATGCAGTTTGAAAATTTCGCCAACCCGGATGCCCACCGGCACACGACAGCAGTCGAAATCAAAGAAGCTATGGAAGCACTGGGGAAACCGCTGTCCGCTTTTGTATCGACTGCAGGAACCGGTGGTACGATAACCGGAACCGGAGAAGAGCTGAAGAAATTCTTTCCGGAACTGAGCATACACGTGGCAGAACCTGCGGGATCGCCCGTACTCTCCGGAGGAAAACCGGGCAAGCATAAACTGGTCGGTACCAGTCCCGGGTTCATCCCCGATATTCTGAACAGGGATATTTACGATGAAATTCTCCAGGTCACGGATGAGGACGCTTATGAAGTGACGCGAAGACTGGCCCGGGAAGAAGGCATTCTTCTCGGCACCTCCGGCGGCGCCAGCTGCTGGGCTGCGATGGAAGTAGCCAAAAGAATGAGCCCCGAAGATGTAATCGTCGTCATCTCCCCGGACACGGGAGAACGGTATCTCTCCGGGGACTTATTCCGATTTTAATACCTGGACAGCACAAACCCCCGAGCCGTATACATACCCGGTTCAGGGGTTTTTTACATCCTGTAAAAATCACGGAAACGCAGATGCCAGCCCATGTGAAAGGACAGCAGGCGCAGACAGAGGATTACTATAAATAAACCGTACATCTGTATGACACTATCCAGATCCACCCAGCCCATACCTGCAACGAAGCCTGCTCCCATCGCCCACACTGCATATATTTCCTGATGCAACACCATGGGACGGCGCTGAGCAAGTACGTCTCTCGTTATTCCTCCCCCTACTCCGGTCAACAAAGAAGCGAACATGACCCCTCCGAGAGGGAATCCCTGTTCCAATGCGAACATCGCTCCCCCTACAGCGAATGCGGACAGACCTACCGCATCCGTATACACGTTCCATCTGTCCATAAACATGACCCAGCTCTTCGGAAAAAAGTAGGCGATGGTAATAATCGTTACCGCCACGTAAAAGAATATCCCCTGTTCCCATACGTGAACTACAGGGACATCCAGTGCAATATTTCTTACAATCCCTCCGGCAAACGCTGTTGCAATACCGAGCATATACGTTCCAAAAAAGTCGTATCGTTCACTCATGGCTACGATGGCTCCGCTGAAAGCGAAAGCCATGACCGCTATCATATTCATTATATCCCAGGCCATAATCGCGCCCCCATTTCTCATGTCTGTTTGGAAATATATCACACTTTTTATGCGAAAAGGAGGTCCTTTGACATTTTTCCGTTTTTCTTATACAATTATCTTGAATTCGAGATAAGGAGGAGATCTCATGGAAATCAAAGGGATCCACCACGTATCAGCTATAACTAAATATGCACAGGAAAATCATGATTTTTACACAAACGTTCTCGGTATGCGCCTCGTCAAAAAAACCGTAAACCAGGATGATCCTTCGATGTACCATCTGTTTTATGCCGACGCCGAAGGAAGCGCCGGAACGGACTTCACCTTTTTTGAAATACCGATGCTCGGTAATACGTACGAGGGGACGAACAGTATCTCCACTACCACTCTCCGCGTCCCGGACGACGAAGCTATCGATTTCTGGGAGGACCGGCTTCATTCCGAAGGGCTGGAAGTCGACCCGGTAACCGAACGGTTCGGTCGTCGTATGTTATTCTTCCGCGACCCGGAAGGACAGCGTCTCGGCCTGGTTTCGGACGAAAATAATGAAGGGATAGCCCCGGGTGTAAGATGGGAAACGTCCGAGATCCCGGCTTCAAAAGCGATCCAGGGTCTCGGCCCCGTCTATTTCACCGTGCCTCACCTTGAACCTACCGCTCAGGTACTGACAGAGACGCTCGGATTTACCCAGTTGGATAATGAATCGGACATCTATCGTTTCCAGGCAGGAAAAGGAGGAACAGGGGGAGAAATTCACGTCATCGCCGATGCTTCCCTTCCGAAAGAACGTCCCGGCCAGGGGAGTGTCCACCACGCCGCTTTCCGCGTGAAAGACCGGGAGGAACTCGAACAGTGGGTAGAGCGGGTTCAGGATGCCGGACTCGTCAATTCCGGAGTTGTAGACCGTCATTACTTCCAATCCCTCTATTTCCGGGAGCCGAACCACATTCTCATTGAACTGGCTACAGACGGTCCCGGTTTCGACGTGGACGAACCAATGGACTCTCTCGGAGAAGCCCTCTCCCTTCCGCCTTTTCTTGAGAACCGACGCGAAGAAATAGAAGAAAACCTTAAACCTATCCGTCAGCAAAAAAATTAATCGCACATCCTCGCCTTCCTACTTTACGGGCAAGCCCGTAACCTGTAGGAGGGCTGTTTTTTACAGCAGAAACTCTCATCGGATACAAATTACTTACACACCTCTGAAAACCTTCTTTTTCATCCCGCATCTTTTGCATTTGTATATCGACCTCGAGTTTATTTCGTCATCCCACCCGATCATTTCAAATTTGTGTAACCCTATCCTGCACAGGACACTAGTTTCTTCTCTGGTACTAATAGCTGAGTAAGCCAGCATACTGAAACCTGTAATCAGAGAAATATAAGGCGTATAAAGAAGATTTGAATCTATTTGAAAACTCAAAATAAACAATACGATTCCAAATAAAATTATAAACGACCCTATTTTCTTAACTGAAGATTCCATAGTCTCGCCTCTTTTCAATAGCTTAATGTTATTCAGCTTTCTATATACTTTGACATACTATCCCTGGTATTCCACTTAGGACAGGACAAAGAAACCTTTTCTATTTCCCGTTCCTGTTGTCAGACATTTGATTAATACTGTGGAAAAAGACTAAAATAGAGGTACTGACATATTAAAGAAGGAAGGAATTTATAACCATTATGGACAACCTGAAAGCTCCGGAAACGTTTCAGTCACTGAAAAAGGCGTCCGAGAAAATCTTTGAACTTATTACCACTCATCTCAACGTCCAGACTGCTTATGTAGCCAAACGCGGTGATACTGCCATGACGGTGCTGAGCTCTATAAATAATAAAGAGGAACTCGTACCTGAAGGTCTGGAGGTCACTTACAGCGGTGCCGTTTGCCGTGTGGTTATATCCGGTGAAGGCAATACGCTGAATTCTTCGAATCTGGAAAAGGATGAACTCACGAGAGAACTTGAAATAGCAAAAGACCTGAAAATGAAAGGATTCCTCGGAGTAACGCTCCGCGATCAGAAAGGCGAGGTATTCGGCACCCTCTGCGTCCTGGATCAGGAGGAGAAAAACTTCTCGGAAGAAGATGTCCAGTTTCTGCAGTCTATCGCAAACGTCCTGTCCTACCTGATTGAACTTGATCATACCCAGTTCAATATGTCCCTGCTCAACGTTCCCATCCTTCCTATAACAAAAGGAGTATCGGTTTTGACACTGCAGGGTATCGTGGATGAAAAACGGGCAGACAAACTGACCGCAGAAGTCCTCCGCTACGCTTCCCAGAACGATATCGACTTTTTTGTAATAGAGCTGTCGGGACTTGTCATCATTGATAATGAATTCCCTTATGTAGTGGTGGAAATTCTCCAGGCTCTTAAGGTGATGGGAGTGGAACCGATTCTGACCGGTGTCACCCCGGCCATCGCCATGCAGGAGGCAGGTACGGTAGCTTTACGGAATCTCGGGATTAAAACAGTTTCCAATATAGAAGAAGCCCTCGAGTATATAGGGTTCAGCCTTATTGAATCATAAAAAACCGCCGGAGCCCGGCGGTTTTCTTTATGACTTCTTTTGAACTTTTACTGGTTCAGACGGTCTTTCACCCAGTTGATCAGTCCACCTGTTTCCATAATTTCGATTTGACGCTCGGATAGAGCGTGCTCTACTTTTATCTTCTTATCCTTGCCTTTTATTTCAACTTCCAGTTCGTTACCTTCGCGTATTTTGTCACGAAGACCCGTGAATACGAGAGTATCGCCCTGACTTATTTCGTCCCAGTCGCTTTCATTCACAAAAGTGAGCGGGAGAATACCGAAGTTTGCAAGGTTCTGCCAGTGAATCCGTGCAAAGTCCTTAACAATCGCCACTTTCATACCAAGGAAGCGTGGAGCGAGTGCCGCGTGCTCACGGCTGGATCCCTGCCCGTAGTTGGTTCCACCGATTACGGCGTGACCACCGTCGTCACGGGATTCCATAGCTCTGTCATAATATGTCTCATCCACTATTTCAAACGTGAATTTACTGATTTCCGGAAGGTTACTGCGGTATGGAAGAACGCGCGCTCCCCCTGCAAGTATTTCATCCGTCGAAATGTCATCCCCCATCTTAAGAAGGACAGGAAGTTCCATATCATTCGGAAGCTCGTCCATCTTCGGAATGGAAGCGATGTTCGGTCCTTTCACCAGTTCGTACTCTTTCGATTCTTCCTCGGATACCGGGCGTTCCAGCAGACGGGTATCAACGGTCGGCTGTTCCGGCATGTCGACTTTCGGATAATCGAACCCTGCATTTCTCGGGTCGGTTATTTTACCGAAAAGTGCAGAAACCGCTGCCGTTTCCGGGCTGGATAGGAATACACTGTCTTCTTTCGTTCCGGAGCGTCCCGGGAAGTTTCTTGGAGTGGTACGGAGACTGTTGCGTCCTGTCGCAGGAGCCTGACCCATACCGATACAACCGTTACACCCGGCCTGGTGAAGACGTGCACCGGCCTGAAGGAAGTTCGCGATATGGCCGTGCTGTGACAAATCAATAAGCATCTGCCGGGACGTCGGGTTCAGGTCCAGTGACAGTCCTTCGGCAATGTGACGACCTTCCACGATTTTCGAAGCAATGGCGAAATCACGATAGCCCGGGTTAGCGGAAGAACCGATGTAAGACTGATAGATCGGTTCGCCTTCAACTTCACTGACCGGAACTACGTTACCGGGACTTGTAGGTTTCGCAATCATCGGCTCAAGTTCAGAGAGATTGAGCTCTTCATGGCGGTCGTATTCCGCACCTTCGTCCGCTTTCAGTTCAATCCATTCGTCTTCGCGGCCTTCTTCTGTCATATAGCGCTTCGTTTCTTCATCGGACGGGAAAACAGTACCGGTGGCACCGAGTTCTGCGCCCATGTTGGCGATTACGTGTCTGTCCATAGCCGACAAGTTTTTAAGACCTGGACCGTAATATTCGAATACGTGGTTCACTCCGCCTTTTACTCCGTGGCGACGAAGCATTTCGAGAACCGCGTCTTTCGCACTTACCCAGTCAGGAAGATCTCCGGTCACTTTAACGCCCCACACTTTCGGCATCTTAACGTGGAACGGTTCACCGGCGATCGCCATGGCTACGTCAATACCGCCGGCGCCGATAGCGAGCATACCCATACATCCGTTTGCACATGTGTGGCTGTCGGATCCCAGAAGCGTTCTGCCGGGACGGGCCAGACGTTGCATGTGTACCGGGTGACTTACCCCGTTACCCGGACGGCTGTAATAAAGGCCATATTTCTTTGCGGCACTTTCGAGGAATAAGTGGTCATCCGGGTTCTTACTGTCTTCCTGGATCAGGTTGTGGTCCACATACTGGGCGGATGCTTCCGTTTTAGCCCGGTCGATATCCATCGCTTCGAGCTCCAGCATAACCATCGTTCCTGTGGCATCCTGTGTAAGTGTCTGGTCGATTTTGAGGGCAACTTCGGCCCCCGGTGTCATTTCCCCTTCAACTAAATGATCTTTGATTAATTTTTGTGTGACGTTATAACTCACGCAAAAACCCTCCTTATCACAATTAAGTCTTCTATGTTTACCGTTCCTCCTATACCCTTACCCGAATTATGGTAAATTTATTCATTCAGTCAGGAAAAAGCGACTAATGCCTTCGCTGTCGGGGCAGTGGGGAAACAGAAAAACAATCATCTACTGGCCATGATTGTTTTCATAGTAATCGTTCAATTCCTTGATCGGGGTGATGTTTGCAAGAGTCGAAAACACCATGTTTTCATTCATCCAGCGATTCACTTCGACGGCGTCTATTTCCTCGAATTCTCTTTCTTCCGTAAAACCTTCGAGCAACTTCAGCGACTCTTTCATTCTGCCGAGCGTGCGTCGATTGTCTGTTTTCGTAAGTATAATTTTTTTGGAGTTATCAAGCAGATCTCTTTTGTACTCTTCATTGATATCGAGCATCTGAAGAAGCTGTTTTAATGAGCCGCGCAGCACATTATCGATGTTTTCATACTGTTCGGTCTCAAGTCCGAACAGCACAAGTGTAAGTGCCGTGCGGTCATTCATGAGGATAAGGCCTTCTCTATCCCTCATAAAGAACCGGTTCATCTGCCAGCGATAAATCTCGGGCAGATCTCTTTTATCAAATTCTTCTCTTTCCATAGGCAGTGCTTCCGCCATCTTTTGCGTGACGCCGATAGTAAACATGTGTCTCACCTCTTCCCTTCCAGTGTAGCATGCAAAAATGAATCCTGCAGTCTGAAAAAACTGCAGAATTCATTTGACCCGCCTCGCAAAATCGACGAACTGGAATTTGTCCGGTCTGTGTCTCGATTCCGTATACTGAAATAAAGTGGCATCGGAGAGATAGACATAACTTCTGATCACCACTACCTGGGCGTGTTCCAACAGGTCCAGGTACCTTTCATCTTCAGCGGTCGCATCCTCCACTACAATCTGTTTTTTTGCGAAACTGATTTCAAGACCCAGCTCCTCTTCAATGAATTCATAGATCGACTCTTCGGCAATCTGTTTCGTAAGACCCTTCACATAGTCCTGCCTTACGTAATCCTTGTCGAGAATAATGCGCTCCCCGTTGATTTCCCTGCTGCGGATAATATTCCAGACGCGCACGTCCCTGTCACAGCCGAGGGCCTGCTGCAATTCTTCTTCCGGCTCCGAAAGGAAGAGCTGCTCTACATTCGTGACGATGTCGCCGCCGAACTGTTCGGAGAGCTCCTTGAAGCTCGTAAGGCCGGAGACCGGGAATTCGAACTTGCTGTGATCAAGCACGACCGAACCTTTCCCACGGACTTTGTGGATATAACCATTCTGCACAAGCAGGTTCAACGCTTTTCTTATCGTTTCCCTCGACGTGGCATACGCTTCCTTCAGCTCATGCTCTGAAGGAAGAATTTCCCCGGAATGATATTCCCCGCGCTGAATCTGACGAACAAGTTCATTATAGATAGTAAGAAATTTATTCTGCATTTTTTTCACCATTCATCAGTATATCAGTATTTTTTCATATAATAAACGACGGACTCGTAAGGCCTGAGGTCGATACTCGTACTCATGGAAGGAGGGTCGTTGTAGTTCGAGATCAGTACGACCCCTTCGCCCTGTACCCGTTCCGGCAACGCGGCCTTCGTTTCTGTGCCGTAAAAGTTACTGACGGTAACGAGACGCTCCTTTTCCGTTTCCCTCTTATAAACGAAAAGGGACGGGTCCTCTTCAAGCAGAAGTTCATAGTCTCCATGAGTGATAATGTCGTACTCTTTCCGGAGACGGATCAGCTTCTGATAATGCTGGAAAACCGAATCTTCCTGCTGAAGTTCCTTTTCAGCGTTGATATATTTATAATTGTCCGGGACACCGATCCAGGGCGTGCCTGTCGTAAAACCTGCGTTCTTCCCACTGTTCCACTGCATCGGTGTACGACTGTTATCCCTTGATTTCTGTTTAAGAATGCCGATGATCTCCTCTTCCGATTTTCCCTGTTCCTTCATCCTCTCATAACTGTTCAGGGATTCCACGTCCCGGTACTCTTCGATCGATTCGAAGCCCGGGTTCGGCATTCCTATCTCTTCTCCCTGATAGATGTAAGGGGTGCCTTTCATCATATGCATAGTAGCAGCCAGCATCTTCGCAGAAGTGACCCGGTACTCCCCGTCATCCCCGAAGCGGGAGACGACGCGCGGCTGATCGTGGTTGCACCAGAAAAGCGCGTTCCACCCTCCCCCTTCATGCATTCCTCTCTGCCACTCGCTCAATATACGTTTCAACTCCTGAAGGTCGAAAGTCGCCTTCGTCCACTTCTCACCGTTCGGATAATCGACTTTCAAATGATGGAAATTGAACGTCATGCTCAGTTCCTGGCGCTCCGGACGTGTGTACTTGATGCAGTGGTCGATAGTAGTCGAGGACATCTCCCCTACGGTCATCAGATCATGCGGTGCAAATACTTCTCTGTTCATTTCATGCATGAATTCATGAACCCGGGGCCCGTCCGTGTAGAACTTCCGCCCGTCTCCTGTATCGTCGTCCGGAAAACGCTGGTCTTTTGATACGAGATTGATTACATCAAGACGGAACCCGTCGATGCCTTTCTCCGCCCAGTGTCTCATCATATCGTACACGTCCCGGCGTACGTCTTCATTTTCCCAGTTCAGATCCGCCTGCGTTACGTCGAAAAGATGGAGATAATACTGACCTGTATCCTCATCGTATTTCCACGCATTACCTCCGAATTTCGACTGCCAGTTCGTCGGTTCCTCCCCGTTCACCGGATCCTTCCATATATAGTAATCGCGATAAGGATTATCCTTCGATGTCAGAGACTCCCGGAACCACCTGTGTTCGGTTGACGTATGGTTGACGACTATATCCATGATCACTTTGATACCACGCCGGTGCGCTTCATCCAGCAGACGTTCGAAGTCTTCCATCGTTCCGTATTCTTCGTGGATGTCAAAATAATCACTGATATCATACCCGTTGTCATTCTGCGGAGACTTATAGACAGGTGTGAGCCAGATGACATCCGCCCCGAGTTCCCTGATATAGTCGAGTTTTTCAATGATTCCCTGAATATCACCCGTACCATTGCCGGTAGTATCATTGAAACTCTTTGGATAAATCTGATAAACAACCGCTTTTTGCCACCATGGTGCCGTTTCCATTCAAATACCTCCTTTTTTTGTTTCCGATAAACCGGAAGCCGTGAAGGTGTCAGAACCCACACGGCTGGCTGAATTATTAAACGTCCCGTTTACGTTTGGCGTAAAGGTATGTCGCCGTAAGAGGAAGAACGATGACAATCGCCATGCCGATCAGAAAGTCTCCCCAGTACTCGTTCATGATCGAGAAAATACCGGGTACCCCGCCGACACCGATCGATGTGGCCAGCACTCCTCTTGAAGCTATATAAAGTCCGGCGATACCTGAAGAGATAAGGGAAATGACGAACGGATACTTGAACCGCAAGTTGACCCCGAACAGTGCAGGTTCTGTAATACCGAGCCATGCAGAAAGTCCGGAAGAACCGCTCAGCCCTTTAAGTTTCTCGTCTTTCGTAGCAAGGAAAATCGCGAAAGCCGCCGACCCCTGGGCGATATTCGAAAGAGCAAGCATCGGCCACAGGAACGTACTTCCCGTACTGCCGACGAGCTGAATATCGACGGCCAGGAACGTATGGTGCATACCCGTTATAACGAGCGCTCCGTAAAGGCCGCCGTACAGAAGACCACCGGCCCACGCTGCCACATCGAAGAGTGCGATAAAACCGTCGCTGATTCCATTACCGATAGCGAAAGTGACCGGGCCGATAAAGATGAAAGTAAGAAACCCTGTTACGAGAAGAGCGACCGGGGCCACGATAAGCAGTTGAATACTTTCCGGAATTCTTTTGCGCAGGAACAGTTCTATTTTCGTAAGAACCCAAGCTGCCACAAGTACCGGAAGTACCTGACCCTGGTAACCGATCTTATCGACTTCGAATCCGAACAGGTCCCACACAGGTACCGTTCCTTCTTTGACCGCTTCCCCGTACCCGTACGCACTTAATAGTGCCGGGTTAACAAGAACGAGACCGATCAGCATACCAAGAAGAGGTGTGCCTCCGAACCGCTTGGCAGCCGACCACCCTATGAGAGCCGGCAGGAAGACGAACGCTGTATTTGCAATGACGATTATCATGTTCGCGAAACCGGACCACTGCGGATAAACATCAATAATCGACTGCTCGTCGAAGAAAATCCCCGGCCCCGTGAGCAGGTTATTCAGACCCAGCAGTAGACCTGCGGTAATAATAGCCGGCAGAATCGGAATGAATATGTCCGCAAGTGTCTTCACACCGCGTTGAAGGGGGTTCATCTTGCCTTCTGTCTGTTCTTTGACTTCTTCCTTCGAGGCTTCCCCGATTCCCGCAAGTTCTATAAATTCATTGTAAACTTTGTCCACTGTACCCTGACCGATAACGACCTGAAACTGATTGTTGGCAGAGAACGAGCCTTTCACTGCATCGAGCTCATCCAGCCTTTCCTGATCTACAATCCCCTCATCTCCCAGTGCAAGCCGTAAGCGTGTTACACAGTGCGTGGCCGCTTCCACGTTTTCTTTGCCGCCCAGAGCTTCGAGGATCTGTTCTGCTTCTTTACGATAGTCCACGTCATTCCCTCCTTATAATATCTTGACTGATATACTACAACCGCTTTCATTTTCTGACGTCTTGTATATACAACTTGTGTTAATTATTATAATTTGTATATACAGGAATGACAACCCTTACATTTCAAAAAATGAAATCTTCTGCTACTATATGTATATACACATGTAAAGGTGGGTGATTGAAATGTTAAAAAAAGCTTT
The DNA here is from genome assembly GCF_002295105.1 of Salimicrobium humidisoli. Classification (GTDB taxonomy): domain Bacteria; phylum Bacillota; class Bacilli; order Bacillales; family Halobacillaceae; genus Salimicrobium; species Salimicrobium humidisoli. The sequence continues at coordinate 261,432 of NZ_NSGH01000001.1, read as the reverse complement.
GCTGGTCATCGATTATACCAACGATTTCGTTCACGAAAACGGGGCACTTACCTGCGGAGAACCGGGACAGGAGATAGACGGAAACATAGCTGCCCATATTCACGAATTTGCGCACAACGGGGAAGATATATTCTTCCTGACGGATGCGCATCACGAAAACGACACCCGTCACCCGGAGACCGATCTTTTCCCGCCCCACAATATCATCGGTACATCGGGACGGGACCTATACGGGGAAGTGGAGAGAGTATCGGCACAATATAAGAACGAACCGTTCGTGCACTACCTGGACAAAACGAGATACAGCGCTTTCGCCGGCACCCCGCTTGACCTTCTTCTGAAAGAAAGAGAAATACGGGAACTTCACATAACCGGTGTCTGTACAGATATCTGTATCCTTCATACTGCTGTGGATGCTTACAATTTAAGTTACCCGACGGTCATCAATCGAAACGCTGTGGCTTCATTTAATCAGCAGGGACATGAGTGGGCGCTCGGGCACTTCGCCTCCTGTCTCGGTGCTGTCGTCTACTGAGAAGCGTTCACAAGTTTTTCTGTTTGAATTTAAGGCGGAAATCGCATATTATAAATAATGGATAATAACGACTTAATGATTTTTATCAGTCAGAGAATAGAAAACAGGAGGAATCATCATGAGCTCAGATTACCGGGTTCTTCTCTATTACAAATACGTTGATTTACCAGACTACGAAGAATACTGTGCAGACCATCTTCAGTTCTGCAAAGATCTTGGTCTCCGGGGCCGTATTATTGTAGCTCCGGAAGGTATTAACGGAACAGTATCGGGGACGGTCGAACAGGTAGAGGAATACATGGAATATGTGCGTTCAGATGAACGGTTCGCTGACATCCATTTTAAAATCGATGAACATGAAGGTCACGCTTTCAAGAAAATGCACTGCCGCGTGAAGCCGGAACTCGTCAACTGGAATATCGAGGAAGACGACATCGATCCGAAAACGTTCGGGGGGCAGCATCTGAAACCGAAAGAGTTCCGTGAAATGCTTGAAGACGAAGATACCATCGTCATTGACGGACGTAATGAATACGAATATCGTATCGGCCATTTCCGTAATGCGATACGTCCGGATGTGAACTTCTCCCGGGAATTTCCGGAGTGGGTAGCGGAAAAAGCCGAGGAGTGGAAGGACAAAAAGGTGCTCACTTACTGTACTGGAGGTATCCGCTGTGAGAAACTCACCGGCATACTGAAGAAAAACGGTGTAGAAGATGTGTATCAGCTCGAAGGCGGGATTACTACGTACGGAAAAGACCCGGAAGTCCAGGGTGAGCTGTTCGACGGCAAAATGTACGTATTTGATGAGCGGGTAGCCGTACCGGTGAACCAGAAAGAAGAAGTGATTGTGGCTGAATGCGAACACTGCGGCAAGAAAGAAGACCGTATGATCAACTGTTCCAACCCGGGCTGCAACCGTCAGTACGTCTGCTGCGAAAATTGTGAACAGGAATATCATGCCGCCTGCACGATTGAATGCAAAGAACATCCGGAAAACCGCTGGAGTCCCGAGCTCGGAACGCAGATCGATAAATATACGCGCATGCAACAGGAAAAAATGAGACAGAAAGCTTAAAGCTTCATCAGCCTTCCAATAATCAGCAAAACCCCTGCAGAAAGCCGTTCAGGCACATCTACAGGGGTTTTTTAGTCAGGTATTTTCATTTTTTCCTTCCAAAAATACGCTCGGCTGCGTGATAAGTGGAGCCGATCCCTTCACCGAAAGATAATGCATGACGAATAGCTTCCGTAACGAAATGTTTCGCTTCCTCCACGGCTCTATCCATCGGCAGTCCTTTGGCAAGGCCGGCTGCAATGGAAGCCGAATACGTGCACCCGGCCCCGCTAGTATGGATCGTATCGATCCGCTCGGAACGGTATTCCTTCACTTCCGTCCCATCAAATAAGAGGTCGACAGCCGGGTAATCGGACAACCCTCCGCCTTTCAAAAGGACGTAGTCCGCCCCGAAACTGTGCAGCTCCTTCACGTCCCTCTCCATTTCTTCACTCGTTTCGGGAGCACTTCTGCCGAGAAGCTTACCTGCTTCCTGTAAATTCGGAGTGATCACTTCAGCAAGCGGAATCAGTTCTTCTTTCAGACTTTCCACCGCCTCCTCCTTCAGGAGCTGTGTCCCCATCTTACCGATCATGACCGGATCCAGAACGTACGGAACCTGTCCATACCTTTTCAGGAGCTCAGCCGTCGCTTCGATAATCTCTTTTGTAAACAGCATACCGGTCTTCATAGCATCGGCCCCCACATGTTCCATCGACGCGTGAACCTGGGCCTGTACAGATCCGACCGGCTGCGTGAACACCCCTGTATCCGTCACCGAATTGTTGGCAACGAGAGCCGTGACCGCACTCATTCCATATACGTCGTGTTCTTCAAACGTTTTCAGGTCCGCCTGAATACCTGCACTCCCCTGACTGGCCGAGCCGGCAATACTTAACACCCGTGGTATCATTATCGTTCCACCTTTCTTCTGTTTTCTACTATAATGTAAATCAGGAGGTTGCCTATGGCTAAATATCCCGAGTTATCCTGGTCCATTGCCAGACACAATACACTTATGACCTGCGCACGTAAATACGTCTATCATTACTACACTTCCCATAATGGATGGATCAGTAATATAGACAGTTTACAGCATCAGGCATACAGGCTCAAAAAAATAACTAACCTGGAAATGTGTTTCGGAAGTATCGTTCACGAAACAGTCGAAAAAGCCGTCGCCCACTACCGCACCACCGGTGAACTGCCGGGGGAGGATAAGATGAAAAACTACATCCGCCAGAAACTCAACCTCGCCTACCGGGATTCCTATCACCGGGAGTATAACTGGTGGCGGCGGCCCAAAGGCTACACCATGCTTCATGAGGTATATTACGGAAACGCGATTCCGGAAGAAAAAATAGATAAAATCAAGTACCGCCTCGACACCGTCCTTAAAAATTTTCTTTCCAGCCCCACTTTCCGCGATATGCTCGACACGGAAAACACGGACTTTGTGGAATCCGAGAAGTTTCGCTACTTACTGATCGACGGGGTGAAAGTCTGGGTCGTTATGGACCTTCTTTACTACCATCATCAGTCAGGCAAGTGGGTTATCGTCGACTGGAAGACGGGGAAACAGACAGAAGAGGACCGTAACCAGCTGGCCCTTTATGCCATGTATGTGCAGCATACTTTTCCTGTAGAGTCTCTTGACGAGATTACGATCCGGAACGAATATCTTCTTGACGGGAGTACCGAAGAACACAAGCTTACCGAAGAAGAAATCGTCCGCGTGCAGGATATGTTCAATCTCAGCCTCCGGGAAATGGAAGAATATATGGAAGACAGGGAAAAAAACATACCGAAACCCATCACCTCCTTCCCTATGCAGCAAAACAGGAGGATTTGTGCCTCCTGCAACTTTCAGGAATTATGTTTTCCGGAGGGTTATGTTTAAAACGGCAGCGAACAGGATATGTATTATTAAAGTAGACAAACAAACCGAAGGGAGCTTTGATCAATTTATGAAAGTACTAGTAGCTGGCGCAAACGGAAAAACAGGACGTTTGCTCATACAATATCTGAAAGAAGATGGACACGAACCGTACGGCATGGTTCGTAAAGAAGAACAGAAGGGTACAATCGAATCACTCGGAGGTATCCCGGTTCTTGCTGACGTAACGAAAGACGTCGGTCACGGTGTGAAAGGCATGGACGCTGTCATATTCGCAGCAGGCTCCGGCTCAAGCACAGGACCTGAAGAGACGGTAAGAGTCGACCAGGAAGGTGCCATCAATCTGATTAAGCACACGGAAGAATTCGGCATGACCAAATTCGTTATGCTGAGCTCTATTGCCGCAGGAGACCCGAGCCGTGTAGATGAGAACATGCGTCATTACATGGAAGCGAAAGGTAAAGCGGATGAGTATCTGCAAAGTACGGAACTGGATTACACAATCGTACGTCCAGGCGGTCTGACCGACGGCGAATCCACTTCCAAGATTACAGTGGGCGACACAGTTGATTTTGGTGAAATCCCTCGTGCGGACGTAGCTAAAACCATCATCGCGGCGCTTCAGGAACCGAACGCTTTCCACAAGGCTTTCGAAGTGATCAGTGGCGATACTCAAATCGAAGAAGCCCTGAAAACACTGAGATAAAACCGGAAATGTAAAAGTAGCTATTACGAGAAAAGTCTCCCGCCCGCAGATATCTGCAGGCGGGAGACTTTTTAATGTATAGTGCTTATTTCCTTCCGTATATCACCGTTATACCAGATTTTTTCTCCAGTTTTTAAATTCGAGCTCATTGAACTTTTTCGCCATTTCCTCTTCATCCACCTGAAAGAGAGCTTCCTCCAGTGGTGAATCGATTTCGACGTTGCAGCGGATTGCGGCTAAATCCCTCGAGAGGTGCAGCATATCGAGGTCCGTCTCGATTTTACTTCGCTGTGCTTTTGTAAGAGCACTTATGTTTTCAAGTATCCCTTCAATCGTACCGTACTGATGCAACAGCTTCAGAGCTGTCTTCTCCCCTATCCCTTTCACTCCGGCGTAGTTATCGCTGCTGTCTCCCATGAAAGCTTTCAGATCAATGAGCTGTTTCGGGGTGATCCCTTTCTCTTCTTTCAGCCTTTCTTCTGTATACTCGGCGTAGTTGCCGTACCCTTTTTTCAGTAATACTACAGAAACATTCGGTTCGAGCAGCTGCAACATATCCTGATCCCCAGTCAGAATCAGCACTTCGGCTTCTTCCCGGTAATGATGACTTAATGTCCCTATACAGTCGTCCGCTTCATACCCTGTCAAGCCGACGTTCGGTATGTGCAGAGCTTCCATCACTTCTTTTGCCAGATCGAACTGCGGGACCATCTCTTCCGGAGGTGCGCTCCTGTTTGCTTTGTAGCTCTCGAGCATATCGTTTCTGAACGTTTTGCTGCCCATATCCCAGCAGGCGACGACGTGAGTCGGTTCATACTCCCTTACCGCCGAAAACAGGTGTTTCACCATTCCGTACACGGCGTTCGTCGGTACACCTTTCGAATTGATCATATAATAATTGCTCACAGCTGTAGCGTAGAAGGCCCGGAACAGCAGCGCCATCCCGTCCACGAGCATCACTTTTTTGGACATCTTCCCACTCCTTTCCTATCTCCGGTCATTATACCAGAAACGGTACACGTGATATATTCGTCAGATAATTGACAATATTCCACCTTCATGCTAAATTTTATCTGTAAGCGTTTTCAATAAAGCACAGGAGGATTGATTAAATGGTATATCAAAACCCAAACACAGAAGGGTCCCCGGTTCAATTCAAAGAACAGTATGAGAACTACATCGGAGGGAAATGGACGCCGCCCGAAAAAGGGCAATACTTCGATAATGTAACTCCGGTAACCGGCAAAAACTTCACCAGAATCCCCCGCTCTACAGAAGAAGATATAAATAAAGCCATCGAAGCAGGACACAAAGCCAAAAAAGCCTGGGGCTCCACTTCCGTTGCGGAAAGAGCCAATATATTAAATAAAATCGCCGATCGTATGGAAGAGAATCTTGAGCTTCTGGCTGTCGCCGAAACCTGGGACAACGGAAAAGCGGTCCGCGAAACCCTCAACGCAGATATACCACTTGCCATCGACCACTTCCGCTACTTTGCAGGCGCAATCCGTGCTCAGGAAGGCTCCATCGGCCAGATCGATGAAGATACGGTAGCCTATCATTTCAACGAGCCTCTGGGTGTCGTCGGTCAGATCATTCCATGGAACTTCCCTATCCTCATGGCGACCTGGAAACTGGCCCCTGCCCTCGCCACCGGCAACTGCGTAGTACTGAAGCCGGCGGAACAGACTCCTGCCTCCATCCTCTTTCTGATGGAAATGATTGAAGATCTGCTTCCTGCCGGAGTATTGAATATCGTTAACGGGTTCGGTCTCGAGACCGGGAAACCTCTCGCCCAGCACCCCGATATTCAGAAAATCGCTTTCACCGGCGAAACGACGACCGGCCGGATGATTATGCAGTACGCTTCCCAGAATATCATTCCGGTAACATTGGAGCTCGGTGGAAAGTCCCCGAACGTGTTCTTCCCGGATATTATGCAGGAAGACGATGATTTTCTCGACAAAGCAGTGGAAGGTCTCGTCATGTTCGCGCTGAACCAGGGTGAAGTATGTACATGTCCGTCACGTGCCCTTGTGCATGAATCCATTTACGATGAATTTATGGAGAGAGCCATTAAACGGGTGAAAGAAATCAAGACAGGGAATCCGCTTGATCCGAACACAGCTATGGGAGCGCAAGCTTCTTCCGAACAACTGGAAAAAATACTTTCGTATCTTGAAATAGGTAAAGATGAAGGTGCCGAACTGCTGGTCGGAGGAGAACAGAATAAAATGGACGGGGAATTTTCCGACGGCTACTACGTGAAACCGACGATATTCAAAGGGACAAACGATATGCGTATATTCCAGGAGGAGATTTTCGGCCCTGTCCTGTCCGTCACTACGTTCAAGGATGAAGATGAAGCCATGGAAATTGCCAATGATACCCTGTACGGTCTCGGCGCCGGTATCTGGACCCGCAACGTGAATACGGCCTACCGCTTCGGACGCGGCATCCAGGCGGGACGCGTATGGACGAACTGCTACCATGCATACCCTGCTCACGCTGCCTTTGGCGGTTACAAGATGTCCGGTATCGGCCGCGAGAACCACAAAATGATGCTCGGCCACTATCAGCAGACGAAAAACATGCTCGTCAGCTACAGCCCGCAAAAACTTGGATTCTTTTAAGAACAAAAGCGGAAACTTCCGGTTAGAAGCACTGTCGTAAGCAAGAAACCCCGCCGTCCGGACAAGAATTACCTACACCAGAAAGGATGAGCCTTATGGCCGAACGAGTTACGGCAACAGAAGACGCTCTTGCACTTATCGACACCCTGAAGGAAAAACATGGAGCCCTGATGTTCCACCAGTCCGGCGGCTGCTGCGACGGCAGTTCACCGATGTGTTACCCCGAAGGTGATCTTATGGTCGGGGCTCAGGATATAAAACTCGGTGAAATCGCCGGAGTCCCCTTTTATATTCACAAGAAACAATTTGAGTACTGGAAGCACACCCAGCTGATCATTGATGTCGTGGATGGACGCGGAGGTATGTTTTCTCTTGAAGGTGTAGAAGGGAAACGGTTCCTGACTCGCTCGCGTGCTTTCACGAAGGAAGAGAATGATGAACTGAACAAACGGAAAGTATAACTGCCTGTTTTTCAAAAGCAGCCGGAGCAGCGCTCCCGGCTGCTTTTTATGGTTTTTGAACCGGCACTTCATTCTTCATATGGCACCTCCCGATCATCACGGTTATAATAAAGAGAAAAGATTCATGCAGGAAACCGGCTATATACATCATAAGGGGGGAAGGGATCTGTGAGAAAACGCTTCTGGATACCGATACTGCTGATCATTTTCGGAGTCTTCTTTCCACTTCTATTCGACATTGAACATGTCGGGCTGCATCATATGATTGAAAAACTCAAAAACAACCCCGACGGCAGTACTTTAATGCTTACCGCACTTATTCTCGTTTTTCTGAATACATTGAGAGCTCTTCCCCACTATCTCGGGGCTCTGCTCCTCGGGGATGCTCTTGGAAGAAAATATAACCGTCCCATACTGAAAATCGCCGTTCCGGTCGTGATTATTCCTGCAGTATATCTGCTTATCAACTCTTATTATTCCATGAACTATCATTTCGGGGGACCTGCCATTCTTCTGTTACTATCCATTTTATTTCTTCAGCTGTTCGGCAGACAAAATATGCGTCCGCTGTTTATGTCTTTCGTTTTCTCCCAGCTTCTGTTCGGTTACCAGTGGCTGGATATCGTCCCTGCTCTCACTTCTTTCGGGTTCGGCGGCGGAGAAGTTTCCGTACTGGTTAAAAGTACATCGTCCGCTATCGGTTTTGAAAACACTCTATCTATCTACAGCCTTTTATTTTCAGCTGTCTTCATCGTCCATGCCCTCGTGTTTGCCGTCTATTTAACAGTGGTCGAACAGAAGTGGAAAATGCGCAAAGATCTGGAGTCGGCGCGGCTCGAAATGGTGGAAGCAAGAAGCGGCCGGGAAGCCCTTCATCTCGTCCACGACCTGAAAACACCACTCTCTCTGATGGAGGGGCTGAATTCTCTTATCCAGATGAAAACGGACGATCCGGATATCCAGACATATACCGGAAAAATATCCGATTCTATAGAGGCTACGAGCGACATGGTCTCTGAAATACTATATGATGAAAAGAAGAACTGGTGCTCCCTGCACACGCTGATCGAATACGTGAGGCAAAACAAATTGTCCGAATCCTCTACCATTTACCAGTTCGAACTCCAGGCTCCGAGTGATATAGAGATCTACATTAACAAAATCCGGATGACAAGGGCAATCGTCAACCTGATTGATAACGCCGGAGACGCTGTCGAAGGTCAGAAAAACGCCCAGGTCGTCATCCGTTCGGAAGTCCATGCGGGCATATGGATCGGTATCGAAGACAACGGGCCCGGCATCAAAAATCGGGACCTCCAAAAAATCTGGAACGCCGGATTCAGTACGAAAGAGCACCCGGGGCTCGGTTTATCATTCGTCAAAAACGTAATTGAAGAACACGGGGCCTCCCTCGATATCGAAAGCGAACCGGGGGTCGGCACAACATTCTGGATACATTTTCCGAAGGAGAGGACACGCTATGAACATACTGATCATCGATAATGACGAATCCTTGCGTTATATGCTGACGGAATTCTGTAACCATGCGGGATGGCAATCAAATACGGCCGTGAACGGTCGCGAGGGAGTCGATTTATTTCAGCGGGAGAAATTCGACATTATTCTGGTCGACTATCATATGCCGGAGATGGACGGGCTGCAGACGGTCAAAGAAATAAGAAAACAGAATCAGCAGGTACCCATCCTTGTCCTTACGGTGGATGAGCGCCAGGAAATTGCGGATCGCTTTCTCGAAGAAGGCGCGACGGATTTCGCCTTAAAACCGGTCAAAGCCCCGGATTTGATTTCCCGTATCCAGCTGCACGTAAAGCTTGCAAATATGCGTTCCGTGCACGAAGAAAGTGAGGAAATCTACTCCGCCAAAGGGATCAGCAAAAATACTTTAAGTATTATTGCGGAGCACCTGAAAAAAGAAGAAGAACCTGCGTCCGTCGATGTCGTTTCCAAAGAAATCGGTCTTGCCTACCCTACCGTCTATCGATACCTGATGCACCTGCTTGAGGAAGGGCAGGTAAAACAGGTAATCAGCCACCAGAAGATAGGAAGGCCGAAAAAACTGTATAAATGGTATACAAAATAGCCGGGAGGATACCCCCCGGCTATTATTTGTTTCCCGAGAAATCGACTGGCAGGAACACTTTTCTGTTCTATCCTCTGATTTCTTTATATTTTTCTTTCCAGGGAAAAGCTTCTTCAAGTTGACGCGCAAGCTGGAACAGAACTTTGTCGCATCCGTAACGGGCCTGGAAATGAGAACCGATCGGCAGGTTTTCTTTCGTCCAGTACGTCGGTACACTCATGGCCGGCTGACCCGTCATGTTTGCTATGGGAGTCAAGTAGGCATATATTTCCGAAACGGAAAGTATCTCATCGATCGTTTTCTCTTCTCCGTTATAACGGCCGAGAGGCAGGGCTTTTTTATGATTCACCGGATTAATCAGCACGTCGTATTCTTTAAAAAAACGATCGAGCTTCTGCGTTTCGAGAAAAACTTTCTCCCTGGCTTTCTCATATTCAAGAGCACTGTAGCCGGCAGCTTTTTCCTTCAGCGTAGATAACATTTTTTCGATAAAAGGGTCAGCCGGGGCCTTATTGTTCGCACTGGCTGCTTTATCTACACTGAGCGCTCCTCCGACGACCCACAGGTAAATATAAGCTTCCATCATACCGTCGTGGTCAAAATCCGGATATACTTCTTCCACTTCATGACCGAGAGAAGCGCACTTTTCTGCCGCATCCCGCACCACTTCCTGTACTTCTTCGTCGATCTCGATATTGCCGTGTACGTTCGGGGCATAAGCTATTTTCAGTTTCCCCGGAGACTCACCGATGGTGTCAAAAAAAGGAAGATCTTTCTCCGGGAAACCGTAACCCGTCCCCGGGACCGGCCCTTCAATGACATCAAGCAGGGCGGCACTGTCCCGTACGGAAGTCGTCAGCGCATGCTGAACAGAAAGGCTGTTAAGATACATCGTAAGCGGAGAGCGGCCCCGTGTCGGTTTAAAACCGAACGTGCCGGTATTTGATGCAGGTATACGAAGGGATCCTCCTCCGTCACTCCCGTGAGCGAAAGGTACCATTCCTGCAGCTACAGCTACCGCAGCACCTCCGCTTGATCCGCCCGGAGATCTCGTCCGATCCCACGGATTGATCGTCTCCCCGAGAAACTGTGATTCCGTAGCAGGAGTGAATCCGAACTCGGGAGTGTTCGTTTTCCCGGTAATGTTGAGGCCCGCTTTTTTGTAGCGCCTGACGATCTCTTCATCCCCGGGTGCCGTGAATCCTTCCATCACTTTGGAACCGTAAGTCAACGGTGCTCCTTTGACCGCATTCAAATCTTTGATGAGGAACGGCAGCCCTGCGAAGAAACCGTCCTTCCGGTAATCGGCATTCTTCACTTCATGAACGATCGCATTCAGCTCCGGATTTCTCTCCTCCTGAATCATGCGATAATGAAGCAGCACCTCTTCTTGCGATACCGCTCCCTCTTTCACCATACGGGCCTGGGCTATTCCATCTATTTCACTCAGCTCTTTTATGTACATCTGTCCATTCTCCTCTCTTAAATAAAAAAAGAACCCGTCTCCTGTTTTCCTCACCGGGAAAGCAGGAGACGGGTATTGCCTTTACATCACCTGGATTATTCTCCGGATGTATAGAAAAATTGCGTCCAGTACGTGACATAATAACCGTCGCTATCGACGTAACCGACACCGATTTCATCATAATTTTCATTTAAAATGTTGGCGCGGTGACCTTCACTGTTCATCCACGCTTCCACTACTTCTTCCGGAGAAATCTGTCCGGCAGCAATGTTTTCCCCGGCATACTGATAATTGAGTCCGAACATATTCATCATATTGAACGGAGACCCATACGTCGGTGACTGGTGGGCGAAATAGGAATTCTCATGCATATCAAATGATTTCTGTTTCGCTACACGACTGAGCTCTTCGTTCAGTTCCAGAGGAGGAAGACCGTACGCTGCTCTTTTTTCGTTGGTAAGTTCCACCACTTCCCGTTCAAAAGCGGATACTTCATACACAGCCCTGAAATTACGGGCTGTCTCCGTTTTTGTCTCGGAGCGGAGTTCGGGAGAAAGGTATAATTCATAGGTTTCTCCGTCCTTATAGAATTCTTCGGGTTCCAGCCTGATTGAAGCTTCCCCGATTGTTCTTTCCAGAGGGACGAATGTACCGTCTTCTCTCTTGATACCCACGTAGTTATTGCTTGAAAGAATATCTTCATCCACATTTTCCGTAAACTCGATCGTCCAGGCTTTGTCTATCGGCACTTCTTTCCCCGGTAACGTTTCCGTTTCTCCCTTAATAGGGTTGACTACTCCAAGCAGCACCATTATTAACCCGCTTATCCAGTATTTGTGCATCCTGAACGACCTCCTGTGTAATGTTAAAAACAGTTCATTTTCCCCAGATCTTATACTGTTCACAATAAAAGTATTCTTCTTTAAGAATCCCATATAAGGGAACTTTAGACAAGGGTCAAAACTCCTACTTAATCACTAAGTTTTACAATTTATAATTACTGATTGCCTGCAGAACTGGTTCCTTTTCTTTACATATATTAAACATAAAAAACTGCCCCGCTTGAAAAAAACGGGACAGTACTGTTTTAAAGTAATGCTTCCAAAATTGCTTTTTGTACATGAAGGCGATTTTCGGCCTGTTCAAAGACAAGGGAATTCTCCCCTTCCATCACCTCTCCGGTTATCTCCTCTTCCCGGTGGGCCGGCAGACAGTGAAGAACACTTACATCCGGCTTTGCTGCTGTCACAAGCCTTTCATTAATCTGATAGGGGAAAAGCGCCTCTTTTCTTTCTTTTTCTTCTCCGTCCTGTCCCATACTGGTCCAGACATCGGTATAAAGGATATCGGCACCCGCGGCAGCTTCTTCCACGTTTTCTGTTACTGTAACACTGCCCCCATGTTTTGCCGCCAGCTTCTTTGCATTCCCTGTTATAAAATCAAGCGGCCAATAGCCGGAGGGAGAGGCTACCACGACCTCGAGACCGAGAATTGCTCCTATCGTCATAAGAGAGTGGGCTACATTATTTCCATCTCCGGTATAAACGAGTTTCACCCCGGCTAATTGACCTTTCTGCTCATAAACAGTGAGCATATCGGCCAGTGCCTGGCACGGATGGTACAAATCACAAAGTCCGCTGATAACGGGGACACTCCCGTTCCCGGCCAGCTCCTCGAGTTTCTGATGCGCATCGGTGCGGATCATAATACCATCCACGTACCGCGACAGAACCTTCGCCGTATCCCCGATTGTTTCTCCGCGTCCAAGCTGCATGTCCCGGCTGTTCAGATTGATGGCTGTCCCTCCGAGCTGCGTCATCCCCACTTCGAAGGAGACGCGGGTCCGGGTCGACGATTTTTCGAAAATCATAGCCAGAGTTTTTTGAGATAACGCACCAGAGTAGGGAGACTGTTTCAATACCAGCGCTCTTTCAAGTAAATGAATGATTTCTTTTCTGCTGTAGTCTTTCCAGGTAAGCAGGTGCTTCCCTTTCAAAGAAATTCCTTCCTTTGGATCCGTGGTTTCCGTCCTCACACTATCACCTCTTCCTCTACGGATTTTCTAAGAGCGATCCTTGTCCTGCTGCCATCCTTCCGGTTCTCCTTATAAGCTCTGTATGCATCCGGGTCACTGAAAATAGTGATGCCTGCTTTTAATGCTTTCACCCTCTTCTCTCTCGCTTCTTCCGTTTCACCTTCGTTATGGTAGACCGCAGCTTCCGGCGTGTTCAGCCACGTATCGAAATCATCGTCGTGATCTTCATCGAAACATGCCGGACTTCCGGCTGGAGGTAAGTGTTCGAACACTTTTGCAAGCGCCTCTTCTTTCGTTTCACCGATATACATCCCCTCTCCGGTGGACATCATGTTAGCTCCGAGTTTGTGATCGAGTTCCGCCAGAGCATGAGAGGAGAATACCGGAAATTTCACTGCCACACAGGGTATGTGGAGCGTTTTTTCCGGGAAACATATCGATTCCCCGACCATCGCCCGGACCGCCCAGTCGATGAGCGGAAGTGCTGCGGTTTTACTCACAATCGGGACCGTACGGCTCGAACGCGGGTTCACTTCCAAAACGAAGACATTCGTCCCGCTCACAAGGAACTGTATATTCATGATTCCTTTATAATTTATGGAAGTTGCAATCTTCTTCGCAAATGTTTCTACCTGATGCCGGATCGTCCCCTCTACCTCTGCAGGGAACACGGCCATGCTGTCTCCTGAATGGACGCCGGCTTTTTCAATGTGTGCCATGAGACCGGGAATGAATACTTCCGAACCATTACTGACAAGTTCCACTTCTACTTCCTCTCCGGAGATGAACTGGTCCATCACCAGCGGGTAATGTCTCTGCTCCATCTCCTGAAGAGCCGACTCAAGTTCATTCTTCGAATGGATCACGACCATCCCCTGTCCACCTATAACGTAGGAGGGACGACAGAGAAGCGGATACTGATACGTATGTGCGGCTGCACGTGCTTCTTCCGGTGAGTGACACATCTCGCCGGGGACGTGGGGAACATCTATCATCTGCAGTAATTCATAGAAAGCCTCCCGATCTTCGAGTTTAGCGATGGTTTCGGAAGATGCTCCGGCCACCTTATATCCGGCTTTTTCCACAGCTTCCGTTACGTTAAGAGCCGTCTGGCCGCCGAACGCTGTGAAAACGACATCCACTTTCTCAAAAGCGGCTACATCGAGAATATTCTCCAGTTTCAAAGGTTCAAAGTACAGCCTGTCTGCCGTTTCGAAATCGGTGCTGACCGTTTCCGGATTATTATTGATCATAATCGTTGTATACCCTGATTTCTGCAGGCTTTCAATCGCTTTGACCGAACTATAATCGAACTCTACGCCCTGGCCGATACGTATCGGTCCCGCTCCGACGATCAGGGCTTTCTTGCCCGCCCGGAGTGGACTGATTTCCGTCACGCCTGCATACGTGCTGTAGGCGTAGTTTGTTTCGGCTTCGAATTCACCTGCGCACGTATCAACGATTTTGTAGGACGGTTTTATGCTATTCTCTTCTCTGAATTTTATCCATTCCCTTTCATTAGTGCCGGTGACTTCAGCAATTTTCGCATCTGACACTCCGTAGAGTTTCGCTTCCTTTATCGTACGTACGGAGGTGTCCTCCGCCAGGCGCTGCTCCCACGAAAGCATACGTTCAAAAGTATCCAGGAAGAAAGGATCAATCTGCGTAGCTGCAAACAGTTCTTCTGTGGTCGTGCCCTTCCGCATCAGATGAAGGAGGGCGAAAAATCTCGCATCAGTCGGTTTCTTTACGTGTTCCCATGCGTCCCTTTCTTCATTGAACACCGGCGCTGACTGATCCAGCGAATCGATCGCTTTCTGAAAAGCCGCTTCCAGTGTCCGGTCGATTGCCATCACTTCACCTGTCGCCTTCATTTTAGTGCCGAGGGTACGATCTGCTCCTGCGAATTTATCGAAAGGCCAGCGGGGAAACTTCACAACGACATAGTCCAGAGCCGGTTCGAAGCTTGCGTACGTATAACCGGTAAGAGGATTGAGCAGTTCATCAAGCCGATACCCGAGAGCCAGCTTTGCCGCCAGTTTTGCAATCGGGTACCCGGTAGCTTTCGAGGCGAGAGCGGAAGAGCGGCTTACCCGCGGATTGACTTCGATGACGTAATATTGCCGGCTGGCAGGGTCGAGAGCGAACTGCACGTTACAGCCTCCGATCACCTCGAGAATGTCCACGATTTTCAGAGCTGACGTACGCAGCATCTGATATTCTTTATCCGTAAGTGTCTGGGAAGGGGCCGTAACAATCGAATCTCCTGTATGCACCCCTACCGGATCCACGTTTTCCATATTGCATACAGATATACACGTACCATTTGTATCGCGCATCACTTCGTATTCCAGTTCCTTGAACCCCGCGATGCTTTTCTCGAGTATTACCTGGGAAATAGGACTCGCTTTCAGCCCGTCTTTCATGAGGGAGCGAAGCTCTTCCTCGTTATGCGCGATGCCTCCCCCGCGCCCGCCAAGCGTGTAGGCCGGACGGCTGATAACCGGAAAGCCTGTTTTTTCCGTAAAAGCCCGGGCGGCATCGAAGGTGGTAATCACCTGGCTTTCCACGACCGGCTGCTCCGTATCACGCATCACCTGTCTGAACTGTTCCCGGTCTTCCCCTTTTTGAATAGAGTCGATGGAGGTTCCGAGCACTTTCAGCTCATGCGCATCCATGACTCCTTTCTGTTGAAGTTCCACCGCAAGGTTCAGTGCCGTCTGCCCTCCCAGTCCTGCAAGCAGGGCATCGGGCCTTTCTTTTTTAATAATAGCTTCCACACTTTCGACTGTGAGCGGCTCGCAATAGACGCTGTCTGCAATAGCGGGATCCGTCATAATCGTGGCCGGATTGTTATTAACGAGTACTACCTCGTAACCTTCTTCCTTCAGGGCGATACATCCCTGCGTACCGGAATAATCGAATTCCGCCGCCTGACCGATAATGATGGGCCCGGAACCGAGAACCAACACTTTTTCAGACATATGCTTTCACCTCTTTCTTACGCAGAATTGCAAAAAACTCCTCGAACATCCACTCGGCATCCTCAGGTCCGGGATTCGCCTCCGGATGAAACTGGGCACTGAAAATCGGCATGGAATCATGGACTACCCCTTCAACCGAACCGTCATTTACGTTTACCATCCGCACTTTTAGAGGTGTGAATTCAAGGCTTTCCGCGGTGACTACGTAGTTGTGATTCTGAGAAGTAATGAATACCCGGCCGTTCTCCAGGTCTTTCACCGGGTGGTTGGCGCCCCGGTGACCGAACGGAAGCTTTTCCGTATCCGCTCCGTAAGCTAAGGAAATCACCTGGTGGCCATAGCAGATACCGAACACGGGGAATATATCGAAAAGGTCCTTGAATTCTGCAAGTTTTCCACTTACATCTTTCGGATCACCCGGCCCGTTGGACAATACAATTCCATCCGGTTCAATGGAATGGATGTCAGCTGCCTGCGAAAATGGTACAACAGTAACTTTTGCTCCTCTGTCCAGCAGTTTCTGAAGAATGGAGCTTTTCCAGCCGAAATCGATAAGTGCAAGATGAATGTCTCCCTCTCCATATACTTCACTTTTCTCACCACTTACTTCGTACACTTCCCCAACTGCTTCCACGGAAGAGGGAGAAGATCCTTCCTTACTTAAACTCGCCCGACACGTCCCTTTCGCCCGAATCGCCTTCGTCAGCGCCCTCGTATCAACACCCGTTAAGTATGGAATATTCATATCGCTCATATAGAAGGATAACGACTGTTCCGCCTGATAATGACTGTCCTCGTCGGAGCACTGCCACATCACTGCCCCCTTCACCTGGGGTGTGGCGCTTTCATTCGCCGTTTCCGATACTCCGTAATTACCGATGAGAGGGTAAGTGAATACGACGATCTGTCCCCTGTAAGAAGGATCTGTCAAAACTTCCTGGTACCCGGTCATCCCGGTATAAAATACGACCTCTCCTTCGAGCGGCACGTTCCACTCCCCGGAAGCCGTTCCTTCGAAGGACCGGCCGTCTTCGAGCTGAATGACACCTTTCATATGACCATCCCTTCTATTGCATAATTATTATAGTTTATGAATATTTATGCTATTATCCGGTGAAATATAAAATTTGTCAAGGGGGCTCATGAACGTCAGAACGAAAAATACTGGAGAACGGCTTAAAAAAAGGAGAATGAGCTCCCTTTTGTGTAAATTTCACCTTTCTTTCCACCCGGTTCTTCCTGTCCGAAGGGAAGAGAAAAAATATACACGTATCAAAACCATTACAACTCTACCGCCACTTCTTTATACAACAAAAAACCGGACATCGACGTCCGGTTCAGTGGTTGCTATTCAGGTTTTCACAGCTTTACTCGAAGGACTGGAACACATAGGAGTCCTGCACCGGGTACACCTCTTTACCAAGCAGCTGGTTGACGATCACTTTACTGCGGAAGACGGCGAGACCGAGGTTGGTGGACCCGACGCCGTGAGTATGGGCAATACAGCTGTTGGCAAAAATGTTATAAGCATTTTCTCCTTTGTTCACCAGTCTGTAGTCCTTCGTTACTTTGTAACGGCCGTAATCATCAAATTCAATTACGTCCGAAAGCTCTTTTATAAAAGAAGGGACATTAGGCTGATATCCTGTCGCGACGATCACTTTATCCGTCCGGTGTGAATAACCTTCTTCTTTCTGATAATGATGGCAGCTCAGTTCATACCGGCCTTCCTTCCGCTCTATACCTGTCACCTTCGTCAAAGGCAGCAGGGAGACATCGATCTTTTCCCTGCCTACTGTATATTCATACATAAGGTTATATATATCCGTAATGGTGTGTTCGCTGATCCCTTTGTAGTACAGTCCCTGCGAGGCAAAAATCTCATCTTTCTTCTCCTGCGGAAGGGGATAGAAATAGTCGATATAGTCGGGCGAAAAGTGCTCAAGATTCAGCTTCGATTCTTCCATGGAGGCAAAACCCGGAGAACGGGTGATCCAGTCCAGGCGGAAACCGCACGTCCTCTGTTCTTTTAGCAGCTCCCGGAAAGCCTCCGCGGCGCTTTGTCCCGATCCGACGACCGTCACACTTTCCGCTTCCCGGCACGTCTGCCGCTGCATTTCGAAGTCGGCTGTGTGGAATACATCCTCCCGTGGCATGTTCTGGAACGCCTCCGGGAGAGCGGGCGTACTTCCGGTTCCGAGCACTACATGTTTCGTATAAAAAGTTTCAACTTCCCCGGTGCTTGCATCCTGCACATCCACCTGGTGGCGCCCGTCCTGCAGACCATGGACAGCCGTAACCTGTTTCCCGAACCGGCAACTCCCGATCCGTTCGGAGGCCCATTTACAATAGTCGTTATATTCTCTCCGCGGAATATCAAGACGCTGTAAAATATAGAACTGATACATCCGTCCCTGCTGGCTGATATAATTCAAAAAACTGTGCGGGTTCGTCGGATCCGCCATCGTTACAAGGTCCGCAAGAAAAGGAACCTGAAGTTTCGTCCCTTCGATCAGCATACCCGGATGCCAGGCAAACTCAGGTTTTTGCTCAAAAAACAGCGCCTTCGTCTCCTGTGTATCAAGGAGAGCGGCTAGACTTAAGTTGAAAGGACCGATTCCGACCCCTATGACGTCATAAACTTCCCTATTTTGTTTCAATTAACCTCGACCCCTTTTTTCAGAAAAGACAAGTATTTCTGAAGTTTTCCTTTGTTAATGGTATCACATCAAATGGAGAACAGGACGAAAATTCCGAAAACTATTCAGGAAGTGGCCTGTTTAGTTACAAGATCTGCATACTTCCCGCCGAAAGATACCAGTTCATCGTGACTGCCGCGTTCAGCAATACGTCCTTCTTCCATAACGAGAATAAGATCGGCATTACGGATCGTATTGAGCCTGTGAGCGATTACGAAACTGGTGCGCCCTTCCATGAGCGTCTGCAATGCTTCGTTTATTTTCGTTTCCGTCACCGTATCGACACTGCTCGTGGCTTCATCAAGAATAAACAGGGAAGGATTTTTCAGTATAGCGCGGGCAATCGATAACAACTGGCGCTGCCCCTGGCTCACCCCTTTCCCTTCGGAATCGAGCATCGTCTCGTATCCGTCCGGGAAATTGCGGATGAAACCGTCGGCTCTGGCTGCTTTTGCAGCTTCTTCCACTTCCTCGTCCGTCGCTTCCAGTCGCCCGTACCGGATGTTTTCACGGATGGTCGTGTGAAACAGAATCGCATCCTGCAGCACGAGACCCATATGTTCTCTGAGCGTCTCCCTCTTCAGGGAGCGCATGTCCTCGCCGTCCACGAGTACGCGGCCTTCCGTCGCATCATAAAACCTTGACAATAATGAGACTACCGTCGTTTTGCCGGCTCCTGTCGGTCCCACTAATGCTACGGTATCGCCCGGTTTCACGTGAAACGATACATCATCCAGTGCTTTTTCATCTTCATCGTAATAAAAATGGACGCGTTCAAATTCCACTTCTCCGTTTATGAAATCCACCGTCTTCGCCCCCTTTTCATCGATCCTTTCCTCATCCTCATCGATGATGCTGAACACTCTTTCAGCCCCTGCAACAGCAGAAAGGATCATATTGAATTGGTTGGCGAGATCATTCAGAGGCCGAGTGAACTGTCTTGAGTACGTCGTAAACGTAACAATCAGACCGACCGTCACGAACCCGTTCAGAGCAAGCACCGCTCCCCCGCCGACAATGATGGCGAAGCTCAGGTTATTAAGCATATTCATCAGTTTCGGAATGAATCCGGTGTACACCTGAGCCCAGTAACCCGATTCATAAAGGGCACGGTTCCTTCCGGCAAAGTCCTCCTCCACGTCCGCCTCTTTGGAAAACAGGGCGATGACCGGCTGGCCGGAAAACATCTCCTCGGCGTAGCCATTGACTTCGCCGAGGTCCTTCTGCTGGGCTTTGAAATACGGTCCCGTCCGCTTCGTAATCCACTTCATCCCGTAGTACATAAGAGGGACGACTGTCAGTGTCAGCAGCGTGAGCAGTGGACTGAGCACGAACATAATGATCAGCGTCCCCGAAATGGTGAGAGCACTCGTCACAAGCTGGATGACAGCCGAGTTCAGTGTACGACTCACGTTTTCCATATCATTGGTAAGACGGCTCATCAGCTCTCCCTGCTGATATTTTTGAAAAAAGGAAACGGGAAGATGCTGGAGATGGTTGAATAAGTGTTCCCGCATGCGATAAACCGTATTCTGGGAAAGCTGGATCATCGAGTAGCTCTGTATCCACATGAATACGGACTGAAAAATATAAACAGTGCCGAGCAGCAGCAGAAGCGTAAATACTCTTCCTTTGTCGGAAGCCCCGATTATAGTATCGATGACCACTCCGAGCAGATAAGGCCCGGCAAGAGACAGGGCGGAACTGATGAGAATCGCAAAGAGGACGAAGTAGAACCTTCTTTTTTCTTTCATCATATACGACCAGACCCGCCCGACCGTCGTTTTCATATCATCCACTTTCGGTCGTGCCGAAAAAGAAGCACTGTGCGGATGTTTCCTTTCAGCCATCAGCTCCCCTCCTCTCTCTGTGACTCATAGACGCTCCTGTAATAATCGTTATCTTTCAGCAGTCGTTCGTGACTCCCTTCCCCGATCAGTCGTCCTTCCTGCATAACGAAAATACGATCCGCCCGTTTAAGCGAACTGATCTTCTGGGCGGTCATAAGTACCGTACGCTTTTCCGACTGCAGCGTGTCGAGGAGTTCTTCTTCCGTGTTCGCATCCAGCGCACTGGTACTGTCGTCCAGAATAAGAATCGCAGGATTACGGACGAGTGCCCGGGCGATAGAGAGCCGCTGTTTCTGTCCTCCGGAAAAATTCACGCCTTTCTGACCGATTTTCGTATCATACTCATCGGGCAGCGTCTTAATGAATTCATCAATACGGGCTTGCCGTGCCGCCTTCTCAATTTCCTCTTCGGCAGCCTCCGGTTTCCCGAAGCGGATATTTTCCCCGATTGTTCCGGAGAAAAGGTGGACCTCCTGCGGTACCATACTGACCCGGTGTCTGAGATGGTGGATATCGATGTTTTCCACTTCTTCATTTTCAAAAAGGATAGTTCCTTCCTCTTTTTCAATCAGTCGGGGTATCAGTTGCAAAAGCGTCGATTTCCCCGCCCCCGTTTCCCCGAGGATTCCTATCATCTCTCCGGCATCGATATGAAAGGATATATTATGGAGCACCGGATCTCCGGTGCGCCGGACGGAAACGTTACGGAATTCTATATTTCCTTCGAGTTCCGTTTTGAAATTATCCGTTTCCTCCAGATAGGCGGGAGTACCCTCTGTCAGCACCCGGGCTATACGGCCGGAAGATGCCTGACTTCTCGAGAAAACCATGATCAGAAACGTGAACATAGAGAAGTTCACGAGCATTCTGGTAGCATAATTGACGATAGCGACCAGTTCTCCCGGTTCCGCAGTACCGGCTAAGATGGCCTCGCCCCCGAACCACAATACGATAAGTATGACTGTGTTCATCATAAGCATAAGGGCCGGCATCGCGAACTCCATCAGCCACAGCGCCTGTTTATTCGTGTGGCGGAGTGAAGTGTTGATATCGTGGAAACGGCTTTCTTCATAGGAGGTGCGATTGAACCCTTTGATCAGCCGGATCGCCGTCAGGTTCTCCCGGATAATTCTGTTCACCCCGTCCAGCTTGTTCTGCACGAAGCGAAACAGCTTCACCCCTTTCAGACTGACGATCACCATAAATACAACGAGCACCGGAGCAGCAAGCAGAAGAATGAGAGCCATCCCTCTATGTACCGTAAAAGCCATCACTAATGAAAAAATGATGAATAATGGGGCTCTTAACCCGATTCTCGTAAACAGAAAAAGAAAGTTCTGTATCTGTACGACGTCCGTCGTGATTCTCGTCACAAGATCGGGAGTCGAATACCGATCGAAGTTCTTTCCGGTGAATTTCTGGACTTTGTTGAATATATCTCTGCGAAGATCATACCCCGTCCCCTGACTCGCTTTTCCGGCGAAAAAGGAGTTGATGATCCCTGCCGAGAAAGCCAGGAGAGAAAGAACAATGAGGACCGTCCCCCAAACAAGTACGGTCCGGTAATCTTCCTGCAAAATCCCTTCGTCTATGATTTTACCCATGATCAACGGCTGAAACAGCTCGACTGTCAGCTCTACGAACATAAGGGCAATCGCAATCAGAGCCGCCCGTTTATAGATAGATACATACTGCAGTAATAATCTCATATATCCCACTCATTTCTGTCACGCATCAGCCGGGAATACGACTCCTATCTGTTTTCTCACCTCTTCCATCAGGCGGGCCGTTTCCAGGGAGTGCTCCGGCGCAGCTGAGGAAGATTCAGACAAGTTCCCTTCCTGGACCATATTCGTAAAAGCTTTCAGTTCTCCATACATCGAAGGTTTCGACAAAGTACCCGGCAGTTCTTCAACGGACCCGTCTCTGTACCTGATGGTCATCCCCTCAGGTGTGGAGATGTCGGGTATCACTATAGAACCTTCCTCCCCCTGAATCTCCGAGGGGGCGTAAGAATTGTGGATTTTAGAGAAAGAGACGACCCCTTCCATATCATCGTATTGAAAAAGTGCCGTGCCTTCACCGTCTACGCCTGTCTCCAGAAGGACACCTGTCGCCCTGGTGGAAGAAGGCGTTCCGAATAGCGTAACCATTGGATAAATTCCATATACACCGAGGTCCATCAGCGCTCCGTTTGATAATTCTCTCTTGAAAGCATTCAGTACCTCCCCGTTTCTGTAGGCTTCATAACGGGAGGAGAATTTGCAGTAATTCCCCACATAACGTCGTACTTTCCCGATTTTATGAAGATTTTCCCTGATTTCCTCAAATCCTGGCATAAACAGCGATTTTATCGCCTCCAGAAGAACAACCCCTTCTTCCTCGGCTATACGGAACATTTCTTCAACTTCCCGGTAATTGGAAGCCAGAGGCTTCTCGCACAACACGTGTTTGCCGTTCCTCATACAAAGGACCGCCTGACTGTAATGCAGAGCATTGGGGCTCGCTATGTATACAGCATCAATTTCGTCGCTGGCAGCAAAAGCTTCCAGATCAGTATATGTAAGGGAGATTCCATATTTCCCGGCAAATTCATCCGCTTTCTCCTGCGTACGTGAATATACGGCCGCCGGCTGCACTTCCTCCATATGTGCCGCTGCCTCCAGCAGTTGATCAGTTATAAAATTCGTTCCGATGATTCCCAGTCGCATAACAAAAACCTCCTTCATTGATTTCCCTCATTATAACAAAAAGAAGAGCAGGAGGCGCTCTCCCTGCTCTTCAGATGGAATGTATAAAGTGATTGTCCCTACCTGTCTCCGGTCTGTAATGAAAAGGTCTCTCTTACTTGAAGTCGTCTGCATATTCTTCATACTCTGTTCCAGGCAGCTCATCGGCCGGTATGAACTCCATCGCCGCCGAATTCATGCAGTATCTGAGGCCATGTGGCTCAGGACCTTCCTGGAATACGTGACCCAGATGGGAATCCGCCTGTTTACTGCGGACTTCCACATTTGTTCCGAAAACCCCTGTGTCTTCTTCATAAGTGATATTCGCGAGTTCCAGAGGCTTTGTGAAACTCGGCCAGCCTGTTCCGGAATCGTACTGGTCCCTGGAACTGAACAGCGGCTCACCCGAAACGATGTCCACGTATATGCCGTCTCTCTCATTGTCATGATATTTGTTGTCATACGCAGGCTCTGTCCCGTCTTCCTGAGTCACTTCATATTGTATACTGCTCAGTCCGGAAACAGCTGATGCTTTATCTTCCACCGCAAACGGTGAGGTTTTACTTATTTCGTATTTACGGTTTTCTCCCCACGTCTGCTTCAGGTAGTCGTCACGCCCTGAGTTATCTCTGTAATGCTCATAACGGCCCGGATTCTTCTTATAGTAATCCTGGTGGTACTCTTCCGCTTTATAAAACGTGTCATATTTTTCGACGGAAGTGACAATCTCGCCGTCGAACCTTCCGGAGTCTTCCATTTCCATCAGGGAAGACTCAGCAGCCTGGCGCTGTGCTTCATCGTGATAAAAAATCGCCGATAAATAAGGCTCTCCCCGGTCCACGAACTGCCCACCATCATCTGTCGGATTTATTTGACGCCAGAAAATCTGCAGAAGATCTTCATAACTGATCTGTTCCGGATCGTACGTTATCTGAACGGCTTCCTGGTGCCCTGTTTCTTTACCCGAAACTTCTTCATAAGTAGGGTTTTCCTCTTCTCCCCCCGTGTACCCCGACACCGCCCGGATCACTCCGGACCTTGATTCGAAGGGAGGCTCCATACACCAGAAGCAGCCGCCGGCAAACGTCGCCTGCTCCATTCCTTCAAGGTCCCCCTGCAGTTCCGCCTGTTCCGTCGCAAGCACTTCTTCGTATTCTTCAGCTGTGAACGTCTGATACAAAAACCATCCGCCCGCCAGCAAAGTTAACGTTACTATACTGAGTATCCAGCGTCTTTTATTCATAATCCGCCTCTTTTCCGTCTCTTTCTTCCAATTATAAGGAAAAAGAAGGAAAACAGAAACTATTATGCCTATTCCGACTTAAAAACCCGGTGCAGAAAGGATACCTCCCATGCACCAGGTTCTGTAGCATCGTCTTATTTCGTTTTGACAGCTTCTTCCCGTAATTTGAATTTCTGAAGTTTTCCGCTGGCATTTCTCGGAAGCTCTTCAACAAACTCGTACCGTTTCGGCCGCTTGTACCGGGAAAGCCTATTCCCCGACAAAAGAAATTCATCGATTTCCTGAGCGGTAACCTCCTCTTTTTTCACGATAAAAGCTACGACCTGCTCTCCCCATTTCGCATCCGGCTCCCCTACTACGGCAGCATCTTCGACAGCCGGGTGGTCGCTCAGAGCATCTTCCACTTCCCGGGAATAGATATTCTCTCCTCCGGAAATGATCATATCTTTCACCCGGTCCCGGACCCAGAGGTAGCCTTCCTCGTCCATCATCCCTACATCTCCGGAGTAATACCATCCGTCCCGTATCGACTTCTCTGTCGCTTCCGGTCGTTTATAATATCCTTTCATCATACTCGGCCCGCGCACGATGATTTCACCAAGTTCGCCGGGGGCGCATATGTCGTCGGGGGTCCCGCTCTCCTCATCTTCCGATCTGATGATACGGATTTCCTGATTCACCAGGGGTTTACCGGCCGAACCGGCTTTCTTTATCTGTTCATCCTCCATCTGTACCGTAATGGCAGGACCCATTTCCGTCATCCCATAAGCCTGTACAAGACCGATACCGAGCACGTCATACAACTCTCTCGTAAGGGACGGGGGCATGGGTGCTCCGCCGTAGAGGCCCTGACGCAGCGTGGTTATATCCTCTTTCGTGAATTCCTCCTGAATCATCATGTGCCACATAGTCGGAGCCCCGAACATCGTGGTGATCCCTTCTTCCCTCACCAGCCTTATCGTTTCTTTCGGGTCGTAATGATGCAGAATCGCATTTCCGGCACCTACAAGAATTCTCGGGAAAATCGCACAGTGAAGTTCGGCACAGTGAAACATAGGACCGATGGACAGGCCTTTATCAGCTGCGGTGAGACGCAAGGTCAGAGCCATAGCCATCGCCTGGTCCACCATATCCCTGTGCGTGTGAAGCACGCCTTTCGGTTTCCCTGTCGTGCCCGATGTGTACATGATTGCATACGTGTCGTCTTCGTCGAGCTCCGTTTCCACATTCGTCACTTCGGAAGACAGTTTGCTGTAGAGATACTCCCCTTTCCCGTCTTTCTCATCAATGGACCAGAATTGAACATCTGTCATATCTTCCTGAACGGGATCCACTTGAGGGCTCGTCGCCCGTTCATACACAACCACTTTCGGCTCTGCATCCGCCAGAATAAAAGCGATCTCCTTTTCTGTCAGTCTGAAGTTAATCGGATTAAACACCGCACCCAGCCTGGCACAGGCAAATAACACCGTCATAAACTCCGACGTGTTAAAAAGAACAGTGGATACTACATCCCCTTTTGATATACCGTTATCCTGCAATGTGTGGGCAAATCTGTTCACTTCTTCCTTCCATTCTCCATACGTCCACCTTACATTGATACGTTCATCCGCCAGTCCTTCTCTTTCGGGAAATTTAGCTGCTGTCTGATCGAACATCGACTTCAGTGTCGGTCCCATCTCTCCACCCCTTATCTAAAAATTCAGATTTCTTTCATATTACATATATTCGACAGGGAGGTTGCATTTCCTTCAAAAAAAAGCAGGAGTCTTAAACTCCCGCTTTTGCATCTACTACACGATTTATAACGCTGGCTACTCCGTTCTCCACGTTCGTTTCCGTAACCAGATCCGCTTCCTGTTTCACTTCTTCCTGAGCGTTCCCCATCGCTACACCGATACCCGCTTCTTTAATCATGGCAAGGTCATTCAGACTGTCTCCCACTGCCATCACTTCGTTCAGGGAAAAACCGAGCAAGCCGCTTATTTTATGAAGAGCAGCCGCCTTACTCACTCCGGCCGGGTTGATTTCTATATTTACGGGGCTCGAATTCGTCACTTCAAGCGCAGGGTTGGACGTCACTTCTTTGAGAATGACGTTCCGGACGTCTTCATCCGGCACTTCCAGACCGATTTTCAGCCATTCATACTCTTCGATCGGTTTCTCAAATTTATAATCGGAATCGAAAGCTCCTTCCACCGTGGACGTCCAGAGACGTACGCCATATTCTCTCTGTATTTCCCACAGCCGCTTCACTTCTTCCATGCCGAGTACTTCACGCGTCACCAGATTAAAATCTCCGTCGTATATTTCCCCGCCGTTGACAGTAACGATGTACTCGGAATCCCCGAGCGACCGGACCAGGCTGCGACAGTGACCTATCGGGCGCCCGGTACTCACGATCACGTGGATTCCTGCGTCTTTCGCCCGCTCTATAGCTCTTTTGTTTTCCTCGGATATTTCGGACTCATTTTTCAGAAGTGTGCCGTCCATATCCAGAGCAATCAATCTTATATTATCTTCCATTGTTATTCACGTCCTCTCTACGACTATATTCTAATACATACGCACCCCTTCGTCCACCGGAACGGAGCTTCTCCCCGGCGACCAAAAAAAAGGCCCCGGGCCGGGGACTTTTGGCAGTGTTATGCTTCGATCAGTTTATTGACCTGTTTCTTCCATAGACCGAAACCGCCATCCATATTACGGATATCGGTGATGCCGTTCGCCTGGAGAACACTTGTAGCTATAGCCGAGCGCACGCCGGAGCCGCACTGAACAACGAGCGGACGATCTGACGGCACTTCGTCGATCTTATCCGGTAACTCTCCGAGATAAATGTGAGCGGCACCTTCAATGTGTGCTTCTTCATATTCTTCCTCGGACCGGACGTCGAGCACTTTCGCTTCTCCATTCTCGATCATCGATACCGACTCTTCCGGAGTTACGTTGTGATAGTGCTCCGTACGGTCACTCATAGTGACTGCCTGAGTAGCATCCATATAATGGGTGACATTGTCGATTCCGATCGAGCGGAGGGCTGTCAGAACTTCGTGGTGATCTTTCTCATCGGTAAGGATATAAAGATCCCGGTCGTAATCCACGAGCCATCCGGCCCAGTTAGCGAAGGCTTTGTTGATCGGAATATTAAATGTTCCTTTCACGTGATTCTTCGCAAAACGGGCGGAGTCACGGGTATCGAGAACCTGGACACCGTTATCGATCGCTTCCTCAAGCTCTTTCGGATTATCGATACGTTTCGGATCATTAAGGTCACGTACGATTCCCGGGCCGGATTTGTTCACCTTTTTCATTTCGGCGAAATAAACCGGAGGTGCCGGCTGTTCGTCCGTCAGCTCTCTCACGAACTCATCGGCATCCGTATGACTGAACACCCAGTTTTCTTTCTTTTCATATCCGAGGGTGGACTGTGGCACGGCACCTAGAGACTTACCGCAGGCACTGCCTGCTCCGTGACCTGGCCAGATTTGCAGATAATCCGGAAGTTCACTGAATTTCTGAAGAGATTCAAACATCTGCTGTCCGCCTTTTTCTGCAGTACCTTCAGCTCCTGCAGCTTTATCCAGGAGATCCGGACGACCGACATCGCCGACAAAGAGGAAATCACCGGTGAAGACGCCCATGGCGTTATCCGTTCCGCCGTCTTTCAGAGTGAACGACAGACTCTCCGGTGTGTGACCCGGTGTATGAAGAACGCCGATCGTGACGTTCCCCACTTTCACTTCGTCTCCGTCTTTCAGAAGCTGATGAGGAAGGTGATCGATATTTTCGTACTTCCAGTCGTCATCCCCTTCATCGGAGACGTACAGCACAGCTCCGAGACGCTCTGCCATTTCACGGCCTCCGGAAACGAAATCCGCGTGGATATGAGTTTCAAGGGCACCTTTGATGGTCAAACCGTTCTCGTTCGCTTCTTTGATATAAGGTTCAATCTCGCGTGCAGGGTCGATGACTACTGCCTCACCGGTTGCCTGACAACCGACGAGATAAGACGCCTGCGCCAGATTATCATCATAAAAATGTTTCAGTAGCATAGAAATTGACCTCCTATTGTTATTTTTCACTACCGCACGGGGTATATTAGAGGTATATCCATTCCGGAAAATCATTAAACCTATTTCATTTCTTCGAGCCTCTGTTCCATCAAGTCTTTGTTCATAGCTCCGAGAATCACAGACTGGACTTTCCCTTCCTTATCTATAAACACGGAAGTCGGTACAGGCCCTACCTCATATTTAGCCATCACGTCTGAATTACGATCAAGTAATACAGGAAATGAAAGGTCGAACTCTCCCGCAAACTGACTTACATCATTTCTTGTCGCTTCTGTTTCCGTAAGGTTCACCGCAAGTATTTCAAAATCATCCCTGGAGCTGTACACTTCTTCCATATCCGGCATTTCTGCACGACACGGCGGGCACCATGTGCCCCAGAAGTTCACAATTACCGGGGTTCCCCGATAGTCGGAGAGGCTCATCTCTTTTCCACTTAATGTCGGAAGCGTAAAGCCAGGAGCCGGTTCCCCTTTTTCAAAACTTGAAGAATCCTTCTGGCCATCCGGTCCTTCGGCTGTCATCACTGTATCTCCACTTTCCTGTGTCGCCGTCTCTTCCGGTTCATACAGAAGGTCGTAAAGAGCCCAGCCGAACAATACTACAACGACTGCAATTACAATCCATTTCTTCACTACAATATCCCCCTGAATATAATTGTACCCAGGTTAGAAAGCCAGGTGTCCTGCACCATGCGGAGAAGCATATTGGATATTCTCGTGAGCTGACCCGTATATAGCATTACCCCCATCACCACCATGAGGCTGCCTCCGACTTTCATGAATATCTGGCTGTAGCGTACTACCGCTCTTGCAGAACCAACGAAGAATGAGAAAATCAGAAACGGCAAAGCGAAACCGAGCACATAAAACACGCTGTAAACCATCCCCTGCGTCGGGTTGCTGGCTGCAAGTACGAGAATCGAGCCGAAAATCGGGCCGATACACGGCGTCCATCCGGCTGCAAATCCAAGCCCCGTAAATACGGAACCGGTATACCCGAGGGTCCTCTTCGGCTTAACGGAGAACCTCTTCTCCCGCATCAGCCAGGAGAAGTTGATCCATCCTGCTACGAACAGCCCCATCACGATAATGAAGACGCCGGCGATCCGCTGCAGGAAAACTCCGGAATCCCCGGTGAGTACTCCCTGCATCCATTGGCCGGCAAGCGATGCCCCGAACCCGAGGCTCAGGAAAACCGTTGCCACACCGATGAGGAAGAAAACCGAATGCAGAAGGACTTTTTTCCTTATTTGAGGATTGTTCTGATCCTGTATGTCTTTCACACTCATACCTGTAATATATGATAAATAGGCCGGGAAAATCGGCAGCGTACACGGCGAAAGAAAAGATAAAACACCCGCCCCGAAAGCCAGCCAAAACGTTACGTCCGCTTCCATTTAAATACCCCCCTGTCCATAATGAACACGCCGGCAGCGATTACAAAATAATACCCGGCGTCCACCGGCACCCCCATAATATCAAGTACCGGGACGATCAGACTGACAGCACCCGCAGCAAGCATCACACTTCCTAACAGGGCTGACCAGTAATTCTTCCATAAAAGAATCCCCGCATAGATAATAAACCATATAACGAGTTCATGTAATGCGTTATCTCCCATAATTATTATACTTCCAATATAGTAGAAGAAAAACGAACCCGAAAGAAGAACAGTTATTCCGTACAGTTCGTCTTTGCTCACCTTCAGCCGGAAAGCATGAATAGCCGCGGCGACCGACGCTATGTAGAACTCAAGCGTACCGCTCGGATAACTCAGTACCGTCACCGGGTAATCAAATACCATAGGAAAGGTAGTAACCAGCTTACTGCCGAAAAACACCAGGAAAAACGTAGTCAGCAGGGTCGTTCCCTTTGAAAAGACCTCCTTTTTTCCCTTGATGCCTGTCCGTGCAAACCGGAACACACCTGTGCTTACCAGTAAAGCAGTTAATCTTATAATCAAATATGGAGGCACAAACATAAGCTCCCTCCCTCTCCTTTATACCATAATACTCTTTTCCTTTTGTGAATAATGAATGAACTTCACGTGTTTATTTATATACCTGTGAGGGTACACTTATTTGAGAAATACTACAAAAAGGAGTGATGCTACATGTTCCACTATACAGTAGAAACGGATAAAAACCTCGAAGAAGCGGTAGAAAGTCTTCAGGCAAGCCTTCAGGAAGCGCAGTTCGGCGTACTATGGAACTTCGATGTGAAAGAGACTCTTCAGGGAAAAGGTCTCGACTTCGATACGGATTACCGCATACTTGAAGTATGTAACCCGAAAGAAGCTAAACACATCCTCGAAAAAGATCTCCTCGCAGGCTACTTCCTCCCATGTAAAATGGTCGTATACAACGATCAGGGGCAGATTAAAATCGGTATGCCGAAACCTACGGCCCTTATGGAAATGATCGATGATAAAGAAATCAAAGATGTAGCGGCCGATATTGAAGAACGTCTGAAAGTCTGCATCGATAACGCAGCTTAAAACCTCCTTTTGGGTTTTTCTTTTTCTCCGGAGATCTCAAATAAAATAAGCATATCCTGTTGACAAAATACCTGCAGGGGTATAAGATGCACTTAGTTGATTAAAAGAAATCACCTTACATTCAACAGCAAATTTTTTTCGTTGACAATATACCCCCGTATGTATAAAATAAAAATCATTCTCGCTAAGGGAGGGAAGACAGATGGAATACAGCAACAAAGAAATAAACAGAATAAAACGTCTGGAAGGTCAGCTTCGGGGTGTACTGAAGATGATGGAAGAAGGAAAAGATTGCAAGGACGTTATCACCCAGCTCTCAGCCTCCCGCAGCGCTATCGACCGTTCCATCGGCGTGCTCGTAAGTTCCAATCTCGTAGCATGTGTCAGAGAGGAAGAAAATAAGGAAGATCAGGAAGTTGCAATCAACGAAGCAGTCCAGCTTCTCGTGAAAAGCAGGTAAATTTTTTTCAATAAAATAATACCCCTATAGGTATAAGGAGGAAATAATCATGTCATCCGAAAACAAAAAAACCAACATTATTCTATTCAGTGGAGATTACGATAAGGCAATGGCTGCCTACATCATCGCAAACGGTGCTGCAGCCTATGATCACGATGTGACCATTTTCCACACGTTCTGGGGACTGAACGCCCTGCGTAAGGACGACAAGATGCTCATCGAGAACAAATCAAGACTTGAAAAAATGTTCGGTCGTATGATGCCGCGCGGGGCCAAACGAATGGGCATATCCAAAATGAACTTCGGCGGTTTCGGTCAGAAAATGATCAAAGACGTTATGAAGAAGCACAATGCCATGCCCGTCGAAGACTTGATAGAAATGGCTCAGGAACAGGACATTAACCTGATCGCCTGCACCATGACGATGGATCTTTTAGGGCTCAGAAAAGAAGAACTTCTCGATGATATTGAATACGGCGGCGTTGCTGCTTATATCGGTGAAGGTGAAGACGGAGCCATCAACCTGTTCATTTAAACAATTAGGAGGTATTACTATGAAAACAATTCAGGCACATGAAGTAGAAACGCAGTATAACGATTTGAATGTTATAGATGTCCGGGAAGCGGACGAAGTAGCCGAAGGAAAAATACCCGGAGCTACTCACATCCCTCTCGGGGTATTGGAATACCGGATGAATGAACTGAATAAAAACGAAGCTTACGTTACCGTATGCCGTTCCGGAGGGAGAAGTTCCCAGGCCGCGCGTTTCCTTGAAAACCAGGGGTATGACGTGACCAATATGGAAGGCGGCATGATGAATTACGACGGTAAGACTGAATAAAAACAGGAGGTCATCATTATGAGTATTACAACTGATATGCAATTAGACGCTAAAGGACTTGCGTGCCCTATGCCGATTGTCAAAACGAAAAAAATGATGAAAGATCTCGAGGCAGGTCAGGTACTTGAAATACAAGCTACAGACCAGGGGTCTACAACCGATCTTAAAGCCTGGGCAGATAAATCGGGCCATCAGTACCTCGGCACCAACGAAACGGACGGTATACTTTATCACTACGTCCGCAAGGCAGATGAAGAGAAACCGGAAAAAACCCATCCGAATACAGTAGGAAACGAAGAACTTGAAAACCGTAATGACGATGCAGTGGTTGTGGATGTGAGAGAATCAGCAGAATATGCGTTCGGCCACATTCCGGGAGCCGTTTCCTTACCTCTCGGGGAGCTTGACGAGCGTATGAACGAGATCGATTCCTCTAAAGAAATATATGTCGTGTGCCGTACAGGTAACCGCAGCGATATGGCGGCGCAAAAGCTTACGGAAAACGGCTATGACAAAGTATACAACGTAGTTCCGGGTATGAGTGAATGGTCAAAAGAGACGGAAAAATCCTGAAGATATAATACAGAAATAAACCACAGGGGGGTTATGTAATTGTCACTACAACCAATGAAACCATCTGAACTGGCAACGAAAGCAGTAAATAAAGAAGAACTGTTTATTCTGGACGTAAGGAACGAAGATGCGTTCGAAGACTGGAAAGTAGAAGGGAGCAACTTCGAATATATGAACGTTCCCTACTTCGACCTGATCGACGGGGTAGAGGAAATCATGGATGATCTTCCAAAAGATAAAAACATCCTTGTCGTGTGTGCCAAAGAGGGGTCGTCGGTGATGGTAGGAGAAATGCTTGCCGACGAAGGCCTGGAAGTATCCTATCTTGAAGGCGGTATGAAAGCATGGAGCGAACACCTGGCACCGGTAAAAATAAGAGACCTGACGGATGGCGGTGAACTGTATCAGTTCGTCCGTCTCGGCAAAGGTTGCCTTTCCTATATGGTTCTTTCAGGAGAAGAAGCTGCGGTGATCGATGCGAACCGCATGACTGATATTTATACGGATTTCGCAAGAGAAAAAGAAGTTACCATCAACCATACGATGGACACCCACCTGCACGCTGATCACATTTCCGGAGGTCGCGCTCTCGCCGAAGAGTCGGGCGGTACGTACTGGCTGCCTCCGAAAGACGCAGAAGGGGTAACGTTCGATTTTGAACCTCTTGAAGACGGGAATACCATCAGGGTAGGAGAAACGGACATTGATATCCAGGCGCTATACTCCCCGGGACACACAATAGGCTCCACTTCTTTCGTCATCGACGGGCAGTATTTACTGACAGGGGATATCCTGTTCATCGCCTCTATTGGACGTCCGGATCTTGCCGGGAAAGCGGAAGACTGGGTACAGGATCTCCGCACCACCCTTTATGAAAGATACAAGGAACTCTCTGATAATCTCATCGTTCTTCCGGCCCACTATACGGCTACAGAAGAACTGAACGACGATGGTTCTGTTCAGGAAAAACTCTCGGTTCTTTACAAAGAGAACCACGGGCTGAATATTGAAGATGAAGCCGAATTCAGAAAGACTGTCACGGAAAATCTGCCACCGCAACCGAATGCCTATCAGGAAATACGCGAAACGAATATGGGACAGGTTGCCCCGGACAGTGAAAGGAAACGCGAAATGGAAATCGGTCCGAACCGCTGCGCCGTCCGTTAAAAGCGGACAGCAGCAGAAGCAAGTACAAACTTTCATTATATTATTCAAGGAGGATGTTTAACATGAACGTAACAAAAACACTCGACGCAACAGGACTGGCCTGCCCGATGCCGATCGTCAAAACGAAAAAAGCCATCAAAGATATCGAAACTGGAGAAGTACTGGAGGTACATGCTACGGATCAGGGAGCCAAAAGCGACCTGAGTGCATGGACTAAATCCTCTGGCCACGAGCTTCTGGAAACGGACGAAAGCTCCGAAGTCCTCAAGTTCTGGATTAAAAAAGGGGAGTAACTCTCCTCTGCATCACCTGATTGGGAGGGGACCTTTATTCAAAGGTCCCCTTCTCCATTTGTAAAGGAGGAACCTTATATGGAAATCGGTTTGATCATTACAATATTCCTGATCGGGTTCGCGGGCTCTTATATTTCCGGCATGCTCGGAATCGGCGGATCGATCATCAAATACCCTATGCTTTTATACATCCCTACTCTCGTAGGCTTTACCGCTTTTACCGCTCACGAAGTCTCGGGCATCAGCGCCGTTCAGGTCTTCTTTGCCACTATCGGCGGTGTATGGGCGTACCGGAAAGGGAATTACCTGCACAAAGAACTGATCCTCTACATGGGAGTTTCCGTACTGATCGGAAGTCTGATCGGAGGTTTCGGCTCCCGCCTTCTTCCGGAGGAAGGCATCAATTTCGTATACGGTATCCTTGCTCTCATTGCAGCCGTAATGATGTTCATTCCGAAAAAAGGTCTGGACGACCAGGATTTCAGTACAGTTACATTCAACAAACCGCTTGCCTCCGTACTCGCTCTTGTCGTCGGAATCGGCGCAGGTATCGTCGGAGCTGCAGGGGCTTTCCTGCTCGTGCCTATCATGCTTACCGTCATGAAAATACCGACGAAAATGACGATCGCTTCTTCACTCGCGATCACTCTCATCTCGTCCATCGGCTCCACTATCGGAAAAATCTCGACGGGCCAGGTGGACTATCTCGCTGCCGGTATCATGATTGTGGCCAGCCTTATTGCTGCGCCACTCGGAGCCAAAGCAGGAAAGAAAATGAACACCACTATTCTTCAGGGAATGCTTGCTGTTCTCATACTCGGTACGGCTATCAAAATATGGCTGGATATCTTCGGAATCTGACAGCAACACGAAAAACCCCCTGCAGCAGTCAGCTGCAGGGGGTTCAGTATTTATTCCGAAGACTGGCCGTTCTCTTCCACCAGTCGACTTTCGTCGAGATAGCGGAGAAGATCTCCATAAATGACGGAATCCGACATGCTCAGTTCTTCCTGTGCTCTGTCAAAACCGTCTTCACATGCCTGTTCGGCCGTTACTTTCTCGCCGGTCTCCCGGTCGTAACAGACACCTTCAATTCCTACATATTCCTCGTTCGCAAAGTTTCCGTCACGGTCTGCCACGAAGTCTTTGCGATTTTCATTCAACAGATCCGTACCGAACTGGATCGGATTATCTTCTTCCTCTTCCATGCCAAGGAGATTCATAATCGTCGGTCTCATATCAATCTGACCTCCTACTGTTTCCTTGTTCATGGCCGGAATGTCCTTCCCGTAGATCAGGAACGGCACCCGCTGAAGCTGGAATTGTTCGAATGGTCCTATATCTTTATCAAGATACTGACCCATTGCTTTCTGGTGGTTTTCGGAAATACCGAAGTGATCCCCGTAAATCATCAGTACCGTATTATCGTAAAGCTCCGACTGCTTAAATTCTTCCACGAACTGTTTCAGTGCCTCATCCTGATAACGCATCGTCTGGAAGTAGTTGTTCAGTGTTTTACTGGAAGTGTCTCCCGCTTCAATATACTTAAGTTCTTCAGGAAGCGTAAACGGATAGTGGTTCGTAAGAGTGATCATTTTCGTATAGAATGGTTTGTCCATATCTTTCATCTTATCGAGCGAATCCTGGAAGAAATACTCATCAAGATAACCCCAACCGTGTGATTTCTCTTCCGTTACATTATAGTCTTCCTTCGAATAATATTTGTCGTATCCGAGGGAGTCATACATTACATTCCGGTTCCAGAACGTTTTATCGTTAGCGTGCATCGTCGACGTGGCGTATCCATTTTCACTTAAAATTTCCGGAGTCGCTTCATATTCGTTACCGGAATGAGTGAAGAACACCGCTCCCCTGTTCAACGGATAAAGAGAGTTATCAAGTAAAAACTCAGAGTCCGACGTACGTCCCTGTTTTACCTGATGGTAGAAGTTATTGAAGTAAATTCCCTCTTCTTTCAACTGGTTAAAATAGGGAGTTATTTCCTGCCCGTTGACAGTATTATCAATAGCAAACGTCTGGGTACTCTCAAGAGAAATGAGAATGACGTTTTTTCCTTCCGCCACTCCTTCGAGCTTATCGCTGTCTTCCACGTTCTGTTCGTTCAGATAGTTGATCACAGGAACCAGTTCGTTACTGTCCGCGAAAGTCCGCTTCATCTCCGTACGCCCCTGCAGTGTTATATCATAAACATGATAGTTCAGCAGGCCGATGTACT
Organism: Salimicrobium humidisoli; assembly: GCF_002295105.1. Classification (GTDB taxonomy): domain Bacteria; phylum Bacillota; class Bacilli; order Bacillales; family Halobacillaceae; genus Salimicrobium; species Salimicrobium humidisoli. Next base: position 224,894 of record NZ_NSGH01000001.1, on the reverse strand, counting down.
GCACAAGCATGTTCCTGTCAAAAGTACGTTCCAGAAGATCCGTACGTTCCGTTTCTGCCCACACCAGGTTAATCATGAATACAGGAATAGCTACTACTGCAAGAGCGAACCCTTCCCAGCGTTTCGGCATAAAAGAGACGAAACGATCTTTTCTTAGGTAGAAAAGAAGGAACGCAGCGATTAATACATCCACAAAGAGGAAAATATCCCCGAAAGAGAGAATTTCCTGAATGCTTCCTCCCATGCCGGCGAGATTGGCGACCTGCTCGATCATCGGAAGAGTGATGAAATCGTTATATTCTCTGTAAAACAGTACGTTAATATACAAAAGCGCAGAACCGAGGATGTACGAAATCAGCATCCCTTTCCTTCCTGCGATAAGCAACCCGATACCAAAGATAAGAAGAATACTGCTCAGCGGGTTAAAGGCGAGAATAAAAGCTTCATTCGTATTCTCCACCGGAAGATTGAACACGAACCGCTGGATTACATACATCTTCAGCCAGAACAGTGCAATCACTGCAGCATACGTTCCGAGTTTAGTTTTGTTATTAATAAAAGCATTTTTAATTTTAGTAATCATTGTAAAACCTCCGTTAAGTTTCGCACAACATTATTTTACATCATTTCCTCCCTAAAGTGTATCGAAACATGCTATTTTAAGGAAATCGTCACAATTGAAAACGTTTTAATATTGGAGAAAAGGTTTACACGAAAAGAGAAACAGGAAGAATCACAATGAAAATGACTATAGGAGGTATTACAGTGAGTAACAGAAAAGAAGATTTCCTTGCTACGTTTCGTGCCCATCGTAAGGTGACGAACGATCTGATAGCTCTGATAGACGAGAAGAAACTGGATTTCGCACCTACGGACACATCCATGCCGGTGGGTAAACTCGCAAACCACATTCTGGAGGCGACTTACACGTTCGCCCTACTTGCTAACGATCAGTCTCCTGCCAAGCTTTTCGACGACGATGATAATACGGAACTTAAATCGAAAGCTTCCACTTACACGCAGGAAACAGAAAAACTGATTGCTTCCATGAGCGAGGAAGATTTTGACAAGACTATTGATGTCAGCGATATGCTGGGAGAGAAACTTCCGGCCGAAAAGGTACTGGAAACCGGCATGCACCACGAAATTCATCACAAAGGACAGTTATTCGTCTACGTAAGAGCAATGGGGCACGATGATCTCCCTTCTTACGTTTCCTTATAAGCCATAAATAAAGGCACGTGAGATAAAGCAGGTAATAGATAACATTAAGAGACACAGCAGATTGAACTCTAACCGTCCGGTCTGCTGTGTCTCTTCAATTTTATATTTTATTACGGTTCCCATACTGATTTAAACTGCGCAAAATGTATCGTCTCACTCTTCCGCCAATTCCACTACTATACCAAGTACTATCGTAAGCATGATAACCATCGATATCGTAAAAGCAAACGCAAAAGACATATTTTTTCTCCTTTCCTACCAGGTCCTGAAGCCGCCGGAACCAGGGGGTGCATGCTGAATCATATCTGCAACGGGAATAGTATAAGCTACAGCAATCAGAACAAGAGCTACACCTATCCACACTTTCCAGTTCTCAAGGATCCCCGGCGTCTCCCTCGCATCACTTTCTGCTATAGGAAATGTCTCCTGCGTGGCACTTTCAGCCATGGGAGCGAACCAGGCCAGCTGAACAACTATGAAAATGAGCAGGGAGGCTGAGAGAAAGAGAATGGACCCCCCTACTGCCATCGTCACGTGATTGGAAATGATCCCTTCAAACCAGGCAAGTGCGTCCTCATGCTGATACCCCGTATAAGCTGTACGACGGGGAGCACCAAACAACCCGAGCACATGCTGAGCCGTACTCATCAAAACCATGCCGATCGACCAGGTAATGATCTGAATCAGTGCAAGACGCTGAAGAGCCTTTGTAAAAACACGTTTCGTCAGAAAAGGAATGAGCCAGAACGTTATTCCAAAAAATGTCATGGCTACAGGGGTACCGACCGTAATATGAAAGTGTCCGACCACCCAGAGAGTATTGTGAATCACTTCATTCATCTGAAAACTTGCGTTAATAATTCCTCCGGCTCCTCCGGGGATAAAAAACAACATTGCAATAAAAATGGATGTGAATCTTACATCTTTCCACGGAAGTTTACGGAACCATCCGAACAACCCCTTCCCTCCGAGTTCACGCCCTCTCGTTTCAAATACTGCAAACATGGAGAAGGCCGTCATAAGCGAAGGTACGATTACCATAAACGTGAGTATCGTCTGCAGAAACTTCCAGAAACTGGCGATTCCCGGTTCCGTTAACTGATGGTGAAATCCTACCGGGATAGAGAACAGTATGAATAAGATAAACGATAGTCTGGCCAGAGAATCACTGAAGACTTTTCCACCAATGATTTTCGGAACAATGACATACCATCCGATGTAGGCCGGAAGAAGCCAGAAATAAACGAGCGGATGACCAAAATACCAGAATAATGAGCGGCTCAACTCTACGTTAATACTTTCTTTCCAGCCGAACGCCCATGGGATAAACTGGAACAGGACAGCAGCGACTACTCCGAGACAGGCGATGATCCACAGGATAATGGTAGCGACTGTCATATAAGCAAAAAGCGGACTTTTTTCCCCCTTGTTTTCTTTGCGCCACACTAAGTAATGGCCCGCTAAAGCAAAGCTTTGAACCCAGGTACCAACGACAAACAGCGCCAGGCCTACATAGAAAAAGCCATTTGCCATCATCGGAGCGTAAAAAGTATAAAGAACAGAAGCCTCTCCGCTTACAATCATTACTGTAGCCATCACTGTACCCGTTGCGGTAATAATCAGACCGACCCAGTTCCAAAACACAACTTTCGGCCCGAAAGCCCCTAAAGTTCTGCTCATGCCGGACTGGAAAAAACCGAAGATAAAAAATGTAGTAAATATAAGAGCCAGAAGCACACCGTGAGCTGTTAAAATCTGATAGTAATCCAGCCAGGCAGGTAATTGCAGGGCGTCATTCCGTATGAACACCTGCAGCAAACCGCACAGCGTACCAACAATGAAAGCTGTATAGGCTATACCTAAATTCGTAAGGGCTAACTTTCTTTCCGGATTCGGAATGGATACTGCTGTCACTGGTCCACCACCTCAATTTCCATGCTCATAAAATGATGACCTGATCCGCAATACTCGTTACACACAATCAAATACTTGCCCGGGTCGCGGAACACGTGAGTCTTCTCATTCACCTGACCGGGTACTACCATCATATTTACATTGGTATCTACAATGGAAAAACTGTGAGTTACGTCTTTACTCGTCACTTTGAACGTCACTTTTTCTCCGGCAGGTACCTGAATTTTTCCGGGAGTGTACCCGAAAGCTTCAGCGACTACTGCTACCTCATAACTTCCGTCTTTCTTTTCATGCACACCGGGATTATCAAAAGGAGGGGTGGATTCCAGGTTATCCGGATCCACTTTTTGAAGACCGCCCGCCGGAGTGTGACCCTGATGAAACGCACTGACACCCACAACCGAAAGAAAAATGATAAGTGCTGCAAAACCGAATGTAAGCCAAATTTTTTCATACTTATGTAAATGCATAAACACCCTCCTTTATAAACGACCGATATACAGGGTATATACCCCTATCCACATAGCAACGATAATGAATCCGACAACGAACACGCTGATCAGCGTCCCTTTCAGAGACGACTCTTTTTTCATGCCTGTCCCCCCTTTCTTTTTAATTATAGAAAGAAAGGGTTCAAATAGTTATCGGGGAATCCCCTCATCTTTGTGAAAGTAATCCCCTATAAAATAAAAAAACCCGGAGAAGGGGGGGATGAAAAGTTGTTTCAGCAAATTCCCCCATACATCCAGGTATAAAAAGCGTTCTGATTATGAATTTTTTACATATTTTTCGGGAACGTAGCCTTAACGGTCGTGCCCTCTCCCGGTCTGGAGTAAACAGTGAGTTCGCCACCAGCCGATCGGGCTCTTTCCTGCATGCTGAAGGTCCCTACTCCTTTTTCTGTCCGGCGTTTATCAAAACCTTCCCCATCGTCACGGACGCTCAGGGAAATATAGTCCAGGTTTTCTTCAATTTCAACCTTTACTTCTTCTACTCCTGCGTACTTACGTGCATTCGTCATAGACTCCTGCACAATACGGTAAATCGCGGTTTCCGTCTCCGGGTCCAGACGCGTCGTCAGTGTAGTTCTGAAATTCGTTTCCATACCGTATGCTTCCCGGTGCCTGTTAACAAAAGACCGTATAGCCGGAATCAGGCCGAGCTCGTCGAGCGTTGATGGTCGCAGTTCCCAGGAAATATCGCGGACCTTTTGGATGATACTGCTCACTTCCTCTTCCATGCTGTCAACGAGAGGCGTTGTACCTTCCTGCTGTAACCGCTGGAGGCCGATGAGAAGACTGTAAAGATTCTGACCGATCCCGTCATGTAATTCCCGGGACAGACGTCGCTTCTCTTCTTCCTGTACAGAAAGAATCCTCGTCGCCATTTCTTTCAGTTCCTGTTCGAACTGTTTTCTTGCCGTTATTTCATTCCTGATAGCCAAATACTGATACGGCTTTCCATCCTCTTTCAGAAAAGGGACAATAGTTGTTTCCACCCAGTAGAAACCCCCGTCCTTCGCCCTGTTACAAATTTCTCCGCGCCATACGTTACCGGTACCGATCGTCTTCCATAGTTGTTTAAAAAACTCTTTCGAATGGGTGCCTGAGTTTAAGACACGGTGATCTTTCCCAATCAGTTCTCCCGGTTCGTATTTAGACACTTCGCAAAACTTCCGGTTAACGTATTGTATGCGTCCACGCTGGTCCGTCACTGCCACAATAGAAGATTCGTCAAGAGCATATTTAATGTCAAGAAGCTCTTTTAGCGGCTGATAAAAATCCGGGGCGATGCGGCTCCGCTCCCGGATGTTGCTGAGGGTTACGATGTACATATCGTCTTTTTCGTATACGACCACCAGTACGGGAATCGTTTGCCCGTCGGCAAGCAGAAGGTGTTTATCAAGCAGTACGTTCTTTTCACACTTTTCGAGCTCTTCCTGCGAAAAATCAGGAAACACATCTTCTATATCCGTAACCGAAGAACGAGCCATCTGCCAGGCCTGTTCGTTAGCAAATAACACTGCTCCTGTTTTATCAAATAAAAAAAGACCTTCCTGGATAGATGCGAAAGATGTTATCGGACTTTTCATGACGGTTCTCCTCCTTTCAGCTTCTCTGTTAACAGGTTTCGCCAAAGGCCCCACTGCTTTTCTCCGGGCAGGTCGACCAGCGTTCGATAACCGATCATCATTACGCTCGGAAGGCTGGCGCCTGAAGCGAGAGGAACGAGAAAAAATGATTTCAGGGACTCCGAATACACGAGAGGATCCTCATGAGCTTCTGCATCTGAATAGTAGTACATAGGCGTGCCGGACTGCATCACTTTGCCGACGATACCCAGACCGTACAGAATACGAACGTGCAGGTGTTTATCAGTATTCATGCCGACTGTGTGACTCCACTGGATAGAGGCCTCTTTCTTCTTCCATTCCGCTATCGCCACGACGTCGGCCTGAAGGTTTGTTTTAATTTCCCGGAGTAAGACTTCCACACTCATCGCTCCTTATATTGAATAGCCAAACAGCCCTTTTTTCCACGCATATTCTACCAGCTCCGGTCTCGTCTTCAACTGGAGTTTTTCCATCACGTTCGCTTTGTGTGCTTCCACCGTTTTTACACTGATAATCAGTTTTTCCCCGGTTTCTTTATTGGAATAACCTTTAGCCACCAGAGCAAGAACTTCTTTTTCCCGATCCGAAAGTAAAGAAAAACGATCTCCTTCTTTTCCCTTTTACACCTTCGTCATATACTCTTCCATCAGCCGCTTCGTTGCGGAAGGATAAAGATAGGCATCCCCTTTTGAAACCTGGTGTATCGCTTTGATCAACTCATCGTGAGGAGCATTTTTCAATATACATCCGGAAGCACCCAGCTGAATCGCCCTGAACAAATACTCCTCATCGTCGTGCATAGTCAGAACAAGGACGTTCGTTTCTGGAAACTTATTCTTAATCTCGGACGTTGCGGAAAGTCCATCCTTCCCATGAGGCATCGACAAATCCATAAGTACAAGGTCCGGACGTTGCTCCTCTGTCATGGCGTAGGCTTCGTTCCCCTCCGAGGCTTCACCTGCCACTTCCAGATCCTCCTGTGCCTCCAGCAGCATACGCAGCCCTGAACGCACTACGGCATGATCATCCACAATTAGTATTGAAATCATGAGGCCCCTCCTCTCTCTTCACTATCCAGGCGACGGTGCTCTCCTTTTCCTGGACGGACACCCCGACGCCCGCAAAGACAGCGAATTTTTTTAAAAAATCTTCTTTCATGCTTCTCTGCGATTCTTTTTCATATAATAATAGCAAACTATTACCTTCAACAAAAACTCTTATTTCTTCCGTTCCGCCTTCGCTGACGACGAACTGTATCAGTTTCTGAAGAAAACGGAATATTATAGGATTGTCCTCATTCCAGACGTGACAAGAAGTTTCCTCGAATATAATACGGATACCGTTCCGTTTCCCAAGTTGGTTTGCGTAAGTCTTCCACGCGCGGTACACCCCCAGCTTTCTGAGAGATACAGGGGAATAATACGAAGACCGCTCACGCATATCTTCAATGATATAGGATATAAGCGAAGCATCTTCCTCGTCCATCTTCCACTTGAGGCCGGTCAGCAATTGACTATAACGCTCATGCAAATCAAAGGATGCTTCTTCGAGAAGCTGTTCGTAAAAATTATGAATGGATACATCAGGCATCTGCTTCCCCTCCTTCTTCTATTCTATATTTACGTGTAAGTTTCGGGAATCGGGGAAAACCCCTAATATAGAACACAGAAACCCCTGTAACAGGAAGAAACATTCAATTATTGACGAAAAGGAGAATGTCCATGTCTGTTGTACTGCAAAGAATTTATGAAGAAGATTCGAAACTCGGCGGCTACCGGGTGCTCATTGACGGAATATGGCCGCGGGGGATCTCCAAAGAAGATGCCGGCCTGGATGAGTGGGCGAAAACGTTGGCTCCCTCCTCTTCCCTGCGGAAATGGTTCAATCATGAGAAGGAAAAATTTGAAGAGTTCCGCTCTTCTTATAAACAGGAACTTCAAAACGGGGATCATCAGGAAGAACTCCAACGACTGAAAGAAAAAAGTGACGGGGGAAGAGTTGTGCTTTTATATGGAACGAAAGAAAAAGAATATAATCACGCTGTCGTGATGAAAGAAATCCTTGAAAGTAAAAAATGAAGGCTGCCGGCGAACCGGAAGCCTTCATTTTATTTATCTTTCCCATCAACAAACTCTTTTACAGTGAAATCTTTTGTAGACGTAATATCCGCCTGCAGGGAGCGCTTTATAATTCTTAACGCATTATCGTTATCTTCTTTGTATTCGGAAGCAGAAACATTTTCCGGCACCCATAAGTGATAGCCGCGCATATAGGCATCGTTCGCGGTGAACAGCGTACAGATGTCTCCCGCGATACCGCTGATGATGAGCTGCTCGATTCCGAGCTGCCGAAGCAGAATATCAAGCTGTGTCCCATAGAAGCCGGAATGTTTCGGTTTCAGTATAAAGTACTCGTCTCTTGCCGGCTCCAGTTCTTCTATCACAGGGCGACCGATCCCTTTTTTCACATCTTTGATCAGGTCCTCCACGTGATCCTGCCACAGGCCGAAGTTGTCATTGACATAGATGACCGGGACGTCGTTGTCCTTAGCTTCCTGTTTCAGTGCCTTCACATCGGGCACGATTTCTTTCGTATTTTGAAGAAGATTCTCTCCCCCGTCGAAATCCATGCTGTTGATGAAATCGATCAGTAATAACGCTGTTTTATTGCTCATGACAGTTACTCTCCTTGTGGAGCCTCAGGCGGGACAGCAGGCATAAGACGCTTGTGTTTACTTTTCTCGTGAAGCCCCTCGATAATTTGTTTGTCTTTCTCATCAATCGTTTCTCCGCGCAGATAAGCATCTATCGTGTCATAAGATACTCCGAGCTCATCCTCATCCGTCTGACCTTCCCAAAGTTCAGCACTCGGCGGTCTTTCAATGACGGACTCCGGTACTTCAAGGTATCTTGCCATTTCCCTTACCTGCTGCTTGGTAAGGTGAGAGAGAGGTTCAATATCCGCCGCACCGTCCCCGAATTTCGTAAAGTATCCGGTATACGTCTCGGGAGCATTTCCGGTACCGATCACTAAGTAGTTGTAATTGGCAGCTACAGCGTACAATGTGCTCATTCTTAAACGGGCTTTAAGATTGGCACCGCCCAGCTGTTCATTGTCTTCCACCCACTCCCCGTGACTCTCGATGTTTTCTTTAATATCTTTAAAAAGTTTTTCGTACGACTCGGTCAGGTTTATCCCGAGGTAAAAAAGATTCGCTTTCTTAACGGTTTCCACCGCTTCCTTCTGATCTTCCACTTCCTGTCCGACCGGCATAATCACTCCGAGAGAGTTGTCAGGAAAAGCCCGCTTAATGAGATTCACGACTACAGCTGAATCAAGGCCGCCGCTCACTCCCACTGCAGCACCTTTAGCGTTGGCGTCTTTGATTTTACTCTGCAGCCACTCTGTTAAATAATCCACGTACTCCTTCATTAAAACTTCCACCTTCCTCTGTAATATTCTGTTAGAAAGATACCCATTCCAAGGCAGATTGAAACAATCCCTTTTCACTTCCTGCCTCATCAGGAGGTCTCTATAATAATAAAACAAAACCCTTCCCGTTAAAAATATCGGAAAGGGCTTATTTATGGGAAGTTCCGGTTCAAGGTAACTGTTCCGGTTCTTCTTCGTATTTTTCGGGAGTGGGGTTTACCGGGAACCCGTCTCAAAAACCGGCTGCTGAAGAGGTTCCTGAGGAAGACGATTTCTATCCGTACGGTTCTTCATGCGGGTCATGAACTCATTACCAGCTGCCAGCACTACGAACGTCGAAAATACAGTGAACAAAATTATGAAAAGAGATGTAACCATCGTCTCTTCCTCCTTTACAAACAGAATTATTTATCATATCCATGTATATAATATCAAATTCCCTCATGAAGTAAAGTTAAAAAACTGTATTCTCAAAAAAACTTTCATTTTCTTATATATCCTGTCACATACTCGTGATATTTTCACAGGGTAAAGTATTATCTGCATACATTTTCTCCATATAAAAAGACCGGGGGGCCCCGGTCTGCTTATCCATGTTTCGACTGTCTGTGTCTGCTGGTGATAACGTTGATCTCCGCTCCGACCATTAGGATGATGCCTGTAAGGAAGAACCACAGCATCAGTATAATGATACCTCCAAGGCTTCCGTACGTAGCAGAGTAATTACCGAAATTACTGATATAAAAAGAGAACAGCAGGGAAATCAGCTGCCACAACACGGCTGTGGCCAATGCTCCCGGTATAATGCTTTTGAATGGAATCTTTTCGTTGGGAGCGATGTGATAAAGAGCCATAAGTACTCCGGCCATGACGACGATGGAGATGACCCACCTGAGTACCTGAAATAAAATGACCGTGGAGTCCGGAAGCCGGAGAAGATCTGTTACGAAAGTAATGATCACATCACCGAAAACAGGAAGCATGATCGCCACGACAATCGCTACAATCATTCCGAGTGTCAGAGCTATGGAGATTAGTCTTACTTTAATGAAAGATCTCGTCTCTTCCACGTTATAAGCTATGTTCGCTGCTTTAATAAAGGCGTTGACTCCGTTCGATGCCGACCACAGGGTACCGAGAATACCTATTGTGAGCAGGCCGCCGCTTGGTTTCTCCACTACACTCACGACATTTTCCCTGATCATACTCGCAGTATCCCCCGGGACATTGTTGGAAATGAAACTCATAACCCGCTCAGTATCTATCGAAAAATAAGGTAATAAAGACAATATAAGTATGACCATCGGGAATATGGCTAAAAGATAATAATAAGCCTGGGAAGAGGCGAGAACGGGTACGTCGTCATTCTGAAACTCTTCCACGAGTTCTTTACCGAACTTTTTCAATTTTTTGAACACTTCACTTCCTCCTTTAATAACATTTCACTTCTTCCCCCTTTCCCCATCCCGGGGTTCGATTAACCGATTTTTTTAAGAAAAACTTCCCTTCTAATGAGTTTCAAAAGTATTTTTTAGTGGTATGATAGGAAAAGAAGTCGAAGGAGGTGGATCCATTGTCATTTGTTTCCATAAGTTTATTAATTATCGCATTATCTTTTGCGTTGATCGTGATTTTCCTGGTTAAAACCATGAAAGCAGCAACTGACATTTTAAACAATGTTTCCAGCACGCTGGATACGGTGGAGAAACAGGTGGAGGGTATGACTACCCAAACCGAGGATCTCGTAAGAAAAACGAACGGACTGGTAGACGATGTGCAGCATAAAAGCGAATCGATCGATCCGGTTTTCGAGTCTCTACATAGCGTCAGCTCTTCTGTAGGGAACGTAAATGATTCAATAGAGAATCTGACTCGTCACGTATCACACGCATCCGACCGCAGTTCGGAACAGGTTGCCCAGGCGATGAAATGGGGAGATGCTATTCTCGAATTATATTCCAAGTATCGCCGCATTCGTCCGAAACAGAACACAAAATAAGAAAGGGGTAGACTATGGATTTCTTAGGGATTGGTGTATTAATTATAGGAATAGCTTTTGCGATTATAGCTATATTTTTAGTTAGAACTTTGAACAATCTGGCCAGTGTACTGAAAGGAGTGGACCGCACAGTCGACGAACTTCCTTCCCAGCTGGACACAGTAATGAGCGAAACGACCGACATACTGAAAAACAGTAACGATGCTCTTGCAGACGTTAACGAAAAACTGCGTGCCCTCAGTCCGCTGTTTTATATAGTCGGCGATGTGGGAGAATCCTCCCGTAAGCTTACTTCGTCTCTTGTCGACGTCACGTACGCTCTGAAGAAGAATACTTCCGAAGGCGAAGAAAAAGTCGGAGAACAGGGATGGAACGGGCTCTATGGTGCGATGGCTCTTTCTTATTATCTCGTGCAGAAGAGAAAAGCATTGAAAGATAATCTTCCGGAGCAGACCGATGGCACAGGACAATAACCTCGAAACAGGGCTCACCGGTCTCGGTTTTGCTCTTGGTGCCGTTGGCGGTTTCTTCCTTTACCGGGACACCCGGTTCCACAAGCAGCAGTCGCACCGCCGCCTGAAAAAAGAACGGAAAAGTATAGAGCGGTATGAAGAGGGTTCAGACGTATATCACTCCATCGAAGCCGATAAACTTCAGTTGAGACAGGAAGCTGCACGTGCTGCCCGTTACGAAAACAATCTGACACAGAAAGAGGGATAAACAATGGGACAAAATTATGATTACAGCCAGAATAATAAAAGAAGAGGTAACAAACTTCCTTTCGCTATGGTTTCCGGAGCGCTGGTAGGCGCAGTTGTAGTTCTCGCTTCAGATTCTGAAGAGCGTAAACGTGTCAAATCCGGATCTTCCAACGCGAAGAATAAGATCTCAAGCTACGCTAACCGCGTAAAAGAAGACCCGCAGGGCGTTAAAGATGACTGGCTCGGCCGTATTCAGCGGGCTGCCTCCATCACGAAAGAAGCTGTGCAGAAGATTCAGGAAATCCTGGATGAACAGGGCAACCAGCTTAAAGAAAGTGCACAGGACATCCAGAACGAATCCAAAGAGATGATAGAGACAGCCAAAGATGCAGGAGACGAACTTCAATCCGTCGGAGAAAAAGCCAGCGAAGCAAAAGAAGAACTTTCAAGCAGCGAAAGTTCCGATCACACCAACACTTCCGACAGCACGGATGATAACGTAACTGACATCAACGATAAAAAACAATAATGCATAAAGGCACGACCAATGGACGGGTAGCAGGAATCAGGGTTCTGATTCCTGCTACCCTTTTTTAGACTTATGCATCAATCGCCTGATCAGGTGCAGTATTAAATCGACCATCTCCGGAAACTGCAGTTTCTCCCCTTTGGCGAATGAGGGAGAAAAAAACCGGCAGCCGGGCGGAAGGTTTGACCCACTGCCTCCCGATCGCTTATATTTTAATATCCAATCGTTACAAAGGGGGGACGGGAGTGCTTTTATACAAATATCTGCTTATTTTCCTTGGTGCTGCCACTCCCTGGCTTGAAGTGCTTGTCGTAGTACCACTCGGCATTGTGTGGGGGCTCTCTCCCACACTCGTGATGGTCGTCGGCTTTATAGGAAATATGGTTACCGTTATACCGGTGATCCTTTTGTTTGATAAATTAAAGGCATGGTATGTACGACGCCGGGAAGAAAAAGGTCGCTCTTCAAACAGGAGTGTGCGGGCTGTACGCCTGTTTCAAAAATACGGAGTGATCGGTTTCGCTCTCCTCGGCCCGATTCTTATAGGCACTCACATTTCGGCCTTTATTGGCATGGCTATGGGAGCTACTAAAAGGCGGATGCTCATATGGATGGGAGTCAGTATCGCTCTCTGGGTACTGATTGTCGGTCTCCTGACTGCATTCGGATTCGACTTTTTTGTTCAGGATACTAAAGCGGCTCACCTTTAATTTCAGTTATCTATTAAAAAGAGGCATGACTTCCTGGCGGAGTCATGCCTCTTTTTGTAAGCAGATTCGACTGTGATTTCTTCAGTGGTCCCCGAACATGTACGTACGATGATGGAAAGTGACGGCAAAAGCGAAGCCCATGGCCATGAGAGTCGCCAGCAGAGAACTCCCTCCGTAACTGATGAATGGCAGGGGGATCCCTGTAATCGGCAAGAGCTGAATAGACATGCCGATATTCTGAAAAACGTGGAAAGTGATCATCACTATAATGCCGACAAGTACGTATGAACTGAATTCGGAATTCGCGCGCTGGGCAATAAAAGTAAGTCTGTAAATAAGCAGAAAGAACAGAAGCAGCACGACACACGAGCCAAGAAAACCGTACTCCTCCCCTATAATACTGAAAATGAAATCCGTCTGACTCTCCGGCATATACACTTCCCGTTCCCCCGTGCCTTTTCCGTACAACTGTCCTGATCCGATAGCACGCATTGCTTTCACCAGCTGATAGCCGGAAGAATCCTCGTATTTAAGCGGTTGGAGCCAGGAGTAGATACGTCCGAAATGATATTCCTTAACTCCAAGATACTTCTCGAGAAACTGCGGCGCCTGAAGAGCCAGCAAAATAATAGTGGTGCCAAGCACAGCGATGCCCGAGTAGATCGGTACAATCACTCTCCAGCGTATTCCCGAGATGAGAATCATACCTGCCATTATTGCGATGAACACAAGCGAAGTCCCGAGATCGGGCTGCTGCATAATCAGAAGAAGAGGCAGCGCGGTCACACCGATAATTTTTACAAGCAGTACGACATCCGAAGTAAAAGCTTTTCCCTGAAAGCGCCCGTTATGCCTGGATATAATGTTCGCGAGCATCATTATCGTGAAGATCTTCATGAATTCCGATGGCTGGATAGAGAGCCCCGGCAGGGCAAACCAGCTTTTCTGTCCTTTAATGACCGGCGCAATCGAAGAAGGTGCCAGAATAAGTGCAATAAGCAGAAGCAGACCGAAAATGTATAAATACACACTCGCTTTCTGGTAAAGTTCAGGATCGAAATTCATCATGACAGCGATGACGAAAAAACCAAGCCCGTAGAACACCAGTTGTCTCGTGACGAAAGGGTCGTTATACTGTTCACTCTGCTGGGCACTATATAAAGCGATACAACTGACAACTATAAATGCCAGAATTGAAAAAAACAGCTGCCAGTCAAATCGTTCTTCCCATCTCACACGCTAACTTCCTCTCTGAAACCGTATTTCTTTAATTAATATTATAACGTTAATCCAAAAGTTAGGAAAGCGGAAGCTCGGAAACGTGTTTTCCTATCTCATGAAAAAAGCCACAGTGTCCGGCACTGTGGCGAAGGTTATTATGCTTACTTAAATTCTCTCGTCGCTTTAACGGCTTTCTTCCAGCCATTGTAAAGTTCTTCTCTTTCTTCACTTTCCATGTCAGGATCGAAAGTTTCTTCCACGTTCCATTGTTTTCTTATCTCATCCTTACTTTCCCAGAAACCTACCGCAAGACCCGCAAGATAAGCGGCCCCAAGGGCTGTCGTTTCCTGAACAACAGGACGCTCCACCGGTGCATCGAGTATGTCACTCTGGAACTGCATAAGAAAATCGTTCTTCACGGCTCCTCCGTCCACACGAAGACTTTTCACATCGATGCCGGAATCCGTAACCATTGCGTTCAGGACATCTTTCGTCTGATAAGCAAGAGACTCCAGTGTGGCACGGATGACGTGGTCTTTTTTCGTGCCGCGCGTAAGACCGAACATGGCCCCTCTGGCTTCACTGTCCCAGTAAGGAGTACCAAGTCCCACAAATGCCGGCACCATGTACACTCCTTCGTTCGAATCTACGTTTTTTGCATATTGTTCACTGGATGGGCTGTCTTCAATAAGCTTCAACCCGTCCCGAAGCCACTGGATAGCCGAGCCGGCCACGAAGATACTCCCTTCCAGGGCGTACTCGACTTTACCGTCCAGTCCCCAGGCGAGTGTCGTCAACAATCCGTTTTCTGATTGTACGCCTTTGTCACCGGTATTCATCAGCATGAAACAGCCGGTGCCGTACGTGTTCTTCGCCATTCCTTCGTCGAAACAGGCCTGACCGAACAGGGCAGCCTGCTGGTCTCCGGCCATACCCGCAATCGGTACCTCTTCCCCGAAGAAGTGATAATCCACCGTGTTCGCATAGACTTCGGAAGAGTCTTTCACTTCCGGCAGCATGCTTTTCGGAACACCCAGAATGTCAAGAAGTTCCTCATCCCACTTCAGTTCGTGGATGTTGAACATGAGGGTACGGGATGCGTTGGAGTAATCCGTAACGTGAGCCTTCCCGCCTGAAAGCTTGTGAACGAGCCATGTATCCATCGTACCGAAGAGCAGTTCGCCGTTATCCGCTTTTTCTCTTGCACCTTCCACATTATCAAGGATCCATTTCACTTTCGTACCCGAGAAATAAGGGTCGAGCAGCAGTCCGGTCTTATCACGGAACGTCTCGTTATACCCCTGTTCCCGGAGATCGTTACAAATTTGCTGGGTCTGGCGCGACTGCCATACGACGGCCCGGTGGATAGGTTTACCGGTGTTCTTATCCCAGATGACTGTCGTCTCCCGCTGGTTGGTGATCCCTATTCCGGCAATCTGATTGGGTTCGATATCGGATTTTCTCAGAACCTCGGATATACAGGAAAGGACGGACGTCCATATTTCATTGGCATCGTGCTCCACCCACCCGGGTTTCTGGAAGAACTGTTCGAATTCCTTCTGACCGGTTTCGACGATTTCCCCCTTCTGATTAAAAAGAATGGCTCTTGAACTTGTAGTACCCTGGTCCAGGGATAAAATATACTTCTCTGACATAATGATTCTCCTTTCTTATAATAGAAAATAAGTTCGCAAATCTTTAGCTGAGTTTCTCTTCCAGACTGTCTGTCGTCGTCGGTTTTTCTTTCAGTTCCGACCGTGCAGCCAGAATCAGAATCACCAGAATGATGGCTGAACCGACCCAGAAAGCCACGGAATATTCACTGAGGAAAATCGATTTGTAAAAGATCGCCCCGTAAATTCCGCCGAGTACCGGTCCGAGGATAGGTACCCAGGAGTAGCTCCAGTCCGAACCGCCTTTATTGGGAATGGGAAGTAAAGCATGGGCGATACGCGGACCGAGGTCACGGGCCGGGTTGATAGCATACCCGGTAGCCCCGCCGAGGCTCATCCCGATAGCTACGATCAGAAGACCCACAATCAACGGGTTCAGACCCTGCGTAAATTCATTCGATCCGATGAACAGAAGACCCATGACGAGTACGAACGTACCGAGAATCTCACTTACCAGGTTTGAGAAAGGACTGCGGATTGCCGGGTCCGTCGAGAAAACGGCAAGTTTCGCGCCTTTATCCTCCGTGGCACGCCAGTGAGGGAGGTAGTTCAGGAAGACGATCACGCCGCCGATGAACGCTCCGATGATCTGGGCAGATATGTACATCGGAACTTTCGCCCACGGAAACTCCCCTATTGCGGCAAAACCAAGCGTCACAGCCGGGTTGATATGCCCCCCGGAGACGTTACCGGAAGCATATACTCCCATCGTAACACCAAGCCCCCAGGCAATCGTAATCAGCACCCAGCCTGTCCCTTCGGCTTTCGAACCTTTCAATACAACCCCTGCTACAACACCGCCACCGAAAATGATGAGAATCATCGTCCCGATTATTTCAGATAAAAATTCATTCATTGCTACCTCTCCTTTTCGTCTGTTTAACGGTCGGGGACAAAAAAAAAGATTCACACGAGTAAGCACACCACTACCGATGCGCCTGCTCATGTGAATCTCCGAATCTCCACCACACGTTTTAACTTGTACATAAACTATAGCGTATAGTGTAAGCGGTGTCAATAAGTTCCGGAATTTTGCACACGGGACCTGCGCATCTATATCAGTTTTCCTCATTCCCCGGAAATATAAACCCTTAATACCATCCCAGTTTATAATTTTTCTGAATTTTAAAACACTCCGCTTCCTTGTCCGATCGTGGAAAGAAAACAGAGTGCTTATTCAAAAAACGATCAATCTTCCTGAAAAGACTTATAATACGCTTTCACTGTCTGTATTCCCCTTTTGAAATTGGACAGATGGAAATGTTCATCAGGTGCATGCATGTTCTCGGACTGGAGGCCGAATCCCATCAGTACGGGCTCCGCTCCGAGTTCGTTCCGGAACACCTCGACAATCGGTATGGATCCTCCTTCTTTCGGATAAAGAGTTCTGTTTTTGTAAAACTGTTCGTAAGCCTTGCCGGCTTTTTGGATATACTCATTACCGGCGTCAACCGTCACTGCTTTCGCTTCTATCTGTTTATCGAGAGTAACCGAAGCACCTGCAGGAGCTGTCGCTTCCACGTGCTCTTTGATTTTTCCGAACACGTAAGAAGGGTCCTGATCCCCTGTCAGTCGGCAGCTTACTTTAGCCGTTGCCACTTTGGGGATCACGGTTTTCACACCGGCGCCCTGATACCCGGAAGTTATTCCATTGAACTCCAAAGTCGGACGGAGACCGATCTGCTCAAGCGGAGTGTAGCCCTCTTCCCCGTACAGCGAAGTGAGTCCGAGCTCTTTTTTCACGGCTTCTTCATGAAAAGGAATACGGGCCATCTCTTCCCGCAGTTCATCCGTTACTTCAGGCACCCCTTCATAAAATCCTTCGACATTCACTCTTCCGCTCTCATCATGGAAAGAGTCCAGCACTTTGACAAGATGATGCGCAGCATTAGGTACCGCTCCCCCATAAGCTCCGGAATGGAGATCGGTAGCGGCAGTAGCAACTTCCATTTCAAAAGCCAAAGCGCCCCGGAGACCGGTTACAATCGCCGGAGTCTCTTCGTCTATCATCGGAGTATCGGAAATAAGCACGGCATCACAGGCAAGTTTGTCTTTATGTTTCTTCACGAAAGGCACGAGGCTGGGGCTTGCGATCTCTTCCTCGCCTTCTAAACAGAGCTTGATATTGACAGGCAGTTCCCCGTCCTCTTCCATTAGTGACGCAATCGCTTTAACGTGAATGAGCACCTGGCCTTTATCATCCGTGGCGCCACGGGCAAACAGCTTACCGTCCCTGATCTCCGGGTGGAAAGGAGCGGACGTCCACAGTTCCACGGGATCAGCCGGCTGTACGTCATAATGGCCATACACGAGGAAAACAGGTTTATCAGGCTGGTGCAGCCAGTCTGCATACACTACCGGATGACCGTCCGTTTCCATAATCTCCACATTTTCCATCCCGCTCTTCCTGAGGTCGGAAGCGAGCCATTCTGCCCCTTTCCTCACTTCGGCCTCATAGGCCGCGTCCGTGGAAATGGAAGGAATACTCAAAAAATCGATCAAATCATTGATATATGTTTCTTCTTTACTCAAAACGGATCCTCCTGACATGAATCATATTTTCTCTCCATTGAACGAGGGAGACGTACTAAAAATTTTCCAGAAATAATCGAATGACATCCGCACCGCCGATAAATGTTCCGAGAGAACTTCCGATATTTGTCAGTGCAATGACGAGCAGCACGCGCGTCGCTTTGTTGTTCCAAAAACCTTTGACGGAAGTCACGTCGTCGGAAAGGGACTCGAAATCCCCCACATTCGGCCGCTTGATGTAAGCCTGGACGAACCCTGCGAACCAGCCGGCCGCAATAAGCGGGTTCAATGAAGTGACAGGAGCCGCTACGAAAGCAGTCAGAATAGCAAGGGGGTGCGCAAAGGCCGCAGCCGCTCCGACAGCTGAAACAATGCCGTTCCAGAGGACCCAGCTGAGCGTCTGCTGCATGCCGGCCTCCGCATTCATCGTAAAGGTATAGGCGATGAGCGCTATAATGAAAACAGGGATGGCCCATCCGATGATCTTCGGCCACGGAGATTTTTTCGGACGTTCTTTCAACGCTTCCAGGTCGTGCTCCCTGTGTACTTCCTTCGTAATCCCGGGAACGTGGGCAGCTCCAAGAACAGCCACCACTTTCTTTCCGGGAGCCGTACGGATCTTCTCGGCGAGATACTGATCCCTTTCATCGATAAGCGGCTGCTTCAGTCTCGGAAAGTTGTCGCTGAAGTCTTCAAGCATCGCATCCAGCATATCCTGTTCCTTCATCTTTTCCAGATCTTCCTCCGATATCGATTCTTTGGAGAAAATACCTGCAAACAGGGAGAGCATGAGTTTCGCTTTCCCTTTGAAACCAAGGTTCCCCCATATGCGGGCGAACGTCAGCTGAATGTTCCGGTCGGCAAGGACGAGTTCGGCACCCGATGCTTCGGCTGATTCAATCCCCTGAATCATTTCCTGACCTGCTTTGATACCGAACTGTTCCGCCATTCGTTTCTGGAAAGACGAAATCGCCAGGTTCATCAGCAGCAGCGTCGCTTTCTTCTCCTTAATGATCTGGAAGATGTCCATGTTTCTCCACTGGTTTCCCTCGACGACCGAATGATACCGCTGTTCGTCAAGCTCCACACAGACGCTGTCCGGTTCTTCCTGCTCCACTACTTCCTTCACCTGCAGAGCACTCGCCCTGGAGACGTGAGCGGTACCGATGAGCACTATTTCTTTATCCTCGATCTGAATCCGTGTTATATAATCCTCATGTTCTTCCATAATTGAACCTACCTTTTTAACAAGCTACTTATCATTTTATACTAAATGAGTAACTCTGAATACATATAAACATCCGTGATATTTATCACGAATAAATACTGACACTTGTGCCTTATACCTGATGCTAATTTAAGTTACGATATAGAAACAACGGAACACGGGAGGCTCAACTATGGAAAAAGAAAAACAGAAACAGCTTAAAAAAGACGTTTCGGAATTCGCAAAACCCGATACTAAAGCCGGAATAATCCAGCTGCTCAATACTATGGTACCTTTTGTCACGCTGTGGGTCCTGGCCTATCTCTCCCTGGAGATATCGGCATGGCTTGCCGTACCGGTAGCCATCCTTGCCGGGGCTTTCGTCGTAAGGATTTTCATCATCTTTCACGACTGTACACACTCTTCTTTTCTGCCAAGCCAGAAAGCCAATCGTACCATCGGCATTATCAGCGGTATTTTGACTCTTTTCCCTTTCGACAAATGGAAACGGAGCCATTCTATCCACCACGCGACAAGCGGGAACCTGGATAAGCGCGGCACCGGTGATATATGGGTGATGACGGTGGAAGAATACCTTCAGGCTTCAAAACGCGAACGTTTCATTTACCGTATGTACCGGAATCCTATCGTCATGTTCGGATTCGGTCCCATTTATCTGTTCCTTATCTCCAACCGTTTCAACCGTAAAGGCGCGAAGAAAAAAGAACGCATGAACACCTACGTGACCAACATATCTGCCGTACTTATCTACGGAACGATCATCGCAACACTCGGATGGGAAGCTTTCCTTCTCGTACAGCTGCCGATCCTTTACGTGTCCGGCATGCTTGGAATATGGCTTTTCTACGTTCAGCACCAGTTCGAAGATTCTTACTTCGAAGACGAATCGGAGTGGGACTTCGTTAAGGCGGCTGTTGACGGAAGCTCCTACTACCGTCTTCCGAAAGTATTCCAGTGGATTTCCGGCAACATCGGTTTCCACCACGTACACCATCTGAGTCCGAGGGTACCGAACTATAAACTTGAGGAAGCACATGAGTCGACGCCTCCTCTCCAGTACGCGACCACCATCACGTTTCTTACCAGCCTGGAATCGGTCCGGTTCCGGCTGTACGATACCGCCAATAAAACTTTTGTTTCCTTCAGGGAAGTGAAGCCCCTGTTGAAAAGTAATGCAGGGACTTCCGGCTGAACAACCGTTTCCCGATCATAAAAGTGAGACCGTCCTGTATTTGCCGGGACGGTCTCTTTCGTGTGTGATATGCTTAAAGAAAAGGAGTCACTTCTATGCAGCAATGGTACCATATACTTCCAAAACATACGGGGCTCGGCGCATATATATGGATCGTTTTCTGCGTCCTTCCCTTTTTCTTCATATTCAGATCATCTTCCGTTCTGGAAATTGTGTTCGGTATTCTGATGACCTTTATTTTCTTTCTCTGTTATCGATGGTCCTTTTCGTCGAACAGTCGTATGATCTACCTTTTCGTCAGTATAGAAATAGCCATAAGTCTCATTATGACTTTCCTTTTCGGATACGTTTATTTCGCTTTGTTTCTCGCCTATTTCATCGGAAGTATCCGCCACCGTGGAGGGTTCATAGCTCTGTATACGGTTCACCTGACGACTACCTTCATAGCGACGGTAATGACTTTCATCATGCGGATGGACTCTCTGTTTCCTTATCTTCCCTTCGTAACGATCGCTCTTATAGGGGTGGTGCTTCTCCCTTTCACCGTCCGGTACCGGCGAAATCAGGAAATTCTCGAAGACGCCCTCGAAGATGCCAACGAACGCATTTCCCAGCTGGTAGTGACGGAAGAAAGAGAGAGGATAGCAAGAGACCTTCACGATACGCTCGGTCAGAAACTGTCCATGATCGGTCTGAAAAGCGAACTGGCCGGGAAGCTCATTGAACAGAAACCGGAGCAGGCCAAAGATGAAATGAGGGACATACACGACACCGCCCGCACGGCGTTGAAAGAAGTAAGGGAAATGGTCTCTGACATGAGAGCGGCATCTCTTGAAGATGAATGGATACGTGCCCGGCAAATGATAGAGACAGCCGGTATGACTTTCGAAGAGTCCGGAGCGCCGGGCTCGGTACACCTTCCTCCCCTGATTGAGCACGTACTCAGCATGTGCCTGAAAGAAGCAGTGACGAACGTGACAAGGCACAGCAACGCTTCCTTGTGTCAAATCGCCATCGACCAGGGAGAAGAAGATACTCTGCTTACCGTTACGGATGACGGAGACGGCTTCAGCAAAGACGAGTACGGGGACGGAAGCGGTCTGAAAGGAATGAAGGAACGGCTGGAATTTGTCAACGGGACGCTTGAGATTGAACAGAATGGAAAAACTGCCCTGAACTTTTATGTGCCGACCATCATTAAGCAAAAGGAGGAACTTTCATGATTCGTATGGTAATCGCCGAGGATCAGCAGATGCTGCTTGGTGCACTCGCCACGCTTCTTGATCTCGAAGAAGGGATAGAAGTCATCGGCAAGGCAGGAGACGGGGAAGAACTGCTTCGCCTTGCGCGGGAGCTGGAACCGGATATATGCATGCTCGATATCGAAATGCCGAAAAAAGACGGGCTGGACGCTGCCGGAGAACTGAAGGACTTTCCGTGCAGGGTTATCATCCTCACTACGTACGCACGCTCCGGATATTTTCAAAGAGCCAAAAATGCAGGGGTGCACGGCTATTTGCTGAAAGACAGTCCGAGTGACGATCTTGCCGCTTCCATCCGCAAAATCCATGAAGGAGCTAAGATTTACGACCCGGAACTGGTCGATCTCGCCTTCACGGATCCGAGCCCGCTCACCGAAAGGGAGAAACAGGTGGTCGCACTTATGTCCGAAGGCAAGAATACGAAAGCTATCGCCGAGTCCCTGTTTATAACGCCGGCAACCGTAAGGAACTATGTATCCATCATTCTGGACAAACTGGGCGTAACTAACCGTATCGAAGCTATTCAGTACTGCCAGGAGAAAGGGTGGATATAAGTCAGTTTCAGTTCTCCCGGAAAGGGAAAGGTAGAGAAAAAGGAGTGAGAAACTGATGAGTAAAAGACCAGTCGTCGCCCTGACCGGGGCCAGTGGATACATCGGACAGAATCTGCTGAAAAAAATCGAGGATAAAGCTGATATTATAGCTCTTTCCCGGAATGGAGATAACTACGAGGACAGTGAGCATATCCAGTGGAGATCTTGTGATCTGTATTCAATGAATGACGCCGAGAAAGCCCTGGAAGGAGCGGATGTAGCCGTTTACCTGGTACACTCCATGATGCCATCGGCAAAGCTTAACCAGGGGTCTTTTGAAGACATGGACGTCATCTTAGCCGACAACTTCGCTCAGGCTGCGAAAAAGAATAACGTAAAAAGAATCGTCTACCTGACCGGTATCGTTCCGGGAGACGACGAGCCTCTTTCCAGACACTTACGCAGCCGTCTGGAAGTCGAAAATATACTGCGCGCCTACGGGACTCCCGTCACTGCAATCAGAGCCGGTCTCATCGTAGGTCCGAAAGGCTCTTCTTTCCCGATTCTCGCAAAGCTTGTGAAGCGCCTCCCGATTATGGTTCTGCCAAAGTGGACGCGTATGGAAACCCAGCCTATCGCTCTGCCGGATGTTCTTAATGCCCTCGATGAAGGCCTGGAAAATGAAGAGATCTCCAACCGGTCCATCGACGTCGGCGGTCCGGAGGTAATGACTTATTGGGATATGATGTTGAAAACCGCAGCCATCATGGGCCGGAAGCCGAAGGCCATACCGGTTCCGTTCATCACTGTGAAACTGTCCAGGCTTTGGGTAAGTATGGTGACCGGAGCCTCGAAAGAAATCGTCTATCCGCTTATCGAAAGCCTCAAACATCCGATGGTCGTTCAGAAAGAAAACTACGTGGAGGGCATCAGTGACGGGAAAATCTCTTTCGAAGAATCCGCAAAATACGCTCTCGAAAGCGAACGTCAGGAAGGGATACGGCTGAAACTGCCCCAACTCCCATCGTTCAAGCAGGATGTCCGTTCCGTACAAAGAATCATTCTGCCTGAAGGGGAAACAGCGGACAGCACCGCCCTTTACTACGTAGAATGGCTGGAATCGTTATTGAATCCCTGGATCCGCACTACTGTGGACGAAGATCATTGCTGTAAAGTAGGAACCTCATTCAGTTCAAAATCGCTGCTGGAACTTTCCTACTCCAGAGAACGAAGTACGCCCGACCGTGCCCTTTACTATATTACCGGGGGGCTGCTTACAGATTCCGAAAAGAATTCCCGCGGAAGACTCGAATTCAGAAAGATTCCCGAAAAAAATGAACTTATAGTCGCTATCCATGAATATATGCCTTCCCTTCCGTGGTTCGCCTATAAATATACCCAGGCTTTTTCCCATCTTATCGTTATGCGTCTGTTCAGCAACCACATGAAAAAGAAAAGTAACGAAACGGTATATAGTGAAAGTACCGACCCTGCAAAAGGATAAAAAAAACGTGAGAGGTCAACTATAGACCTCTCACGTTTTTTCATTTGCGCTCTTTTCCAGCCATGCGGCCACTTCCTTCAGCCACTCTCTGTCTATTTGCATCCTTTGCTGAAAATGCTTATGAATATAGTATCCTGCGCCGTTCTCCTGACGGGTCTCCCCGTCCTTCATTTCAATCGATTCTATCCATTTCCGTACAGCTTCTGCCACTGAATTCCGGTTGGAATACCGGACGAATAAAAGAGCCGGGTATATGGTGTTTATTTCCATCTTCTGATCAAGGAACGCATGCAGAATCCGATCGGAAAGCTCTTCTTTTCCCTGTTCCGTAATTTCATATACGGTGCGGCTCGGACGTTTCTCCACCTGCTCCTGCTTTATAGCCTTTATATTTCCTCTTTCCGCTGCCCTTTTTATATTGTGATAAAGGTTACCTTCGGTTACGGGGAAGAGTCGATCCCAGTGCTGTTGTTTCATGATCATCTTCATTTCATAAGGGTGCCTCGGGGTCTCCCTCAACAGTCCCAGTATCAGTATCTGCATAGACATATCGGGATCCGCCTCTCTTTTCATTTATCGTTATTAAAAAATAAGCTGCC
Source organism: Salimicrobium humidisoli (assembly GCF_002295105.1). Classification (GTDB taxonomy): domain Bacteria; phylum Bacillota; class Bacilli; order Bacillales; family Halobacillaceae; genus Salimicrobium; species Salimicrobium humidisoli. The sequence continues at coordinate 200,528 of NZ_NSGH01000001.1, read as the reverse complement.
CTGATTAAGGGCAGCCTGCAGTATTACTGTGCTGAAAATCCTCCATCAATAACGAGCTCGGCGCCCGTTATATAGTCGGCATCGTCAGAGGCCAGAAACAGGACGGCTCTCGCTATATCTTCCGGTTTTCCGAGTCGTCCGAGCGGAGTAGCTTTTTCAAGCTGTTCGAGCATACCGCCGGATTCTTTCAGATTTTTCGTCATAGGTGTTTCTATAACACCAGGGAACACCGCGTTCACGCGAACCCCCTGTTTCCCATAAGTAGTACTGGCGGATTTGGAAATGGCCCGTACTGCTCCTTTAGAAGCGGAATAGCTGTTGAAGCCGAGTCCGATCTGAGCCGTGAAACTTGATATGTTTACAATCGAACCTTTCCCGTTCTCCGCCATGTAGGGAGCCACGTGCTTGATCCCTGCGAACGGCCCGTAACTGTTGATACGCATCATCAACTCCCAATCCTCGACCGTCGTATCATCTGCGGACTTCTCCGTAGTGATACCCGCGTTGTTTACGAGGATATCTATTTTTCCATGCTGGTCCTTGATTTTCTGAACAGCATTCTCCCAGTCCTCATCGGAAGATATATCAAGCTTGACTCCTTCGACATTCGTTTCCTGACCGACGGCTTTCAGACCTTCCTCATTCACGTCTGCAGCAATGACGAAAGCCCCTTCGTTTTTAAACAAATCCACCATTTCTTTACCCATACCGGACGCTCCCCCGGTAATGATCGCAACTTTACCATCTAACTTACCCATGTTCATTCCTCCTTCTATCCTTTTTAATTATAACGCATTTATATACTTTGTGCAGACTATTTTAACTTTCCATGCATATCAATTAACTTCCAGACTTCTGTCTGCTATAATTGTTAACTTATTCAACTCATTATTAAATAGGAAGAAAGAAGGAATTGATATGGCTGACGCTCAAGGACGCCCCGATATAAACAAAGTGCCGCTGATGATTGTTCTGATTTCAGGAGCATTCGTAGCGATTCTGAATCAGACACTTTTATCCACTGCTATCCCCCCGATTATGAATGACCTCGGAGTAAGTGCCAACACAGCTCAATGGTTACAGTCGGTTTTCATGCTTGTGAACGGAATCATGATTCCCATCACCGCTTTTCTCATTGAACGGTTCACTACCCGCGGTCTGTTTCTTACAGCTGTCGGCACATTCGCGCTCGGAACTCTTGTATGTGCGATAGCTCCGAACTTTTCGTTTCTGATGGCCGGCCGCGTACTGCAGGCCGGCGGCGCAGGTATTATTATGCCGCTGATGCAGACGATTCTTTTTCTCGTGTTTCCGCTTGAAAAACGGGGAACGGCTATGGGGCTGTTCGGTCTCGTCATCGCTTTCGCTCCGGCTATAGGACCTACGCTCTCAGGGTACCTCGTTGGTCAGTTCCCATGGAGGAGTGTATTTTACGTTGTGCTTCCTATCGCAGTTATTGATATAATTGTCGCTTATTTTATCCTGAAAAACGTCACAACGCGGACATTCCCTAAAATCGATGCTCTCTCCATCGCCCTGTCCACACTCGGGTTCGGAGGGCTTCTCTACGGTTTCAGTACGGCAGGAAACGTCGGGGGCTGGCTCGTTCCGCAGGTATATATTCCAATCATTGTCGGAGCTATCACTCTTACTCTGTTCATTAAACGTCAGATGAAACTCGAACAGCCGATTCTGGAGTTCAGGATTTTCAAATACGGAGTCTTCACTCTTACAACCGCTCTCGGCATGGTAGTATTCATGTCCATGATAGGCGGGGCCGTCATTTTGCCTATTCTTATGCAGAATATGCTCGGCTTCTCTCCTCTGGAGTCCGGACTCATGCTGCTTCCTGGAGCGATTCTGATGGGACTGATGAACCCGGTGACCGGACGCCTTTTCGACATGTTCGGAGCCAGGTGGCTTGCGATCATCGGTCTTGGAATATTAACCGTTACGAATTTTCTTTTCACTTCGCTCACAATTGAAACAACATTCGCCTATTTGGCAATCGTCAATTCGGCCCGTATGTTCGGTATCGCTATGGTAATGATGCCCGTAACGACTGCCGGCCTTAACCAGCTTCCCGATAAACTGATGCCACACGGTACGGCCATGAATAATACGATGCGGCAGATTTCCGGAGCTGTCGGTACAGGGCTGCTGGTGTCCGTCATGTCCAGTGGTGCAATTCCCGGGGAAGGTGCTGCCGGCATGGTGAACGGGGTCAATAGTGCCTTCATCGTTGCAGGAGCACTCTCCTTATTCGGTTTCATTCTCGCTTTCTTTATCAGAAGCAGAAAAAAGACTGCAGCTGCAGCCTGAATAATTTAAAAGAATAAAGAGCAAAAATCCCCTTAGGAACCGGTCATCTTCCGGTCCCAAGGGGATTTTCATGCCGGAATAAGCACAAAAGAGTCCAGTCAGTTCTCCAGTTTGCGGGATAACGGATACACCCCGAGACTCTGAATGATCAGGGAGAGTACTACAACCGAGAAACTGATGGATAACAGCTCTTCGCTTCCGTCCGGACTTTTCGCATGAAGACTCAAAATCAGAAACACGGACATCGTCCCTCTGATTCCTGCCCAGGACACGAGAAAAGCCTGCCTGTTTTTATCAAGCGACCGATGATTATGAAATATCGCCAGCACACTCGTCACTATTAAGTAACGGATGACGATGGAGGCGACGAAAATGATGATTGCCATGCTCCAGTTTGCGGAAGTGAGATACGGTGTCGCCGTAATTCCGATGAGCAGAAAAACGAGAGCAAGCAGGGACGGTTCCACTACGTTCCAGAAACCGGACAGTGCTTCCCTATAGTGTTCCTCTCGGTTCATATGCTCAAATTCATAACTCAGCATAATGCCGGCAGCCACTGTTCCGAGTACTCCGGAGAACCCGATATGTTCAGCCGTCTGGAATACGCCATACGCGATAATGATACTGAGCATGACCTGATAATCACGGTGATGGGTTATGTGTACGGCTTTTGAACACAGCCATCCGAATGCTATTCCTACAGCCACTCCACCGAGAGAGACGTATAAAAATTCTCCGATAAAACCGGTGAGCTGAAAGGAATTTTCACCCAGGTACATCCCGCTCAGAACTGTGAACAGCACGATGCTCGTTCCATCGTTGATCATTGATTCCCCGTCCACCACTTCAGCAATCTGCTCGTCGGCCGCTTCTTCAAGAACGGAGACAGCGGAAACAGGATCGGTCGGGGTCAGAATCGAAGCGATAACCATGGCACCGAGAAAAGAAATGCTGCCGAACCATCCTCCGATCATATACGTCAGCAGACCGAGCAGAAGTGCCGTGGCCATCAGGCCGAGAGTACTTAGCGTAGCCAGCACAGCTCCATGCCTTTTTATAGCTTTGGCTGAATATTTATAGGCGGAAACGAACAGTATCCCCGGAAGGAAAATTTCATAAATCATCTTCTCCGTGACTTCCACCGTAGAAAAATATGGCACAAATGATAACCCTATACCAATTACGAGAAGCACTACCGGGATCGGCAGACTCTTTTTTTTCTTATCGATGGTGAAAACGACATATCCTATTAACAAAAGAAGCACTACTTGAGTAACGCTCATCTTCCCTCCCCCTCTCATCTACAATAGTGAATACCTCTTTTTCCTTTTCAAAAAACAAAATCGTCTGTTTTGACATAAAAACTTTTTTCCGCTATTGTAATGCAGAGTAAACAAATCAGAATTAAGTTGAAGGAGGAACAGCGTGAAAAAACTCTGGAATTTATATATACATGCTTCGCTCATTAAAAAAATCACGGTGGCTCTCGTAATCGGTATCATTCTGGGACTTCTTCTCGGTGATAAAGCAAGTGCCCTCGCCCCCTTCGGTGACCTTATGCTCCGTCTGTTACAATTCATCATCATCCCGCTTATCCTATTTACACTGATCGTAGGGGTGAATCAGACGAATATCGGGAACCTCGGCCGCATGGGCGGGAAAGTGTTTCTATACTATCTCGGAACTTCGGCTCTCGCCATCATCATCGGGACTTCGGTCGCCAGTCTCTTCAATCCTGGCACAGGCCTTTCTTTAAGCGGGGACGAGTCCTTTGAAGTCCCTGAGGATCCGGGAGTCACGCAGGTGATCCTGAGTATTGTACCGGATAATATAGTGAAAGCATTCGTCGAAATGAACCTGCTCGGCATCATTTTCACTGCTTTCGCTTTCGGAATTGCCATAACTTATATGCGAAGTACAGAAAAATTCGGCGAGAAAGCCGAAAAACTGTATGACCTTATCGATACGTTGAACGAACTGACTTTGACGGTCATGAAAGGAATCCTTCAGTATATCCCGGTCGGTATTGCAGCTATAATTGCAGGAATCGTTGGAGAACAGGGCACTGATACCCTGCAGGAACTCGGAGGTTTCATCGGAGTCCTTTATATCGCCCTGCTCGTACAGCTCGTAATTTACACAGGTATTCTCCTGCTCACGAAAACGAAGCTCGGCCAATTTTTCAGGGAGGCGAGAACTCCGATGGTCACCGCTTTCGTCACTCAGAGTTCTTCCGGAACGCTGCCGGTTACTCTTCATGCTGCGAACCAGCTTAAACTGAACAAAAGTCTTTACGGGTTCAGCCTTCCGCTCGGCGCAACCATCAATATGGACGGAGCGGCTATACGGATAGCCGTTTCGGCGGTATTTGCAGCAAACGTCATCGGTGATCCACTGAGCTTTGTCAGCGTGCTGCAAGTAGTGATCGTCGGCACGCTCGCTTCGGTGGGGACTGCCGGAGTCCCCGGTGCCGGTATCATCATGATCGCTACCGTATTCTCCCAGGTAGGGCTGCCGATGGAAGCTGTAGCTCTTCTTACTGCAGTGGACGTCTTCGTAGGCATGGGAGCTACTGCCCTTAACGTAACGGGGGATCTCGTCGGTACAAACGTCATCAGCAAAACAGAGAAACGGGCCTCCTGAATGTGTTAAAATGAACGCGGGAAAACTAATCCCCTTTTTAATACAGACATAAAGGAGGGTTTGCATGGCTTTTGTCATTACTGCCCCGTGTGAACAGGAAAAATCCGGAGAATGCGTAGACGTATGCCCGGTGGATTGTATAGAAGAAGGTAAAGACATGTTTTATATCGATCCGGAGATTTGTATCGACTGCGGCGCCTGCGAAGCAGTCTGCCCGGTAGAGGCGATTTATTACGAAGAGGATCTTATCGATGAAGACATGCCGTATGTGGAAAAAGCGAAAGAATTCTTCAATCAGAAATAGAAAAACGGACCGCAAATCAAAACTTAGTTTGCGGTCCGCTTTTTTTATTATTCATCCAGCTTTCTGTCTTTCCTGAAAAAAATGAGATACACTATTTCCACGAGACCGACAGTGTTTACAATCAGCAGGCTGAGAAACCATGGCAGCTGTTTGTTTCGGGCTGCATGCCAGAGTGCTATTCCCTTCCAGATAATCGACCACACGATTACGAAGAACAGCAGCGGGCTTTTAAAATTGAAACTGCCATTTTCCTTTTCCATCCTTCCTCCTCCTTTTTCCTCGCACTTCAAATCTTCAGAAGATTGTTTATGAAAAGCAGTTCCATCGAAATAAATCAGGACGGAACTGCTCTTCTCACTGATGTTATTGTAACCCATCGATCACTTCGTCACGGGAATTCTTCCAAAGTTCACCGTGCTCTTCTTTCAGGTAGTCGACGAGAATCTGCTTCGACTTTTCATCCATGTGCTCGACCAGAACTTTCCCTTTCAGCGACTTATCCAGATTATTGACGTGCTCCGGCATCGACTTATACCCGGGCTTGATCCGTCGTTCTTCCGTCGATACCTGCACTTCACAGGCACCGATGCCGTAAATATAAGGACCTTCCTGCGCCACCTGGGTCGCTACCCAGACGATCCAGTACAGATTCGGTTCCACGAGCGGTTCCTTATCCGGTTTAAAACGGACCTTTTTCTCTATTTTACTCCGGGCATGCAGGGCGTCCATATCAATGTACGCTTCTTCTTTCTGAGGGTCGACAATAACCGGGGAAATGTTATCGAGGTTGATCGTTCCCACACCGTAACTGCCATCTCCACCTGTAGAATCACCGCTCAGTATATTAAACTGGTTCTTTTTCTCCTCAGCCATAATATAACCTCCCTCATCTCGCTATGTTTCTTCCATTATATCGCAGACGGAGAGGGAACAAAAGGGAAGCTGTCTTCTGAAAAAGAAAAACAGGCGGACCCTTCGGGGAAAGGGCCGCCTGTTTTTTATTAGTTAAAAGGAGAGGGGGGATGATGATGGTCTGTCTTTATGAGTATGATTATATCTCCTCTTCTGCCTTCCTGCAAAAGCTCCTGCAACGCTTATACACCTGTATGGCCGGAGTACATTACCCGCTCCCCTTTTTTTTATACGTAAGCACATGAAATTATGAATATATGCATAATTCTATTTTATTGTTCCCGTCGCCCGGTAATTCTCTATCTCACTTTCGATGAATTTAAGCAGGTTTTTCTTCTGCTGGAGTTCTATGATCGTTCTCGTTTTTTCCCAGTAACGCAAACCTTCTTCTTCATCCCCGAGCAACAGAAGATTACGGCCGAGCTGATAGTGGAATTCCGCAAACAGAAACATATCCTCCTCGGATAAACAGAGAGCCAGTCCTTTTTCGCAATAACCTGCCGAAAGTTTGTATTCTCCGAGGTCCGAGTGCACTTTGGAGAGGTTGTAATACACTTTCCTTACAATTCTCTCTTTTTTCAGTGAAGCCATCCGCTTAAGGATACGCAAAGCTTTCTCCAGGTAATAGACAGCTTCCTTAAGCTCCCCTTCATTTCTTTTTACGATACCGATACTATTCAGGACGTTCATATCAAGTTCAGTAATCAGTAAATCGAGGTCTCCATTCGACAGACAATCCATGAAGAGAGACACCGCCCCTGCAGCGTCTTTGTGAAGGTGATAAACAGTCATCGCTTTATGCCATTTCAGGTATTTGTGGCGATGCCCTTTCTGGAGGAGGGGGTTTTTCGATTCCTGGTCCACGATCTCTTCAATAAGACTGTAGTCGCGGTCACGTCTTGCTTCCTCCAGCAATTCTTTTACTTCCTGAAAATAGTCTTCCCTTTCCTTCGAATGTTCATCAAGAAAATAATTGATATCTACGTCGAACTTTTTCGCAATCGCCCACAGCATCTGGTAGGAAGGCTCATTCAATCCCCGTTCGATTCTGCTTATTTCCGATTGGGAACAGACTTTATTAGCCAGAAAAGCCTGGGACATTCCGGTCTGTTTTCTCAGTTCACGAATCTTTTCTCCTGTATTTTCATACATACTGCCACCCCTCCTTCCTTATGCAAAAATGCATAATTTCATTAAAAAAATAAGATTGTTCCTCTAAGTACATTTATTCACGGCAGAAGACCTCATTTTTCCCTTCGGAAATAGTTTTATATTATCTACTATACCGTATTATAATTACTTTCAAAAGAGGTGGTGAATACGTGTCCAGGAAGCTTTCAGTTTTCATCTTGACGATGCTGCTGGTTTTAGGTTCTGCAAGTGCAGTGACTGCTAAAGAGACTACGTATGAAATATCAGCCAAACCTGTAATACAAGCTGATTTCCCCGATCAGCATTAACATCGATTCACCAGTAGATTTCAGCCGCTGGCTTCTCCCCGGAAGCCGGCGGTTTTTTTGCCTTCTCTCGGGTATCACACTCAAAAGAACCGATTATTTCCCGGGTAATAACGAAAAACTTATTTTCACAAATAAAAAAACCGCCTGAAAATCAGACGGATTCTTTTACTGCAATCAATTGTATGACATGACCGAGGCCCGTATGCCTTGTCCCTTCCACGCGATTCGCTTCTCCATAATAAAAATGAAGGATTTTATCGTCGCGGAACCATTCGAGCATATCTTCAGGCCGGTACATCGCTTCTGTCGTCGGAGGCCCTCCGGTTTTGTAGTTTATTTGTTCTTCCGAGTACACTTCAATAAGGATAGCGCCACCGGTTTTTACCGAGTCACGGACATTTGCCATCAGGAAAGGCTGATCTTCTTTCGGCACATGGCCGAATACCATAACCGCCCCGTCATAAATATTTTCTCCTGCCCTCTCCTTCGTAAGGTCTTTTTGAAGACCCTCTACGTAAACTTCCCGTTCGTCAGCGAGGCGCTTCATCTTCTCAATACCGACTTCGGAATTATCGTAAGCCGTTACCGGGTGCCCCTCTTCAGCTAAGAATACGGCATTCCTGCCTTCTCCTTCTGCAAAACAGCCGATGTGACCGCCTTCTTCAATATAATCATAGTGGTTTTTAATGAATTCATTCACTTCTGTACCGTAAATAAATCCACTTTCATTGAATCGTTGATCTCAATCTGTCATTTTTCATCCCTCCCGGTCTACCGTACCACTTCTCAAAACGGGAAAACGAACAATTTGATCGTCAGACTGCGTTTTCCATTTTTTCATGAAGATCCGGGCGCTTATGAAACAGTTGAAAAACAGCTGCCCAGAGGCCCGTCAGTACAAGAGAGAGGATTCCCAGTATGAGAAGTATTTCCCCCGGAGCAACGCTTCCCGTGAAATCGAACATCGCTTCCCTCATCCCTTTAATACTGTACGTCATCGGTGAAAATTCATGAAGTTTCTGGAAGATAACAGGCGAAACTTTGATTGGGAATGTACCTGCGCTCGTACCGATCTGAAATACGAGGAACAACACCGCAAGGAACCGGCCTATATTTCCGAGTGACGAAACGAGAAGAGTGATTCCCATCATAAACGTAAGGGAAGTGAGAACTGTCATACTATAAAACAGAAGTCTATCCCCTATTTCCACATGCACAAAGAAGTCGAGGACCAGCGCGGAGATAAGCGCCTGCATGATAGCCTGCATCATTACTACACTCAGTTTCCCGGTCCACCCTCTCATACCTTCACGAAGTGTATCATTCATGCTGTAAAATACGTGAAAGGCGATAGCACCGATGAAAAGACTGATACTCAAAATATAAGGAGTAAAACCTGAACCGTAGTTCTCCACTTCCGTCATCGATTCTTCGTTAATAGAGATCGGGTTTAAGAACTGGGAGGTATTCCCTTCTTCCAGGTTCAGCGACCCCGCTTCTTCGAGTGCCGAACTTTGAGCTTCTTTCAATTGACCTATCCCTTTTTCCAGTTCAGCGATGGCTTTATTCAACTCTCCGGCCTGCGCACCGGCAGCCGGCGCCTGAGCCTGCAGATTATCGGCGAGTCCGGCACTCGCTTCTTTCAGCTGAGCCAGCTTCTCCTCCATCGCTGCGAGTTTCTCCTCGTTTTGTGAGTAGCCCTCTTTCATATCATTGATAGCCGTCGTCCAGGCCTCCGTATAGGAAGACTGCAACTGATCGGATACTTCTTCTGTCACTTTTTCACTGCCGCGCCCGGCGATGATTTCACCGGTCATGCTGTAGCCCGGATTCGTTTCGTACGTAATTTCCGGTTTCTCGGGTTTCTCATCGAAAACAGTGACCGCCTTCTGTGAAAAGGATTCGGGTATCGTTACCACGAGAAAATAGTCCCCGTTCTTCAATCCCTCAGCCGCTTCTTTTCCCGATGGAAAATGCCAGTCGAATTTATCGTTGTCCCGTAAGTTTTCAACTGTATCCGCGCCTACCGCTACTTCTTCCCCTTCAAAATCGGCCGCCTCGTCCTCATTCACTACAGCAACCGGAAGTTGTTCCGTATTACCGTAAGGGTCCCACATAGAACCGACGAATACGGAAGTATAAATGATGGGTATACACTGGATAATGAAAAGTACCACCAGTATCTTTGGACTCGCTAAAATTTTCTTCCATTCTTTCTTCATTTTTCATCCTCTTCTTTCTTAAAACGTTTACTGATACGGAATAGTTTCCCGTAAAGGTCTTCCAGTTCTTCCTCGGTAAATTCACCCGCAAAGAGAGTTCTCCACCGGGTTACATTAATAGCTTCGATCCTTTCTACAACTTCGTGGCCCTTTTCTGTCACCGCCACGTATTTACTCTTATGATCCGGACCTTTTCTGTACTCGAGGTATCCCCCTTCCACCAGCTTTTTCACCTTGTTGGATACTCCGGTTTTATGCACCCCGAGAATTTCAGCTATTTCTTTCATCGTAGTTTCAGGATAGCTGTCGATCACTTTGATCAGCTGCGTCTGTTCCCTGGAAAAGTGTTTCAGCTCTTCATCCTCTTTCAGGGAGTGAGCCACCTGCTCCGAACCGTGCAGATAAATATCATAGATAGATTCGTACACCTGTCTGATAAGTTCTTCTCTCATAATTCCACCTCAATAGTATATAGGCTAAACTAATAGTCAGTTTACCCCTTAAACTATAGTAAGTCAAGAAAGAAAAGCGGAAACTTCCGGGTAGAAGCAATAAAGAAGAAACGAAAAACGACGACCGAACCTTGAATGGTCCGTTCGCCGTCACCGTTACTGTTAATAGATAAATTACTCGATTCCTTCAATTTCCCTTATGTCTTCTTCGGGCTTTTCCGATACATCTTCCCCTCCGAAGAATTCTTTGGAAAGCTCGGTCAGCGTTCCGTCTTTTCTCATTTCATTCAGTGCACCATCAATTTTATCCCGGAAAGTAAGTGCACCTTCCTCGATAACCGCGCGCTGATTGTTCGTGTGGAATTTCAAATCCGGGTGCATGGTCACATCCAGTTGGGGCAGGGATTCAAGTGCCAGCCGTTGCAAATAATAGTCGTTGATGATCACATCCGTCCGGCCTACGTCCACATCCCGCAAATAAACGTCATTCGTCACGTTTCTATACGTTTTCAGTTCAGCTCCGAATTTTTTGGCAATATCACTGTAGACGGTAGTAGCTGCTCCCCCGGCTACTTTCCCTTCAAGGTCCTCCAGGGAGTCGTAGGACTCCACATCTTCCTCCCGTACAATCATAGTTGCATAGGAATATTTATAAGGCTCACTATAGGAGTACTTATCTTTGATTTCCTTTCTCATACCGGCAGGTGCCACGTCCACTCTTCCTGATGTAAGAGAGGCGAACATACTGTCAAAATCCATCTCTTCAAATACAATTTCAAGATCCAGCCGTTTACCTACTTCTCTCATCACTTCGACGTCGTAACCGGTAAGTTCATCCGAACCCTCAGGGTAATAAGAAGCCGGATATAGCGTCCCGGGGGTCGCCACTACAATCTCCCCTGCTTCCTGAATCTCTTTCCACGTCTCTCCTTTTTCTTCCGACTTCGTTTCGGAAGACCCGCACGCTGCGAGAACTGTCGCAGCGATTGCCGCCATTAAGCCTGCTTTTACTTTTTTCACTATGTACCTTCTCCCGTCCCGGATCTTTTTACATCCGTTTCTCTCGAATAGTACATTAAAGTAAGTTTACTTATTTGTCAAAGTGAGTAAACTATTCCATATATTTTAAATTTTCCAGTACGAAAAAAGCCGCAGATACCTGCGGCTTCCCTCTTTCTATTTATTGCGATGACGTTCAAACTCGTCCATGAAGCGAATGAGAGCCTGAACCCCTTCTTGCGGCATAGCGTTGTAGATGCTCGCCCGCATCCCGCCGACAGAACGATGTCCTTTCAACGTTTCAAGGCCACGTTTTTGCGCTTCCTCCAGAAATTCAGCATCCGTTTGTGCAGAAGGACTGACAAAAGGGATATTCATGAGAGAACGACTGTCCTTCTTAACGGGAGAGGTGAAAAGGTCGGAGTTTTCTATCGTTTCATATAGAAGGTCCGCTTTCTCCCAGTTTATCTTTTCCATAGTTTTCAACCCGCCGAGATTTTCAATATACTCAAACACAAGTTTCGCCATGTAGATTGCGAACGTCGGTGGCGTATTATACAGCGACCCTGAATCGCTGTGCGTTTTATAATCGAGCATCGCCGGTACGTTCGCCTCTGCATGACCGATCAGATCGTCACGGATAATGACTACAGTAAGCCCCGCCGGTCCTATGTTTTTCTGGGCACCGGCATAGATGAGCCCGAATTTTGATACGTCCACCTCTTCAGACAGAATGTTCGAAGACATATCGGCAACGAGCGGCACGTCCCCCGTGTCAGGTATGTTCCGGAAAGCCGTTCCTTCAATCGTGTTGTTCGTAGTAATATGAACGTAGGAGGCTTCTTCATCAATCATATCTTTCGTTACTTCCGGAATGTACGTAAAGTTTTCATCTTCACTGGAGGCGATCACATTCACTTCCGAAAATTTCTCCGCTTCCTTCATGGCTTTTTTCGACCACGACCCTGTATGTACATAATCCACTTTTTTTGAAGGACCTAGCAGGTTCATCGGCACCATGGAAAACTGCTGACTCGCGCCTCCCTGAAGAAAAAGTACACGATAATTATCCGGTATCTTCATCAGGTTACGCAGCCCCTGTTCCGCCCCTTCAATGATTTCCTTGAACCAGCCGGAACGGTGGCTCAGCTCCATGACGGACATTCCCGAGTTTTTATAGTTCGTAAGTTCTTTCTGCGCCTGTTCGAGAACAGGAAGCGGAAGCATGGAAGGTCCCGCCGAAAAGTTGTAAATTCTCTCCATAACTTTCTACCTTCTCTCTAAAGAGTCTGACGATAATTGATATGAATGCATTATAAGGGATACACTTATTCATAGCAACACAAATTGACCAGGGAGGCGTTTGGCATGAGCAGAACGGAAGACATCAAAAAAAGGTACGATCGTGTGTCCGGCGTTTTCGACATGATGGACCATATGATCAAAGATAAATGGAGAAAAGATTTACTGAAAGACCTGGACGGCTCCGTCCTTGAAATAGGAGTCGGGACCGGTGCTAACCTGCCTTTTTATCCGGAGACGGCAGAAGTGACAGGAATAGACTTCAGCAGGAAAATGCTTAAAAAAGCAGAAGAAAAAACCGCTTCCCTTCCCGGTTCTATCACGCTTCGGGAGATGGATGCGGAAAACCTGGACTTTCCTGATGATTCTTTCGACTATGTCGTCTCCACCTGCGTCTTCTGTTCCGTCCCTGATCCCGTCCGCGGTCTCCGGGAGATCAACCGTGTCGTGAAACCGGAGGGTAAAGTACTGTTGCTTGAGCACATGCGGAGCGATACCGAATGGGTAGGAAAAATGATGGACGTGCTGAATCCGGTCGGCCTCCATATCGTCGGGGCTAATATCAACAGGAAAACGATGGCTAACATCCAAAAAGCCGGACTGCGTGTGGAGGAACAGGAACTCCTTTTTTCTACCATAATGAGAAAACTCGTCCTTACATCCGGGGACGGGGAGTCATAACTGTAAAAACCTCCCCGGCGCTTCATCCGACTGACGGATATCCTTCCTGCGTGGTAAAATACAAGCAAGAGACCAGAAGGAGCAATGTTATGTCACTCAACCGAGAAATCGATCAGATGCCGGATTCCCCTGAAGGCCTGGCAGACTATATTGCCGGCAAGCTCGGCTGTCCGGTCACAATTGAAGATGTGAATCACCGGATCATCTCCTACAGCAGCCATGAAACGAACGTAGATGATGCAAGAAGTGCAACGATTATGCAGAGAAAAGTGCCGGAGCACGTAGTGAACGGCCTGTGGCAGGCAGGGGTCATGGGAAACCTGTTCGAAAGCGGGGCCCCAGTCTTCGTCTCTCCTCTCCCGGCCATCGGTCTCGGTGACCGCATTGCCATATCCGTTCGGAAAAACAAAGAAGTCCTCGGCTTCATATGGGCTCAGACGAAACAGGTAAAGATGGGCGACGACGAGATAAGGCAATTAAAGGAAGCAGCCTCTCTCGCTTCGAGACACCTTCAGAAACAGCGCGACAGAAAACGTGAAAAAGAAGAAAATATCCGGAACTTTATGTACCAGCTCTTCCATGGCACTGCGGGAAGCCGTGCCGAGATTGAAAAGCAGGCACGGAAGCTCCATCTTTCTTTGGAAGGCAGCCTGTCAGTGGCTGTACTGGAGTTCGCGGAATCCATCACTCCTTCTGTAGAAAGACATGCTTCGTACCTGACCGAAACGTTCCGCCGGAAGAATATCATTTCTCATATGTTCGAAAATGATTTACTTCTCCTCCTTATCCACACACACGAGGACGAGGCTGAGAACGTGACGCAGGAGCTGTTGCGGGGCTTCAGGTACAAATTGGAAGAAAGAACCGGTGTCCCGGGCATCGACAGTACCTATGGGAAAGTATGCACAAGGCCGGAGGACATCCACATCAGCTATCGTCAGGCTCAAAAAACGCTGGAACTGAAGAACCGCTATCCCGAAGCTCTGGCCGGGGTGACAACCTTTCGGGAACTTGGAGTCTATCAGTTTATTCAGGAAATCTCCGCGCTTTATGAACAAGAGAATTATAAGAACAGCGTAATAGAAGCTATCAAAGCTTACGACCGGAGTCACAACACCAGCCTTCTGGAGACTCTCCGCTCCTTCCTTCACCACAACAGTACTCATCAGGCGGCCCGGCAGCTGCACATTCATACAAACACGCTGCTGTACCGGCTGAAAAGAATCAGGGAAATTACCGGTGTCGATCTTGAGGACACCAATCAGAAGACGAAACTGTTTATCGACCTGATCATTCAGGGGTGACGGGCGCCGTTTGTGTAATTACACAAATGAAAAGCTTCATTTTTTATTCTTTATCTAAATATTTATGCGCTTACATCAGTTATAATGAGAGATAAGAATTAAGATGGAAAGGTGGTCATTTTCTGTGATTGTCGGTATACCTAAAGAAATTAAAAACAATGAAAATCGTGTAGCTATTACACCTGCAGGAGTTCTGCATCTGAAAAAAGCAGGGCACACCGTGCTCGTCGAGAGAGAGGCAGGTCTCGGTTCAAACTTCGCTGATAAAGAGTACGAAGAGGCAGGGGCCGAAATGATCGACAGTGCTGCTGACGTATGGGCGAAATCCGAGATGGTCATGAAAGTGAAAGAACCTCTGGAATCCGAGTATAAACACTTCAGGGAAGGACTCATTCTGTTCACCTTCCTTCACCTGGCTGCTGAACCGGAGCTTACGAAAGCCCTGACCGACAGCAAAGTTACAGCCATCGCTTATGAAACGGTAGTCTCGAATGGTAACCTTCCGCTGCTTACTCCCATGAGTGAGGTAGCCGGCCGGATGGCTACACAGATCGCTTCCCAGTATTTAGAGAAATCCGATGGAGGGAAAGGCATTCTCCTCGGGGGCATCCCCGGCGTCTCAAGAGGCAACGTCGTCGTCATCGGCGGAGGGGTCGTTGGTACGAACGCCGCCAAAATCGCTATCGGTCTCGGAGCGAACGTTACGATTCTCGACCTTAACCCGGATCGTCTGCGCGAACTCGATGATCAGTTCGGCGGAGATATCCAGACGCTGATGTCGAATCCTATGAACATTTCGGAAGCCGTCAAACAGGCAGACCTGGTCATCGGTGCTGTTCTTATCCCGGGTGCCAAAGCGCCGAAACTGGTATCGGAAGACATGGTCAAATCCATGACTAAAGGTTCTGTCATCGTTGATGTAGCGATCGACCAGGGCGGGAATTTCGAGACGGTGGATCACATTACGACTCACGACGACCCTATTTATGAAAAACATGACGTCCTGCATTACGCAGTCGCAAACATCCCGGGCGCCGTCCCACGGACAGCCACTATCGGTCTTACAAACGTGACCATGCCTTACGCGGTTACGATAGCCGACAAAGGCGTCCAGAAGGCCGCCCAGGGTAATAAAGGTATCGAAGAAGGAATCAACACCATGAACGGGCACCTGACTTATGAAGCAGTGGCTAAAGCCCTCGGGTATGAGTTCACTCCTGTATCTGAAGTATTTTCGTCTTAACTGCGAACAAAAGCCCCCTGAATTTCCGGAAAACCGGAGAGTCAGGGGGCTTTTCAAGTCGTCATCTGTTCATTTGAGCCGTGTCATAATGTCCTGGATCTGTTCAAAATACCCGGATGCTTCTTTGAAATGAGAAGTGACTACCTTCGTAAATAAAAGATCGATCATGTGCAGCTGAGCCATCCTTGATGAAGTGGCCCCGCTCCGGAATGGTGCAGGAATTTCCCGGGACGCCGATATGTATAAAGGAATATCGGCGAAAGACGCGGCGGTATTGGAGCCGTACCGGGTTATGCTGATCGTCACCGCTCCTCTCCTCTTCGCCTCTTCCATGACGAGCGCCGTTTCTCTCGTTTCTCCTGAGAAAGATATGCCGACCAACACATCTGTTTCTTTAATATTTGCGATGTCCATCACCGCATTATGAACGTCGGTAAACGCCGAGGTAGCGATATTCATGCGGAGAAATTTCTGCTGGGCATCCTGGGCGATGATTCCTGACGCCCCCACACCGAAGAAATGCAGCCGGCCGGCCTTCACGACGGCTTCCCCCGCTTTTTCCAGCCCGTCAAAATCCACCAGTTCCGTCGTCTCCCGGATGGCCTGCATGTTGTTATTCGTCACTTTATCTACGATAGCATCCATCTCTTCCCCCGGCTGGATGTCACGGTACGTTGATGCCACTTCTTTCTGCAAATCGCCGGAAATCCTGAGCTTCAGTTCCTGGAGACCTTTCAGATCCAGCGATTTGCACAAACGCATCACTGCCGCTCCGCTCGTACCACTGAGTTCCCCGAGTTGAGCTGCCGTACAGTGGATCGCTTCGTGCGGATGGTCAAGAATGAATGCGGCAATCTTTTTCTCGGAAGGGGGAAGGTTTTCTTTCATTTCCGAAAGCATAACCAGCCCGCCTTTCAACGGCTGTTTCATGTTTACACCTACCCTTTGATGGCTCCTTCTGTCATTCCTTTAACAATACGGCGCTGGAAAATTGCGTACAGAATAATCACCGGTACGATGGCAATAACCAGACTCGCAAACAGCGTCCCCCAGGAGTTCGTGTACTGGGTTTCATTACTGATATAGTCGATCGCCAGAGCCAGCGTGTAGTTGTTTTCCGACTGTAAGAAGATGAGAGCCATAAAATACTCATTCCAGAACTGTATCATATTCATAATCGTAACTGTAATGATACCGGTCATGGAAAGAGGGGTGATAATTTTCCATAAAATTTTATAAGGACTCATTCCGTCTATGGCAGCAGCCTCTTCCAGAGATTTCGGAATCGTAGCCATAAAGCTCGTCAGTACGAAAATGCTGAAAGGAAGCTGACTGACAGCGTAAACGATAGCAAGACCGAAAATATTATCGAGCAGATTCAGCTGCATAAGCAGGAAGAACAAAGGAATCCAGCCGAGCACCATCGGAATCATCATGGCGGAAATATAAAGAGTGAACAGTAAACGGTTCCCGCGGAATCTGAGCCTTTCCAGGGCGTAAGCGGTAGGAATTGCCATAACAAGCGTTAATAAAGCACCGAGCCCCGTAACGATAAGACTGTTGAATACACTGATATCGATGTTGTAATTGGACCAGGCGTCGATAAAGTTTCCGAAACTGAATGAATCCGGCAGCCCCCAGGGGTTTGCATAGATTTCCGCGTTCGATTTGAAAGCACCGAGAATCATCCAGAGGATCGGATACAAAACTGCCAGAGACCATAAAACAAGAGGAATTCTGACACCGATTTTCGTCCAAAATCCCTGTTTCCGTTTCACTTCGTCATCCCTCCTCTTAATATTCCACTTTCTCACGTCTCATGAAATACTGCATGATGAGTACGGTGATCAGAGAAAGCACTAAAATCATGACGCCTATCGTCGCGCCGTAGCCGAAATTATATTTTACGAAAGCTTCTTCATACAGATACGATCCCATGACGTGTGTAGCGTTGTTGGGTCCTCCCTTGGTCATGACCTGTACGATGATGAAGGAACCGTTCAGCGTCGTAATGATGATATAAAGGATGGAGATTTTGATCTGCGGCCAGACGAGCGGAAGCGTAATCTTCCAGAACTGCTGCCAGCCGTTGGCCCCGTCTATTTCGGCGGCTTCATAGTAACTTTTCGAGATGTTCGAAATACCTCCCATCAGCATGAGCATGAACAACCCGATCCCTGCCCATACAGACGGAAGCACGAGACTCGGCAAAGCCCAGTCTTCGTCCCCGAGCCACGCTTTCGTCCACTCTCCGAGACCTAAAAACTCCAGCCCGGAGTTCACGAGTCCGAGACTCGGGTTATAAATGAACATCCACAGTATCCCGATAACAACGACGGACATAATATTCGGGAAAAAGAACACAATCCGGTAGAACGGTGCTTCTTTTATCCTCATCTGCGTCAAAGCTACAGCAAAAAACGTGGCAAGTATCATAATACCGATAATTTTAGTGATGACGAGAAAATAGTCATGCCAGATCGTCGCCGGAATAATTTCGTCACTGAAAAGTTTCCGGTAATTGTCGAAGCCCGTAAATTCCGCCAATGAAGAAGATCCCGACCATTGAAAGAAAGAGTAGTAAAGACCGTTGAACAGAGGATACAAGGTAAATAATGCAAACATGAGAAACGTAGGTACGAGGCAAAAAGCCAGAAACAGGTACCGTTGTTTTTTTGACTGGACCATACTTTCCCCCTCTTTTCGTATAATCCGGGCAGACCGGTGAATTTTTGAAAAGAAAATACAGAGGTGCAGGTTCACACCTCCGTATCCACTCTTATTCCAGAGATTTGCGGTATTCTTTGGAAGCCTGTTCTGCTTCTTCCACGAATTCTTCCGCCGTAATATTCCCAAGCATTAGGGAGACCAGGGAGTTACTGATCGGCGTTTCAAGATCGGCACTCATCGGATGAGGTTTCTGATAGATTTGTACCTTATCCGGGTCGTTGATCATTTCGTTCGCCTGGATGAGGAATTCCGGTACATCGTCGGACTCCGTCAAATCGACACCCTGCAGGTTCATCAGTGCTCCGGTGTGTTCGGAGAAAGAAGTGGCATACTCTTTCGTATAAACGAACTCCACAAACGCTTTAGCCGCTTCAGGGTTCTCGGCTTTTTCCGCAATAGCCAAAGGACGAAGGTCCGGAACAATCGCGTAAGGTTCGCCTTCCTTCTGCATCGGAGACGGGATGAATCCGTATTTCACGTCCTCCGGCTTATCTTTCGCCATTTCGTTCGGCAGCCAGAAGCCGACCGGGATAAAAGCATTGTCATGATTCAGGAAATTCATCTGGGACTGGGTGTGGTTCAGGGCTCCAAAGTCCGGATCGATGTATCCTTCCTTCTGCATTTCTTCAATATTTTTGATGACTTCCATCACTTCATCACTGCTCCATGCCCCTTCCTTACCCTGAATCGTCTGCGTCAGCAGTTCGTCGCCGCCACGGGCTCCGAAAGCAGGATACATCATACCTCTCAGGAAGTAGTAAGGGTGTTGTCCTGTAGTAACAAATGGTGCGATATCCTCTTCGTCTTTAATCGTTCCCATCGTCTCCATAAAGTCCGGGAAGTTTTCAGGTGCTTCCCATCCTTTTTCTTCAAACCAGGCGCTGTCATACCATGTGCCCCATGTGTCGAACACCAGCGGCAGACTGTAAACTTCTCCGTCGTACTTCGCAGGTTCCACGATGAAACTGTCTTTCAGAGGCGTGCCGTCTTCAAGTTCAATCCCATCAAGAAAACTGCTCAGATTCATCAGCTGACCGTCTTCCACCATCTGGGTTTCGCTCGATCCCGCGCCATCAATGTAAACGACATCGGGCGGATCCTCCGAGACCCAGCGCGATCGCATCTCTTCGTTGATGTTAGGGCCTGCGTGTTCCTTGATGGAAACGTCCGGATACTCTTCCTGGAAGTCGGCGATTACTTCCTTCCACCAGGAATCTCCGTATCCCCCGACAAAATACTGGATTTCAAGTTCCCCGGAAATCTCTCCGTCTCCCCCGCTTTCAGAGCTGTCCCCACTACCGGACGAATCTTTTTCGGAACTGTTTTCTTCCCCGCCGGACCCGGGTGCACAACCGGCGACAATCATTAAGACGAGAAGCAGTAACGCAGCAAATGTGTACTTCCAGCTTTTTTTCAACACAAATCCCCCTTGAATAATATTTATTTGAAGCCCTGAGGCTTACAAATCAATGTGAAATAAAACTCTCGGCTCTTCTGAGGTAGCCGTCACAGGCATCGAGAATTTCTTTCGCTTTTTCATAGGAGAGATCCGCCTTCTTCATCATAATCGCTGTTTTCACTTCGTAGTTGGCATTCTTAAGCAGAAGGGAGGCTTCCTCCTCACCTGTATCTGTAACCGTTTTCAAAATACTTTCCGCTCTTCTGCGGAGCTTGTAGTTACTTGCGTGAACATCCACCATAAGGTTCTCGTAAACTTTCCCGAGCTGTATCATAACGGAAGTGCTGATCATATTCAGGATCATCTTATGAGAGGTGGCTGCTTTCAGTCTCGTAGACCCTGTAAGAACTTCCGGACCGACGATGACTTCGATGGCTGTATCGGCGTACGTGCTTATAAGAGCCTCCGGATTGCAGGAGAGAGCCACCGTATACGCTCCCGCATCTCCCGCTCTTTTCAGCGTCCCTACCGGATATGGAGTCCTTCCACTTGCCGTAATTCCGATTACGACATCCCGATCATCGGGTGAGGCTGCGTCCAGATCCCGGTACCCTGCCTCTTCCTCATCCTCCGCATTCTCTTTCGCCTGTTCGAAAGCTTCTCCTCCTCCGGCCATAATGGCCTGTATCTGCTCCGGAGAGGTCATGAACGTAGGAGGACATTCGGAAGCATCCATAAAACCGACGCGTCCGCTCGTTCCTGCCCCTGCATAAAACAGCCTCCCGCCTTTTTTCAAGCTCTCCACCGTCTTCTCCACTACTTCTGCAACTTCAGGGAGCACGCGCGCCACCGCTTCTGCCACCCTGGCATCTTCCCGGTTCATTATTTCAAGCATGCCCATAGTCGATTCCATATCAATGGACATACTGTCCGGGTTCCTGCTTTCTGTAACCAGGGATTGAAGTCTGTCTTCTCCCATCAGCACCCTCTCCTCTCTGTAAGTTTCGCCGCGCCGGAAGACGGGGACGAATATATTTGCCGGATAACGCCCAGCCCTTTGGTTTCAATATAGTTCCTGAATGTTTCCTGCATAAAAGAAGAATTATTGAAAATTGCTCCTGCAGTAAAGACAGGAAGCTCCCCGTCCTCCCTTCTCATCTTGTGATGCAGACTTTCGATATGGAGCACCAGTTCCTGCACAGCCTGCTCCAGTATATCCCGGACTTCCGGTAAATGTTCATGTTCAATCAGCGGCCGGGCGAGAGCAGCTATCTCCTTCTTCTGATCTTCCGCCTGGTAAAAGTGTCCGACCAGCTGCTCCGCATGCATAAGGCCGAGCTCCCTGAGAATAATACCCGGCAGGGAGGAAGGAGCTGCACGTCCGTCTCTTTCTTTAGTGATGCGACGCAGTGCCTGCCTGCCAATGTCGAAACCGCTACCTTCATCTCCGAAAAGATGACCCCAGCCGCCGCTTTTGAAGAACGTCCCCTCTTCCACAGCTACAGCATTGGACCCCGTCCCCGAGATGATCAGCATACCGCTCGACATGTCGGGATGCAGAGCTCCCTGAAGTGCCGCTTTACTGTCCGAAAACACATCGATTTTTAAATTTTCTGACATATCAAGTTTAAAAAAAAGCGACCGCAACCGTGCCGTCAATTCTTCCTGTTCCTGAAATCGTCCCGCTCCTGCTATTCCGGCTCCCACCGCTATGACAGAGTCCGGAGGTATATGGAATTTCTTCATACCATCATCAATGAGTGCAGCAATTCTTTCGGCACTCGTGTCGTACCCGGAAGCTCTCGGATTCGAACCGGGGCCGAACAGCACATTATCTGTTTCATGAAGACTGTCTCTCCGGTAAAAAGCGACTTCCGTCTTAGTACCTCCTCCATCAACACCAACGATGTAGTCCATTCAACCCCCACCTTTTTTATTACTAAGATTATAATACTATTAAAATTTTATGTCAAATTAATTAAGATATTTTTGAAATTGCATTTCACAAACTGTAAAAATCTGCTGACTTATGTATAATCGGAGAAAAAGAGGAGGCGTTTTCATGAAACATGAAGTGCTGTCGCATCTGAAGGAATTTTTGAGCGAAGAACAGATCAGTACGAACGAAACGATACGTAGTCACCATAGTAAAGACGAGTCCTATCACACTCCTGCTTTACCTGAAGTCGTCCTCTTCCCGCGTTCCAGCCGGGAGATCAGTCATATTTTGAAACTGGCAAATGAAAATGGAATCCCGGTCACACCGTTCGGACTCGGCTCCGGCCTCGAAGGTCACGTCGTACCTGTACAGGGAGGATTCTCCATCGATTTTTCGGAGATGGATGAAATTCTTGAAATCCGGGAACAGGACCTTCTCGTCCGCGTCCAGCCGGGCGTCACCCGCTCGACGCTTGATAAAGCACTGAAGAAACATGGTCTTTTCTTTCCGGTGGATCCGGGGGCGGACGCTACAATCGGCGGAATGACGGCTACCAATGCGAGCGGTACTACGTCCGTCAAGTACGGGGTGATGAAAGACCAGATCCGCAACCTGGAAGTCGTGACTCCGGACGGAGAGATCATCCATACCGGGAGCCTGGCCCAGAAATCTTCCTCCGGCTATAATCTCAACGACCTTTACACAGGGTCCGAAGGTACGCTCGGATGCATCAGTGAAATAACGCTGAAAGTATATGGAATCCCCGAACATATTACGGCCGCCCGCGCCACTTTCAAAGAGATGACGGAAGCGGTGAATGCCGTAACTTCCATTGTTCAGACCGGTGTTCCCGTGGCCCGTATGGAAATCGTGGATGAAAGTTCCATACGTCAGGTGAACGACTGGATAGAAACGGATTATGAAGTGAACCCTACTCTCTTCCTTGAGTTTCATGGAAATGAAGCGGGACTGAATCAGGACGTGGCATTTGCGAAGGAGATTCTTTCGGACCACGGATGCACGTCCGTAACGTTCGAGAAAGACACCCGGGGACGCATGAAACTGTGGGAAGGCAGGCACAACCTTGCGTATACGTACACCCACGCTTATCCGGGACGTTCCATGATGGTGACGGATGTTTGTGTTCCTATTTCTTCCCTTGCCGAAGCCATCGTATTCGGCCGGGAAGAGCTCGACCGACAGGGACTTCCGGGAGGGCTTGTCGGACATGCCGGAGATGGCAATTACCACGCGTTCGTCATGATCAACAAAAATGATGAGAACGAGATGCACAAAGCGGAACAGTTCAATGAAGCTATCGTTGAACACGCTCTGGCCCGGGGCGGCACCTGTACGGGCGAGCACGGCGTCGGAATCGGGAAGAAGAAGTACCTGGAAGCCGAACACGGAGCGTCTCTTTCCATTATGAAGTCGATCAAAAAAGCCCTTGATCCGAACAACATCATGAACCCCGGCAAATTCATCGATATCGGATAAGAGCGTTTATACTAAAAAAAATCACCTTCTAACGATTACATTATTCCCGCATTGACAAAGTAATTTAAACGTTATAACATGAAGTTAATTTCACATGAAGTTAACTTCATGTTTTTTTATTATATAATTTACAGAAGAGGATGTTTCCGGATTGAAGAATCATATCAAATACTTTCGCAAAGAAAAGAATATGACTCAGCAACAGTTAGCTGATAAAGTATCAGTTTCCTCGAGAACGATTATTTCTCTGGAAAAAGGAAAATATAATCCCTCTGTACTTTTAGCTTATAAAATTGCAAAGATTTTCGATATCAGTATTGAAGAACTATTTACTTTCGAAGAGGAGGAGTAAAGATTATGAACAGAAAAATCTTTAAATTAATTACTGCTGTAACTTTGGCATGTACCGGGGTTTTCATATTTGTGATGAGCAGCATTAACGATTGGCCTTTTGGAATCGGGGGGTTAGGTATAGCACTGACAGGGATATCAATTCAGACTTACATAGAACATAGAAAGGACAAAGTAACAGAAAAAGGGGAAAAACGAAGTGACATCGAGGTCCATGATGAACGTAACGTGTGGGTTAATGCGAAATCAGGGGAAACAATGAATTCAATTATGGATTTCCTGACTTTGATCGCCTTTATTCTATCGATTTATCTTGATGTATCACTAACGGCACAGGTACTTATCTTTTCATTACTATTATTCAGGATACTGATAAGTCCTGTAGTTAAGAAAGTTTACCAGAATCAGTTATGACCATCTAAAGATTCAGAGTCTTACAAGAAGAACGCTTGCAGGTATTGCAGTTACACATAGCCTACTAAATTCGTTGTAGCCATAGAGGAGCTATTCAGTAATTTTCAAAGGAATTCAACTATCCTTCTCCGGGATGAAAACGACATAGAAAGGATGAGAAAAATTGGTTCATGTATTAAAAAGAGAGTTCATTGAATCTTTCAGAAGTGTTCGATCTGCCTTAATTATACTGTTCTTAACACTGGTCGCTTATTATTCCTCCAGATTTTTTCAAAACAACCAAGTATTGATCAACCAGTTTTTAAGTGGTGAAAATACTGTAAGCATTGAAGATGTTTATGCCACAGCTATCTCGTTTATTATAATGGCCTTTGGCTCATTATTTGTGTTCTCCATTTCTCACGACATAGTTAATAGTGAAACTGAATCCAGAACTATCCGATTGCTTGTAACTAAAATATCCAGAGGTCAGATATTACTCGGGAAATTATTAGGGGTGATTTTATTCTGGTGGGCTGTAATAACTATCAGCTACATAGTTATTTTTGCTATTTCAGGTTCATGGTCCATCAATTTTTATACGCAGACGCTAGTTTTACTCTTTTATTTCATCAGTTTCACAATGCTAATCTCAACAATAATCTCTAAAACGAAACTATCGATGTTTTTTGGTATCATGCTTGGTATTGCTTTACCAGTTTTGAACGTAGCAGCAATAGAAATTGATAAGTGGTATCTAATTCCCGCAAAATACCTCCTCCCATTTTATTATAATGATCAATTAGCTATGTCATTCGTGCCACTGATTATCGGAACAGCCTTTTTCATACTATCTGTTTTTATCATAAAGAGGAGAGATTTATAAATGGAGAATATTGTCCAAGTAGAAAATTTAAAAAAAGAATACAGTAACACAGCTGTATTAAAAGGCATTAACCTGACAGTTAATAAAGGAGAAGTTTTCGGGTTTGTTGGTCATAATGGGGCAGGTAAGTCAACGTTGATTCACATCTTAACAGGCATTGTTAATAAGACATCCGGATCATTTACGATTTTCGATACACCGGATAACGAACTTAATACCGTCAAAAGAAAAATGGGGGTCATGCCGGATATCACTAACCTGTATCATCATATGAAAGGGTATAATTTTTTAAAATATATGGGGGAACTTACAGAAGATAAGCGTTCCAAAGCGGGGTATACTGAACTTCTAAAAAAAGTCGGTTTAGAGGGAGCAGAAGACCAAAAGATTAAATCGTACTCTTTTGGTATGAAAAAGAAAATCAGCATAGCCCAAGCCCTGCTTGGTGATCCGGAACTAATTATTCTTGATGAGCCGACTTCAGGGCTGGATCCGGAATCAGCTATTTATATTCGTAACTTAATAAGCGAGTTGCAAAAAAGCGGGAAAACCATTTTTTTGACTTCCCACAACCTTGATGAAATTGAGAGGATCAGTGACAGGGTCGGGATTTTGAGCAATGGTGTCATTAAAAAGTTTGGAACTCCAGAGGAATTAAAGAAAGTCGAAGAAGGAAGTAATATAGGCTTTTCGGTTCGAACAATACCACTACTCACGACTGAAAAAATCGAGGAACTTAGAGCTCTCTACCAATTGAATATCATTTTCGGAGAAGGGAGACAGACCAGTAGCCGATTAATTGTCAAATCCGAAGAGGACATTCCAAAAATAACTAAAGCTATAGTCGATTCGGGCCTATCCTTGTATGAGGTGAAAATTGACGAGAAATCTTTAGAAGATGTTTTCATGAATGCATAAACAAAAAATCCTGGGGAGCTTCTCTTATGGTGCTCACAACCGCCGGAATACTATTCTCTATTGTCTTAATGTTTATCTAAAAAAGAGCCCTGCAAGGGGCTTTTTTTCTGCCTGAAATCTATTAAAGTGATTTCATTCTTACGATGTAAAAAATTGTGCTACGATGGACGCTGGGAGGAATGAATGATGAGTATCCACTGGTTTAAAATAATCATAGCCGGCCTGTTTGAAATAGGATGGGTCATCGGGCTGAAACATGCCGACAGCGTCCTCGAATGGACAGGTACCGTTATCGCTATAGTTGTAAGCTTCTATTATCTGATCATGGCCGGACAGAAACTTCCTGCCGGAACCGCATATGCCGTTTTCGTAGGAATCGGTACGGTAGGGACCGTACTCTCCGGAATGCTGCTTTTCGGAGAGGCGGCAAGTGTGGGGAAAGTGCTGATGATCGCCCTTCTTCTCACAGGTATAATCGGTCTTAAAATGGTGACACCGGAGGAGGAGGCATAATGGCGTGGGTTTACTTAATCATCGCAGGACTCGGAGAAATGTTCGGGGTTCTGATGATCAACAAATTTCACTCTGAACGTTCAGTCGCATCCCTTCTTCTGCTCGCTTCAGGGTTCACAGCCAGCTTTCTGTTTCTGGCTATTTCCATGGAAACACTGCCGATGGGGCTTGCCTACGCCGTATGGACAGGCATAGGGGCAGCAGGTGGCGCACTGTTCGGAATGATTTTATACGGGGAACCGAAAGACGGCAAACGCATCTTTTTTCTATCACTCATCATCGCTGCCGTCATCGGATTGAAGTTAGTCTCCCCCTGATATTATCCGGAATGAACGTACGTGCCGGCCATATAATCGTGTATGGCCCGGCGCTGCTTCGTTGCGATTACCATCACAAAACTCACGAGAGTGGACACTCCGAAAGTGATGACACTGAGCAGCACCTTCCCGACAAAATCCCGGATGAACATATCAAAAAGCGTCACGTCATTCCCGTTAAGTTTTTTGACACGTATATCCATCAGACGTTTTGCAACGGTGTACCCGGCCCAGACAGCGGGCAGGATTGTAAGGTACGAGGCATCCAGCAGTATATAGGCATAGCTGCTCGAAACTTCTGATGTAAGTTCCCCGGTGATCAGAAAGTATAAAAAGACAGCTATCATATTAATAATGAAGCTATCTGCGAGAAAGGCTGCCAGTCTTTTTCCAAAACCGGCTTTAGGTGTATCCGTCTGCATAACAAATCCCTCTTCTTTAAAATATTCGTTCCTCTTTGAAAACTGTTTTCTTTCGGGCAAGGACTCAAATTTCCAGAGTCATGTGCTGTTCGTCGTAATATTCCCGGTTCATCTTCAAAGCGTTCTTCTCCACGCCCCACGTCTCAAAACCGGCATTTTCATAAAGCCGGATGGCGGAATCGTTGTTCGTCACCACGGAAAGGTTAATCTTTTCAATATATCCTTCCTCTTTCGCTTTTTCGATCGTCTTCTGAAGCAGTTGACTCCCTACTCCTTTATTGCGGACGACGGGGGAGACGTACACTCCTATAAGGTGGGCAACATGCCTCAACTTGCTCGTGTCCTGCACGACGAGCGTCATCATTCCTACAATTTCCTCATCCCAGATTGCTCCGAATGTGAAACTGTCCGCATCGGCGAGACGTTTGGACACTTCGCGGACCGGATCTTCTTTCGACATAGCCTCTTCATAACTCGTAGCGAATGCTTCCGGATTATTCCTTAACGCCTCGAGCCTCAAATCCCAATACATGTTCGCATCGTCCGGTTGCAACAGTCGTATCTCCATTACCTATCCCTCGCATCTATAAGTTCAAATTCTTCACAGACGACGGCTGTGTCTTCCGTAAATTCTTTACCCAGTTCCTCCATAAGCGGGCGGAAAAACTTCTCGTGCGCGTTCCACCAGTATGTATAGGAACGATCTCCTTCCCCTTCTCTGAAGGCGAACGATTCCGGCACCTCATTCATCGGCATGATTGTCACCTTATTCGTTCGGATGATCGCCGCCGGCTCTTCGTTTGAATCAAGCACAATACTATATTCTCCTTCTTCCGGGAGAGGATCGTTTTCTGCGACGTATTCCTCGTAGAGAGAACACGTGGCTGTCTTGATTCCGCGGACTACGAGCCCGGCTAATTCGTCTTCGTCTGTGCCGAACGACCAGGCCGAAACGTTTTCCGGTGCCTGCACACCTTTCCAGTAATCTTTCCAGTAGTGCCATGCTTTTTCATTCATTCCGTTCTCCTCCTCTAATCACCGGGCCCTCCAGGTCCGTGGACGCCACTCCCGGAGTTACGATAAGCATCATTCTGTGCTTCCTCTGCTGCTTTGGAGCGGCTCTGATGTTTCACGTTCTCTTTATTCCTGTGCATGCGTTTATGCTTTCCGGTAAGACGATCGACCAGCCTCGCCATGAAAAAAGGCAGGGATAAAAAAGCGACAATGATAAGGATACCATAAAGTGTAGACACAAACGCAGCCTCCCGTTCCATGATATATATTCTTCTTACCCTGTACGAATAGAAAGAAATAATGTTTCATCATCTCCCCTCTTTCCTTATAATGAAAAGAAAAAAGGAGAGACAGAAAACATGATCGATCTCATTAACATAGAAGCATTTATTCTGGCTGCCGTCCTTTTGAACCTCACTCCGGGCACCGACACTATGTACATTGTATCACGAAGCGCTTCCCAGGGGCTCGGTGCGGGCTCATACTCCGCCCTCGGCATTTCCGCAGGAATCCTTGTACATACGATTCTGGCGGCACTGGGTCTCTCCGTACTTCTTATGCAGTCGGCCTTCCTGTTCACCATAGTCAAAATCATCGGTGCCTGTTATCTCGGCTATCTCGGCCTGCAGATTCTTCTCACCAGGACAAAGACGGAGGGGAATAAGAAAGAAATGCCGAAACAGTCGAAACGTAAAATTTTCGTACAGGGGATGATCACCAACGTAACGAACCCGAAAGTGGCCGTCTTCTTTCTCGCTTTTCTCCCTCAGTTCGTCCAGGCGGAGAGCGGAATGAGCGCTTCCTTATCATTCCTGACCCTCGGGCTCATCTTTACGACCACCGGGACAATATGGTTCTTCATCACCGCTCTGCTAGCTTCGTTCACAACAGCGAAACTGCGCGGGGAGAGCAGGAGCGGTATGATTTTAAACAAAGTGACGGGGCTCGTTTTTATAGCTATGGGCATCCAGCTTCTCTACACGGAAAGCTGAAAATTTTCCACACAAAAACCAGGGGGAGTCGCTGCATCCCTCCCTCCTGGTTCTATCCACCGATATAAGACATGTTTATTTTTTTCTTTCCGGATTTCCTCTGTTCCCATCTCTCATCCGAATAGCGGTCATCCCGATCTCTCCAGTTCCCTGTAATGAAGTCTCCGAGTTCCTGCTCTGATGCTCCCTCGCGGAGAAGCTGTTTCAGATCACGTCCTTCCGAAGCGAAAAGACAGTTGAATAACTTTCCGTCAGAGGACAGACGGATTCTCGTACAGCTTGAACAGAAAGACTCGGAGACGGAAGTTATGAATCCTACCTGTTCCTGACTGTCCCCGTATTTATATCGCCTGGCTACCTCCCCGAAATAATCCTTCTCAACCGGAGCGAGTTCATACTTTTCGGAAAGTATGTTCAATATTTCCGTTTTTGGAATCACACGTTCATAACTCCAGGCGTTATCATTGCCTACATCCATGAATTCAATGAAACGAAGAGTTATACCTTTCTCCTTACAGTAGCGCGCGAGCGGCAGTATCTCCTGTTCATTCACACCCCGTTGCACTACCATATTCACTTTCACCTGAAATCCGAAAGTAAGAGCAGTTTCAATCCCTCTGAAGACCTTCTGCGGTGGCACCCCCTGACCATTCATCTTCCGGAACAACTCTTCATCTATAGCGTCCAGACTCACATTCACCCGGGTTAATCCCGCTTCAAAAAGTTCCTTGGCATAATGACCGAGCAGCACCCCGTTCGTCGTAAGACCTACGTCCCCGATACCATCTATGGCGTAAATACGACGTACCAGTTCCGGGAGTCCCGGTCGCATCAGCGGTTCCCCTCCTGTAATCCGGACTTTTTTCACTCCTTTTTCGGCGAATATTTTCACCACTTTCTCCAACTCATCGAAAGATAAAAGTTCCTGCTTAGGAAGAAAAGCATAGTCCGTTCCAAAAATTTCTTTCGGCATACAGTAGGAACAACGGAACTGACACCGGTCGGTCACCGATATGCGCAAATCTTGCATAGGTCTTCCGAACCGGTCAGTGACTGCTTCTTTCATAGTAAACTCCCCTTTTTGTATTCGTCTTCTGTATTAACGTTACACAGGTGTTTCCCGGTTACTCCTTTTAAAGCAGCAGCCTCCACGGATACTCCTCCGAGATTTAAAAATACCCGGTGTGCCGATCGCTCCCCCTGTTCGAGCAGATAATTGATTTCTTCTGTGTCCTTCGCCTCCCATATGCTGATAAGAGGGTGAAGTCGTCCGTTTCCTTTCAAAGCACAAGGAGCAGTAATTCCGTTTTCCTCTTTCCAGACAATCATTTCACCTATTACTTCGGAGGTAAGGAAGGGAACGTCACATGGCAGTAAGATGAAATGTTCGGATTCTTCCCGTTTCATTGCCGTATACAGACCTGCCAGAGGCCCTTCTCCTCTCCACTTTTCCATGTCTGTATATACTTTTCCCCCAGGAAAAAGAGGCTGCAGTTCTAAAGAAGTCTGAATAACGACCTGGTCTGTCCAGGGCAGGAGCGCATGTTCAGATCTTTCATAAAAATAACTCCCCTCATGTGTTTCGAATGCTTTCGGTCTGCCAAACCTTCTCGATTTGCCTCCGGCAAGCACCACGCCCGTCCGGCTGCTCATCCCCCGCTCACCGGTGGAATGAAAGCGACGGTATCTCCAGGTTCCACTTCCTGTGCACCTGAACAGAACTCCTCATTCAGCGCAGCACGGACCCCGTCCCAGCTGATTGAAGGATGAAGATCAGTAACTTTCTCCATGACTTCCCCGAGTGTCCCGCCCTGCCATTTTATCCGTTCACTCGCTAAACCTGATGCTTCTTTCATAGAAGCGAAATATAACACCTGTATCATTGTGCTTCCTCCCCTTTCCACCATTCGCCGTCTTCCTGGATTTCTTTTTTCCAAATAGGCACGTCTTCTTTGATACGCTCCATAATGAAACTGTTCGCTTCATAGGAGGAATGCCGATGAGGAGTAGAAACGGCTACTACGACTGCTATATCGGAGATCGCAAGCGGCCCGATCCTATGTCCTACAGCCACTTCCGCTTCCGGCCATTTCACCTTCACTTCTTCTGCAATGGTTTCGAGCATACGCTCGGCCATCGGAACGTAGGCTTCGTAGGCAAGGGATAATGTACGTCTTCCCTTTGTCCACTCTCTCACATGACCGGTAAATGTAGCGACAGCTCCTGCTTCCGGCCTCGTCACCATTGCAATATACCTGCCGGGGTCGAGAGGAGAATCCGTCACTTCGTATCTCTTATCCATT
Source organism: Salimicrobium humidisoli (assembly GCF_002295105.1). Classification (GTDB taxonomy): domain Bacteria; phylum Bacillota; class Bacilli; order Bacillales; family Halobacillaceae; genus Salimicrobium; species Salimicrobium humidisoli. The sequence goes on along the minus strand of NZ_NSGH01000001.1, from coordinate 169,010 downwards.
CTTCCCACCACCTTCTCACTTCTTCTTTTTCATGTACCAGCCCCGCTTCTTTCACCATATAAACCTGCGGGAGAGCCATAAGTTTTCGTTTATCTTCTTCCTGTCTCCACAGCACAATTTTCGGAAAAGACGCCTGCTTGAATCCTTCTATAAAAATATAATCCGGGTTCCTTTTTACTGCTTCTTCATACATATGAGAAAGCGCCCCTTCTTCTTCGCACCTCTCATGCATCTGCATAACACCGTTTCCGTAAACAATTGAGGTATCCGCTCCAGCCCGGAAATGCTGCATACTGTCCGTGTCCTCATCCGGGAGGATCAATGGAGAGGGATGGCCGTGATGTTTTATCGTAACTACTGTCGCCCCTTCTTCTGTGGCCAGACTGACGAGGGAATTCATTAATGTCGTCTTGCCGCACTTCCGAAAGCCGACTACCTGGAGTGTCCGGGGATTTCCCATCGGTCCACCCCTTCCGTATCACGGAGCATCATCATAGCTACCTTCTCCCCTTTTTCTATGTGTGACGTACCACCCCGGAGAATAACCAGAACGTTCGCTTTTGCCAGAGCAGCTACAGCATTGGATTTATTAAACCCCGCCGGACTCACTTCTCCGGTGGAACGGTCATATTCCGCGCGTACGAACCTGGTGAATGGATTCTTTTTCGGGAATGCTTCCTTTAACCGGCCGTATTCAAAAGAGCGATAAGGGAGCCGATCACCCATACTTTCACGGAGTACCGGTCTGGCGAACAGTTCGAAACCCGTGAAACAGGCTGAGGGGTTTCCGGAAAGACCGAATAAAAAGGTACCTTTTTCCGTTACAGCCACCGTCGTAACACTTCCGGGCCTCATGCCGACCTTGTTGAAAAGGACTTCCGCTCCCACTCCTTCATAAATAACGGGCATGAAATCGAAATCACCTACTGACACACCTCCCGTGGTAATGAGGGCATCTGTTTCTTCGAGAGCCTGCATGACAGCTTTGCGGAGACTTTCTTCGTTATCCCTCACCCCGGCAAACACGACCGGTTCTGCTCCAGCTTCTTTTACGGAAGCTGCAATCATCGGGGTGTTCGAATCCCTGATCTTTCCGGGAGGAGGAAACACTCCTGCGTCTACCAGTTCAGAACCGGTAGCTATAATTCCTATTTTCATCTTCTTATACACAGGGACCTCCGCCACTCCGGCCCCGGCCAGCAAAGCGATCACTCCGGCTGTAATCGTCCTGCCCGGTTCGAGAAGGAGCTCTCCTTCCTGTACATCTTCACCTGTGAACGAAACGTTTTCCCCCGGGACGAAGGTTTTTCTGAGAGAGAACCCTTCTTTTTCCTCTCTGGCCTGTTCGAACATAGCTACAGCATCCGTAGCTTCCGGAAGCTTTGCCCCTGTCATGATACGTACCGCTTCTTTCTCACCGGGAATATATTCCGAAACATCTCCCGCCCCTATATGATCGATCACTTTTAAATACACACGGTTTTCTCCGGTTGCTCCTTTCGTGTCCCCGGCACGGAAAGCGTATCCGTCATAAGGGGAACGATCGAAAGGAGGCAGTGACTGATCGGCGTAAACAGGAGAAGCGAGCACTCTTCCTTCCGCTTCGTAAAGAGAGACCTTTTGTATATCCTGGAGTTTCACTCTCGCCCGGCATCTTTCAATAGCTTCCTCTACAGATATCGGTCTACGTATAGTAAGCACTGGTATCATCTCCTGACAATTGTGATATAATCTACGGGAAAAGGAAGAAGTTTTTCCTCAGTCCCGATCGTTACTAAAGGGGGTTAATCGTGAAAGAACTTTCTCATTTTGATGAAAACAATAACGCAATTATGGTCGATGTTTCCGGTAAGCAGGCGACATCAAGAAGTGCCGTAGCAAAAAGTTCGATAACTCTCGCTACAGACGCCTACGAACAGGTGAGAGAAGGTACGAACAAAAAAGGTGATGTCCTTGGAACCGCCCGTCTTGCAGGTATTATGGCTTCCAAACAGACATCTTCGCTCATTCCCCTCTGTCACCCGCTCCCTCTCCAAAAAGCTTCCGTTGATTTTGAGTGGGAGGAAGGCGAATCCAGACATACCCTGCATATTTCCGCGTTTGTAAAGACGTCGGGGCAGACAGGTGTGGAGATGGAGGCTCTGACCGCAGCTTCCGTGACAGCCCTGACTGTCTATGATATGTGCAAAGCTGCCGATAAATACATGGTCATCGGCCCGACATTTCTTGAAGAGAAAATCGGCGGTTCGTCCGGATATTTCAAAAGAGATGCAGAATAATCGCTGTACCGGTCTCTTATTCGAAGAGGCCGGTTATTTATGCAGTTCCGAGTAAAAGTGCTCCAGCTCCGGCAATATCAGCTCTTCCATTGCAAGTGTCACCGCTTTGACGGATCCGGGCAAAAGGAATAAAAGTACGTTTCCAATTACACCGGCGGATGCTCTGCTGAACATAGCTTTCGTGCCTGCGTCTTTTTGATAACTGAGGAGACGGAACAGTTCCCCGAACCCGTCGATTTTTTTCTCGTACAGCGGTTCTACAGCCTCAGGGGTTACATCTCTTTTAGCAATCCCGCTGCCACCGGTTAAAAAGAGAACATCCACCTCTTTTTCCATCTCTTCTATTACACAGGCTCTTATTTCTTCTATTTCATCCCGGACCACTGTCACTGGCCCTGCTTTTCTTCCGGACTCCTCGAGCTGGCGCATCACTTCTTTGCCGCCACGGTCCGTTTCCTCGGTACGCGTATCACTCACCACTATGATTGAAGATTGCACTTCACCCGCCTCCTCTCAGCCAAAAATCGAAGCATACAGTCTTTTTCCTTCCTCAGGCTCGGAAACTCCGTGAATCAGCATCCGTCCCCGTTCGAACAACAACACCCTGTGACCATTCAGTTCTCCCTGGATAAATAATCCGGTTCTTTTGTAAGGAATGGACATTTTCCGCATCATTTCTTCCCCTTCCTGAAGAGAAATCTTCCGGTGAGCAGGAGGGTGAATATGTACCGCTCCTCTGCCACACAGTACGGACACCCTTCCGGTTTCATGAAAAGAAGGATATGCAGGAGAACTTCCGCATGTAGGACACGCGACATTTTTCAAACCGTGTGTCCGAATCTTCTGATGTTCCCCACTCCATATATCTTCCAGTTTGAAAATACCTCCGCATTCCTTGGACCCCGTAATCAGTTGAAAAACATCCACTGTCTGTCTGGCTGCAGTAATCTGGACGGCCGGAGCCAGTGCTCCGGCAGTTTCGCACGTCTCCTTCGCTCCGCTGAGCGTTTCATAGAGACAGCGGAAACAGGCATTGTCCCCCGGAATTACGGTCATCTGGACACTCGTACTTCCCGAAAGACTGCCATACACCCAGGGGACGCCTAGCATGTGAGCGACATCATTGATTACGTAAGTTGTATCGAAATTGTCTGAAGCATCGACGATTACGTCCGAGGAAGAAGCTACTTTATGCAGAAACGGTCCGTCTGTGTAGTGAGGCCATATTTTGATATCCACCTCTCCATTAATCTGTTCCAGTCTGACCCGGGCAGCTTCCACCTTCAGCCGCCTCTTTTCCGCGTCTTCTTCGGTGAATAGCTGCTGACGCTGAAGGTTGGACCATTCCACTTCATCAAAGTCGATGAGATGGATCCGTCCCGCACCGGCTCTGGTCAGCGTTTCGGCAACAGTCGTTCCCAACGCCCCGCAACCGACGATAGTGATTTCCGCTTCCCTGATTTTTTGCTGGCCGCTTTTCCCGATTGCCCCAAATCTCACCTGCTTCTCGTAACGATCTGTGCTCATGCTTCCCCTTCTTTCTTCTCCTCCGTAATATCCGAAAATGTAGCTACGTACTTAATGACATTGCCGGTTTCATCCGTCACAGGATTGATAGTGAGCCATTCCACATACAGCTCTCCACTTTTTCTTCTGTTCCATATTTCTCCCTGCCAGTGCCCGGTTCTTCTTATCGACTCCCACATCCGGTCATAAAAATTTTTCGGCTGTTTGCCTGATTTAAGTAAAGCCGGGGTATTACCAAGCGCTTCTTCCCGCGAATAACCGGTGAGCTTTTCGAAGGAAGGGTTCACCTCCACGATTTTTCCTTTCGTGTCCGTCACCATCATTCCCTGACCGGAAGAATGGAAAATGGAAATCTGGTTATTCAGACTGTCCTGATACATCAGCCACATAATAAGAATCAGACTGGCAAGCGATACCTGCGACAAAAGCATGAACCCGATTGCATAATGTCCGGTAATCGCAAACACTGCAGTCAGAATGAGAGGAGGGAAAAATCCGCCAAGTCCCCCCATCATCGAAATGATACCGTTCGCGATACCTGCCTGAGAGTGAAAATAGGTGGGAACCAGTTTAAAAATGACCCCATTCCCTACCCCTGCCGAGACAGCTATAGCTATTGCTCCTACCGTATAAAGAGCAAGGGAGGGCGAAAAGGCCAGAAGGATGGCAGCAGCAGTATAGACTACAAACACGCCGACCAGCATCTTCAATGGAGAAAATTTATCGGCTACTGCCCCTCCGGCAGGTCTCATCAGTGTTGCCACGACGATGAATCCGGCTGTACGAAGCCCCGCATCGACTTCCTCCAGCCCGAAATTCGTCACGAGGGAGTTCGGAAGATAAACGGTGAATGCTACAAAAGATCCGAATGTTATAAAATAAAACAGAGAAAAAATCCAAAGTTTCTCATTTTTATACACTGCCTGGATCTGCTGCATAATCGGCTGTTTTACCTTCTTCTCATTCCGGTCCCCTATGAATATATTCAGAACTGCAAAAGCCAGAAGAAGAACGAGGTATACTTTAATGGTCGCCTGCCATCCTATGGAGGTGGCGATAACCGGGGCTGCAAATGTAGTGACTGCCGTCCCTATGTTCCCTGCTCCGTACACCCCATTGACGAGCCCGTGCTTTTCTTTCGGATAATACTTAGGAAGGGAAGTGACCCCTACTGAGAAAATGGCCCCGCCGACTCCGAGAAACAGACCTCCGATTAAAAGATCTGCGAACGTTGATGCTTCACTTATGTAAAAAACAGGGAACATCAACAGGATAAAACTTATAATAAAGACAATACGGGCCCCGTATACATTTGCAAAATACCCGAGCGGTATTCTTAATATGGAACCGAGAATAACAGGAACTGCCGTAACCAGAGCCACCCTTTCGGGAGCGATAGCGACATCTTCCTGAATAAACGGAAGAAGAGATGAAATGATGACCCATACCATAAACCCGACGACAAGGTTCATCGTCTGCAGTGGAAGCTGTAGTTTCCTTGTCACTTTCCCTGCACCTCCTTTTTTCTACTTATTTGCTGTTATGCTTTCATTTACTGCGTAATCAGGGAACGAAGATCTTCAACGAGCGGTTCAAGATCCTTTGTCAGCATGACTCTGTCCACCATCGGAAAGAGAACCGTTTCCTCTTTGACGAAGTGAAGGATTAATACTTCGAACGCTTCCCCGGCATCCTCCGTCATTTTCCGAAGCTGTTCGTAAGAATACTCTTCAAGGTCACCCCTCGAATGAAAAAAGAAATGACCGATATATCCCTCGATTTCCTTGTGCTCTTCTTCTATAGACATGATCGGCCCCTGTTCCTTCCCTATATACAGAGACAGAGCCGGAAAGAAATGTTCTTCCTCTTTATCCGTATGGTTTTTCAAAGGCTCAAGAAAAGATTTAAGACGCTCCCGGAGTTCCTTAAAAGCTGCACGCGCTTCCTGCATGTCTTTATGACGGCTGTTTGCGAAATCAAGTACGATAGTATGCCACTCTTCCATCAGGTACTGTAAATACTTATGTTCATTTTCGAGAATGCGCGTCGCTTTATTTTTCGTTTGAAATTTCTGTTCTTCCCACATCGTAATCCCTCCTTCCGCTTATGCCCTCCGTTTATGACGACGGTATAGTATGTGACTTCTGCCAACGTAGTGTACCGGCACACTCCAGACGTGCACGAGACGGGTGTAAGGCCATAAACCGAATATAAGAAACCCCGTAATGGCGTGCACTTTGAAAGTAAAGGGAACGTTTGTCATGTAAGACGCATCAGGACGGAGAATAAGAAGATCCCGGAACCAGACCGAAATCGTATCCCTGTAATCAAAGCCGGGCTGCACGTTGTTCGTCACCAGCGTAGCGTAAACGCCGAGAAAAACGATGAACAACAGCAATACGTTTACGATAATATCCGAACTCGTACTCAGTTTCCTTACGGCCTTTATCGAGACGCGCCGGTAAGTCAACAGCAACATCCCGACAAGCGTCACGACTCCAAACAGACCACCCACATACAAAGCTCCCAAATGATATAAATGATCGTTCACACCTACAGCTCTCATCCATTCTTTTGGAATGCCGAGTCCTGCCACATGCCCGAAAATAACGGGGATAATTCCTATATGAAACAGTAGGCTTCCGATCATAAGCTGTTTCTTTTCTATGAACTCACTCGATTTCGCCGTCCAGCTGAATTGATCATGACGATAGCGGAATATGTGACCGATGATGAACGAGACGATACACATATAAGGAAGGATCACCCACAAAAATTGCGAACTCACTGGACACTCACCTCTTCTTCTTTCACACAGGAACGCAGGGTTCTGCGCAGACTTTTCACCAGCGGAAGGTAGGGGTGGTCGTGCTTTTCCAAAGCTTCACGCAAATGGAAAGTCCCGTCTTCCAGTACAGCAAACAACAGGGCAAAGCTCTGCCGGGACCGCTCATCCTCCAGCCAGTCGCCGATGTGAACGAATTCACACATAAGAGGAAGAAAATCGGACAGTTCACCTTTCGGCATATTCAATCCATACATCTCATACATCACCTTTAACCTGGCAAGCATCTGACCGCGTTCCTTACTGTCCTCAAACTTGGCGAAAGTCATGTAGAGAGTCAGACTTTTTTCGAAATCGAACGTTGCCGTGTAGTATTCCTGAACTTCTGCATGAGACCACTTCCTCATATTCTTCCAGTAAGTTTCCGCGCCCCTGTACCCCGGATCCTCCGGGGTAAAAGAAGCACGGAGAAATTCTTCGTCAAAGATACCGGGTTCGGGGTAGGCAAGATGGTGACTGTAGTAAGCAAAGGCGGAACGCTGTTCATCAAGCTTCTTCAAATCAATCACGCCAGATCCCCCCATAGAAATTATCCTCATAAATTTCTTTGCCTGATTTGGCTCCCGCCGGCATCATCGGTCCACACCCGTCACAATCCGAACCGAAACCTTCGGAACCCTGGGCACGATACGGGTTGCTGTAACTTTCCCGGTGAGAGGTAGGGATGACGAAACGATCTTCGTATTTAGCGATGGAAAGAAGGCGATACATCTTCTGCGTCTGTTTCGCCGTCAGCCCCACCCGCTCCAGCCGGGTCTCGTCAAACTCTTTTCCACTCGACAACGCTCTCATGTAGGAACGCATCATGGCCATTCTCTGCAGGGAGCTCTTCACTGATTCCGTATCTCCTGCGGTAAGCATATTAGCCAGATACTGGATAGGGTTTCTCATCTCTTCAATAGCCGGGAAAATCATATCCGGATTTTTGATGGAATCTTTCCCTTCGAAATAGCTCATGATCGGGCTTAGGGGAGGCACGTACCACACCATCGGAAGGGTACGATATTCCGGATGAAGCGGAAAAGCAAGCTTATACTCGATCGCAAGTTTATATACAGGAGAGTCCTGTGCCGCTTCCAGCCAGTCTTCTGTAATGCCGTCACGGCGGGCCTGTTCCTGCACCTCAGGATCATGAGGGTCCAGGAAAAGATCGCACTGTGCTTCATAAAGATCTTTCTCATCAGGTGTTGCGGCAACTTCCTGGACGCGGTCCGCGTCGTAAAGCAGAACGCCGAGATAGCGGATGCGGCCTGTACATGTTTCAGAACAGACAGTCGGAAGTCCACTTTCGATTCTCGGATAGCAGAACGTACATTTTTCCGCTTTATTCGTCTGCCAGTTAAAATATACTTTTTTGTACGGACAGCCCGTCATGCAATATCTCCATCCGCGGCATGCTTCCTGATCGACAAGAACGATGCCGTCTTCATCACGTTTATACATCGCACCGGATGGGCAGGAGGCGACGCAACTCGGGTTCAGACAGTGTTCACATAGACGTGGCAGGTACATCATGAAAGATTTTTCGAAATTGAATTTGATTTCCTCTTCGATTTTTTCGATGTTCGGGTCCTGTGGTCCCGTAATATGACCGCCGGCCAGATCGTCTTCCCAGTTCGGTCCCCATTCGGGATCCATTTTCTCACCCGTTATTGCCGAATGGGCACGAGCTACGGGTGTGTGCTTCCCGTCTTCTTTATTGGTCAGGTTTTCGTAGTTGTAAGTCCACGGCTCGTAATAGTCTTTCATTTCCGGCATATCCGGGTTATTGAAAATTTTCCCCAGTGCTACTTTTGATAATTTGGTACCGGATTTCAGTTGAAGCTTGCCGTTTTTAACTTCCCAGCCTCCCTTATACTGTTCCTGGTCTTCCCAGCGCTTAGGGTAGCCGATACCGGGCTTCGTCTCTACGTTATTGAACCACATATATTCCGCACCCGGACGATTCGTCCAGGTACTTTTACAGGTAACGCTGCATGTGTGACAGCCGATACATTTATCCAGATTCATTACCATTGCTACTTGAGCTTTAATCTTCAAGCCAGTCAACCTCCTCCATTTTTCTTACTGCGACGTATACGTCTCTCTGGTTACCGATGGGACCGTAATAATTGAAGCCGTAACTGAGTTGGGCGTATCCCCCGACCATCTGTGTCGGTTTTACGTGAATTTTTGTAGGAGCATTGTGACTGCCGCCCCGCTGTCCGGTTATTTTCGAACCCGGAACATGAATATGTTTATCCTGGGCATGATACATAAACATCGTTCCCTGAGGAATCCGGTGACTGACGACTGCTCTCGCCGTTACCACACCGTTACGGTTATACACTTCAAGCCACTCGTTATCGCTTATATCATGAGCTTCGGCATCAATATCACTGATCCATACCGTAGGTCCTCCACGGAAAAGCGTAAGCATGTGAAGGTTGTCCTGGTACGTGCTGTGAATGTTCCACTTCCCGTGCGGAGTGAGATAGCGGAGTACGAGTGAATCCTTTCCTCCCACTATCTTTTTATCTCTCGAGCCGAACACCATCGGGGGCAGCGTCGGTTTAAACACCGGAAGAGACTCACCGAACTGCAGGAATATTTCATGATCGATGTAAAAATGCTGCCGTCCTGTCAAAGTACGGAACGGTACTTTACGTTCAATATTCGTAGTAAACGGAGAGTACCTTTTCTTCCCTTTGTTTGAACCGGTGAACACGGCGGTCGGTATCACTTCCCTCGGCTGGGCGGTGATTTGATCAAACGTGATCTTTTCCGCTGCGCGATCGGAAGATATATCTTTCAGTTCCACTCCCGTATCTTTTTCCAGTGCTCCATAAGAACGCTGGGAGACGGCCCCGTTCGTGGCAGAAGATACATGCAGCATCGCATTCGCCACCTGTCGGCCCGTTTTCAGCATCGGAAGCCCTTCCCCGGCATGTCCTTCTTCATCCTGAACGCCGTTGATCAGCTTCAGTTCCTCGTATTCTTCACTCACCGGGAACGAGACCCCGTGAGCACCGACTTTTCCGTTGATCAGATTCGGACCGAGCGTCGTATATTTTTCATGAATCTTCGTATAATCACGTTCCACAATGGAAATGTTCGGCATGGTCTTGCCGGGGATCGCTTCGATTTCCCCTTTCTTCCAATCTTTCACTTCTCCATTGGGCTGTGCTATTTCCTGTGGCGAGTCGTGACCGAGAGGACTTGTAACCACGTCTTCATAAACTCCCGGGAGATGGTCCTCGGCCATTTTGGAAAAGACACGGGACAGGGAACGATAGATGTCCCAGTCCGAGCGGGCTTCCCATAAAGGATCGATAGCCGGGTTGAACGGGTGCACGAACGGATGCATATCCGTGGAAGACAAATCCGTCTTTTCGTACCACGTGGCTGCCGGAAGAACGACATCCGCATAAAGCGGGGTGGAAGTCATTCTGAAATCCAAAGCTACAAGTAAATCAAGCTTTCCGTTCTTCTCCTCACTCCATTCTATTTCTTCCGGCTTATCATCTTCGTTCACTTCAGACATAAGGCCGTCGGAAGCTCCAAGCAGGTGTTTGAGAAAATATTCCTGACCTTTGGCAGAACTTGAAATCAGATTCGAGCGCCAGACGAAAAGAGTGCTCGGGAAGTTCTCTTTCGCCCCCGGTTCTTCGACGGCAAAACGCATTTTCTTCTCTTTCAGCTGATTCACAATATCCTGTACGATATCCGCGGACGTTTTACTGCCACGGTCCCTTGCTTCTTTCGTCAGATGCAGACTGTTCCTATTGAACTGCGGATAGGAAGGAAGCCATCCGAGACGGGCTGCCAGCACGTTGTAATCAGCCGGATGTTTATAGCGGAGTTTTCCTCCGAGCGGCGATTTCAGAGCCTCGGTGCCCATTTCTTCGTATTTCCACTGATCGGTCGCAAAGTAGAAGTAGGATGTCGCATTCTGCAGCCGGGGCGGTCCCTGCCAGTCTTTCGCAAAAGCAATCGTCGACCATCCTTCGATCGGACGGCATTTTTCCTGACCTACGTAGTGGGCCCAGCCGCCTCCGTTTTTGCCCTGGGAAGCTGTAAGCGTTACGAGATTCAAAATCGAGCGGTAAATAGTATCGCTGTTGAACCAGTGATTAATTCCTGCCCCCATGATAATCATAGACCGCCCGTCTGTATCGATGGCATTCTGAGCGAATTCCCTGGCTACCTGTGTCACTACTGATGCTTTCACTCCTGTAATTTTTTCCTGCCAGGCTGGCGTGTAGAACGAAGAGGCATCTTCATAACTTTCTGCATGATGGGTGCTATTATCCCTTTTCACTCCGTACTGACTGAGCATAAGATCGTAGACTGTCGTGATTTTCTTTTCCGTTCCGTCAGCGAGAGTAACCGTCCTCACGGGTATCGAACGGGTAAAGAGATCGTTACCATTCGCATCAAACGATGGAAATACGATTTCTTTCCATTCCGCGCCTTCCACTGCTGTCGTCAATGCGGGCTGTATGTACGACCCGTCTTTTTTTTCGAGAGAGAGGTTCCATTTCACGTCTTCTTCCCAGCGCTGACCCATCGTGCCATTCGGCACCGTAATTTCACCGTTCGTCTCATCGATAAGAACCGGCTTCCATTCGGCATTCTCCGACGATCCTCCAAGATCCGCTTCTCTCAGAAAACGCCCCGCTTTCCATGCACCTTCATGTTCTTCAAGCATTATCAGAAAAGGAAGGTCGGTAAATTGCCTGGAGTAATCAAGAAAAAGTTTTTCCTGTCTCTGTTCGTAAAATTCATCGAGGATAACGTGAGTCATCGCCTGAGCGAGGGCAGCGTCCGTACCGGGATGCGGAGCCAGCCAATTGTCGGCGAATTTTACGTTTTCTGCGTGGTCCGGAGCGACGGAAACCACTTTTGCTCCTTTGTAGCGTACTTCCGTCATGAAGTGGGCATCCGGCGTCCTTGTAAGAGGCACATTCGATCCCCACATAATGATGTAGCCCGAGTTGTACCAGTCGGAAGATTCAGGGACGTCCGTCTGTTCTCCCCATATTTGCGGGGAAGAAGGGGGAAGATCAGCATACCAGTCATAGAAACTGAGCATTTCTCCACCGATAAGGTTGATGAAGCGGGCACCTGAAGCGTAGCTAACCATGGACATGGCAGGGATTGGAGTAAACCCGGCAATCCGGTCAGGACCGGTATTTTTAATGGTATAAATGAGCTGGGCGGAGATGAGTTCGAGCGTATCGTTCCAATGCACACGAACGTGTCCGCCCTTCCCTCTGGCCTTTTTGTAAATGCTGGCCTTTTCTTCATCTTCCACAATGCTGGCCCAGGCTGCTACAGGATCTTCATGTTCTTCGCGGGCTGCTTTCCAGAGACGCCACAGTTTTCCCCGCATATATGGGTATTTCACTCGGAGCGGGCTGTATTCGTACCATGAAAATGATGCTCCCCTAGGGCAGCCTCTCGGTTCGAATTCCGGCATATCAGGACCACAAGACGGATAATCGATCTGCTGGTTTTCCCATGTGATAATGCCGTTTTTCACAAAAACTTTCCAACTGCAGGAACCCGTGCAGTTGACGCCGTGCGTCGTTCTTACCACTTTGTCGTGCGACCAGCGGTTCCGGTACATGTTTTCCCAGTCTCTGCTTTTTTCTTCCAGCAGGGACCAGTCTCCCGAATACCGCTCTACCGGTTTGAAAAATTTAGGTTTCCACTTTTTCATCTTCATTGATATCTCCCCTTCGCAAGCGCTGAACAACTTTGTCTATATATCCAATTATGTAAGAGGGATAAAAAAAAAGATATCAGGCATCTCCCTGATATCTTGTGGGGAATACCCCTATTTTTTCCGGGGCGTTCCTCAGCGTTCCAAACTCCATAAAAAAGCGGTCAGTACCCATTCTGGACGCCTCTTCCCTGTCGTGCGTCACGAGCACGGAGGGAATTCCCCTACGCGGGTCCAATAAGATATCCTGACAAATCTTTCTCGTTTTCGCATCGAGTGAAGAAAACGGTTCATCCAGCAGAAGAGCTTCGGGTTGCGAAGCCAGCGTCCGAAGAAGATTCACCCTCTGCTTCTCCCCGCCCGACAGGTTACCCGGGTATGCGGAAAGCAACAGGTCCACTCCGGTTTCCAGCAGAAGATCTTTCATCCACGTCTCCTTCAGAACGTCTGCATTCGAGAATGATATATTCGAAGCAACCGTCATGTGTGGAAAAAGATACGGCTGTTGAAACACGTGGCCGATCCGTCTGGATCTGGGAGGGACATCGATCCCTTTATCAGAATCAAAAAGAACCTTTTCTCCCAGATAGAGTACACCCTCATCCGGCGCCCCGACTCCCGAGAGCATATTCAGAAACGTCGTTTTCCCCGCTCCCGAGTGACCTGTCACTACAGTGATGCCACTCCTGAATTCAAAAGAAAGATCGAGAGTCATCGCGCCCTGCTTTTTCACGAATCTTCCTGATAACCCGTTCATTCACCTCTCCCCTTCCCCTGGTGTGATACGATTCAACGTATAAATAACGGTAACGCCGAGAATCAGCAGGAGAGAAGTCCAGCCGAAAGCTTTCGCCCATTCGCCGGTCTCCACCGCGAAATAGATCGCTATGGGCAGAGTATCTGTTTTCCCTGGAATGTATCCTGCTATCATCAGGGTCGCCCCGAACTCCCCGATCCCTCTGGCGAAACTTAACAGCCCTCCGGCTGCCAGACCGGGCCAGGCCAACGGCAGTATTACGGAGAAAAAGATCTTTTTTTCCGAAGTGCCAAGAGTTCTCGCGGCATGTATGTAACCGTCCTCCACTTTCTGAAAAGCGGCCTTTGCGCTTTGGTACATAAGAGGAAAAGACACGACAGCAGAAGCCAGGACAGCTCCGCTCAATGAAAAGTATATGTGCATGTCGACAAGACCAAGCATCTGTCCAAGCGGTCCATTCCTGCCGAATAGATAGACGAGCCCAAAACCCAGCACCGTGGGAGGAAGAACCATTGGCAACATAAAAAACGGCTCCACCCAACTTCTTTTTTTCCAGGCCTTCTTTTTCATCCGGAAAGCTGCCCACGTCCCCGTTATAATAACGAGCAGTGTCGACAACACCGATACTCTTAACGAAAGACCTACCGGCGTCCACCATTCCGCCATACTACATTCTCCTCCCCGGCCGGAATAAAGCCGCCTTCCCTGAACATCTCCATCGCTTCCGATGACATGAGCCAATCCGCTGTGTCATGTGCTGCTACCCCCGCCCCGCGACTGACACCGAGCTGATAACGAATATCACTTCCGGATTCAAGAGGCGTGTAGGGGTAGCTTGTCCTTCTTGCGTCAGAACCGTAAACGATACCCGCGTCCGCCTGTTTCACCCGTACGTAACGAAAGACCTGAAATGCATCCTTTCCATACACGCGGGTCGTTTCTGCGGCTGTTTTAATACCTTCCCTGTCCAAATATTTTTTCGTATAAACTCCAAGCGGAACCCTGTTCAATTCGCCGAGTGCAAGAAAACCGATACCCTTCTGTTTCAAATAAGCTTCCGGCTGTTCCGGTGTTTCTTTATCACCCGTCACCAGGACAAGGTCATTTTTTATGAATGTACGGACAGACGAAGCGTCTGTATAGCCTCCGTCTGTCATTTCTTCCATATCGTAGGGGGAGGCTGATAAGAACACATCGAACTGCGCTCCCTGTTTCACCTGATGAAGAAGCTGGGTACTTGAACCATAGTGCACAGTAACGGGGCCGCCTGTATACTGCTCGATGCTCCCCCTCATATTTTCGAGAGTTTCATATAAGCTTGAGGCAGCGAATATTACAGTCCCTTCCTCTTCTGATTGCGAACATCCGTTGAGAAGCGATGCCGAAAACAAAAGTAGCAGGAGAAACATTCTCATACGAATCAGAACCGCTCTCTTACTTTACTGAATAATACGTTATTTTCCAGATGAATATGTTCAAAAGTGTTTTTTTCAAGTTCGCCCAGACGTTTGAAAACGAGCCGGAACGTATTACAGGCTCCTTCCGGCGGTTGAAAGTCATTAGTCAGCATTCGGATTTCTTTCAGTAATGCACCTGTTTTCTCATGTTCTTCTTCCAGACCTTCAACATGAGGGGCAAGAAGCTCTTTTCTTTCTTCACCGGGATTCTTTTTGTACTGACGAATTTGTGGAAATACCACCTCTTCTTCTTCCTCGGTATGACGAAGCAGTTCCCTGTGCAGGCCGTCGTAAATTTCTCTGATACGGTTAAGTTCGGGATGCTTCCCTCCGTGAACCCTGGACACTTTAAGTACGTATGGAGCCAGGGATGGAAGTTCCTGACGTAAAAAGTTGTGATATCTGCCCTCTATGAGTCCCATCAATTCTTCTTCCGTCATGTGTTGAGGTTCTGCCGGGCCTGAAATTTCTCTGTCTCTCACCATCTGGTTGATGGTGTGAAGAATATCTTCAGTATTTTCACCGCGCTTATCGGAAGCCTCTTTCAGTGACACGCATCCACCACAACAAAAATCTATCCGTTTTTCCCGGAAAAGATCAGCCGCCTGTGGAACATCTGTAACTATGTCTGCCACCAGCATATCTTCCGTCATCATCCTCACTATTATCCACTCCCTTTGAATTCTTACCTTAATTATAGAAGATGGTAACGATCAAACCTATTAGGGAACTCCCTGTTTTTTCATGGAAACTTCCCCTAGACGATAGATTAAGGGAATTCCCTGATGCCGGACAGACACCCGGGTATGCTAAGATAAATACACGGAAAGGGGACGATGCAAAGTGTCAGGACCATCTCTACGAAAAAAACAGCCCCACCACGCCATCCATGAAGGAGGCTTGAGCGGAGCTGTCCAGAAAACCGACCAGTTGAAACAGTCTATGCAAATAAAGGACAATCAAAAAATTGAAGCATGTATCCAGGATCTTGTCGACTACTGGGAAACGAGAATCCTCAGCCATGCCGACGCCGAAGAGGAAGAAGGCGGCCTCTATTACGAAATAGCTCACAATCATCCGGACAAAAAAGAAGATATCGTGCAGCTCACAAGAGACCACGATATCCTCCGTATACTTGTGCGTCAGATTAAAGAAGAAGCAGAAACGACGAACGACTATGAACACATCCTCACTAAATTCAATGCTTTAATGATCGTTAATGAAATCCACAGCAGGGATGAAGAACGGCTGCTCGAAGAATAACGTTACGGATGGGCTCCTCCCGGGGCACCCTCCGTTTTTTGTTTCGTGAAAATGATCACTTCCGCTACCAGCAGAAGTATGACGATCCACCCCCATACGTTGAGCAGCATCCCTGTATGAACGTGGGAGGTGAAAGCGAAAAACATACCGAATGTGAAGTTCCGCGACCACTGGGAAATGTGATACGTAAACACTCCTTCCCTCCATCCGTATTTCCGGATACGCCGGCCGGCCCGTACCAGTTCTATACTTTCAATGAAAAGGAGCACTGTGAAAGTCCCCCACCAGAACATCGCAATCGTCTCTTCCGCAAAAGATCCGGAGACGACCATGGCAAACCCGCTGATGGAGAGCGCGCCGTGAAAAATGCAGTTCGTATTACTCCAGTCGTCCGTGAGCGTGCCTTTTGAATTCCAAAAGTAATGACGGATGATGACTACCGCTCCTGTTGTATACATTAAAAGTCCGAACAGAACACCGAGAGGCGGGATATCCGGCTGTACGAGTACGTTCCATACGATGACGAGCGACTGCGTGGCGACAGCGGCAAGCAGGATCACTCCGTGCGGGGCATGAGCCTCCGGAGTTCTCCACAGGTTATAGAAATGCCTGAGGCAGTGGCAGATGTAATAGCCGTATAAAAACGTGTTCAGTACGATGACGACTGTTACAGCGGAGGCGAATTCCGGATAATAAAGAAGGATCACTTTGGCAGAGACTGAAATGCCGGCCACCCACGTCCCCATCGAGAAGAAATTTACGGGGTTGTTCAAAAATCCTCTCCGGAACTCCCTGCTTGAAAACTGCACTCCGAGCGCTATGAGAATTCCGGCTGCACCGGTCAGAAACAAAGAAATAAAGACCGGTCTCATAATCGACGGGAAGGGGAGAAGATTCATACTCGTGTGCAAAAAAATCCCGAACGCCATCACAATTGCTCCGGCGGCAGGATTAATGATTTTCCTGTTCGTTACCATACTCTATGTTCCTCTCTACTATGCTCCCCTTATTCTATCAAAGAATGCCCCTAAGTACGAAGGAGCAGCGTGAAAACTCACAGCTGCCCCTGATACCAGGAGAAATAATCGAACCGGAGGCTGAGCAGAATCAGCAGCAGGAAGATCGCCCCCATGCCCGCCGGGAACAGCCAGTCTTTCTTCCGTACGCGGATATTCCGGTAGAACGTCCGCTCCCGGGTGCCGGTAAATCCTTTCGATTCCATGGCTACGGCCGTCCTTTCCGCTTTGCGGATCGCTCCGGCCAGTAAAGGGACTGCAAAACGCCGGTAGCGTTTCCACCTGCTTTCCTGTCCCATACCGCGCACTCTGTGAGCGGCACGGATCTGCCGGAACTCTGTCGTGAGCATCGGCAAGAACCGGTATCCCGCCATGATGCCGTAGGCCAGCTTCGGAGGAAGCCGAAGCTGCTGCATCAGACTTAGCAGGAATTCCACCATGTTCGTTGTGAAAATAAATAAAAGAGACATCGTCGCGAAGGCGAGGACGCGAAAACTGAGAGATACCGCCACAAGCACATCCTCCCGCGGCACTTCCCACCAGATGAGACCGACCGTCTCAGAAGGGTTTTTCGGCGCATCCGCAAAAGCGATCGTCGTCCACAGCATACCGACAGCGAATATAGTAAAAGGGATCAGATAAAACAGGTAGTATTTCCGGCGGAAATCTCCGAACAGGAACGTTACAGCAATCGTGACCAGAGTGAACAGCGCCGGGGTCACCGGATCAAACAGCAAAGCCAGTGCTACGACAAGTCCCAAAATAGTAAGAGCTTTCACACTCGGATTCAGATTATTGAGGTACATACATATCCCCCTTTATCAGCCTGTTCGTCCTTACACGAAAAGGTTCCTTAAGCTGAAAGGCGACCAGATCTTCATTCCATAATTCATCCGGATTTCCCGTGAAGCCTATCTTTCTGTCCTTCATAACCACCACCCCGGTAGCGTAGCGATCGACGAGATCCATATCGTGAGTAATCATTACGATCGTCGTACCCGCACGGTGTTTTTCTTTGAGAAGATCCATAAGACGGCTGGTGGACTTTGCATCCTGTCCGAACGTAGGCTCATCCAGAAAAAGTATTTCCTGATCCTTTACGAGCATAGTCGCCACACTCAGCCGTCGCTTCTCCCCCTGACTCAGCGTGAAAGGATGAAAATCTTTTCGGTCCGTAAGTCCACACCACTCCAGCAGCTCCTCTATTTTCTCATCCCCCGCCCCGCTGTACGCCAGTTCCTCCCATACACTGTCCGTGAGAAACTGGTGTTCAGGGTTCTGGAAGACGTATCCTGCATGCTGAAACCAGTCTTTGTCCGGGAAGGGACGGGTAAGTCGTCCGGAGGAGACCGGATCGATACCCGCAAGGAGCCGGCTCAGGGTAGTTTTTCCGCTTCCGTTCGGCCCCGCGATCGCCGTGAAAGAACCTTCGGAAATCGTTATGTCCACGTTGGAGAAAATAGATTTGTAACTGATTCCCGATGCCTGTATGAGGGCAGGACCGTTCTCCCTGCCTGAGACTGCTTTCAAAGGAGCCGAAAGACCTGCAGCGAGTCCGCGGGCCGTAAGCGGATAAGGAGGAGTCGCTGTGCCGGTTTCCATAGCCATTCTTACAGCACCCGGTACGGCTATCCCTTCTTCATAAAGGTCACGGGCATAACGATCGACCCCCTGCTGCAGAGGGCCGTCGTAAAACAGACTGCCGTTTCTTCCGAGCATGAGCACCCGGTCTGTTATATCAATCCAGGGGTCAAGATCGTGTTCAATAACGAAAATCGTTATATTTTTCAACTCTTTCAGAGAACTGAGCAGAGCAATAAATTCATCGGTAGCTACGGGGTCGAGATTCGCCGTCGGTTCATCCAGAACGATCACCGGGGGTTCCATGGCGAGTATGCAGGCGAGAGCCAGTTTCTGTTTCTCTCCCCCGGAAAGAGAGATGACCGCCGCTTTCTTTCTATGGAGGAGTCCCACCTCCTCAAGAGCAGTCTCCACTCTCTTTTCCATCTTTTCAGAAGGAACACATATATTTTCAAGTCCAAACGCCACTTCATCCTCCACTGTAAGCATGCAGAACTGCGTTTCCGGGTCCTGAAATACAGTCCCTACTCTCCGGCTCATCGTCCCGGGAGAAGCTTCATTGACCGGCATACCTTCAAACGTCACTTCCCCTTCCATCATACCCTCGAGCTCTTTCGGATAAATTCCCGTCAGGCACCGGCTGAGCGTACTTTTTCCCGAACCGCTTGCCCCGAGCAGGAGTACACATTCCTTTTCCCCGAGCGAGAACGTTACGTTCTGAAGAACCGGGGCATCCATATCATCGTACTGCAGGGACAAATTTTGTATATTCATCATGCAGCATGCTTCTTCCGTTTTTCTTTGCCGAGAGCAAATCCAGAAAGAACACCGGTTTTCGCCAAAGCGTCGCTCAAAGCTTTTCCGGCTACACCTGCAAGAATCGCCCCGCTGATAAGGCGCGTCACGAACATCAGCAGTACATACCCGCCGGCAAGTGCTGCGTACCCGGACTGGAAGTATCCCCAGACGAAGCTGAAGACGGCAGCCATCATCCCGGAGAACATAAGCGTCCCGAGGTTGTAGCGGCGATACCCGGTCATCGCGAATGCCGATTCCGCACCGAGGCCCTGAATCATTCCGCTGATCAGAAGCATGGGACCTGCCGCGTTCCCGAGCAGTACTTCAACAGTAGCCGCAATGGTTTCGGAAAGAAAAGCTGCTCCGGGTTTTCTAATAATATAAGCAGCGATAATGGAAACGATGAACCAGATGCCGAAGATAAAGTCATAGCCGATTGGTCCGAAGAAACCCGTCAGTACTTTTCCTACAGGGAGAAAAGCGAGGTAAACGACTGCAAATACGACGGAGAGCACCGACATGACTACGATTTCTTTCAGTTTCCAGTTTTTCATTTATCTCCTCTTTCCCGGGATGGACTGTTTGCAGACATGGCTACAGTCATTACGGTGTGGGAAGAACCGCTTTCCTCCGTGTCCCTGAATACTTCTTCAAGACCTTTGAACATCGCATTCGTATCCCCTGACAGCTTAGTGGCATAGTGAGCTTCGGAAACTTCGATTCCGCTCTCTTTCATACGCTCAATCCCCTTGTATATAACGTCCATATAATCTCCGCCACCCATCGGGTAAAGAGAAAACTTCGCGCTGGTATACTGATCCACATCCCACAGCCCGTTTCCCGGCTTTTCGTTATGCCCGGTATATTGGTCCCCCTCGGAATCCCCAGGGCACCCGACAGAGTACGTTGCGTTCAAAGCTGTGTGTACTCCTGTTTCGGCTACACGCAGGAATACCGCCCTCGTCACGTCAAATACGTGCTCGATATCCCCGCGCACTGTCGTCGTCACTTCATCCGTATTCATCCATACTTTTGAAGTATCGATTTTCTCCAGAGCCCCCTTGATCTTTTCCTTGAAGTCATCACTCATCGGATGAACCGAGAAAGAGCATCCTGCAATTTTTTCATTTTCCTGTTTCTGACTCATATCTTATTCCTCCTTTTAATAAAACAAAAAAGACTGCATCCGATTCGCGGGACGCAGTCTGTATCATTAAAAGAGTTTACCGTTTTTATTCAGACTGCACTTCCCCACGCTGGTACTAACCAGATCGGGTCCAAAGGGTCAGAATTCGATTCTTCTCAGCCGTAAGCCGGCTCCCCCAGTGCATGAAACGATATGCAGTTTTTTGTTGTTTGAATTCATCATAAAACACACAGAAAATTTTGTAAACCGGCGTTTTTCGTTAGATATTTACATTTACACCGTTTTCAGAGCTTCCATTACGGGGGCTTCGCCCTTCGTAACCTGGAACTCCTTCTTAATAAGATGAGGACTGTTCAGCGTCTCCACTATCACTTTCGCAACATCTTCACGCGGGACTTCGTCACGTTCGACTTTCTCGCCTGCGTTCACTTTCCCGGTACCTTCGTCATTAGTGAGGCGGCCCGGATGGATGATGGTATACTCCAGACCGGAAGCACGGAGCCATTCGTCCGCATAAAACTTGCAGGCGGCATACGGACGGAAGTCTTCGCTCCCCCAGCTGCCTCGTCTCGTATCGAAAGAACTGATAAGAGCAAAGCGGCTTACGCCTTTCTGTTTCGCCGCTTCCATCATTTTCACGGCTCCATCCAGATCTATCATGATGGTTTTATCCTTCCCGGTATGAGGTCCGGACCCGGCAGCAAACACGACAGCGTCCACGTCATCCATCAATGCGGCAAGCACGTCGATTTCATCTTCCAGATCCGCCACAGCCACTCCTGCACCCAGATTCTCAAAAAAGGATGCCTGTGTTTTATCGCGGATCATCGCTTTGGCTTCGAACTGTTCACTTTCCTGAAGCAGACGGACGAGATGTTTCCCAATCTGACCGTTTGCTCCGGCAACAAGAACTTTTTCCATACAATCCCGCCTTTCTAGTTACTTACAACAGGTGACTCTCTTACATAATCGTTCGTTTCCGCTAAATCTGCAAGAAATTGGGCTGCGCTCGCACGAGATACGCTCATTCCTACTTCATGTTTTCCTAAATAACCGATTTTAAGCGGTTTCTCCGCTTTATCCGTAAGGAAACCGGCGCGTACGAGAGTCCAGTCAAGGTCCGTACTCCGGATGGCTGTGGCCATACGTTCAATTTCACGCTGATTGTTGGCAAAGCCGAGGCGCAGTGCGGAAGCGACCGTATTTCGACGATAGTCTTTTTCGTCATTCGGGTCCTTGACGATGCCCGTCGTAATACTGACAAAACGTTTCGTGTCTGTTTCTCCCATCGTTTCTACGATGTTGATGACCCCTTCACTGAGCGTCTGCCTTTTTACGCGCCCGGAAGGACCGAGAAGGCTGATGACGGCGTCCATACCGTCTACCGTTTCCCTGATTTTTTCCCGTTCATCCAGTGTGCCTTCCACGACCGCTAACCGGTCGTGCTCCATCGGATATAACTTTTCCGGACTTCTGGCGTAGGCGTACACTTCATGGCCGCGACCGAGCAGTTTATCTATAAGTCGGAGACCGGTGGAGCCCGTACCCCCGAATACCGCTATTTTCACTGTTACCTCTCCTTTCTCCTTACATACTGTACTTCTTTCATTTTCCCAAATTACCTTTTCCGAAACAACTAATAACTTATGTGGCATAAAGCCTTTACATTTGGGGTATTACCCCTGTAACATTAAAAAGTGAATAAAAAGTGAATGAACACTCATCACTACGTCTTATACCTACCAAGGAGGAAATCACGTGGCAACTAAGAAGAAAAAGTATAAGTTTATGAACACGACCTTCTGGTCTTCTTTCCTCATCATTTTAGCCTTTACTATATGGGGAGGATTGGCACCGGATACGTTAGCATCCCAGGCGGACACAGTGTACAGCTTTATAGCTAACACGTTTGGCTGGTTTTACCTTATCTTCGTATTTGCTCTCATCATTTTCAACTTCTACCTTGCTTTCAGTAAGTATGGAAGCATCCGTCTCGGCGGTGACGAGACACGCCCGAAATACCCTTTCTACACCTGGATTGCCATGCTGTTCAGTGCCGGTTTCGGTGTCAGTATCGTTTTCTGGGGCGTTGCGGAACCGATGACGCACTTTGGCACTCCCCCGCCGTTTGAACCCGGAGTGGAAGCCGGGACAGCTGAGGCTGCCCGTATCGCCATGTGGAACGCTTTCTTCAACAACGGCATCCATCAGTGGGCTTCATTTACCTTCGTCGGTCTCGCCATCTCCTATTTCATTTACAGGCAGGAAGAACGGAGTCTTATGAGTGACACCCTTAACCCTGTCATAGGAGACACGGGCAAGAAACCGTTGCGGCGCAGTATCGATGCCATTGCAGTCATCGCAACCGTTATGGGGGTCGCTACCACTCTCGGACTCAGTGTCCTGCAGATCAACAGCGGACTCGGAGCAACGTTCGGTATCGAGTCCGGACAGACGACGCAAATTTTGATCGTGCTTGCCATGTTCATATTTTTCATGGTTTCCACGTTCTCCGGTCTTGACCGGGGTATCAAATACTTAAGTAACATCAACCTCGGCCTCGCTCTTTTACTCATGGTCGTCGTTTTGTTCATAGGCCCGACAGGTTTCATACTTAACACTATTACTACAGGGTTAGGGGACTACCTGCAGAACTTCTTTCAGGCGAGTCTCCGTCTCGGACACTACAATGAAAGTACGTGGGTGCAGGACTGGCCCGTGTACTACTGGGCATGGACGATCGCCTGGGCACCGTTTGTCGGTATGTTCGTAGCCCGTATTTCCAAAGGGCGTACCGTCCGCGAGTTCGTCCTTGGAGTTATGGTCACACCGCCGTTTCTTGGAATAATATGGATCGGGATCTTCGGTGGAACAGCCATCCACTCCGACCTGTTCAACGGAACACAGATTGCCGCAGCCGTGGCGGAGAACGAAGCTACCGCTCTCTTCTCCCTGTTCGATCAGCTGCCGCTCGGAAGTATTCTTTCGTTCCTTTCCATCTGTTTACTGTTCACCTTCCTGGTCACCTCTGCCGACTCGGCTACCTTCGTACTCGGTATGATGACGACACAGGGGGACAGAGACCCTTCTGTAGTAATCAAAGGAATATGGGGGACGATGATAGCTCTGTTAGCTATTGTGCTGATCATCAGTGCCGGTCTGAATGGATTGCAGACAGCTTCTCTGATTGGAGCGCTGCCATTCTCGATTGTCCTCTTCGTGGTCGCCGTCTCGCTCCTGATGACTATCAGAAGTGACTACAGGGAGACCCGTGAACGTAAGGATATAGCGAAACACCGTAAAATCGCCGAACATATTGAAGAAGAAGAGAATGGTGATTCATGAAATTAATTCACAGCAAAAAAATGACCAATTTCCGATTACACACTGAATTACTCTAACGAGAAAGAGCTGGCCTTCCCCGCTTCAGGGATGACCAGCTCTTTCTATCTTTTATTAAAGTATAAAGAATGTTAGATTAAACAGGTTTCCTGGCGATTTTAATTTTTATTCCCAGATTTTCTTTCAAAATGGTAATGAAGTAAATACTCACAAATTTCTTCCATCATAGAGTATAGAACAACGTTGTGCTTTTCTTCTACCACCAGATTAACGATTGAGAAATTCTGACCATCGAACTCAAAAAAATCACTATTTGACCAATGTGTCATAGGTTGTCTTTTAATTAAATTTGCTACTTTTTTCTCGTTGTATTCCCACAGCTCTTTTGTATTAGCTGAAGAAAAATCTATTTTCTTTCTATATTCTTTGCTTGTAAGGTAATAATGAAAAAATGGTGCTACTTCTTCGGAAGTAATAGATTTTTTCCATTCATTCATCCCCCTATTCAGCATGTATCGAAAGATGACCATCTTATAACTCTTCGTCATAACTGTGCTATTAAGTTCTTTTATCCACTCTTGATATTCGTCCCAAATTTCCTCTTCTTCAACAGATAATTCCTCCACCCACGATAAAAAACCAATATAGCTCCCGAAAATATTTTTATATTCCTTAGAATTCACTTCCCCATGTAAATGAGCTTCTAAATAAGTAGGTCGTTTCCCCAGCTTTTTCTTTATGTTAAAATAATCTTCTCTGAGATTTTCTTTTCTTGAACTCCTCTTACGGTATAAATGCCTTAATAAATCAATCGCCTTTGTATCAATATTTATTTCGCATTTTTCAGGTGCAATAGGTACAGAGTTTTTACGCGTATTCTTTTCAGTAACCTCCCCCAGAAGATTCATTTTTAATTCAGCATTGCGGTAATTTCCAATCAAGTCTATAACATTGCAATAAGCTTTTCCCTCCGCTAGACGTAACCCTCTCCCTAATTGTTGGGTGTAAACTACTAGTGATTCAGTAGGTCTTGCAAACAAAATGGTATCTACTGAGGGAATATCAACTCCTTCATTAAACAAGTCGACAGTAAAAATAACTTCTAATTCCCTTTCTTTTAATTTTCTAATTGCATCTTTCCTTGAAAGACCTTCGGTCCGGGAATGGAGGGCGATTGCTTTCACTCCTCGTTCAGTAAAAATTCCAGCTAAAAATTCAGCCTGGTTAATTGAGGAACAGAAACCCAGAGTCCTTGACTGCTTATATTTTATCCAAGCCTGGTATATTTTCTCTCCCATTCTTTCCTGCAATTGTACATTTTCCAACTCCCGTGTATCATAGCGTTTTCCAAGCCAGGAAAGCTGCGAATAATCAGTGTCATCATAGACTCCATAATAACGAAAAGGGGTCAGCCATGACTTCTGGATAGCTTGTATAAAGTTCATTTCATAAACTATATTTCCCTCACACAAAGCTAACACATCTTTATTATCTCTTCTTTCAGGAGTGGCAGTAAGCCCCAACATGAAAGAAGGTTCAAAGTAATTTATAACTTTTCTGTAAGTTTTAGCAGCTGCATGATGGAATTCATCTACGATTATTAAATCAAATTCATCCGGCGAAAACTTTGAAATATGCGCATCTATACTCAAAGTAAATATAGAAGCGAAAATCATCTCACCTTCTGCTTCTTTTACTTTTCCATTATAAATTCCGGCTTCTTTTTCAGGAGAGACATGCTCAAATGTCTCCTTAGCCTGATAAAGTATCTCTTCCCTATGAGCAATAAAAAGAATTTTTCGAAAACTGCGTCCGAAGAAAGCTGCGAGGTAGGTTTTCCCTAACCCTGTAGCCATCACTACCATACCTTTTTTATAACCTTCTTCTAAAGTTAACTCGAGTTCATTCAACGCCGCGGGCTGAGCCAATCTGGGAATAGGTTCATTTTTTATATTATACTCCCGCGGCTCTTCCATTATCTTTCCTTCGCTGTCTTTGCCTGCGCCGAGAGTAAGTTCCTTTTCTTCTTGGGCCGACCACTTACTTACGAAGTCAGGAAAGTCTTTCCTGAAGTTATTGTAATGCTCTTCATAGATATCAACTGTTACAAGATTAATTTCATAAGTGCAATTGTTCTGAAACATATGTATAAATTTTCTTACCGCTTCGCTATGAATCCCTTCACTCGTTTCTTCCTGAATTTCCAGATTCCACTCGATTCCACTAGTGTATGCAGAACGCGACATGTTAGAAGAACCTACTATCAGAGTGCCGGTTTCCCCTTTGTTAAAAAGATAGGCTTTAGGATGGAAAGATTCTCCATTACTTTGCCACATTTTCAACTCAAAATTCTCTCCGGTTATTTCTAACAGTCGTTTCAAAGCCTCAGGCTGGGTTACATATAAATAATCACCTGTAAGGACTTTTACGTCAGCTCCACGGTTCACTGCTTCTTGTAGTGCCGGGGCCAGCATTTCGACTCCAGATTTCATAAGAAATGACGTTAAAATATAAATTATGTCTGATTTATTAGTAGCATCTATTATTTTTTCATGAAGTTCATAGGTGTGAAGCGTAACATCCGGCATTAATCTTCAACCTCCAACAGATAAATCTTTTCTTGAAACGATCCCCGTTGGTCAGCTTTGTTTTTCCTCAACTTCTCTAAATCTTCAGGTTTTTTTCCATGAACTTTAGCTAAAGAATAAATTATTTCGGAAAGATCTGCGAGTTCAGCTACAGCTTCTTCATCATTTTCAGCTGTCATGTATTCCTCTATTTCTTCATATAGTTTTTTCTTTAACTCTTGGGCGTATTCAGTTTCACTTAATATGCGTGCAGTAAATTTTTTATTACTATTTTTAATAATTTCCGGGATTTTATCTCTGACTAATTTGTTGTGCACCGGCATTTATATGTCTCCTTTCAGTAATATAAAATTTAAATGAGTATATTATTAATATATCATTCCTTCTTTTTTTTCATTTCATGAAGCATCGCTATGAGGCGCTCCACGTCCTGGTCACTCAAATCATTGAAATGATCGAGCTGCTTCTGGATAAACTCCACCCTCTCGTCTTTTTTTACTCCGTCTGTCAGAAAGAAAGTGGTGATGGAACTGGTGATCATCCCGATGAGACCGATTCCGACAAGCATGAGAACGATGGCGACCATTCGCCCTATCCCCGTCTCCGGAGAGATGTCGCCGTACCCTACTGTGGTGGTAGTGACGACCGACCACCATACGCCGTCCATGTAAGTGGTGATTGTGGGTTCGAATTCCTTGACCACGATTGCTGCTCCAAAAACAAGGATAAATGAGACACTCAGCACTAGATCCAGTCCGTTCGTTTTAATGATAGAGAACAGAGTGCCGAGGTATTTCCGTGAGACGGCGAAAAAGCGCAGAACGCGGAACAATCGTACAATCCTTGCTGTCTGGAAAATAGCGTCGAGAGGAAGGGCCGCAATGATATCAATAGGGTTCTTTTTTATGTATTGCCACTTTTTTTCTGCTGCTATAAATCTTATGAGGACGTCCGTGAAGAAGATGATCCAGACGTACCGGTTGATAGCCAGAAGTACCGGATTCTCCGTCCATATGAATAATACGGAAGCCAAAGCGAGGAATACGAGCGTAATTTCATACCCGATAATCCAGTTCTTTTTCGTTTTTGCTTTCATGTTATCCCTCACCACCTATCGTAGAAGTCCTGTTCAGTCTACCCATTGCAGCAGTTCAATCCTGTTGCCGAACGGATCCTGTATATAACAGCGCTCTGCTCCCGGGAGCCTGTCATCCTTCTTCACTGCCACACCCCGGTCCTCAAGTGTGTCCACTGCTTCCTGCAGGTCATCCACTTCAAACGCCGGGTGGGCTTTCCGGGCGGGAGTGAACGGTTCTTCTATACCGATGTGCAGCTGCTGGACGCCGAGACTGAACCAGACGCCCCCGTTTTTCCGAAGACTGTCCGGTTTCTCCACCTCTTCCATGCCGAGTATATCTCCGAAGAACTCCCGCGCTTTCTCTTCCCCGCCTTCCGGTGCTGCAAGTTGAATATGATCGATTCGTTTCAACATATCTTTTCCTCCCTTTCGGCTCTATGTCTCTCGTTTATTTTTAATATTATCATACATACGGATAACGTTTTGTATGGTAAAACGATTTTCTTCCGTCCTACGTCCCCGGGTAAGCACAGACCAACGGATCATCCTTTTTTTCCGGCCAAACAGATTACGTGCGTTTGCTCTTACGTTCTTATAAACTATGGTACATTCCTGCCTGTAGCGGCCTATATGTTTTGAAATCGAGAAAAACGGATATTGCCATTAAAGTATGATGACACCAATCTTTCACCTAAGGAGTGAATAACGATATGCTATTCAGAGAATATGACTTTTTGAACCAGAACGTTAAGAACCGGTTTGTCGTCGCACCGATGACACGCGTCAGTGCAGAAGAGGACGGACAGCCGAATGATACGATGAAAGACTACTACACCCGATTCGCCAAAGGCGGGTTCGGCACGATTGTGACGGAAGGGATCTATCCCGATCAAAGCTTCAGTCAGGGGTACAGCCATCAGCCGGGTCTGGCCACAGATATCCATGCAGACGGCTGGAAACCGATTGTGGAAGCCGTCCATGAAGAAGGTACTGCTATTATTGCTCAGTTAATGCATGCCGGAGCGCAAATGCAGGCTAACAGATACTCCGATGAATCCATCGCACCTTCTGCCGTGCAGCCTAAAGGAGATCAGCTCAGCTTTTACGGCGGTTCTGGCCCTTTCCCGGTACCGCGCGCTATGGATGAACACGATTTCAGAGAAGTGAAGGAAAGCTTTGTTCACAGTGCCCTTCGCGCTAAAGAGGCGGGCTTCGACGGTGTGGAACTGCACGGAGCAAACGGTTATCTTCTCGACCAGTTCCTCACGGATTACTTTAACCTTCGTAACGATGAATACGGAGGCTCGGCCGAAAACAGAGTGAAATTCGTTCTGGAAGTGATTGAAGAAGTCCGTGCTGCAGTCGGTGAAGACTACCCTGTAGGCATCCGTATTTCGCAGGCGAAAGCAGCCGACGGAGAACACAAGTGGGCAGGTGGTGAAGAAGAGGCACGCACAATTTTCGAAGCTCTCGGAAATGCACCTCTCGACTATGTTCACACTACAGATCCCGATGCTGCAGCGTCTTCTTTCGGAGAAGATACGAAAACGCTGGCTGAAGCAGCAAAACTGTTCAGCGGCCTGCCGGTCATCGCCAACGGTAAACTTACCGATCCGGTCAAAGCGGCTCAGCTTCTGAAAGAAGGACAGGCGGACCTTATTGCAATAGGAACCGGAGCTCTCGCCAACCCGGATCTTCCAAATCTGATAGACAAAGGGGAAGATTTAAGAGAGTTCGATTTCAAAGAAATCATGCTTCCGCAGGCGAACATTAAAGACCATGAGCTGAACCAGAATATTTTCAACGGATAATTTTCATGAAAACGGCCCCGGTGCGGGTCGTTTTCTTTTTTCTGCCGTATGTTTTTTCTGGTAGGATTAAATGTAGAAAGGAAGAGATCAATGCCAGGTATATTCGTAACAGGAACCCATTCAAATGTAGGAAAAACTTCATTCATCGCTGCGCTCACAGCGTCCCTTAGAGAGAAAGGGATCGACGCTGTTCCGTACAAACCCGTACAGTGCGGAGCGACAGAGGCCGGAACCTCCCCGGACGCTGACAGATACCGGGAAGTCTATGAACCCGAACTCGGGGATGTATTGTGTACATATCTGTTCAAGGCGAAAGTGTCCCCCCATCTCGCCGCTTCCCTTGAAGATACGCTCATCGAACCAGACCGTATTCTTCGCGACTTCTCCTACCTGGAGAAAATGCATGAGCTCGTCATCGTGGAAGGTTCCGGGGGAATCGCCGTCCCGTTGATTGACGAACAGTACGGGACGCCTGAACTGATGAACGACCTCGGGCTGCCGGGACTTCTCATTACGGATGCCGGTGTCGGGACTCTTAACCAGACAACGATAACAGCTTCTTACGCCCGCGGGAAGAACGTGGATCTCAGGGGAATCGTGCTTAACCGCTACCCCGAATTTCCGTCCATCGGTATCCGCCATAACCCTGAAATGCTTGAACGAACGACCGGACTTCCGGTGCTCGGAAAAGTTCCGGAAACCGAAGAGCCGGACCTTTCCCTGTACCGCACCATCTATTCGGATTTTCTTGAAACACTCAAATACTGAACCCGAAGGAGAGAACTGATTATGAAAGAAGAATTGCTGCAGCGCTTTATCAGTTACGTAAAGATAGATACACAGTCGGATGAAGCGTCGGAAACTACACCTTCCACAGACAAGCAGTGGGAACTTGCGAATAAACTGGCGGAAGAGCTGGAAAGTATCGGCATGAGTGAGGTTTCCATCGATGAGAAAGCCTACGTCATGGCCACCCTTCCTTCAAATACCGATAAAGATCTGCCTGTCATCGGACTTCTTGCGCACATCGATACAGCTACGGACTTCACCGGGAGCGGTGTCTCTCCAAAAGTGTGGAAGAACTACGACGGAGGGGAGCTGAGTCTGAATGACGACACCGTCCTCTCCCCCGAGGATTTCCCTTCCCTGCACAAATACGTCGGCCATACGCTTGTCACGACAGATGGTACCACACTGCTCGGAGCCGACAACAAGGCAGGGGTGACCGAGATCATGACGGCGATGAACTATTTGCTTCATAACCCGGAAGTCCCTCATGGAAAAATACGGGTCGCCTTTACGCCCGATGAAGAAATAGGAAAGGGCCCTCACCACTTCGACGTCGAACGCTTCGGTGCCGACTTCGCCTATACGATAGACGGCGGGGAACTCGGGGAACTTGAATACGAAAGCTTCAACGCAGCTTCTGCCACTATTCAGTTCCAGGGGCGCAACGTCCACCCGGGATCGGCGAAAAACAAAATGATCCATGCTTCAAAAATGGCAGCCACGTTCATGTCATCGCTGCCCGCTTTCGAAGCACCGGAATATACGGAAGAGAAAGAAGGTTTCTTCCACCTGATCGGAATGGAAGGCGATGTGGAACACGCCGTCCTCTCCTACATTATCCGTGATCACGACAATGAAAAATTTGAAGCGAAAAAGAATTACATGCAAAAAACGGTGGAAGAATTCCGCCGCCTGTATGGCGAGTCCGCCGTTTTGCTTTACATGGAAGATCAGTACTACAACATGCGCGAAAAGATTGAACCCGTATTCGAAATCGTGGACGCGGCGGAACAGGCCATGATAAACAAAGGCATCCGGCCGCTCATACGCCCGGTCCGCGGGGGGACGGACGGGTCTCAGCTATCTTTCATGGGACTCCCGACGCCTAACATTTTCACCGGCGGCGAAAATTACCACGGTAAATACGAGTACATTTCACTCGATAACATGGAGAAAGCCACCGAAACGATCATCGAACTCTCCCGCCTGTTCGCCACAGAAAATAAGTTTAACATCCGGAAGAAAAAGGAATTGAGAGGGTAAGAATCTTCTTAAAGGTGGTGACATGATGAGTGAAAAAAATAAAGACCACAACGTTGATAACAACAGGAAAATGATAAACGAAGAAGAACGTACGGACCTTGCCGAAAAATTCAAAGAAGAAGAATTAACGGACGATATTCCTATGGAAGCACTCGAACTTGATGAAAAAGGGAACAGAAAGAAAAAAGAATTCATGAAAGATTCCCAGAGTGAGAAGAAATATCGGAAAGACCGCGATAAGCAGGACTAATATAAAAGCTGGTGTCATCCTGAATGATGAAGGATGGCATCAGCTTTATTTTTTGGAACTTTCCCTTCTACTTCTCCGTATGTAAATTAAAGGAGGAATAGTTATGCTGACTATTGCAGAAGAACTTCTGCTTCTCGCTTTACACGACCGGAAAGGGTCGGTGACCATGAGGGCTTCCTCTTCCCTGAAATTCGGGCTGGCCGGTGCGTTCATCAGCGAACTTGCATTACATGAACGCGTCGCAGCTGAAGGGAAGAAACTCACCGTCAGAAATTCTGCCCCGGTTGATGATCCTCTGTTAAACGACGTGTTCCAGGAAATTAAACATTCCAAAAAAGAAAGGAAAATCAAGAGCTGGGTTGAGAAATTCGGAAACCGGATGAGAAAGCGGCAAAAAACCATGTCTTCCCGTCTTGTGGAGAAGGGAATACTTGAAGAGAGTCGTCACAGCTTCCTCGGTATTTTCACTTGGACAACCTACCCCTCTTTTGATAATACAAAAGAAGAGGATATCCGCATGAGGGTAACGGAAGCCCTGGAAGAAACCGAACTCCCGGACGAACGTACGCTCATTCTGCTCAGTCTTATTGATGCCTGCGATCTCGTGAAGGAAGTCTTCCCTAAGAAAGAAGCTCGCGCCAAGAAAAAGCAGATCAAAGCATGGACGAAGCGCAATCCTTACGGAAAAGCTGTAAATGAGGCCGTAGACGCCACAAATGCCGCTGTTTATGCAGCAGCAGGAGCAGCAGCCATCTCTTCCGGCGGTTCTTCCTGATTTTTTCCGGAAAAATAAAAGCAGGAACCCTGCGGGAGCATCCCGGGATTCCTGCTTTTTCTATTATGGCAGATCGTTACCTGCAGCGCGATAAAGTTCATACCACTCTTCCCTCGTAAGTTTCACTTCCGACGCTTTTGCAATATCTTCAAGACGCTGTTTGTTCATCGTACCGACAATCGGCTGGATGCCGGCAGGGTGACGCAGAATCCATGCGATGGCAATGGCCGAATCGGTCACGCCATAGCGGGAAGCTACCTGCTGCAGTTTTTCGTTGATTTCCGGAAAATCACTGTTTCCAACGAAGGCGCCTTCGATCATACCATGCTGAAAAGGGGACCATGCCTGAAGTGAAATATTATTCAGACGGCTGTATTCGATGATTTCCCCGTCCCGGTTTACTGCTGAACTATTCTCCATATTCACATTCAGTCCGTGATCGATCATTACCGTCTGCATAAGACTCAACTGCACCTGGTTGACGATCAGCTCCTGATCAACCGTTTCCTGCAGCAGCTCTGTCTGCATAGGATTGTGGTTACTGACACCGAAATGACGGACTTTCCCGTCGTTCTCCAGTTTAGTGAAGGCTTCAGCCACTTCCTCCGGTTCCATAAGAGCATCGGGACGGTGCAACAGTAATACATCCAAGTATTCTGTGTTCAGACGCTTAAGGCTTCCTTCCACCGAAGATATGATATGTTCCTTGGAAAAGTCGAAGAAACCATCGCGGATTCCGCACTTCGATTGCAGAATCATCTTTTCGCGCAGGGATGGTTCAATCGCACTTGCGAACGCTTTCTCGGCTTCACCCTTCCCGTAAATATCAGCATGATCGAAGAAATCGATACCGAGGTCCATCGACTTATCTATCATTGCACGTGCATCATTTTTCGTCATCCCGGCCATACGCATGCAGCCGAGTCCGATTTCCGGCACACTCAGGTCGCTCGTGCCGAGGTTCATTCTTTTCACCATCATTAGCCTCCTATATTGTACATATGTTCAAAACGTGCGTTTCCCCTGAAACTATCTGCAATGATACAAAGGAGGGGTTTCTGAGTCAGCGCTCAAAAAACCCCTCTCGCGACTTTTTTCATATACGGACCTCACACTGTTATTTAACGACCAGCACGGGTTTCGTGCACTTTTGAACTACGTTGTTACTTACACTGCCGAGAAGCAGTTTCTTAACTCCTCCAAGGCCGCGGCTTCCTACAATAACGAGATCCACATCATGCTCTTTGGCATACGCACAAATCTTCTGGCCCGGGTTTCCCTCTTCCTCTCCATAAGATATTTGGGTCACCACTGACGTGTCTTCCTCCTGTTCGAGTTCCACTTTAATTGCTTCCATTTCTTTCTCAAACCGTTCGGCCAGCTCTTTACCTATGTCTTCGGCCATTTTGGCATTTGTCGCGGGCCCCGTCGTATTTATGACTGAAAGTAAGTGGATTTCACGATGATCCGCCTTAACGGCCTGGGTTTTAGCTTCCTCGACAGCGTGTCTACTGAGTTCACTTCCGTCATAAGCTATCAGGATCTTTTTGGTCATGTGGCATCTCCTCCATTTTAAAATTCTCCTTACAGTACTATATTCCTACTAAAGCGCAAGGCTAAACGTTGTAAACGGTTTATTAGTGAACAGTTTTCAAAACTTTTCGAATCGTTGCCCCGCCAGGGCTGAACCGATAAACAAATAAATTGCAGGAGTTCTTTCTTTTCTTTACACTTAATTCTACGTTATTAACCAAAGGGGATTGTACTATCGTGAGACAAGTCTACAGCGACGTATACCAGTTCAGAGGTTCCCATTACGATTTCGGTTTCCGGCAGGGCGAATGGCTCCGGAACTCTCCCATCCTCGCCAATCGGGATAAGCAGTGGGAAGGGAAAAGAGCCCGTCATTTTATTATAGATTTCGACGAAATAAAAAGTATGTTCGACCGCTTTTCCCTCGGCATATGGGACGAAATTCGCGGGCTTGCCGATGCGCTGGATCTTTCGATGGAGACAGCCATCCAGAACTTCGGCGGTTACTATCTTGAATTCGGTAAAAGCGGCTGCTCCATCTATACGAACGAGCACGTGCTTGTCAGGAACTATGACAGTGACCCTGTCGCTTATGAAGGCCGTTATATGCTGTACCAGCCGACGGACGGAGGTTACGCGACGATCGGACCTTCCATGCAGATTACGGGACGGACAGACGGGATGAACGAGCACGGACTTTCCATGGGCTACAACTTCATCAACCGTGTCGGTTCGGATACCGGGTTTCTCTGCAATATGATCGGACGCATGATCCTTGAAAACAGCCGGACGATCGAAGAAGCGATCGATTTATTGAAGAACATCCCGCACCGCCGGGCTTTCAGCTATGTGCTCCTCGACTCTTCCGGCCGCTCCGTCGTCGTAGAAGCTTCGGCACGTGACGTGAAAGTGAGGGAAGGGAATATAAGCACCAATCACTTTCATAAACTGACAGAGGAAAACCGCTACCGTATGGATGATTCACTCGGCCGCTATCAGGCTATGGAAGACGCCGTGCCCGAGGATATCTACAGTTCCTATCAGCTTCTCAACAATACGGATGAACAGGTTTTTTCCTACAAGTACGGGGCCTGGGCAGGCACGATTCATACAGCCGCCTATCTTCCGGAGAAAAAGCAGGCGTGGTTCACCCACGGAGCGGACCGGCTGCCGATGCTTTTCAACTTCGAAGACTGGCTGAACGGGGAAGATACGAAAGCCAGAAAAGTTAAAGGATATATCGATTCCCCCCACCCCTTCGTAAACATGGAGTACCAATGAATGCTGGTATAAATCTTGAATTCAAGCATCAAGAAACAAAGCGATTCATATCATTACTAATAAGCTCGCTTTTTCGGTAAAATATAAGGAAAAGGAGGATTTATGATGAGCGTACATGATATTTCAGTAACGAAAGAGAACGGGGAAACCTACAGTCTGGATGCCTATAAAGGGAAAGTGCTGATGATCGTCAACACTGCCACAAAATGCGGTCTGCGCGGGCAGTTTGATGAACTGGAGGAACTGTATAAGAAATACCAGGACGAGGGGTTCGTCGTTCTCGGGTTTCCGAGCAACCAGTTCGCCAATCAGGAACCGGGATCCGCACAGGATGCAGCGGAACAGTGCCGTCTCAACTACGGGGTGACGTTTCCTATGCATGAGAAGATTAAAGTGAACGGAGATGACACGCACGAACTTTTCAGGCACCTGAAAGAACAGTCCGGCGGCATGCTCGGTGATGGAATCAAATGGAACTTCACTAAATTTCTCGTCGACCAGGACGGGAATGTCGTAGAGCGCTATGCTCCTCAGACTTCACCGAAAAAAGCGGAAGAGGATATCCGGAAACTCGTTTCCTGATCGCCTTATAATCCAAAGAACTGAATGAACACCAGAAAAAAAGACACAACTCTACCGAAGTCTACCCGGTGCAGTTGTGTCTTTTCGATTATTGGCCCGATGTGTGGAACAGTTAAAAGAGCAGGTAAGCGACGACGCCCGTCATCAGTCCATACAGCAGGGCAGGGATAGCTGTCTTACGGATGATTTCCCCTTCCTTCCCGGAAAGACCGACAACGGTTCCGGCAGCTACTACGTTATGTACGCAGATCATGTTACCCGCTGCCGCTCCGAGAAGCTGCAGGGCCAGTACCGTACGCATGCCGAGGCCGGCCTGCTCGGCGATATTGAACTGGACCGGGGAAAACGTAAGGGTGGAGACCGTTGCACTTCCGGTGATGAAGGAACCGATTTCCCCAAGGAACGGTGCTACAATCAGCCACATGAATCCAAGGTTTTCGGACAGAAAACCTGCAATGTACTGCGGCATACTGACAAGATCTGACGTATTCATGCCGGAATTGGAGAATACCTGGACGAGTGCAAGTGTCGCAAAAAGAGCAAGAGCGGCATCTTTCATGGAGAACAACGACTCCCGGGAAGCATCCAGAAAGTGACGGAACGGTTTCCTCTGAATGAACACGGACGCTATAGTAGCCAGCACAAGTACGCTTCCCGGAGAATAGAGAACCTCCCAGGCGGACGTAATCCCTTCCACTCCCAGAATATCCGGCCACGTCGCATCGATCCACGTCTGCGCTGCATCTCTCACGACCGGCACGATCCGCGTCAGTAACAATAACACTACGATGAGGACGTACGGGGCCCAGGCAGCAACGAGAGAGACGTCCGAAGTCTTCTCTTCAGTCCCCTCCTGCTTGGCATCCATCCACACTCTTTTCGGTAGAAGCCACCCTTTCCCGGCCGTAACCGAAGCGGTCAGAAGACCTGTCAGAGCAGCAAGAATAGCTACAAACTCGAAACCGAACAGCGTAGCGTATAATAATGCGGACGACGTATAAACGAAACCGACGACAAGAGCCCAGGGGGCTATCTCAAGCACATCCTTCCAGTTCCTGTTCTTACCGAAGAACATCGTAAGCAGCACAACGAGAACCAGAGGCACAAAAGATCCGGTGAACATATCGATCTGCGTAATTCTTACAGCCACTTCATTATATAACGTTCCGTCCGCACCGGGCAGGTTGCTGAGACCCACCTGCAGCGGCGTTCCGACGGCTCCGAACGGTACGGCTGCACTGTCCGCCACAAGAGCGAGTGTGGCAGCTGCAAGAGGATTGAACCCGAGAGCCACAAGTAAAGGCCCGGTAACCGCTGCCGGCGTACCGAACCCTGCCGCTCCCTCTAGCAGGGAACCGAACAGAAACGCCACGATGACCGCCTGCACTCTCATGTCAGGTGAAATATTGCGGAATCCCTGATTGATACGGTCGACCGCCCCCGTCCTCCGCAAAGTATTCAAAAGTACAATTGCTCCGAAGAGAATGAACAGAATGGTTAAAGCTTTATGACCTCCTTCGAGTACCGAGGCAGCAATCACTTTTCCGTTCATCCCCCATATGGTATAGGCGAGCAGAAGCACAAGTACCGCACTGTATGCCATTCCTTTTTTTGCAGCCATACGAAATACCACCAAAAATAAAAACGGAAGTATGACTGCTGCCGAAGCAGTTAATAGAAGCATAAAAGCCCCTCCTTTCTTTGTAGCTGACGTATTTTGGTATATTGCTCAACTTTTATGTTACCCATCCCTGAAGGAACACGCGCGATATGTAACCGCTGTCAAAATAAAATCGAAAAAACAGGAGAGAGGCTGCATGAAAGAACACCTCTTCCCTGTTTACGATTCCCCGATAATGTGATGCGGGGTGATGATACCGAGAAGTTTCTCATCCGGAGTGCCGTTCTCGGTAATGAGAATCGCTTCCGGCCGGAAACTGCTCGAAGGGTTCCCTTTCATCATATCCACAGCCTGGTGCACGGTCGTTTTACGGCTTATGAATTTGTAGTGATCTTTACGGACTTCTACAGCCAGCACTTCCCCGATCGTCGTTCCGTTCAGATTCAGATGCTCCTCGTTAATATGGGAGGATAACCATTGAGTAATCCCCCGCGGCGTCAAAAGTCCTTTGAAGCCGTTGTTTCCGTATACGGGAAACTGGGAAAATTCCTTCTCCTTCACGATTGCAAGAAGGGAAGCGAGAGTATCGTCCAGATGGAAAGTCTGAACATATCTGCTGAAAGCCGGTATGACTAGTTTCGGTCTGGTAAGTTCCGCTTCAATGTTCAAAATATGCTCTACCGTTTTTTCATGCGGTTCCGCAATAATATAATTGGGCATAACTCTGTTATGTACGATTGCATTGCGCAGTTCGGCAAATTCCAGCAGATCGTTTTGAAACCGCTTGACTACCGCATTTCGTTTACTGAAGTAATTGACCAGTGAAGCGAAAGGGATATAATCCTCTGTTTCTTTCCAGCGATTCAGATGCTGATCGATCCGGTTATAGGCACTTAAAAAAGTGTCCGCGTTCTTTCCCATCCTCTCTCCCCCCTCCGGATGCCGGTCTTCTCACTCGCATCCAGTTTTCACTATATCACCACCGGGCCTTCGGTTACAAAGTATTTCCGGGGAAATAATGGATGTTTAACACATTTTTCATAAAAATACTCCGAGCTTATGGCTGCTCGATCATTATATGACTTTCAATTTCGATGCCCTCGAGTGCCTGTGTGGCGAGACGATCGGCTTCGCAGTTTTCCTTCCGGGGGACATGGATGTAGGTCGCTTCCAGCCCGCTTTCTGCCAGCCTGGCGTCAATACGGTCCGCCCAGCTCAGAAAAACCGGATCGTAACACGCCCACTCTTCTTTCATCTGATTGATCACAAGACGTGAGTCCCCTTTTATGCGGATCGGCTGGTAACGTATTCCGAGCATAACCAGTTCCTGGACGGCCAGGTGCAGCGCTGCATACTCAGCCTCATTGCTTGAAGTCAGCTCGTCCACGAGGGCGTTTTTCCGGACGCGGTACATCTCCCCGCTTTTTTCGTAATATATCGCACAGCCGAGCCCCGCCCGTCCGTCTTCCGTTTCATACCCACCGTCAAAATAGACGTGAACATCGTGCGGCTCGGTTTGTATCGTCTCAATAAATGCCTTAAGTTCCTTACGCAAAAATCTTTCCCCGTTGCTATTCTGAAAGACTATTTCACGGACACGACCCACTTTCTGAAGATCCGCTTCCAGCTCAAGGGCCGTCTCAATACTCATCTCCTCCGTAAAACAGGTGATGACCGGCCCCTTCGGCACTTTATACAAGTAGCTTATAGTCACCTGCATATGCAATCCCCCTTTTTCTTTCCCGATATAAAAAAGGCCAGAGACAAGGCCTTCAGGAAGGACTTTTACCTCTGGTCTTCTGCCATTCGCTGCGCATAATACCCATTTTCACCGCATCAAAGAATTCTCCGTCCACTTTCCGGGCCTCACGGACGCGGGCCTCTTCAAGCATGCCCACTTTTTCCCCGACGTGGATCATACGGGAATTCCCGGACCAGGTACTTAAACCGAGCCGGTGCAGTCCGGTCGCTTCGAACAGATAATCGATCCAGTGCTGGTACGCTTCCGAACCGTACCCGCCATTCCAGTAGTGTTTATCATAAATGACGATTCCCGTTTCCAGCCAGTCCGTATTCGGATCGACCCAGTACGAACCGACAGCTCCGACAACTGTGTCGTCTATTTCAATAACGAGGGAGCTCGGCACGCCTTCCATAATATAATACTGCTGTTCCCAACTTTCGTAGAATTCCTCTTTCGTTGCGTGCTGTTCGGGAATGTACGGACCGTTCCAGTCTCTTGAGGCCTGTTCCTCCTCTTCAAACTGCCAGTAATAGAGCACATCTATATCTTCTTTGTAAGGTTCACGCAGAATAGTCTTCTCACCTTTAATTTCAATCATTACTTGCCCCTCCGTCTGTCAAAAACATCTCTTTTGTCTTTGTCGTTTCCATTATCACAAAGATGAGGCTTTTACGCAAAAAAGACTTTCTCTGGTGAAAAGAGAAAGTCTTTCTCCGTTTGGCTTTGTCACACTAAAAGATTGAACAGTTCCTGATTTTTGTTCAGCTCCGTATACGTGAATCCATTTTCTTCCATACGCCGGATAAGTCCGTGGTAGTCTTCGCACTGCTTCAGTTCAATACCGACAAGAACCGGTCCTTTTTCACGGTTGTTCTTTTTCGTGTATTCAAACCGGGTGATGTCCTCTGTGTCACCGAGTACGTTAAACACGAATTCTTTGAGGGAACCGGTCCGCTGCGGGAAGTTTACGATAAAGTAGTGCTTCAGTCCTTCGTAGATGAGGGAACGTTCTTTCATTTCCTGCATTCTGGAAATATCGTTGTTCCCTCCGCTGATGACGCACACAATCGTTTTCCCTTTAATCTCTTCCCGGTAGAAATCGAGAGCCGTTACCGAAAGAGCGCCTGCAGGTTCCGCGATAATCGCGTTTTCGTTATAAAGGTTCAGAATGGTCGTACATACCTTCCCTTCCGGAACGCATACGACATCTTCCATAACCTGCCGGGCAATCTGGAAAGTGAGTTCACCGACCCGGGCCACAGAAGCCCCGTCGACAAATTTATCGATCCAATCGAGCGTTTCTACCTTCCCGCTGTCGAGAGACGTCTTCATGGAAGGCGCCCCTTCCGGCTCCACACCGATGATTTTCGTTCCGGGGGAATTCTCTTTCACGTACGTGCCGACTCCGGCGGAAAGACCGCCTCCGCCTACACTCATGAACACGTGGGAGATCGGCTCGTCCATGTCCTCTATGATTTCTTTCCCGACGGTTCCCTGGCCTGCAATAGTCCGCTTGTCATCGAAAGGGTGCACAAATGTCATCCCTTCTTCTTCGCACGCTTTATGGGCTTCTTTATATGCATCGTCGAAAGAGTCGCCGGTTATAACGATGTCCACCCATTTATCCCCGAAGAAAGAAACCTGGGAAATCTTCTGTTTCGGCGTAGTCGTCGGCATGAACACTTTCCCTCTGATGCCGAGCTTCTGGCAGGAAAGTGCAACCCCTTGAGCATGGTTGCCGGCACTGGCACACACTACACCTTTTTCACGGGCATCATCACCCAGGTTTTTGATGTGGTTATATGCCCCGCGTATTTTAAACGACCGCACCGGCTGCAGATCTTCTCTTTTCAAGTAGACGTTGCAGTCATAGCGGGCGGAAAGCACTTCATCTTTAAGTAATGGAGAACGTATCGCTGCTTCTTCCACAGTTTTGGCAGCTTTGCGAATA
The DNA here is from genome assembly GCF_002295105.1 of Salimicrobium humidisoli. Classification (GTDB taxonomy): domain Bacteria; phylum Bacillota; class Bacilli; order Bacillales; family Halobacillaceae; genus Salimicrobium; species Salimicrobium humidisoli. The sequence goes on along the minus strand of NZ_NSGH01000001.1, from coordinate 128,025 downwards.
TCTTCTCCCGTCACCAATTTATCCATAACTTGACCCTCGCTTTTATTTACGCTCATAGCCCCATCCTTTTCTGAAACCGAATTTTAAGCACTATTTTAACATAGGAAAAGAGCTGTGACAGCTTAAATTCTTATTTTTCTTACACAGGTTCGGGCTATTCCTCCGGCACGTAAACGTTCAGTTCGTTATGAAGCAGGCGTGCTTCAAACGGCAGTTCCACCCCTTCGTCCCCATCTATATTTACGACGAGGTCGAGCGATGTATCGACTTTCATGTCGGTGGCGGTGAAGTATTCCACCTGTTCATTACTCTTAAGTTCTCCCTTGAACAGATCGGGGATGAGCTGAACCACTTTCGGCAGGGAAAACTCTTTCAGAATGAATACGTGGAACGCTCCGTCGTTTACATCCGCGTGTCGTGCGAAAGATTCGATTCCTCCGACGGAATTCGTCAGAGCTGTGAGGACTAGATAAGCCTTACCTTCCCATTTTTTTCCGTCGTAATCAATCGACAGGTCGAAAGGAGTCTCGTCCTTAAGAGCACGAGCTCCTTCGATCAAATAGGCGAGGGGCCCGAATTTGGATTTTTGTTCCGGCGACACCTGATACACAGCCTCGGCGATAGCACCGACGGCCAGGACGTTCATGAAATAACGTTCGCCGGCAATTTTGCCGATATCGACGGACCGGGAATTGGCTGTTTCCAGAATACCGATAGCTTTCTTCTCATCCATCGGAATGCCGAGAGCTCTCGCGAAATCGTTGACAGTTCCGAGCGGCACGAACCCGAACACGGGCTTGTGATCTTTCTCCGCCAGACCGTTGATACTCTCGTTGATTGTACCGTCACCTCCCATGGAGACGAGGGCGTCATATTTCCCGAAAGACGCTTCCTCCGCAAACCGGGTGGCATCCCCCGCCCCTTCCGTATATTTCACGGTAACTTCTTCGTGTTGCTTTTTCAGTGCAGCTGTTGCTTCCTCTTCAAACTTCAGCCCTTTTTCCTGACCGGAAGAAGGATTGATGATCAACATTGCTTTCGTCATGATTTTTCCCTCTCTTTCTTCCCGAACTGCATATGTTCATATCTGCCCCGGGTTATTTGATAAATACCGTACAGGATGAGACCTGCCGAAACAAAACCGAGAATCCAGCGTCCGAACGGCTGGGAGGCGATTTCCGAAAGCGCCCCGTCCAGCCCTTTGGCCTGCCCCGGATCGTGACTCAGAGCGGTCCTTATAAAGAAGAAACCGATCAGTCCAAGGACGGTACCACGGGAGACGAGCCCTGCAGTTCCCGTATTTTTGGCTATTTTCCTCTCATGATAGTCCATATCCCCGATCAGGAACGCTTTCATGAACCGTTGTGTCAGACCGCTTGTGATTTCATAAATACCATAGCCGATAACACCGGCCCCTATTCCGCCAAGAATCCAGGCTCCGAAAGGCTGCTGCAGCAGCTTTGCAGACAGCGTATTCCCCGAGCCGCCTCCGCCCGAGATGGCATTGACCGCGATACCGATAGCCTGCACTGCCAGTCCCGTATAAATGCCTGCGTTGATGAAGTAGGCGAACCGTTTGATCAGGCCGCCTGCTCCTCTCCCTTCACCTTTGGGATCGAGAAACGATTTTATGAGTACCCATCCTATGTACATGAAAAGTCCGAGGCCCATCAGCCAGACGAGTATGTTGCCAAGCGGTATACGAGCCAATGACTGGAACATACCGGGCGTTCCCGTCGCTTTCCCGCCGAAACCTGCAGCCGCAAGCAGAGCGAGGACCCCCACTATGAAATAGACACATCCTTTTGCCATATAACCTATTCTGGCAGATCTTCTTATCAAGGGCTTTATCTCTTCTCTGACCTGCTCATCCGAATGGATGGACTTCCCCATACGTTTCCCCTCTTTTCGTTTATAGATACTGCATGGAAGTTTCCCTTTTTTTTCAAAACAGAAACTTATACGTAAAACATCAGGAGAGCAGGAATCGTTATGACACTGAGCAGCGTAGTCACGAGTGTAATTCCGGAAACCAGCTCCGGTTTTGCGTCGAACTGAACGGCATAGATAGTGGTGGTGGCCGCTGACGGCATAGCTGCCTGTACGATCAGTACGCTGGCCATCAGTTTACTCATGGGAAGAATCGCCACCAGAGCGAACGCTATCACCGGGGATGCTACAAGCCGAAGGACAGAGGCGTACGACACCTTCTTCCAGTCCAGGGAGGTAACGCTTATTTCGGCCAGCTGCATGCCGAGCACGATCATAATCGTCGGAACGGTGGCTGCAGCGACAAGTTCTATCGCCCCCATCACGCTTCCTCCGACAGAGACCCCGCCGAACTTCATCACTAACGCGAGCAGCACGGCGTAGGTAGGGGGCATTTTCAACACAGACAGCCCTGCCATTTTCAGGCCGGCCCGCCCCTTTGCTGCGTAGTAAACGCCGAAGAAATTCATAATGATCGAGTGCAGTACCATCAGGGAGACTGCATAAATGAATCCCTCTTCCCCGAATGCAAAAAGGATGATCGGCGACCCGTAATTCCCGGAATTCATGAAAGCCGTAGAGAGGATGAGCGCACTTTCTGTCGATGTACTGTACCCTTTTATCCAGGCATAGATTTTATTTATGATCAGCATAATGAATAACAGAAGCAGGGCGAACACCAGCATCATAATGTAGTCCCGGTTCAGGCCTGCCGTATAAAACGTTTCGAATACAAGACAGGGAAGCATAATATACATGCCTACTGTCGAAACGGAGCGTATATCCAGACGACCCGCTTTCTGAATGATATATCCTGCCAGAAATACTGCGATGACGGGCAGGACCACTTCCACAAACACTCCCATACTATCCTTCCCTTTCCAAAATCATTATATCTTCTTTCAACATACCACATTTCCCCGTTTCAATGCCCGGCCTTACGGGTACTTAAAAGTTATTAACTCTTCGAGACAGAAAGGGCATCCCTTATGATCAACCTCACAGAACTTCTACATTCCTATTACATAAATTCTTACGGACCTCTCACTCTCCCGGTCCGCCAGTTCACGCTTCACTCCGCGGTTCCGAACGAACACGGCGTCTTCTTCTGCAAATCCGGCAAGCGCAGCGGCCTGGATTATGTGGACGAAGCTGTCGCCAACGGAGCGATCTGCGTCATCGGTACGGACCCGTCTCTTCTCGTGGAGAGGGAGAGCCACCCCGGCGTTACGTTCATCATCGTATCCGACCTCTCCCCCGTGATCACCCTCCTTCTCCGGACCGTCTATAACAGCGCCTTCGACGAAATGGAGTTCTTCGGAGTGACGGGGACGAACGGGAAGACGACAGTAACCTATATGATTTCCACCCTTTTGAACAGATTCGGCTTCAAGACAGGGTCTGTCGGTACGGAAGGTGTAATGACCAGTGACCTGCAGCCTATGGATTACAATAAAACGACGCCGACGACACCCGAAGCCCCGGAACTCGCCCGCATCATCAGCCACTTCCACAGCGAATCCTATCAGACCATGGTATACGAGGCCACGTCCATCGCCCTGGATCAGGAAAGGACGAAATTCATCCCGGTGGACACGGGAGTATTTACGAATTTCAGCAGGGACCATATGGATTATCATGAGACGATCGAACATTACTTAAACTCGAAAATGAAGCTTGCCGAGGCCGCCCGTACTCTCGTTTTCTCTCTGGACTCCCCTGTCTTCCGGCCTTTGAAAGATTTCGGGAAGCCGGTACGGACGTTCAGTCTTCTCGATGCCGCGGCGGATTTCTACGGAGAACGGATCACTTACGACGAGAACGGATCAAGGTTCGTGCTGCACGCCGACGGGGAACGTTTTGACGTGTACACCCCTTTTATCGGGGAGCATAATATATACAATTTATTGAGCGCTTTTGCGGTTCTGTATGACAAAGGGATTCCGGTCCGGGCCATCGTTGAGGAAGCAGCGAAACTCCCGCCGCTTCGGAACAGGTTCCAGCTTCTTACGGTGTGTGAACGCCGCTTCATCCTGGATTTTGCCCACACCCCGGCTGCCCTGGAGAAATCTCTCAGTGCCGCGCGTACGCTTGCGGACGGTAAACTGATTGCGATGGTGAACGGAATCGGGCTCCGCGGAATCGATAAAGTCAAAAAAATGGCGGAAACTCTCAGCCCCGCCGTCGATTCTGTGGTACTCGGAGCGGAACAGGTCGGGTACGTGGAACCGTCGCTGGTCATCCGTGCGATGCAGGAAGCACTTCCCCCGGGTGTTTCAAAAGACAGAGTGACGACGGCGATGAGCCGTAAAGAAGCTATTGCCGCCTGTATCGAACAGTCTTCCCCGGGAGATACTATTCTGCTTACGGGCATCAACGAGCCGCAGCACTACAAAGGTACTCTGATTCCTCACGACGACATCGAAGAAATAAGCAATCATTTTTCCGCTTCCTGCGCGGACCTGAAATCCTTGAGCTGAATCGCATATCTTTATTGTAAAACAGGAAAAAGGCCAGGTCTTCTGCTTTCACAGAAGGCCGGGCCCTTATTAGTAAATATAATTATTGTATTATAGCATACTAAGGATAAAGCTGATGACTACGATGAGACCGATGATCATTAAAATAGTTCGAAGCATGTTTTTCACTCCTTGCTTTGTTATGTTACGTATACCTTTCCTTATCTCCTGTGTCTTGAAACATTTTTGTTCATATTTCCTCCCATTTACTCACGTTTCGAAGCTTATACGTTTCGGATTACGAAAAGGTCTGCTACGATAGAACGAGGAGGGGATACATATGGAAGACCATATCTGGCTGCGGCCACTCGAGAAAGACGACGTGCCTTTCATGCACAAACTATATAATAAAAAAGAGATTATGGATTTCTGGTTTACGGAAGCACACTTCCCGAAAGACCGGATCACTACCGGTTTTGAAGAGAGAAAAGAGCCCGGCAAGCACCGCCTTTTCGTCATCTGTAAAGATGAAACGAGCATCGGACTGACCGGACTGTATGATATTGAACCGGTGCACCGGAATACCGAATTCGGTATTATGATCGACCCCGTGCATCAGGGGAACGGTCATGCGGGGGAAGTTACGAAGATGATGGTGGATTACGCTTTCCGGACCCTCAACCTTCATAAAGTCCATCTTATCGTAGCGACGGAGAACGAAAAAGCTGTGCATATTTATAAGAAAATCGGCTTTGAAATCGAGGGAGAAATGAAAGAACACTATTTCATCAACGGAGAATACCGTGATGCCTACATGATGGCGATTCTTAAACACTCTTATGAAAACCGGGTTTCCGAATAAAATCCGAAAAGAGTGGACGATGCGGGGCTGTATGCCCGTACGTCCGCTCTTTTGTTTCACTATACGTTACCTTCCGCTTTCCATTTGTAGTATTTGTACAGGGCCTGTGTCCCCTCACTTTCCCCACCGTTCTCCTTGAGTCCTTCGTACATTTCTTTCGCAAGACGCAATCCCGGGACCGGAAGTTCCATCCTTTCCGCAGATGCAAGCGCGATTCCCATATCTTTAACGAAATGTTTTACATAGAACCCCGGTTCAAAATCATTTTCGATCATTTTTTTGCCCAGTTTTGATAAAGAAAAACTTCCCGCTGCCCCGTGTTCGATGCTGCTCATGACGACGGCGGGATCCAGACCGGCTTTCTCCGCGTATGTAATGGCTTCGACTACGCCCATCATCGTCGACGCGATGGCAATCTGGTTACTCATCTTCGTATGCTGTCCCGCACCCGGCGGCCCCTGCAGCACGACATTCTCCCCCATCGCCTCCAATACCGGGCGTACTTTTTCGAAAGAAGAGGGATCGCCTCCTGCCATAATCGTCAGTTTGCCCGCTTCCGCAAATACATCACTCCCGGAAACCGGAGCATCCAGCGCCGCCTGTCCGTTTTCATGTGCGGCTTCGGAAATCTTTACCGCAAGCTCCGGGGAAGACGTAGTCATGTCGATGAAAACCGTCCCGCCGGAAGCATTACCAAGAATGCCGTCCTCCTTAAAATATACTTCCTCCACATCTTCCGGAAATCCGACGATGGTGATGACAACGTCTGCCTCCCCGGCAAGTTCCGATATCGTCTCTTTCCATTCCGCGCCTTCCTCGATAAGTTCTTTTGCTTTCCACTTCGTTCTCGTGTAAAGAGATACCGCGTATCCGTGTTTCATAAGATTTCTGACCATATGCCGCCCCATGACCCCGGTGCCGACGAATCCTATTTTTTTCAAATATATTCCCTTCTTTCCTCATAACTTACAGAATATTGTAACCGTTTTCCAAACAGGACTCAACGGCTTTACTTTTATGTAAAAAACGCCTCCCTCTGCCCGAGACGGCAAAAAGAGACGTTTTCCTTCCGTTAACCGGATTCCGTACGCTGTTTTCCGAAATAGAAAATTCCGACAGCCCAGCCAATCACAGCCATCACCAGGGAGAAGATGAAGAATGGAACCGGGCCGAGAGAATAGATTACCGGCACGGAAAGGGCGGTCACCAGTCCTCCCCCGAGAAACGGTTCGTATATGAGCTGTTTGTAGCCGAACGCTTCCAGCGCAGGCGTCTCCACGTTCGGATCCACAATCCTCATGAGAAGGAGACCCGTCGCGGTAATCCCCATGGACTGGCCGAAGTCACCGATGGCACGTTCAAACCAGTACGTAGGAATCATTTTCTTCGCAAATATCTGGAAAGCGATAACGTTCCAGCCGATTCCTCCTATAGCGAGAAGCAGGAACGGTACAAAGTATTCACCGATAACGGCGAGGGAAATCGTCGCAATCGCCGTCATTATAAGGATATCAAGCGACAATCCCTGGACTCTCATGACCATCTGCCTGTCCACGAGATTGAAGCGGTCGTAGCGGTCCAGGAACAGCTGCAGAATAATACCTCCGATCATAGCGAGCGGGAACAAAGGAATATAAGTCATAATGTAAGTGTCCGTCCACGCTCCCCACGTAATGGCCTCAAGGCCGATCAGACCCTGCTGAAGTCCGTACCCGATCAGTATCGCGATACTGATCATAGCTACGTGAAAGGAGAGCGGTTCAATCGATTCGGAGCGCAGCGTCATCTTCCCGGCTGCCTCCCTGTTTTCGAATTCGCGGATTCCGAGTTTCTGTATATCGGAGAAAGCTTTTTCGTCCATATCAAGCGCTGTCTGCCGTTTTCTGGCAGCTACGTTGATCAGAATGATACCGATGATGACACCGGAGAGGATACCGACAGTGGCAAGCCCCACTGCCAGGTCATACGCCTCCGGGAACCCGAGCTGTTCGAACGTGCTCTGCATCCCGGCAGCCGTACCGTGTCCGCCTTCAAAACCGATTTCTATAAGAGCACCGGCCATCGGAGGAATGTCGAAGATCGGAGTAAGTATTAAAAGAGCGATGAGCAGACCTACGACATATTGTCCCCATCCGACCATCCAGCCGAACGATAGCTGTGGACCCCCGTAGTTCCAGATCATTTTGAGGGAAGGCGTTTTCTTCCCGATGAAAAGAGAAGCGAAGATGACGTTGATCATCAGCCCCGGTAGTGCTGCCCATACGTCCGTAATAGTTTCCGTAAACAGCCCCGTTGCCCAGAATGAATCCGATCCGGTCAGCGGCGCCAATAGATTCCCGAGTACCTGAGGTCCAAGCAGAAGTGCTGCGAAACCGCCAAGGATCGAACTCGGGAGAAAAAGGGACTGAAACAGAGGCACGCTCACTCTGATCAGCTTCCCGACCAGCAAAAATAGCCCCATGACGAGCAGGGCGAACCCTATCGTGTTTGCTGTCATAATATTTCTCCTCTCCCTGTTTTATACTACTGAAGTTCTTCCCACAGGCACCCCGGAATAAACATCGGAAAAAACGCGTCGTTCACCGGTTTTCATGCCTTTCAGCCTGCTTTCTGTCTCTGAAAGTAACGGAAACATCCACAAAAAAATCATCGGCCCAAAATTGGGGACCGATGATTGATAAAACAGCTTACGCACGGAACGAACCTTCCATAACGGATTCTTTAACCGGGCGGCGCGGGGACGGCTGTTCCCGCTTCTGCATTTCTTCTTCCAGTTTTTCTTTTTCATCCTGATAACCGATAGCGACGAGCGCCTGAATCTCGTACTCTTCCGGAATACCGAGAGTTTCGCGGGCCTGATCTTTATAAAAACCGCCCATAGCGTGAGTAATGAGACCGTTCCTGCGGGCCTGCAGGGAAAGGAATCCCCAGGCTGCCCCGGTATCAAAAGCGTGAGTGGCGTCTTCCTTATCGGAAATGATAAGAGCGAGCACCGGTGCCTTCTCGCACCATTTACGGTTTCCATCCATGACGAACGAATGGAAACGCTCACGGTCCTCCTCCGTTCTCGCTATAATAAATCGCCACGGCTGCATGTTCATGGCAGATGGCGCCCAGCGCGCTGCTTCGAACACGCTCATAAGATCCTCTTCGGCTATTTCCTTCTCCTGGAATGATCTCGGGGACCAGCGTTCAAGGAATGCTTCGTCGATTTCATAATCAGCTTTGCGATACTGCTTCACTTCACTTGCGTTCATAAAGTTTCCTCCTCTGACACATACTTCGTCCATTATATACAAAACAATATCTTTATTTCAAGATTTGAACTTCTACATTCTTTTTCCGGACAGGGCACTGGTGATTTTTTCCCAGGCCGATGTGCTTTCTTCCTTTCCGGAAACGAGCAGATTTACGTATAACGCATCGATGACACTCATTTGTGACATAGTGGATGAAAGAATCTGCGGGCGATAGTCGGCTTCCTCCGCGACCGTCGTCAGCACGATGTCGGAGCGTTCCCGGAGCGGGGACTTTGCGAGATTGGTAATAGCGATGACGGGCACACCGCCGCTTTTCAAAATGTGGAGAACGTCGAGTATGTCCTTCGTCGTTCCCGAATGGGATATGAGAACGGCGACGTCCTTATTTTTCAATTGAGAAGCGGACATGAGCTGCATATGGTTATCTGCCTGGCTGAACACGGAAAGGCCGGTCCGCAGCAGCTTGTGGCAGGCATCCTGTGCGATGATATTCGAACCCCCGCACCCGAAAAACTCCACCCTGTCCGCCTGGCGCAGCATTTTCACCGCTTTCGCCACTTCGGAAGTGTCCAGAACTTCAAGCGTCTCTTCCATCGTACGTATGTTGGATCGGAAAACTTTCTCCGTGACTTTGGCTTCGTCATCCGTACGGATAATACTCTCCAGTTCCTCTTTGTCCGAACCGACCAGCTCCGAGGCCAGCTCGATTTTCATATCCTGATAACCTTTGAAACCCATCGTTTTGCAAAATCGGAAGACGGTGGAAACGGCGATGCCGATTTCATCAGCCGCTTCGTTGATCGTCCCTTTTACAATCCGTTCCGGCTTCTCCAGTATATAATCCGCTACACGCCGCTCTGTCTGTGTAAACTGAGGATACTCCGAGCGGATACGCAGGAGGCAGTGCCTCTTTTCCCTGGCTGCCATAAACGTCTCTCCCCTTCCTTTACAGTAAGTTCATCTTAATACGAAGAAAGGAAAAAAGAAAATATTTTTGTTACCGTTTACAAAAGGAAAAATATTTTTCTGAAAACGATTGCAAAGAAAAATTTTTTCATGTACTATAAGCGGTATGAAAATACAGAACTATTAGGAGGTACCAGTAATGTCATCCACTATGCTTATTCTTATCGCCGTAGCGGGAATTTTCGGCCTGTTATTTCTCGTGATCCGAACGAAACTGCACGCGTTCGTTTCCCTCATGATCGTCAGCCTTCTCGTCGGTATCGCTGCCGGAATGCCTCTTGGAGAAGTCATCACTACTGTAGAAGAGGGGATGGGCGGCACTCTCGGGTTCGTCGCCATCGTCGTCGGTCTCGGAGCCATGTTCGGAAAAATGCTCGAAGTCTCCGGCGGAGTGGAACGTCTCGCCCAGTCCCTGCTCGGACGGTTCGGGGAGGATAAATCCCAGTGGGCTCTCGGCATTGCCGGTTTCCTCGTCGCTATTCCCGTCTTTTTCGACGTAGGTTTCATCATTCTCGTTCCTATTGTATACGGCCTTGCGAAGAAATCCGGTAAGTCGCTTCTGTACTATGGGATTCCGCTTCTTGCAGGGCTCGCCGTCACGCACAGTTACATACCGCCGACTCCCGGTCCCATCGCCGTAGCGGACCTTATCGGAGCGGATCTCGGCTGGGTCATCTTCTTCGGTGTAATTGCCGGTATTCCGTCGATGATCATCGCAGGACCGCTGTTCGGCCGCTACATCGCGAAAAGAATCGATGTCGCCGTGCCGGACTACATGGATTTCGAAGAAAAAGAATACGAAAAAGATCTGCCAAGCTTCTGGATGATTACTTCCATTATTCTCGTACCTCTGGTCCTGATCCTTATCAATACGGCATCCACCATCATTTTCCCGGAAGGAAGCGCCGTACGTTCCATTACCACTTTCATCGGTAACCCGATTGTGGCACTGACGATCGCCACGCTGCTTACCTTCCGGATTCTCGGAACGAAACGGGGCTACTCCCGTCAGGAAGTACAGGACATCGCTACAAAAGCGCTTGAACCTGCAGGAATCATCATTCTTGTCACCGGGGCCGGTGGTGTATTCAAAGAAATGCTCATCCAGTCCGGAGTCGGAGACGTGCTCGGGGAAATGATGGCAGGCTCCCCGCTGCCGCCGATTCTTCTCGCTTTCCTTATCGCTGCAATCGTCCGCGTAGCCCAGGGCTCTGCAACCGTGTCCATGGTTACGGCAGCCGGACTTATATCTCCGGTCATCGATGTAGCCGGTCTCGAAGGTGCCGCTCTCGGCCTGATCGTCATTTCGATTGCCGCAGGAGCTACGGTTCTCTCTCACGTAAACGACTCGGGTTTCTGGCTCGTGAACCGTTTCTTCGGTCTTGATGTCAAAGATACCCTGAAGACGTGGACCGTGATGGAAACACTGATCGGCCTGGTCGGTCTCACCGTGGCACTCATTCTCGGACTTTTCATTACGTAACGGATAATCGTACTATTTTAAAAAACCGGAACAAAAAAAGACACCGCTAAAACCGAACGGTCAGAGTTCGATTTTAGCGGTGTCTGTTATTTATAAAGCGTAACAATTGTCCTCTGTCCCTGGTCCCCTCAATCCCACGTACCCGCCATTCCTTTTTCAAGGCTTTTTTCCCGGCAGAACGGGCAGCGGGCCATTTCCAGCCAGTCGAGAGAAAGAATGCGCACGTTTTCACTGCGGCACTTCGTACAGCGGGGGTGGTTGTGGGAATGAGAGCCGTCTTCGAACAGAAATTTGATAGTCGGACGGCTGCTTAAACATAGACACTCCTGACACTGGGTGAGCTGGAAGCTGAACTGATAGTCGCTCACTTCTTTGTCTTCGAGCAGTTCCTCCAGTTCCTTCCGTTCCCAATACGGAAATTCACCGAGGCATCTTGCGAGAGAACTGTGAAACATGCCAAGACCGAAGCGAAAATCCTCCGAGTACCCGCATCCACGGCACCTTACCTCTGACGTTACCCCATAGGACCGCCTCCGGTTTATATTTTTTTGATTATCCTTATTATACTCCATTTCCCGGAAAACGTTTAACGATAAGTCATTCACAGCCTGTATGGACGCAGAGGTTTACTATAAACGGGCTGCCCCGGCCTTACTGTTTCCAAATGTTATAGTACGTCTTCGCTTCTTCCGGATCATCCACGTTATCGATCAGCCCTTTCGCCTGTTCATCGATATAAGGGTCGTCATCCCTTTCATAAAGGGCAGCGAGTCCTCTTACAATGTCTTCGCGGAGAAGCGTGCCGTTTTTCTCCCCGGCGGCCGTATAAAATCTTTCAATCATAGATCCGGTCACGAGATTCTTCTGCCTGGCGCCTCCGAGAGCGATCCGCCATACCGACTGCAGAGCACGGCGCGCTGCAGTAAGATCTTCATCTTTCGTCACCTGCCACACGTGTTGAAAATCGCGCATGATCCGGTCCTCCGGATCACTGACAGCAAGATAGGACAGGAACTGAGCGGCTTCCGACCTCAGGCGTGCATCTCCATCATCGAGGTGTCCGACGAGCCTGTCCCACACTTCATAACTCCATGATACTTCCGTTTCCATTTCTTCAAGGAGAGCCCGGTGTGCTTCCCCGGAACCGTTCCTCCATTCTTCAAACAGCTGTTCTATACGGTTATCCATAACGAAATCCTCCTTTTCTTCCTACCATATCATTTTCCCGGAAAGAGTGTGGAATAACAGGACGCGTCATTTATTTTTATTTTGTCGCCCGGGTAATTATACTGGGCTTATAGTCTTAGATAAGGAGTGATTCTGACGGGCAAACTTGACCAAAAAACAGCGATCATCACCGGGAGCGGCGGCGGAATCGGCAAAGAGATCGCTTTTTCCTATGCGCGGGAAGGGGCGAAGATAGTCATCGCCGACTTCGCCGAAGAAGCGATGAACACAACGGTGCAGGAACTCAGAGAAGCAGGATTCGAAGCTTTGGGAGTGAAAGTCAATGTAGCGGATAAGCAGGAAGTCGAGGCTATGGTCGACAAAGCAGCGGAGGCGTTCGGCCGCGTGGACATTCTGGTAAACAATGCCGGGGTCGGTGACAATATGAAGGCGGCTGCCAATGTGGAGGATGTGACCTGGGATAAAGTGATGGATATCAATCTGAACGGAGTAATGTATACCATCCGGAAGATTCTCCCCCACTTTCAGGAAAACGGGGGCGGGGTCATCGTCAACATGGCTTCTATTACAGGACTCACAGGCGGCCGGGGCGGTCTTGCCTATACTACCGTGAAACACGCCGTCGTAGGAATGACGAAGAACGTCGCCTCCCATTACGGACCGGAAAACATCCGCTGTAACGCCATTGCGCCGGCTCAGGTTCAGACCGGCTTTTCCGCTTCGATGGACAACGTGGACAGTTTCGGGATGGAAGCGGCTACGAGAGGCGTCAATCTTATGCCGAAAGCGGGCACGGTGGAAGATATCGCTAATATCGCCCTGTTTTTCGCATCAGAAGATTCTGCTTACATTAACGGAGTGGCCCTCGCCGCGGATGCGGGCTGGAGCGCTTACTAACCGTCCCTGCAAAACAAAGAACGGACCCTGTTCCTGCGGTCCGTTCTTTACGTTATTATAATAGAGACATACTGCATACAAAAGGAGGACACCCATATGAAAAAACAGGTTAAAGTCGTGGCAGCCATAATCGAGAACGAGGAAGAGGAAATCCTCTGCGCTCTCCGTTCTCCCGATATGAGTATCCCGAATATGTGGGAGTTCCCCGGCGGAAAAGTCGAAAACGGGGAATCTCTGCAGGAAGCACTTGAACGGGAAATCAGGGAAGAACTCGGCTGCAGCATCCGGGCCGGCGAAGTTTTTAACCGGAATGTGCATGAATACGATTCGTTCATCATTGAACTGATCGCCATCAAAGCCCGGCTTCTCGAGGGGGAGCCGGAACCGAAAGAACACGCCAAACTCGTATGGCTGAAACAGGAGCACCTCCCGTCCCTCGTCTGGGCTCCCGCCGACATACCGGCAGTCGAAGAACTTACACCTTCTCGGTAAGTTCTGTGAACAGCTGTTCCGGCAGCTGGTGATGCAGAGCGATCTGCACTTCCACCGGCTGCTCTCCCCTCCAGGAAAGGGCATCCCCTTCTCCGATATAGATATACGGTTCCGTAAACCCGTTTTCAATCTGCTTATACTTGCGGACGAACAGGTGCAGCCGGATGCCACGCTCGCGGTTATGAAGGATATTTTTCCCCCGCTCGGAGTCCTGCCTCGTACTGTTCGGAGTTTCCCACTGGAACTGCGTCCGGCTGATCAGTTTATCATTGTAGTTGATGCTTTCTTTAATATCCGCCTCTTTGTGCAGATCGATGAACAGAAAATAGTCATTCCCGTTCTGCAGCAGTCCGGAGCCCCGAAATGCCGAATGACTCTTGCGGTAGTTCGACAGCAGAGCAGCATCCGCCATCTGATACTGTTCATACAATTTAAAGTGAGGAATCCCGTAATAACGGGAGCCGAATTCCCGCTCATATCTCAACAGTCCGTATTCAAGTACGTCCAGCAGATAGGCGCGGTACTCCGGATTGCTCAGCAGTTTATCGAATAACAGCGTCCGCTCGGCCCTGTCCCCATCATAAGACACGAGTTTCGGCGTTCTCTTCCGCATCCCGGAGTCGAAAAATTCCTGGTTCACGTAGCAGAGGGCGTGTTCGACACTCGCTTCCGGCACCTCTTCCACCCACTTCTCCATTTCCGTTCGTGCTTCTTCGCGGGTGAGCGCCCGTTTATGGACGAGAGCCCGGAGAACCGCGAAGTCATAGCTCCGTTTAAGCGGAAGCATCGATGAAAGCCATTTGAGCGTTTTGATGAACGTCTCATCTGCGCTCAGTTCTTTAAGATGATCGTCTTTTTCCGTAGCTGCGACGAATTCCAGGTACGTGTTCTTCTTCCTGATGAAAGAAACCGGATCCGGAGCGTTTTCGTACGTATAATAATCCATCAGCCAGTGCGGAGTCTTTCCGGCCCGGACGCGTTTGAACTCCTGGTACTGCTCACGGAGATATGTCATCGACATGAATGACTCCCGGTCAATCTGGGTCAGAATCCGTTCTTTCGAAATTTCATCCATTTCGATATGGGTGGCTCCCGGCAGATGAGCGAAACCGGTGGATATAGCGACTTTCAGACTTTCTTTGTCGTAATAGCGCTGTCCGTTCAAAGCGATGGCGATGAGAAACGTCTTTGCGTGATTTCCGATAAAATCAAGCACCGTCAGAAACTCTTTGCCCTCGTGTTTCCGGAGGCCCCGCCCCAGCTGCTGGATGAAAACGATCGGTGAATTCGTAGGCCTGAGCATCAGCACCGTATTTACAGAAGGGATGTCGACCCCTTCATTAAAAATATCCACCGTAAACAGAAACTCGATCTCCGACTCATCCGATTCCAGACGACGTATAGCTTCCTGCCGCTCCACGCCGGTATTCTCTCCATCCATGGCAAGACTCGGTATACCGCGCTTCCGGAACTCTTCCGCCATATATGTGGCGTGCTCCCGACTGGCACAAAATCCGAGACCTTTTCTCTTCTTGCCGTCCCAGCCGTAAAATTCCATGTTTTCAATGATGAAATCGACGCGTTCATTCACTTTAAGCCGTCTCGTCATTTCATCGATATCGTCGATGGACACGTCGCGGAGATCCACTTCATCGATGTCCGTTATTCCGAAATAGTGGAAAGGGACGATGATATCGTCTTCCAGAGCGTCATGCAGACGTACCTCCAGTGCCACGTTCTGATCGAACTGTTCAAAAATCGACTGCTGGTCTCCCCGCTCCGGAGTCGCCGTCATCCCGAGCGTAAAGACGGCATCGAAATAATCGAAGACTTCCTGGTACGTCGGAGCCGTGACGTGATGCGCTTCATCGTAGATGATGTAATCGAAGGTCCCGGGATCGAAGGACTCGTAATAGTTATGAAGCGTGCGGATGTTAGCGAACAGATAGTCCGCGTCCATATCTTTCTGTGTACCGGTCAACAGTCCGAAAGACACGTGAAAGTTATGTAAAAAATATTCGAACGTCTCCTTCGCCTTCTGCAGAATTTCCTCGCGATGCACGACGAACAACAGCCGCTTCGGCCGTTCCCGGCGTACGTCAAAAGCGGACATATACGTCTTCCCGGTACCGGTAGCCGCAACGACGAGTGCTTTCTTCTCCCCGATGCCCCGGAGCCGGTCAAGGTTCTCCATAGCCCGTGTCTGCATACTGTTCGGCGTTACGTACGTGCTTTTTTCGTAAACGAGAGACTGATGTGTGACCGTCTCTTTCAGGTTACGGACGAGTTCGGTATAATCATGCAGAAACTCATCATCCACCCTGCGGCTGCGTTCCCACAGATCGTTGAATTCGCTGATCACCCGGTCCATGAACGCGGCATGCTGTTTGGAAATAAGTTCGACATTCCACTCCACGTTACTTTTCAGGGCATGCTGGGTGATGTTGGAGGACCCGATGATCACTTTGTAACAGTCTTCGTATTCAAATATGTAGGCTTTCGTGTGAAAACCGGTCTTATCGGTGACGAACACCTTCGATTCTATAAGCGGAAACTCCCTCAGCTTCCGCAGTGCTTCAGGATCGGTGAAATTCAGATAAGTGGAAGTGAGAATCTTCCCTTCCACCCCTGCTGTCTCCGCTTCCTTCAACGCCTCCAGCAGCAGCTGGAGACCGCTGAAATTGAGAAAGGCGACACTGAAATAAAAGGAACGGCACGTCTCAAGGGAGGTTTTCAACTCCTGCAGAAGACTTTCCGTTTGTGTATTCACAATAAGTCGTGGTTCATTCGGCATACCCTCACCTCTGATTCTGGAAATAATTTGTATCCATCGTATATGAGTTTCCCCGATCGATCAATGACAATAGTTTCCAGGACCCCCGGTTTTACGGACGCAAAAAGCAGCCGGCCTCCCGGTCGACGGCTGCTCCGCTTATGCCCCTGGCACTCCTTAAAAACCCCAGTCCCAACCGTAAGCCTTCACTTCCACGTCTTTCACTTTCCCGGCATTTTCAGCAGGTATCTCGGGGTAAGTAAGTTCGAATCCTGCTTCACTCCCTGCGTTCACGCTGACAGAAACGCTGTCGGTCAGGACGCCGAGCAGAGAGCCGTCTTCTGCGTAAAGCCCTGCAGCAATCCTGATATCCTCCTGCACATCCCCGGTCGCATTTTCAACGATTCCCGTGACTCGATACGGATTATATTCGTCCCCCGGGCCATGCTGAACACTTTTTGTTTCCATTAAGTTCGCATCTTCTCCAAAAGCTTCCCGGTATTCAAAGTTATACGTCGTATGATCGAACTCTTCCGGATCGGTTACTCCATCCAGAGTAGTCGTCTGAGATACGAAAGCAGTCTCACCCGGCTTCAGGACTTCCGGCGTTGCACTGTTCATGGCATCGGTACCAAGAACCGATCCTTCTCCATTCATAAAATTCATCTGTACTTCCCCGATCACTACCGGAACGTTACCGGTGTTCTCCAATACAGCCGCAGAATGAACCCAGAGAGAATCTATGGAGTCCACCCATGCGCCATCAGTCTGATCAGCTATCTCAACAGCTGCAATTACGTTTTCTTCCTTCTTCTCTTCCTGCGCTGCATCCGGTTCCTTCTCTGTCGATTGTTCCTCCACCGGTACTTCCGCTTATCCCTCCTGCCCCCCGGCCGCTTCCACCTCTTCACTTTCCGGAACGTTCCCGGCCGTTTCTCCGGCCACCTCCTCTCCCTTACGCAGCTTCCTGCTGTATTTTTTCTTTTCTAAAAATACCCATTAAACCTGCCGGCACGAGAAACAAAGCCGGAACCACTCCAAAAAGACTGATGGAAATAAGAATAGCTACGCCGCTGATCAGCATCATCCAACCTCCAAGCCCGGCTTTGAATTTAACGACTACCGCCCCTATAACAGCCAGACTGCTGAAAATAAAGGCGCTTGCTCCAAGACTCCCGAGCTCACTTGTCTCATTCAAAGCTGCATCCACCGAACCGATAAACAATGCAAAAAAAGCTCCGCCAAAACCGATTAACCCTCCTATAATCCCTAACGCCATCTCTGTCGTTCTGCTCATCCTTCACCCTCCTTTCCAATTTTATTACATATATTATAAAATTAATTATCTGAAAATTCTATACATTTATAATGCAGGTGCAAAAAATTGCCAACGCTTTACATTTAACAGAATTTTTTGTAATTAATATGGAAGGCTTATCCAATCTCCTCTATACTTGGACACAGGCTGAAATTCAGGAGGTACCAAAGTGAAAAAATATTGGACGTTACCACTGCTCGTCATCGTAATCGGCATTATGTTCCTAATGTTTCAAAACTATAAGCAGGCCGCTGCCCTCCCTTCCGATTCATGGCACCGGGAAGCGAAACTCGGAGAAACCAGGGTCCGCGCCGGTCTGGACGGTAAAAAAACGGAAAACGGCATTCGTCTCGCTTATTTCACGGAAGAAGCTCTCGCCATTCAGACGTACGACGAAAATTTGAACAGTACAGAAACTACGAAAATCTCCATCCGGAATACGAAAGGGTCTGACGTTTTCATCGGCGGTACACATACGATTTATTACAGTGACGGAGGAGTGTATCGTGCCGACACGGAAGATAAGATCGCTGAATCGGAAATCTTTCTTCCCACTGAAAAGGGTGCAGTATACGCAGAAGGGGGAAAAGCCGTCTACGTGGACGGAGAGACACTTGAAACGACCGTCATATCCGAAAACGTAACGGAATCCTCTTCCATCCACGCCTATGAATCGAATCGGGGGACTGTCGTTTCCGTCAGTGAACGGGAAGATAACAGTCTAACTTCCTCTATTCACCTAAAAAGGAAGGATGAAGTCGAAAAAGTGGATCAGTTGAATGTCGACCTCTCCCCTTCCCTGAAGATGGAAGACACCTATCCGTTAATCCAGGGAGACACTGCCACTCTGCTCATCAATGCCGTTCCGGCTTTCGTCCGTTCCTCTACAGGAGAGAAAAATTTCTTCCTGGCTAACAAAAAGAACGGTTCCGTTTCACTCACTGACGTTACATTTCCGGATCCGAACAGAGAAGGAAGTCCCCTGCAGGAAGTTGAAGACCTTCACGTTTATGAAAAAAACGGAACTCCTCTTCTCCTATTCAGAGCCCAGGGGTATACTGAAACGAAAACAGGCAGCACGGAAGCGTTCAACGTTTTCGAAGGAGAAGTGAAAAATGGCAGTATCACTACAGAGAGACTCAGCAACACCCCGCGTCTGTCCGTTCGCCCGGAAATGATCGATGCAGGGATGATCGCCTGGATTGAGGAGGGGGCGGATGAGAACACACTGTTCACAGCCGCTTCCAAAGAGCATACAGATTTTTCCGCTCCCGCTTTCTCCGGGGACATACTGCTCCGTACAGCAGGAAAAACACTGACGATGCTGTCGACCGGGCTTATGACCATTTTTCTGACTGTGCTCTGGTATGCCGTTCCCCTGCTGGTTATGGTGTTCTGGATGTCGAAACGCCGCAACCCTTTCGACGAAGAGAAAGAATGGGTTCTGTATGTATCGGCAGCCATTTACACGACAGTCGCCTTACTGTTCGACCATCACCTGTTCAAGCCACAGCTCATCGAGGCTCTGCCCGGGATACTCGATTTTCCCGGCAGTCCATTCGCAATCATTCTTCTCTTCTCTCTTCTGTCCTTACTGATCGTCAGATTTTCGGGAATGGATAAATGGTGGGGGCTTCCGGCACGTGTCACTTATTTCGTCGGCCTGCACGTCGTGTTTATGACCGTTTATGTAGGTCCCTATTTATTCTGATGTTTCACGTGGAACAAACGGTGCATATCTGTTTACCATTTTCATATTGAGAAAATCAGCCGGAAAATTTTCGGCTGTATTTTTTTCAGAAAAATGTTTATTATTCAAATAAATGGGAAGATGTACAGTGGCCTCTCAATCAATGAGGAAAACATATAACCGTGAGGGAAATTTACGTACAATCGCGCTTACAGCATCATTAATAAAATTCTGTTTACTCAATAGCCAAAAGCCGGACCCTCCTGATTCAAGGGAGGTTAAGCTTTTGGTTTCGCTGTCTCAGTTTTTATGGAAGGGCTTTCTCCCGGAGAAAACTCAACCCTTCCTTTCATGCTGTAAAAGTGCCGGAAAGTACTGCTTTCTCTTCGGTTGAAAATTAAGGAGGAATGGAAGTATGGCAATGGATAAATATCCGTCCAGGCAGGGTGACCACAAGGAGATTATGGACCGGAAAGACCCGATCGTTCACGGCGGTGCCGACTACGACGGACCTCTGGAGGAAAAAGATTTAAGCTTCTATGATGAGAACGGGTACATCATGCTGAAGAACCTGTTCACTGCTGACGAAGTTAAGCTTATGAAAGAAGAACTACGTAAAACGATGGAAAATAACGAAAACCGTGATGCGCCGGACGTCATTAAGGAGCCGAACAGCAACGAAGTCCGCTCTGTATTCGAAATCCACAAAGACAGCGGGTTCTTCGAAATGCTTTCGAAAAATGAGCGTATCGTCAAAGCGGCCCAGCAGATTCTCGGCAGTGATGTGTACATGATGCAATCCCGTATCAACTTCAAACCGGGCTTCAAAGGCAAAGAGTTTTACTGGCACTCGGACTTTGAAACGTGGCATATGGAAGACGGCATGCCTGATATGCGGGCGCTCAGCTGCTCTATCATTTTGACGGACAACTACGAATTCAACGGCCCGCTTATGCTTATACCGGGATCACAGAAGTGGTACGTCTCCTGCCCGGGCACGACTCCGGAGGACAACTTCAAACAGTCACTGAAAAAACAGGAGACCGGTGTACCGGACAACGAAAGTATGGAATGGCTCACCGAACAGGCCGGCGGACAGATTGACCGCGCCACCGGACCTGCAGGCTCTGTCCTCTTCTTCGACTGTAATACGATGCACGGCTCTGCCGGGAACATCTCCCCTTATCCGCGCAGCAACGTATTCTTCGTATTCAACTCGGTGGAGAACAAGCTCGTGGAACCGTTCAGCGGCACGGAGCCGCGCCCGGAATTTCTTGCTAACCGGGAAGATACTTCCGCTATTAAACCGCAGGCAGGTTCTCTGACAGAAGATGTCTCTTCCAGATAATAAGAGATGCAGCACCCCCTTATAAAAAAGACGCATGCCTCCAGAAGAGGTATGCGTCTTTTAGTATTATCTGTGTCTTATGCATTGGCACGCTGGAAACTGAAGGTCGCGAAAAGTACGAGAACCGCGGCGAAACCTGCGATGAACAGCACTTCAGCGAACATCGTCACTTCCTGTCCGAGTATCGTTATATTCAGCCCCATCGCTTCCGAGACGGCAGCAGGAATATTTTCCACTTCAATCATCAGTTTCTTCATCACGTCCACTCCATAAGTGACCGGATTAATTTTGACGATGACATCCATCCATGCCGGCATATTACTCACCGGGAACAAAGCCCCCGAGAGAAAGATCATCGGCATTACGAGAATCTGAACGGTCAGCTGGAAACCCTGTGTAGAGCGGATAAGGCTTGCGAACAGCAGCCCGAGCCCGGACAGCGCACAGCCTAAGAGAAACATGAACGGGATTACCTGCAAAAGAGCCGTAATACTGTAGGAGAGCCCGAGGAACGGGATAAGTAAAAACAACAGCACCCCCTGGATCGTTGCGATCGTGGCAGCTCCGAGCATCTTGCCGATAGCGATACTCACCCGGGAAATGGGTGATACAAGAATTTCTTTCATATACCCGAAATCTTTATCCTCGATGACGGACATCGCAGAAAAAATGGACGTCATGAGAAGCGTCATCGCTACAATCCCCGGGAATACGAATTCCACGTAGTTGAATCCTTCCGCCCCTTCCGGCATGTTACCGGCCATCATCGTTTCCATTGAACCGCTCATACCTCCGCCGAAAATAAGCAGAAACAGAATCGGCATTGAAAAGGAGCCGATCAGCCGGGCTCTGTCCCGGAAAAATTTCGTCAAGTCTCTTTGCCATATTGCAAATATTCCTTCCATCGGTCATTCCTCCTATTCTTTCGCGTCTCCGATTTTTCTGCCTGTGAAAGCGAGAAAAACGTCGTTCAGGGTCGGTTTCCGGATATTGAGTCTGGTGATAGGTATTTCCAGAGTTTTAATGAAAGAAGAGATGAAAGCGTCACTGCTCTCCACTTTCAGATGAATCGTATCGCCTTCCACACTCACGTCGGCTCCCTCCACCTTCTCATCGATTTCACGAAGCGCCTGATCGTTATCCTCTGTCGACAGTTCGATCATGTCCCCGCCGAGCTGATCTTTCAGGGACGTCGGAGAATCCAGAGCGATAATCTCCCCCTGATCCATAATAGCGACCCGGTCGCTTATTTCCGCTTCGTCAAGATAATGGGTAGTCAGGAACATCGTAATGCCCTCTTTCTCTTTCAGCTTCAGAATGTATTCCCATAAGTGGGAACGTGTCTGCGGGTCCAGGCCCACCGTCGGCTCATCGAGGAACAGAACCTTCGGGTAGTGAAGCAGTCCCCGGGCGATTTCAAGACGTCGTTTCATTCCGCCCGAAAAAGTTTCCACCCGCTGTTTCCGTTCATCGACGAGGTCCACAATCTCAAGCACTTCCCCGATCCGTTCCTGGCGCTTGTCTTTCGGCACTCCGTAGAAACGGCAGTGCAGCATGAGATTTTCGTTGGCAGTCAGTTTCTCATCAAGCGTATTTTCCTGAAAGATGATGCCGATACTGGCCCGTACTTTATCTTTTTCTTTTTTAGCGTCATATCCATTGATCATAATGCTCCCGGAAGTGGGCTTCAGCATCGTACAGATCATATTGATCGTCGTGCTCTTCCCGGCTCCGTTCGGCCCGAGAAACCCGAAGATCTCCCCTTCCTCCACGTCAAAATTGATGGCTTTCACCGCTTCGGTCTGTTTGTATTTTTTCGTCAGATCTTTCACAGAAATCACCGGGTCCATGTATTTTCCCCCTCTGCGTAATAGTTATGATATAATAACTATTATCCGCCTAACCCCGGCAAAAGTCAAAAAGAAAGGAGCGTGCAGCAGATGACGACGGATAACGAGCTGATCGACCAGATACTGAGCGTCCTCCCCGCTCTTCCGAAGAAGCTGTTCGGGGAGGTGCGGCCTTTCGAGGAAAAAGACCTTCACCCTACCCACCTGCACATTCTTCATATGGTGGAACAGGATGGGCCGCTACCTATGAAAACAGTGGCGGAGAAGCTTTCCATCAAAAAATCGAACCTCTCCCCTCTCGTCGGAAAACTGATTGAGCACAGACTGCTTGAGAAACAGAAACATGAGAAGGACCGCCGTGTGACGCTCATCCGGCTGACCGGGGAGGGAGAAGCTTTTCTTAGTAATAAAAAGCAGTATATGAAAGATAAAATGCGCGAGCGGCTGGCATCGCTTACCCCGGAAGACCGGGAGACGCTCCACGATACGTTTTCCAACCTGGCGGTCATCCTGGACAAAATGAGCCGGTGAACTTCTTCCGTGTCAGTGGAGCTGCTCATCGGCTCGATGCACAATTATGAAAGGGACGGCGGCAGTGAACGTACAGATGCCCCGCTCCATAGCCAGCACATCCGTCAGACCGACCTCCTCCAGCAGACGGCTCAGGCGTTTCACCCTCTGCCTGAACGTCGTCGACCTCACCTCCCCCTCTTCTCCGGTCAGTTCTGCCATAACCCCGGCGTCAAGCGGTTCCTCCCGGGAGGACTGGAGAAGGTAGTAAAGAATTTTCCCATCGTCCCGACTTATTTCTTCCGTCTTACCATCAAATCCGACTTCAATCGTCTCATCTCCAACGTACAGATGTCCGGTCCCCCGCTTCTTGTGGAGCAGGGTTTCCTCCACTTCTTCCTTGGAGAGAAACTCTTTTCTCTCTCCCGTTATTTTCAGAAAGGCATGGTCGTTCAAATAGCTCTCGGTCGCCTGCAGCTTTTCATAAAGACCGGCCATATCAGAGGAGGAGAACGGTTCGTATTTCCCCGGTACAGAAAGAACGTTCATCTTCTCGTGGACATCCTGCAGAACGTGTAACTCACTCGCGATAAGGTATAGATGAGCATAGTACAGCTGTCTTTCGTTTAAGGGGAAACGTTCGGCCCGTCCCTGGACTTCCACCGCTTTTGAAAAATGACTGCCCGCTTCCGTGAATCGTCCTCTCCGCACGTACAGAAGACCGAGACGGTAATGAGCGAGAGGAAGATGATCTTCGAAGTGGAGAGCCTGCTTC
Source organism: Salimicrobium humidisoli (assembly GCF_002295105.1). Taxonomy (GTDB): domain Bacteria; phylum Bacillota; class Bacilli; order Bacillales; family Halobacillaceae; genus Salimicrobium; species Salimicrobium humidisoli. The sequence goes on along the minus strand of NZ_NSGH01000001.1, from coordinate 104,165 downwards.
AGGGAATCGATGGACGCTTTCTCATCTTTTCTATACACCGTTTTCCTATAGGGGCCGTACTCCACCAGATAATAGATGAGTCTCTTTTCCACATCCTCAGCAAGATCCCTGTCGTTTTCCCTTCTTAACTGCTGCCTCAGTTCCCTGTACAAAGCTATCAGACGGGAGTAGCCGCCTTTTTCCTCTTCAAGATTTCCCTTCGCTTCCCGGATCTCCTCCAAAAGATCGTTACTCGTCCTTTTCGGCATTTATCCCTGCCTCCTTTTACATACTCTCCTCTTCCTATACCCCGAACTTCCTCTTTCTCGACACGTGTAAGGAAAAATACATACTTTTGTCGTGAGATACGTTAAAGTGAGAAAAAGACAGACAACAGGAAGGAAAAGATACCTATGTTCTCAAAATCCCAGTGGCTTAAAATCATTCTGGTCCTTTCCCTATTTCTTACCGCCGCCTACATCACTCATTTCCGGCTCGACCTCGGACCTTCCGATATCCGCGACTTCATCTTATCGTTCGGGTGGTGGGGGCCTTTCGTGTTTTTCCTCATTTATACGGCCGGACCTCTCATATTTCTGCCGACGTCCGTCCTGTCTCTTGGAGCCGGGCTTCTGTTCGGGGTATGGCCGGGGGTTCTATACATTATCATCGGAGCAACAGGAGCTGCCATGACAGGCTACGTGATGGCCCGTCTGTTCGGAAAGTCCATCGTTCCGCTGGATAACTTCTCCTGGGGAGAGAAACTGTTCAGAAGAATAGAAGAGCGCGGCTTCTTATACATCTTCGTACTGCGGCTCATCCCCATCGTCAGTTTCGACCTGCTCAGCTATGCAGGCGGAATCGCCAGGGTGCGCTTCCGTTCGTACATCCTCGCTACCGTCCTAGGGATGATTCCCGGGACCTTCGTCTACAGCTTTCTCGGCTCAAGCCTTGCTTCCGGAAGTATTGTGACGATCGGAGCAGCGGCAGCGGTCTTCGTACTCATGGTGGCGGTGACGTATTACTTCCGGGCGCCGGTCAAAAAATGGCTCGGACTTTCCTGAAACAGAAGTTTTTGCATTAAATCGGCAATCGGACTTTTAAGTTTCCCTTCAGAGGGTAAACGAGGGTTATAAAGGAGAGTGTAGACGTTGGGTCAATTCAAACTGAATCAGATGGCTCCGGATTTTACGCTTAAAAGTACAGCCGGAGAAGAATACAATTTTTCAAAAATGATAGAGGAAAGCGGGGACGACTGGCAGCTCATCGTCTTCTTCCGGGGTTCCTGGTGTCCTGCATGTATGAAGGAACTGAAAGAGTTCGAAGAGGAGAAAAAGTATTTCGACAGACAGCAGATACGACTGACCACGGTCACTTATGACGACAGAGAGAAGCTTGAAAACATGGTGGAGGAGCACGGGTTCACCTTCCCGGTTCTCGTCGACGAAAATCTGGACTTTTTACGGGCATACGACGTTCACTTCCACGGGGAGGATGCTCCTTATGAGGATCACGGCACCCACGGAGAGCCTGCCTATTTCTTAGTGGACAACGAAGGAAAACTTCTGTACCAGCAGCGCCAGACGAGTCCGTTCGGTCGTCCTCACCCGAAAGAACTGCGTAAGATCATTCAGTATATCAGCAAAAATTTGAAGCAGAAGTCCGAATAAAGTTCAGGATAAAAGCAGATACAGATATAACAAAGCCGAACTGCACAGTTCGGCTTTTTGTGTCTGTTCAGTTTTACACCGGGCTCACCTGATATAAACGAACTCCGGGTGCGGATGACTGAGGAAATCGTGATGGGAAATCGTCCAGGCGTATGCCCCGGCCTGGGTGAACACTACGGTATCCCCGGCCCGGAGAGACTCTACATAATCGCCACGCACGAGAAGATCATTCGGAGTACACAGCTCTCCCGCGATTACGACTTCCGTATTTTCCACGCCGGGGCGTGCAAACGGATACTCCCACTCGTCTTTTGCCACGACATAGAACGGCTGACTGATCTTCCAGGCCGCCGGAAACCGCAGATGATGCGTCCCTCCACGGACTACGGCGAATGCCTGCCCGTGATTCTCCTTCACGTCCACCACTTCCGTGACGTAAAAGCCACTGTCACCCGTCATGTAACGGCCGACTTCAAGAATCAGCTCGTGGCCTTTTGTATCGATTTCCGTTACACCCTGAGCGAAAGTATCCCAGTCAAAAGGCTCTTCCGGGTTCCAGTAATTGATTCCGAACCCTCCTCCGAGGTCGATAAGAGAAGTGTCAAGGGCGTATGCTTCCTGCCACTGCAGAGCCTTACGTACTGCGAGCTCTGCAAACGCCACGTGGACTCCGGCATCAAGATTATTCGACATGGCATGGAAGTGGAACCCCTGGATGGATATGTGAGGGGAGGCGAGAGCTTCTTCGATCAGAGACGGCATCCACTCCTCCTCCACTCCGAACTGTGTCGGAACGCCGGACATTTTCAGACGGCTCCCGGACACGTCCTCTTTCAGATTCACCCGCAGAAGGACGTTCGCCGTACGGTCCTCTTTGCCGGCAAGATACGCCATACGTCTCAAATCCTGGAAACTCTCCACGTTCAGAAGCATATCCGGATCTTCCAGCGCGCGCCTAACCTCTTCTTCTTTTTTGGAAGGTCCCCCGAATATACGCGGACCGTTCCACGTCCGGTCCATCTCTCCGCCGGAGGCGATTTCGAATCCGTCCACGACCGGCTCGAGTGTCCGGATGATCTCCGGATCGGGATTCGCTTTTACGGCGTAATACAGCCGGCAGTGGCCGGGCAGACCGGCTTTCATCGTCTCCGCCCGTTTTTTCACCCCCGGCAGGTCATAAATGTAGGCGCAGACGGGACTCTTCCGGTTCTTAATGTATTCTCTGACTGCTTCCATCATTCTTCTCCTTCGTAGAGCGGATTCGACACTTCACTGAACCACTCCTCTTTTTCTCCGTACAGACGCATCTTCGTCAGGGATTTGTGCATCACGGTCTTCTGTTTTAAAAATCTCCGGTCCGTTTCCGCCTGCTCCGGCACTTCTGACGCCAGCCGGCCGCACGTCTCACTGCATATCTCCCTTACGATACTCCAGAACTCCATCTCCTCCACTCCCGTCGCTTCGACGAGCTGTCGGATTATTTCGCCGAGATGATTCTGAAATACGCTGTAGTACAGCTTGTGGTGCATCGACGCTGCGTCTGTAGCAACGGATACCGAACCTTCCTTAAACTCAGGATGCAGCCCGCGTTCGTTCAGCCGCGACTCATAGAAGCGTGAACCGCCCCAGTCGCGGAAAAAGAAGCGGGTGATGCTTCCATTTTTGAAAACGGGCACACTGTTCTGCAGGTGTCCTTCAAGGGCCACGCCGTATTTGGTCATGAGCGTGAGGTACGGCGGAAGCACAGTGCGGGCATAGTCCCGGAAAAAAGCCGAAGCGGCCTCGCGTTCCGGGAGACGTTTCTCTGCTGCATACTGCCGAAAGCGCGCCTGCAGAATCGTTCCCTCTTCTCCCGGCTCTTCCGCGTAAAGAGCCATACCGGCGATCGCCTCTTCCCCTTCCTCGAGATAAGGGGTGATGTTCTCTCTCAAAAGCATCGTCAGGTTCCTTCTTTTCAAATTATCCTCAGAGGCAAACGATCCTCCGCCAAGTTCATAAAGGGGGGTGAATCCGGAAAATGATTCCCGTTCAAAAATGGAATGGAGCAACTCACTGACGACGCGGGCATTTCCTGCCGTCTGCGGAGAGATGGAGCGCACGGTGGAAGTCATCTGACTGTTCACCGCAAGCTTCAGCGCAGGCCCCTCCCCCGATACCGGAACGAGTGTACGGAAGGAAGACGTCGCTTTCACGGGAAGGGAGACGTTTTCCAGTAATACGACGCTCCCGTCTATGAGCTCTTTCTCGTAAATGGACGGAAGCGCATGAATGAACTGCCATTCGTGTACGGGAACGATGACAAAGTCCGAAGGCTCGTACCCTCTCCCCTTCAGTTCTTCTTCACTTTTACGACAGCACTCCGGAAAGTGCGTATAGAGAAGCGACTGCTCACGGGACGTCCAGCTTTCTTTCCGGACCGCAGCGAACCGGACAGGAAACGTATGACCGAATTCAGGGGAATAGCGGAACGAATCTCTGTAGGAAAGGCCGAGTCGCGTCTTCGCCCCCGGGTGGAGGTGGTGTCCTTCGGTGACCTGCTGTTCAAAAAACAGATGATCCTTTCTCTTGCCTCCTCCCTGCACGGCTCGTCCTGCATAAGCAAGAGAAAGGTTCGCCGTGCCGTTGTCGAGTTCCTTCTGGAAATAGGAGAGGTTCGGATACTCCTCCTCCGTAAACAATAGTCCTGCAAGCGTTGAGGCGGTCCGGACGGGGGTCTCCCCTTCCGAGTCTACATAAGTGATAGTCCCCGTCGTTTCGATACGGTTGAAAGCATACACCGCCCGTACCGGAAATACGACCGAATAGCCGGAAAAGTGCAGAGTTTTTCCGATAAGCGAACCATCATCTCCGTACTCCTCCGACGATCGGTCATAAAGCCCCTCCCTCAGCACGGCAGAGGCCAGTTTGTGCAGAATGCCGCTGCGGCCGGCGGAAATGAAGCGGAGAAACCCCGGTACATACGCCGGTTCGTCGCTTTCAAGGAACTGCAGACATTTACTTTCTTCCTCCAGCAGTTTTTCACCGGACAGCGATTTAATCGGACGGCTCATCATACCGGCTCGCCTCCTTCCTGAAATGGGTTCGGGGTGTCCACGAATTCATAATCCGTAAACTGCCCTGACAATCTCATGCGAACGAGCGATTTCATACGGGCCGGACGTGTCGTGAGTCTCTCCTCATCACGTGCCGCCCGCTCGGTGTCCGAGGAGTGCAGACTCTCCTCTAATACACGGCGTACCGCCGCCCACATGCCCGCCTCCGGCAGTGAATGCCGGCGGGCGAGAATCATGATGATTTCCCCGAGATGGTTATGGAAAAGGGCGTGGGAGAAAATGTCGGTCAGATCTTCCTCTTTATCGGTGAGAAGGTTCGTCGACGGATCGATCGGTGCTTCTTCAAAATGGCGGTTCAGCCGCTCCGGCAGGATACGCACGCCTCCGCAGTCACGGATATCGATACGCACCGGCCGCCTGTCTTTCAGAATGACGACGGTATTCTGCAGATGAGCTTCCATAGCAATACCGTATTCACTCATGAGTCTCGTCACTCCCGGCAGCAGTACGCGGGCGTATGTTTCAAGAAAAGAGATGAACGCCGCTTTCGTCATCTCCCCGGCCAGTTCTTCGATCAGAAGAGAACCGGTTACCGGAGACGTGGAAATAAGGGCTGCCGCCGGCATGGCTATTTCCCCTTCCTGAAGAGCCGCCTCCGGATTTTCCCGTAGAATGGAAGCCACGTTTTTCTCAAAAAAGTTACGGTCCCGGTCGTCCTCCGGGGCGTAGTGGATACCGGCAAGGTCGCGGGAGAACGTCATCGCCCCGCCTACCCCTGCATCTTTTCCGGCAATTTCCGTCAATAACCCGGCCATGACCGGCGCATTCCTCGTCGAAGCTGCGGATACCGTACGGACGGCACTCGTCATCTGCACATTCATCGCCGTTTTCAAATGAGGAGCCCCGTGCCCGGCAAGCGCCATCGTCCGGAACGACATGAGCGCATGAGACGGAAGTCTGGAAGCGAGCGGAATCATCGTTTCGTCTTCCAGTTCTTTTTTATAGTAGACAGGTAACGTGTGCTCCTCCTGCCACGGATGCAGCGGAATGAGGCGATAGGAACCGGAGAGAGCTTCGAATTCCTCTTTCACTTCAGGTGACGCTTCCGTCAGAGTCCCGGTCATCGTCGTATGAAAGGGTGCCGTCTCCCTCACCTTATCGTCGCGGACGGCCAGAGGCACGAGTTCGGGGGAGGCTCCCCATTCCGGTGCGTATTTTCTCACGTCTTCCGGAGACATCGGAAGTCTCGTCCTTGTGCCCGGATGCGTCGTGTGGCCGTCGATCACCCACTGTTCAAAAAAGACGAGCGGGGAAAAATTCCGGTCGCTCTTACTCCGGTTGAGGACGTATTCCCAGGTGTCCTGCTGCCTGGGCACACTCTCTTTTCTTTTATCAAAAGCTTCGAGGGCGGAGGCGTAATTCAGAGCACTGTTCATCATTTCTTTGACGAACGATTCATTTCTGAACCCGAGCAGCATCAGCAGCTCCTCCATCCGCTGAATCTCCTGTTTTTTTCCGGAAGGATCAACGTAGACCGGGCTCCCCCCGATGTCCATGTGACCCAGTATGTACGTACGTGACACCGGCACTTCCACGCGACCGCCTTTCGGGACTTCAATTTCCAAACCCTCCGGCGTTTTGTTAAAAGATACGAGATTTTCACGAATAATGCTTTGCAGAAGCAGTCGGAAAATATAGTTCTCCGCCTGTTGTTCATAACTGGTATTCATAACTTCCACTCCTGTCTCTTCCTTCTAAAAGAACCATTCCCGTTCTGTAATGGGAGTAACCTAAGAGTATTCCTTCCCTTCACAGGTTTTCCGGACGCACGAAGGTCACGCAACTCCTGTTGTCATGCCTTTCAATGCTCGTTTATCGTGGTCACCGTCACATTTCCTAAAATAAAGAGCAGGGGGTGCCCCTGCTCTTTTCCATACATATTTTTATCAGGCGTTGATCACGATTTTTCCTTTGGCATGGTGCGTTTCACTTAAGCCGTGGGCTTCCTGAAGGCCTTCAGTCGTAAGCGGGTAACGGTGACCGATATTCGCTTTGACTTTTCCGGCTTCCATAAGATCTGCGATTTCCTTGAGCTGTTTGCCGTCCGGCTCAAGCCAGAAGGAAGTCGCTTCGATATCGTTCGCCTTCGCCTTTTCTTCATCCGGCTGACCGGCGATCGTTACGAGACGTCCGCCTTTTTTCAGTACGTCGAACGCTTTGTCCAGAACATCTCCGCCAAGCATATCAAACACGACGTCGTAGTCGTTCAGCACTTCGGCGAAGTCGTCTTTCGTGTAGTCGATGACTTCATCGGCTCCGAGAGATTTAAGGAAATCGACGTTCTTCGTACTTCCGGTCGTCGCCACGTAAGCCCCCATTTCTTTTGCGAACTGGATCGCATAGGAACCGACGCCGCCCGCGCCGGCCTGGATGAGGACTTTCTCTCCTTCCCGGACCCGGGTTACGTCCGTCAGGCACTGCCAGGCAGTAAGACCTGCGAGCGGAGTAGCCGCTCCTTCTTCGAAACTGACGTTTTCCGGAAGCGGAGCAAGAAGACGTTCGGCAACGAGGGTATATTCCGCATACGTTCCTTTTCCGGTCAGGTCGGGACGGGCAAAGACGCGGTCTCCCTTTTGCCAGGAGGTCACTCCTTCTCCCGTCTCAGCGACGATGCCGGCGACGTCCCAGCCGAGAATGAGAGGAAAATCGAACTCCACCATCTGTCTCAGGTATCCTTCGCGGATTTTCCAGTCGATCGGGTTGATCGATGTCGCTTTCGTCTGGACGAGCACCTCGCCTTTTCCAGGGGTCGGTTTTTCAACTTCCTGTTCCTGCAGTTGTTCTTTATGACCATATTCATTGATTACGATCGCTTTCATGTCGTTCACTCCTTTTTGTGAGTAAGAATCTACTCTGAAAGTTAGAGCAATCGGAGGAGAAAGTCAAAAGTCCTGCACAAAACCACGCCCGATATCCCCTTAAAAACCATGTGAAAACCGTCTCTCAATCGCTCCGTATCCCTTTATTTCAAAAGGAAGCGTTTACTTCACCAGGAAACGTCCAAACTGCTTCATGAGTGAACTCAAGCATGTTATAATCATACCAGGATCAAAAAGAAGGAGTGAATGGAATGAACAAACAGCATTTTGAACAAATGAAAAATAAAGGCGGCTTCGTCGCAGCTCTTGACCAGAGTGGCGGAAGCACACCAAAAGCTCTTGCTGCATACGGTGTGGGAGAAGATCAGTACTCCAACGAAGATGAGATGTTCGATCTTGTACATCAGATGAGAACGCGCATCATCACATCTCCTGCCTTCAGCTCTGACAAAATCATCGGTTCGATCCTTTTCGAACAGACGATGGACCGCGAGATCGAAGGTCAGTACACAGGAGACTACCTTGCATCCAAAGGCATCGTTCCTTTCCTTAAAATCGACAGCGGTCTTGCCGAGAAAGAGAACGGCGTTCAGCTGATGAAACCTATCAAAGACCTCGACGAAAAACTTCGCCGCGGCAACGAGCGTAACATTTTCGGTACGAAAGAGCGCTCCGTAATCCATGACCCGAACGCGGAAGGGATCAAAGAACTTGTGAAACAGCAGTTCGAAGTAGCCAAAAAAGTATTGAGCTACGACATGATTCCTATCGTCGAGCCTGAGGTGGACATCGACAGTTCCGATAAAGTGAAGTCCGAGGAAATTCTCAAAGTCGAGCTTAAGAAACATCTCGACGAATTGTCCGAAGATCAGAACGTAATGCTCAAGCTTACGATTCCGACTAATGCGAATACGTACAAAGAACTTACCGGCCACCCGCGCGTTGTTCGCGTCGTAGCGCTTTCCGGCGGTTACTCCCGTGATGAAGCTAACCAGAAACTGAAAGAGAACGACGATATCATCGCAAGCTTCTCCCGTGCGCTCGTAACGGACGTAGAAGTGAAGCAGTCCGATGAAGAATTCAACAACACGCTTCAAAAAGCTGTAGATTCTATTTACGACGCTTCCGTCAATAAAAAATAAACACTGTTATGTAAGCCTGTCCTTTTCGGACAGGCTTTTTGTTTGTGTGAAACTATCTGTCCGGTTTATCCAGACCTTCGCAGCGGGAGGAGCCTTGCGAAGGGTACGATTCCTCCCTAATCGTTACCTTCAGGCCCTTCTTTTCCCTGCGAAGGGCACGATTCCCCGCTGATCGTGACGGTCGGACGATGAAAAAGGCCGCCAAGGGCACGCGGCGCCACACAAAAAAGCCTCTCCCCCGACCGGAGGAGAGGCTTCCATTATTCAGTTGTCGCTTGTAGCCATGCGTCCTGTAAGATTCAGCGTTTCCGTCGTATATTCCTGGATTTCCTGAATCAGCTGGCGGTCATCTGCGAGAGTCACGCCGTACGATGGCACCATTTCTTTGATCTTAGGTTCCCATTCGTCCATGTAGTCCGGGAAGCACTCCTTCATCAGGTCGAACATGATCGATACGGCTGTCGATGCTCCCGGGGATGCCCCGAGAAGAGCTGCAATGGAGCCGTTCGCTCCTGTTACGAGTTCCGTTCCGAACTGCAGTGTTCCCCGTCCTTCTTCTTCCGTGTCTTTCAGCACCTGTACGCGCTGACCGGCCGTAACTAGGTTCCAGTCTTCGCCGACGGCTTCCGGTACGAATTCACGGAGAGCTTCGACACGCTCTTCCTTGGAAAGCATCAGCTGCTGAATAAGATACTTCGTAAGCGGAACGTTTTTCACTCCTGCCGCCATCATCGTAAACAGGTTGTCCCGTTTCACGGAAGTCAGGAGATCGGTAAGAGAGCCTGTCTTCTGGAATTTCGGCGAGAAGCCTGCGAATGGTCCGAACAGAAGGGTTTCTTTTCCGTCAATAAAGCGGGTATCCAGGTGCGGCACGGACATCGGAGGAGCTCCGACCGGTGCTTTGCTGTATACTTTTCCGCGGTGCTGCTTCACGACTTCCGGTTTATCACAGAAGAGGAACTGACCGCTTACCGGGAAGCCGCCGAATCCTTGTCCTTCCGGAATTCCGGACTTCTGAAGAAGGTGGAGACTCCCCCCGCCTCCGCCGACAAATACGAAAGGCGCCTGGTGATGTTCGATCCGCCCTTCTTTTTCGTTACGGACGCGCACTTCCCATTCTCCGTCATCCAGCTGTTTCAGGTCGGTAACTTCCTGGTTGTAACGGACGTCCACGTTTCCGGTAGTTGCGTGTTCAAACAGAAGACGGGTGAGCACACCGAAATTGACGTCCGTGCCGGAGTCGATTTTCGTAGCGGCGATCGCTTCGCCTTCCGGACGGTTGTTCATCATAAGCGGAAGCCAGTTCTTCAATGTTTCAAGGTCTTCTGCATACTTCATCCCTTCAAAAAGTGGATGCGCTATCATTTTCTCGTAACGTTTCCTTAAGAAATCCACGTGATCCTCACCGTGTACGAAGCTGATGTGCGGAACCGGCTGGATGAATTCCTGCGGATCCCTGATAAGACCCTGTTTTACGAGAAACGACCAGAACTGTTTGGATACTTCGAATTTTTCGTTGATACTTACAGCTTTACTGATGTCGATGGAGCCGTCCTCTTTTTCTTTCGTGTAGTTCAGCTCACATAGAGCCGCGTGGCCCGTTCCCGCGTTGTTCCACACGTTCGAGCTCTCCTTGCCCGGTTCATCGAGACGTTCGAATACTTTAATGTTCCACTCAGGAGCCAGTTCCTTCAAAAGCGTTGCCAACGTGGCACTCATAATCCCGGCACCAATCAAAATGACTTCTTTTTGTGTACGTTGATTACTCATATGTCCGATCCTTCTCCCTATGTATTGAAGAAAAGATGCATCGTTGCAGGCCAAGCTTCACTGAATGTACATCTTTCCCAGTATATTTTATTCCATAAACAGTTTACCACTATTGGAAATAAAATTAAATATACAACCCTCGAACCTTCCTATTTATTAAAGAACACCGATAGTGTTAAGCAGAATGACCACGGCTACGGAAATGATGGGGATAAGGATGGCTACGACAAAAATATCACGGTAGCTGTCTTTATGGGTCATTCCTGTAATAGCGAAAAGGGTAAGGACCGCTCCGTTATGCGGAAGTGCGTCCAGTCCGCCCGAGGAGAGGGAGGCTACCCGGTGGAAAGCTTCCGGACTTATACCTGTCTCGAGAGCTATCTGATAGTATTTGGAACCGAGTGCTTCCAGAGCGATCCCCATCCCTCCGGATGCAGACCCCGTCGCTCCCGCAAGAACGTTGACGGCAACCGCCTCCGATATGAGCGGGTTGCCTTTGACACCCATGAGCATTTCCGTCAGACGCTCAAATCCCGGGACTTCCCGGACGACGGTACCGAACCCGACGGCCGCACTCGTATTGATGATCGCGAGTACCGAGCCGCTCGCCCCTTTGTTCATCGCACCGATGAATTTCGCGTACTTCGTAACGTTCAAAAGCATGATCAGAACGATTCCTGAGATAAGGGCGGTGACGATATCCCACTGCAGCAGATTCAGCGTCAGAAGGACGGTCAAAAGCGGCAGTATCGAAAGGAGGAACATCGGCATTTTTTCGTCTTCTCCGAGATTTTCTTTTTCCTCCGGTTCAAAGAAGGTCTCTCCCTTCTCTCTCAGTTTCTGTTCCCGGCGGCGAAGGTAAAGGTAACCGCCGACCGCCATAATGATTCCGGCGATGATTCCCATCACGGGTGCGGCCATGGCATCCGTTTCAAAATACTCCATCGGAATCAGGTTCTGGATCTGCGGCGACCCCGGCAGTGCCGTCATCGTGAAGGTGAAAGCCCCGAGCGCCACGGTAGCCGGTATGAGCTTACGGCTGATATCCGCCTCCCGGAACAGAGACAGGGCCAGAGGATAAACGGCGAATACGACGACGAAGAGGCTCACTCCCCCATACGTCAGAACGGCTGCAGATACGAGCACTCCGAGGATAGCACGGTTCGTTCCGATAACCCTCGTAAAAGCGACCGCAACGGAACGCGCCATTCCCGTGTCCTCCATCAGCTTCCCGAAGATGGCCCCGAGCATGAAAACGGGGAACCATGATTTCGCAAAGTCTACGAACCCTCCCATATACGTATCTTTATAGGCATCGAGTAAATCGAGCCCGCCCGTAAGCGCCACGACTCCGGCAGCAATCGGCGCCACCCAGATGATCGACCATCCGATATAGGCGAGAATCATTAATACGGCGAGTCCAAGAAAAATTCCAAACATGTGTTCACTCCTCCTTTAGTTTACATTCCCTATTTTACTGAGCCGTGTACCCGCCATCGATGACAACCGCCTGACCTGTCACTCCGCGGGCTTTATCACCGGCCAGAAACAGGGCGTAATCCGCCACTTCCTGTACGGAAAGCAGTCGCTTCTGGGGAACGAGGGGATAAATGACGTCTTCCAGAACGTTTTCGAGAGACGTGTTTCTGTTCTCCGCCAGGTCTTCAAGCTGATTCCGGACAAGCGGCGTATCCACATAGCCCGGGCAAAGAGCATTCACCGTAATGCCGTGCTCTGCACCTTCGAGCGACGTCACTTTCGTCAGGCCGATCACCCCGTGTTTCGAGCTGTTGTAGGCGGCCTTGCCGGCAAAGCCGACGAGTCCGTTAATGGAGGACATATTCAGGATACGGCCGCTCCCCTGCTTTTTCATTACCGGAAATACGTGCTTCGTCGCCATGAACGGTGCCACCAGCATCACCCGGTTGATCAGTTCGAATTTTTCTGTCGGAAAATCCTCGACGGACGCCACGTGCTGAAGTCCGGCGTTGTTAATCAGGACGTCGAGCCGGCCGTACGTATCCACTACGTAGTCGATCGCCTGCTGGATCTCTTCTTCTTTCGTTACGTCACAGACTACCCCTTCGCTTTCATATCCTGAATCCTTCAAGGTTCCGGCCGCTTCCTTCACTTTCGCTTCATTAATATCGCTGAGTACGACTACTGCCCCTTCTTTCGCAAAAGCCGCCCCCACTTCATAACCGATACCGCTCGCTGCTCCTGTAATAAATACGATCTGTCCTTTCATTTCGTCTCCTCCTTTTTAATAACCCGCTTCTTTCAGTGATCCGCTCACTTCGAGTGGTGCTTCCGTGCTGTCTATAACATCCCGGACGGTGAATCCTTCCGCCACTTCCTGGAGCACGAGACCTGCGTCCGTTACGTCGATGACAGCCCGGTCCGTTATAATACGGTCCACGACTCCCTTTCCGGTAAGCGGAAGCGTGCATTCCTTCAGTATTTTCGGAGTCCCGTGTTTGCTGACGTGATCCATAATGATGACGATCTTTTTCGCCCCGTGCACGATATCCATCGCGCCGCCCATGCCTTTAATCACTTTGCCCGGAATCATCCAGTTGGCCAGATCCCCGTTCGCTGCCACTTCCATTCCGCCGAGAATCGCAAGGTCCAGATGCTCCCCGCGGATCATCGCGAAGGATTCGGCGCTGCTGCAGTAGGAACCGCTGACAGATGCGGTCACCGTCTCCTTCCCGGCGTTGATCAGATCCGGGTCCACTTCCGATTCATAAGGCGATGGACCGATCCCGAGCAGCCCGTTTTCCGACTGCAGTACCACTTCTTTCCCGGGCTGTATGTAATTCGCCACCATCGTCGGCATACCGATACCTAGGTTTACGTAGAAACCGCTTTCAATTTCGCGTTCGGCTCTTCTTGCTATTTTTTCTCTCTGGACTGCTTTGTCCTGTTTTACAGTGCTCATTCCGACTCCTCCTTCGTTATGCTTCCTGACGCACGGTCAGACGCTCGATTCTTTTCTCCTGCTGTCCTTCGACAAGACCCTGGACGTAAATACCAGGCGTATGAATGTGATCGCCGTCCAGTTCTCCGGGCTCCACAAGCTCTTCGACTTCGGCGATCGTCACTTTCCCGGCTGCCGCTATTTCCGGATTGAAGTTGCGGGCGGTTTTGTTGTAGACGAGATTCCCGAAACGGTCCGCACGCGCTGCCCGGACCAGACTCACATCAGCCGTGAGCGCTTCTTCCAGTACGTATTCTCTGCCGTCAAATTCCCGGATCTCTTTTCCTTCGGCAATCGGTGTTCCGACTCCGGCGGGTGTATAAAAAGCAGGAATCCCTGCACCTCCGGCCCGGATTTTTTCTGCCAGTGACCCCTGCGGCGTAAGTTCGACTTCCAGCTCCCCCGCAAGCACCTGCCGTTCAAACTCCTTGTTTTCTCCGACGTATGACCCGATCATCTTATCAATCTGCTTATTCTCAAGCAGTAGCCCGAGTCCCCAGTCGTCCACTCCGCAGTTGTTGGAGATGACCGTCAGATGTTTCGCTCCGGATTCGACGATACCGAGTATGAGATTCTCCGGAATCCCGACGAGCCCGAACCCTCCTACCATAATAGTGGAATGATCTTTGATTTCCTCGACCGCTTCCTGAAACGTTGTATATATCTTTTTCATATGTTCCACTCCCTTCTCCCTTACTTATGCAAGAATCGTGCCAACTTTCCGGAAGCCGGCAGACAGGGGTATCTCCTTCTCCTTTTCCGGATTTCCGGAAAAATCAAGATACGCTTTCATGAAAACCCTTACATGATGAATAAAAAAACCATTCCGGATTTGCGGAATGGTTTCCGCTTTTCCGGAATGGCTGTTCTGCGAAATGTCACCTGTCAGTCATATACCGTATTTTTTCGCTTTATCATAAAGGCTCGTTTTCCCGATACCGAGACGTGCAGCAGCCGCACCCTTGTCCCCCGAGGTTCTTGTGAGAGCCTGCTCAATCGTCTCTTTCTCCACTCGTTCCAGTATCGTTTTCAGACTTTCCTTTTCGGTGACAGAAGCGGCTGTTATACTCCCGGGAAGGTCGGACACTTCGATGTAAGTCCCGTCCGCCATATGCACCGCCGACTCGATCGTATTTTCAAGTTCGCGTATGTTTCCGGGCCACGAATACCCCTCCAGCACCTGAATGGCCGCTTCGGAGAATCCCTCGACTTTCTTCCTCCTGCTGTCCCCGGTTTTACTGAGGATGTATTTGGCAAGCAGACGGATATCTTCCGGCCGTTCGCGCAAGGGAGGGATATCGACAGACACGACGTTGATCCGGTAGTACAGGTCTTCCCGGAATTCCTGGCGGCTGATCAGTTCCTCGAGCGCCTGATTCGTAGCTGCCACGACGCGTACGTCCACCAGTTCGGACGTCTCCGAGCCGAGCGGTTCCACTTCCCCTTCCTGCAGGGCCCGTAATATTTTCACCTGGGCATGCAGCGGCATGTCCCCGACTTCATCGAGAAAAAGCGTTCCGCCATCGGCGAGCTGGAACTTACCGGCTTTCCCGCCCTTTTTCGCGCCGGTGAACGCCCCTTCCTCATAGCCGAACAGTTCCGCTTCGAACAACTGCTCGGGGATTGCCGCACAGTTCACTTTGATAAAAGGTTTTCCGTTACGCTCGCTTAAATTGTGGAGACTGTGAGCGAAAAGTTCCTTCCCGGTCCCGCTCTCCCCCCGTAACAGCACGGATGCATCCCCTGTCGCCATCTTTCTTACCGTATCTTTCACTTCCATCATCTTCGGGGAATGGGAGACGATGTTATGAAGGGAGTAGGGGGCGCCGGTGTTCTTTTTGAAATTTTCCCGGTAGGACTCAAGCTCCATCAGCAGTTCTTTGACATTCGTGTTCATCACTTTCCACTCGTCCGTATCACGGAACAGCACCATACCGAACGCGCCCGTAAGCTCTCCGTCTTCAAAGACAGGAATGCGGTTGGCGATCATGTAGTCCCCGCGTATGTACTGAAGATCCGCCACCTCTTCCCGGCCCGTTTCCACCACGATATGCATACGCGTGTTTTCGATGACTTCCGTAACGTGTCGTCCTTCGGCTTTTTTCCGGTCCACACCGATAAAATCAGCATACCCGCTGTTTATATAAGTGATGATCCCTTCTTTATCGACTGCGACGATGCAATGTTCCGTACTCCCGAATAACGTCTCGAACATATATTTATTCCGTTCCTCAAATAAAGACATCACAGAACTCCTTTTAGGATAGTTGTTGTCAAAAAGTTTACCACGTCCTGCCTGTGGTGACTACATCGGCCCGGGTGCCGGACATAAAAATACCTGCCCGGAGAATTCCCGGACAGGTACGTCGCCTGAATTTATTATTCCACGGACGTTTCGGCTGCCCGTGAGACGATATGATAGTTTTTATGGTTGACGCAAGTTAGATAGGAAGAGTTCTCCCGTTCCGGAAGTTTTTCCATCACGCGTAAATCGACGATCACTGAATTTGCACATCCGGACGGAACGACTTTCCCCGTCCACTGTTCCTTCTTGCGTGTAAATGTTACGATATCTCCGATCTGAGCTTGCCCGTTCTCTTCTGTAATAGACATTCGAACAACTCCCCTTCTAACATTTTCTCTCATTTTAGGTGGAAACGATTTCAAAATCAAGGGAAATTGTGCAAAAAGTTGCACTTACGCTTTTGTAATATAAACAAAAACCGGACACCACGGGGTCCGGTTCATTGCAAAAATTCATGGAGAGAGGCTTCCAGTTCCTGTGTATCCCTGATGCCCCGCTCATAGAGAGTGGTCAATTTCCCTTTGTTACGCTCGACCCGGCCGACCCCCGGTGCGTAAGACGGGGAAATGACGAATACATTCCCTTTCCGCTCTTCTTCCCTTATGTAGTCCAGTGTTTCGTTATAAACGATGTGCCGTTTCTCCATCGCCCGCAGCAGTCCGGGGTATTCCCGGTACTTGCGCTTCATATACCAGCCGACCGACTGCGGCTTTTTGTAATAATCCCGCACCTGTGTCAGCACGACTACGTTCTTTCTGTTCCCCCGGCTGATAGATCTCATAAGAGGGATGGGGTCGGCAATCCCGCCATCCATCAGCATACGGTTGTTAAACGGAACAGCAGGGGCCACCATCGGCAGAGAACTCGAAGCCCGCATAAGCGTAAGCATATGTTCGTTGTAGTTTTCCTTATCGAAAAATACCGCTTCCCCGGTGATGCAGTCCGTCGTACCGATCTCGAATTCTTCCTTCGCCTGAGCAAATGTATGATAATCAAAAGGTTCCAGCCGGTTCGGCAGCGTATCGAAAAGAAAGTCCATACCGAAAAGCTGCCGTTTTCTGAGAAGATTGCGCAGCGACAGGTAGTCGGGATGCTTTACGTAATCGATGAGTACCGCCCGGTTGCGGTCCAGCTGCCGTGCCACATAGGACGAGCCGTTGCAGGCCCCGGCAGACACACCGTTGACGTAAGGGAGATAGATCCCCGCTTTCATCAGGCGGTTGAGAACCCCGGCTGTGTATATACCGCGGCTCCCTCCTCCTTCCAGAACTAATCCGGTCTGTTCCATAAAATTCCTCCTGTTGCTTCCATTCTACCTTTTTCTATGCAGACGTTTCAACTTTTTACCGGAGAAGGGAGGCCCGTAAAACTGAGCTGATCCCGGCCGTTACGTTTCGCCTGATACATCGCCTGGTCCGCACAATGGTAGACGGCGTCGAATTCCTCCCCGGCGGTGAAGGCGTGGATGCCTGCACTTACGGTGATCTCTTCCTTGATCAGGCTGTCCGTTTCCTTATTCAACCGCTTCAGATGTTCGCAGAACCGGGTGATCCTCGTCTCCACTTCCTCCGGCTCCCCCTGCAGCAAAATCCCGAACTCTTCCCCTCCGAAGCGTGACACGACTTCCCCTTCTTCCCCGAAATGTTCCCCGAGCAGTTCCGACATGGCACGCAGCACCTCGTCCCCTGCCACGTGTCCGTAAGTATCGTTGAAGTTTTTGAAATAATCGATATCCATAAGAACGAACACCCTGTCTTCTCCGGCCCCTGCTTTTTCATACGCGCTCAGAAAAGCATTTCTGTTTTTGAGCCCGGTGAGCGAATCGAGAGAAGCCAAATGCTCGAGTTCACGCTCCACCACTTTCTTCTCGGTTACATCCTTGGCGACGACGAGCCAGATCGGCTGACGTTTCTCTTTCAGTTTCGTTACCGCTATATCGTAAAAACGCTCCCCGGCTTCCACCGAAAACTCTGTGTTTCCGCCTTTTTCCATGGATTTCTCCAATCCTTCCACCTCTTTGAACACCGTAACGGCTCTCTTATGAAGAAGATCTTTCGGACAGACGTCCTTTTTATGAATGTGGGAAGCCATGTCACAAATCGCCCGGTTCGCTTCTATGATGCAGCCGCGGGCGTCGATAAGTAAAATGCCTTCGGACAGATTTTCAAGTACCAGCTGCCGTGACACCGGCCATACCGTATTGAAGTCCCGGTTCCGGTTCGCTATGATCAGCAGAAGGGCCATGGAACCGTATGACAAAGCGAACATCCCCGGCACTTTCACTTCAAGCAGCGACAAAGCCGTAATGGAAACAATCGGGAGAATTACGGCCACCACGGAGAGTCCGAGAGTGGACCGGTAATTTTTCGGGACATCGAACATATTACGCACCAGTAAAAAAACGGTAAGTAAAGAAACGGCGTAGGAGTATGAGCTGAATACGGAGTTCACAGCGGTACTTGTAATGGAAAGTTCCGTGTAGTTCCATACCGTTTCGACCGTAATACTCTCCCGCATCCATCCGTGCCACTTATCCGTAAAAGCGAGGGCGACATCAAGAATAGACGGCACAGCCAGTAACCCTGTGAGCCGGAGTGTCGTCTTCGCTTCTTCCCTGTGCAGCTCTTTCGCATAGCCGAACAGAAGAATCGGAGCGAAAACGATGGAAATCTGCTGGAAATTTCTAAGGACTATCATAGCGTTTCTATTTTCGATATGTAGTTCAAATATAGTAAGAATGATAAAGAGTGAACTTAAAGCTGCCGCCCCCGCCAAAAAATTACGAAGCAGTTTCCGGGGAGATTTCAGCAACGCAACAGCTACGAAAGAGGAACTGATAGCCAGAATCATCAGCAGAAAGGTATAGGGGTCGATCCAGTTCATCTTTGTCTCCTCCGTCCTTGATGGTTCTTTTGTATCATATTACCATAGATAACCGAATAATTTGAATTTGAAACAAAAAAATATCACAATATTTTCCGGTTACACATTTTTTTGTAGTGAAAATATAAAAAAAGAGCGGCCCGGGGCCACTCTCATTTCATATACCTTTCTTCCAGTAAGTAACGGAGCGTGTCGATCTGTGACTGTATTTCCGTGCCGATATTCGTCTCTCTCACAAGCTTCCGCTCCATTTCCTTATCTACGAGACGACGTACGGAAAGAACGTCGATACCGTCTTTCAGCACTTCTTCCCGGGAACTGAATTTCTGATGGGCCACCAGCTGCATACCGAAGGAGTTGAAAAGCAGCGTGTAACCGGCGATCCCCGTCGTGGACTGATAAGCTTTAGAGAAGCCGCCGTCGATGACGACCATCTTCCCGCCGGCTTTCACCGGGTTCTCTCCTTCGATTTCCTTCACCGGCGTGTGGCCGTTGATGATGTGACCCTGGTCCGGGTCCAGATCGAAATCCTCCAGCATCTTCCGGCACACTTCCTCGTTTTCACGCAGATAGTAATACGGATTCTTCTCCTCTTTGTGCGTTGCCTTATCGCTGATGAAGTACCTTTCAAACGTCGT
Organism: Salimicrobium humidisoli; assembly: GCF_002295105.1. Lineage (GTDB taxonomy): Bacteria > Bacillota > Bacilli > Bacillales > Halobacillaceae > Salimicrobium > Salimicrobium humidisoli. The sequence goes on along the minus strand of NZ_NSGH01000001.1, from coordinate 84,866 downwards.
CATTTCCCGCTTGCCGAACAGCGACGAATACTCGCCCGTCCACAGATACCACACCATGTCCGTAGCCAGATCATCCGTCTCTTCGGGATGAGCGAAGCTGTACCGGAGCTTCTCTTCGAACAGGTCGAGAAGATCACGGCCGCCGTAGGTCTGCCCTTCGATTGTCATCGTTTCCATATTGCCGTCCTCGTCAAGCGGAATACAGCCATGAATAAGCAGATTCCCATTGTACTTCAGGTACAGGTTCCCTTTTTTCATGAGAAACTTCATGTGCCGTGTCAGCTTCTCCGAATGCTGGATGGAGAAGAGAAGCTTATCGATAACCTGCTGCTCTTCCTCTAAAAGCCGGGCCGGGTCTTCCGGGTCGATCGTCTGGAAGCAAGGATTCTCAAGCGGGTACGTCTTCCCTTTCAGGTGTATCTCCTCCCGCTCGTAATCGATTTTATCCAGCAGAAGCCTGCCTTCCATATTGAAGCAGCCGCGGCGTTTGATGATCGGACTTTCGAGTTTGAACTGGATCATGGCGATCGCCTGATGAATCTTGGCGATCTGCAGCTGCTCCTGTTCCGTCAGCCGTTCATCCCCCTGAAGTTTCGGGCGGAAGGCAGGATTATCGTCGTAATACTTTTCGGCAAGACTGAGCAGCGGACGCAGATTGATCCCGTAGGCATCCTCGATGATATCCAGATTCGCATAGCGGGCACAGATCCTCAATATATTGGCAAGACAGACTTTGGACCCTGCGTAGGCGCCTATCCACAATACATCGTGGTTCCCCCACTGGATATCGAGGGAATGATAGTCGATGAGGGTATCCATAATTTTGTCCGGCTCCGGGCCCCGGTCGTAAATATCTCCGACGACGTGCAGATGGTCGACGACGAGACGCTGGATCGTGTAGGCCAGTCCGGCGATCAGTTTATCGGACTGACGCAGCGTAATGATCTGTTCCATAATGCTTGAGTAATAGTCGGTTTTATTCGTGTACCGGTCCGTTTTGTAAAGCAGTTCTTCAATGAGAAAAACGAACTGCGACGGCAGAGCTTTCCTCAGTTTGGTGCGCGTATACTTGGAAGAAGCGTAAGGAATCAGCTCAAGCATCCGTTCGATGATCGTCTTGTACCACTCGTTCAGCTCTTCATCACTCGTGAAGGTCCCTTTAATCAGCTTCAGCTTCTCCTCCGGGTAGTAGATGAGCGTTGCGAGCTCGCTGATGTCCTGCTCGCTCAATTCGTCTTTGAAAATATCCCGGATTTTCTCTTTCACTTTTCCGGACCCGTTCCGGAGGACGTGCTGGAAAGCCTGGTACTCCCCGTGCAAATCACTCACGAAATGTTCCGTCCCTTTCGGCAGATTGAGAATCGCTTCCAGATTGATGATTTCCGTAACAACTTCCTCTTCACTGCCGTATTTCTCCGCCAGTAAATCCAGGTATTTTTTACTCACCTGATCACGCTCCTATGTATGTATATTATTTCAATTAGTATAACATAGTGTATATTATGATGACATATTGTGACGGGTGAAAATTGTCCCTATTTTCGCTGCAGTCTTTCATTTCCCTTTTAAAGGAAAGCGGATACATGGTAAAGTTAAAAGAGCTTGTACCATACATAAGGGAGTTTTTCATAATGAAAAAAGTTCTCCGGATCGCCAGTGCGTTCATCGGAATCATCGTCGGGGCAGGATTTGCTTCCGGCCAGGAGATTTTGCAGTATTTCACCAGTTACGGGTACGCAGGAACGATCGGTGCCATCTTCGCTACCGCCATCTTCGCCTATATGGGCATGATGCTGACGAAACTGGGTACGAGAATGAAAGCCACTTCCCACAAAGAAGCCATCTACCGGGTGAGCGGAAAATGGCTCGGTCTCATCGTCGACTACGTCATCATCTTTACGTTGTTCGGTGTCGGAGTGGTCATGATCGCCGGGGCCGGTTCCATACCGAGTCAGCAGTTCGGGCTTCCGAGTGTGCTCGGCACGATTCTGATGAGCGTGCTCGTCGTCGCCACCATTCTGATGAACGTGGAGAAAGTGGTGAACGTCATCGGAAGCATCACCCCTTTTCTCATTGCCACCGTCGTTCTTGTGGCCGTATACAGTATAGCTACGATGGACGGAGGACTCAGCAGTCTTGATGCTACGGCAAAAGCGCAGGACTCGGTCGTTGAAAGTTCCTTCCTGTTTCTGCCGGGCTGGTTCATTTCCGCCCTGAACTACGTATCGTTCAACATCGCCGTCGGGGCATCGATGTCGCTCCTCATGGGCGGTAACGAGGATAATGAACGCACCTCGTCTCTCGGAGGACTGCTCGGAGGACTGTCTCTTGGACTGATGATCGTCCTCAGCCACCTGGCCATCTTCTCGAAAGTGGACGTCGTTGCCAACGTGGACATGCCGATGCTGAAGCTCGTCGACGATATTGCGCCGGGACTCGGGGTTCTGTTTTCCCTCGTACTGTTCGGTATGGTGTTCAACACGGCCATCAGCATGTTTTTCTCTTTGGCTGCGAGATTCACGACGGTCGGTACGAAGCAGCATAAGCAGTTCGTCTTCACTGTCGGCGCTGTGGCACTAGCCCTCAGCTTCGTCGGCTTCACCGACCTTGTAGCTATCTTCTATCCGCTGATCGGGTACATGGGACTGTTTCTGATTGCCGCTCTCATTACCGCTCCGTTCCGCTTAAGTAAAGAAAAAGCGGCAGTGGAAGAACACCGATCCGCTTAAAAGAAACTCCCTGCGTGCGTAACCCTGGGTTCAATGGCCCGGGACGCGTGCAGGGAGTTTTTTTATGAGAAAAATTACACGATAGCCATGAAACGAAAAGGTATAGCAAAAGAACAACACGTCGCTTTCCACGGGCACGGCCTAAGCTTCCCTAATCAGGCAAAGCGCCTGATCAGGGGGATCTTCAGCTCGTGCTGTTCCCGTAGGAGTCTCCGTGTGTTCTAATCATAATGTACACTATTCTATCTCTACCTATATCTCTATTTTTATCAGTGTGCCGCAATAAGAAGAGCCAATGCGGCTCCACTCTGACGATATTAAAACGGCACTTCGTTCTTGTGATTCAAGGTATAGTCGATCAACTTGATTTGAAATTCTGTCTCATTCCCTGTAAGTAAATAATTCTCATCAAAATGAACGAAATCACGGAATTCATTGTTCATTAACCATTCAAACCCACCGCTTGCATAGTCCTGAGCTTTGGTAATTATATCTTTATAGGTACCCGCGACGTTTTCATCATCATAGTAGATAGACTTTAGTACAGTCCATTCATGTTGAGATAACGTATTAGCTTGAAACAACTCATGTTTATTCTTTAAGCTTTGTTTATACCCCTTTCTTTTACCTGTTATTGCACAATAAACGAAGAATTGACTATTCTTGGAAAAGAAATTTCTTCCTAACTTTTGATAAATGCTAAACTGTTCGTCAGGAACAAATATTCTAAGCTGACCTATTTCCTCCATTTACTTTTTTACACCTCCAATTTCCTGTTTCTCCCTGATTACTGTCATTCCAGCTTCTTGCGACTCTAACTCATAAAATTTCCCCAGAACTCCGAACTCTTCAAACTTCTTCTTCTCTTCTTCACCGAATTCCCTGCCAGTTACCAATAGCACCCACTGAGAACAGATTTGCGGGAGGTAATCGATTAAATTTTTCTGATGCATCTCACTTAACCTCCCGAAAGGTGTATCCATCAACAAAGGCATTTCCAGCGTAGAATCTCCCCCTGCTACTTGAGCAAGCGCAGTAATGAAGCTCAAAGACAGAACCTGTCTCTGACCCTGAGAAATATTGGCGAGGAAAGGTTGATTATATGCATTATAAACTTCGATTGAGTAATCTTTGTTTATTTTCACACGGCTTATCATCGACTGGCCGGATGCATCCAATAGATATTGCAGGTTCTGTTGGGCTGCCCTTTCCAGTTCCTCAATCATTTCCTTTTCAAAAGTTGCGATTAATCCGGACATCGTTTGGAGAGAACGATCCAGTAAATCATTTTTTTCCAGAAGTTTAGAACGTACCCCGCTTCTTTTTTCTAACTCTTTTAAATGAGATTTCCCATTCTTTATCGTCTCAGTTAAACTGGTGAGCTGACTTTGAAGCCTTTCACGTTGATTTTCTGCCTCGTCTATTTTTCTATGAAGTTCTTTTCTTTTATCATTCAAATGCTGCATTTCGCCTTCCGCTGAATCTGACAGACGATTATTCAATTTCTCCAGTTTTACTTGATTTTCTTCCTTTTCATAACTCATCTGGTTAATATCGGTAAGTTGCAGTTCTATAACGTCCTTTCGACCACTCAAAAAATCAAATAAGGAATTTAATGCTTCCAACAATTCGTGGGACGTTTTATTTTCTTCGTATTCTTTGACGGAAGCTTCCAGGCTTTTAAGTTCTTGAAGTTGCTCCTGGTTCTTCGATAAATCCGTACCACAAATACACTGCATATCACTCACAAGTTGTTGGACAAATGAAGAAGATATACCTGAAAAATCCTGATTCTCTAATTCTTTTTTCAGTTTAGCCTGCACAAGCTCAAGTGTGTCTTCTCCCATCATCAGTGGCAGATAGTCATTGAAAACCCGGAGTTGCATTGTTTTCTCTTCAATCTTTGCCTCAGCTTTTTTTACTTCCTGCTCTAACTGATCACGACTATTTAGAAGGGCACTCATGGATTCGAATTCACTCAACTTCTGGTTCACGTTGTTTAATTCATTTTCCATAGTTGAACTATATTCTTCGTTATTTTCTTTTTCTAGTAATAAATCGGCATATTCCTTTTCTCTTTTCTCCAGCTCATGCAATGCCTTTTTGTACTCTCCACTTGAATATTTACTAAGTTCGGCATTCGCTTTCGACTTAACTTCTTTCAGAACTGCTTCCGTTTTAAAGACATCATCTATTTTCAACAAATTTTTAATTCCGGTAGAGATCTCTTTTCGTTGTTGGTGTGATACTCTCGTTAACCTTTCAATTCTTTCTCCATCAAAAAAGAAGTAGTTCTTTACACGTTCATCGATAAATTGTTGTATCTGTAACGATATATCTTCTTCTCCGATCCACTCTTCTCCTGAAGTAATACCTTTTAATTTCTGACCTGCCCGTTGTTCGGTAACTTTATCGTTAATGAGACCCCCTACCAACTTCCGGCTAATTACATACTGCTGAGAATTGTGGGAAAAAGTGAGCGTTACTTCTGCTTCTACGTTGTCGTTACTTTCTTTAATCGCCTTAAGATTCACTAGGTTTAAAGAAGCTTCATCGGTATCTTGATTCAGTTTTTCGTCACCAAACAAAGCGAATAACATTGCACGGTAAATTCCAGTTTTTCCACGCCCATTTTCTCCTAAAATAACAGTTACAACTTCTTGATTTTCACCTTGGGCAAAGTCAATTGTTTGTCTGCCATAGTATTGGCGGAAATTTTTCATTGTTAATGATTCTATCTTCATTCTGGATCACCTGATCCTTCGCTTAAGTTTTTATCTATAAAACGACTAACTTTCTTAGCATGGGCCATAGCAGAAATATTCTTCTCTTCTACTTGGGTTATAGTGTGGACAATCAATTCTTTAACATCTGCGTCTTCCTCTTCAAGTAATGAAGAAATGTGAGCCACAAGTCTATTGTTCATAAGCTAACGTCACTCCAATCTTTAAGCAGAATTTCATCTCCATCTAACTGAAAGGGGGCCTCCCCTTCTTCTAACAACACTTCTGTTTCTGCTAATAACTTGCCACCATTCGAATATTTAATATCATTAAGATATTTTTTAAAAGAGTTTAATTTAGCAGATCCAGAAAATTCTTTCTGAAGCAAATATTCTATAAATTTTGCATCTGAAGAAATGGAAGAATAAACAGGAGTCACAATTGCGTCATATGAACCTATCAAATTCCAGCGGTCTGACTTTTTCAATAAATGTCTTAATAAATCTTCACTCCACTCTATTTGGTTCTTCAAAGGAGGAAGACTCTCTTCATCTATCAATTCATCAATAAATACATAATCTCTGTTTCTCATTTTTGAAATCTTTTCAAATAGATTCGTAACTGATCGTTCCAGGTCCTCTTTCATCTTTGGTCCATAGCCAATGGTGTCTGCGTGAACATATTCTCCGTATTCACCTTGAGCGTAGTAAAGAATTGTACTGGAATGGCCTAGGACTGCATCCAAGTATCTATCATTCTCCCCGAGCATGTCAGTGATCCACTGCTCTACTTCTTCTCTCGACACTATGTCCTCTTCTTTTTTGATGTAGTCGTCAATTAGCCTATTACCAAAGACGTTATTTATCTCTATTCCTTTTTTCAAAATGTAAGGGAATCTGCCCATTTTCAATACATCACCAAACATTTCTTTTAACAGGGAGTACAACAAACGCCTGCTGGTTATTCGTAAACTTCTTAAAACCAACTCGTTTTCCTGATAAAAAGCATCGATGAACGCTACAGGACTCTCTTCTAATTTATCAGTAATTTGATCAGCTACGAACTGTAAGTCTTCAGGTTTTATGTGACTATAATCCGATAGCAACCCATACTCCTCCCGGTCCAGTACAACAATTTCTTTGTTTTTAGCCAAAGCTTGACTCAAACTAAATTTCTTCCACCCTCTGTTACTCAAAAATTCATTCTCTAGTTCTGAGATAGTGGCGTTACCACCGTTATTTTCTAGGTATTCTCTTATATACTCGCCATTGCTTTTTCTTTCTTCTCCAACAGGGTGGATTGTTGGAAATTTACTAAAAGACAAATATTCATTTCCTTGTTTTCTCATTAAAGAGTACAGAGCATATTCACTCATAATACCCTGTTCTTTCAACTCTTCTTCAAAATTTTCATACACCTTGGTGACTTTCACAGAGCCATTTTTTTTCACCAAATTAACTGCCATTTGAATAGCTCTATTTAGGATTGATTGATTAACAGTTATAAAATTTTCATGAATGTAAATTCCTCGGTCCCACAGTAGAATAGAACTAGCTACGTCTTCACGCAATGCTATGGAATTAAAAGACCTCTCCCCCTTAAATTGACCCGGCATGAAATCGTTAGCTTTTTCTATAAGTTCTTCTTCTTGACCGTAGATCTCTGCACCCTCCGGATATTGCAACATGACCATCTCTACTACATCTTTCTTACTTATCGATTTTAGTATCCCCTGGTCCTCGGCCAACCAATTTACTTCCCCTTCAGCAACTCTTTTTATAAATTCAACTGAACACCCTACCTCTACAGCTTTTTCTTCACAGTATTCCCTTAATTTTTGGAAATTGATAACCCGAAGATGGAACGTCTCTTTAAGTTCTTTTTTTATTTCTTCTTTCATTCCTCTGAGTTCATGTTCATCTAACCTACTAATATATACTTTCTCCGAGGAAGCAACGGTTGTAAGCCCTAATTTTTCAATTCCCTGAAGAATTATATAGTGTAGCAGCGAATGTGTATGGAGATAATCTTCAACGAACATTTTTTTACTTTTTTGTTCATTATGAAGTACAAAATCAATGAAAGGCTGGACGAGAGTAGCTATGCGAGCGTCCCCTTTTGCAAAAATCTGACGAACCCCTTCTCTGGTCATCCCTAACTCATTACCCAGTTCTTCTAATGTGAGATGCTCGCCTCTAAGGCTTGCGTGGTACCGTTTTTTAGTGAGATAAAAATATCTAGTAGGAATTTTTTCTTTTTTTGCAGCTTCCTCATTTTCCATTGCATTATCAAGCCTGGCCATTAATTGTTGAAATAGATGTTTTTTATATTCTTCAGGGCTCAGGTTTTCTAATTCTTTTCTCTTCTCTTCTTCTTGAATAAAATTAGATAAGTGCTTGAAAATTATTTCTACCTTTTTATTTCCTACACCCTTAATTTTACGAACTGTAATAAAATCGGATGGAAGGTCCCCTAGAGTTTTGGTGCCGGAGGCCTTCAATTGTTCAACTGCATTCTCAGCCCCTGAGAAAAACGCTCCATTCAATTCCACGTCCTTCAAGTTTTCAGGTACCTTTATCTTTTCTCTATCAAAATAAATTATATTTCCTTCTATACCATCCACTTTATTTACTTTGTCTATTTCTTGTTTCTCGCCTGCAATCTGTTGTAACTGATGCCAAAATTTCTTAATAGTTTTTTCGCCAGTTTGACTCATCTTTTCATGGACATTGTCGAGACTGAAATCGATATCTTCCAATTTCTTTACACCAAGGTTGTTAAACTGACGCAATAAATTATCGCAGCCTTCCACCCCTATCCTCCATAAAGACTTTTCAGCTATGACTGCGGGAATCCTCATTTTTTCCATTTTGTAATGAAGCATGGTGTCTTCTTTGGATTCAGATGTCTTTTCTGCAGGTTTTTCCGACTTTTCTTCTACCCAGTTGTTATTGGTTCCAGTGAGCCAATTCAACGAATCTAACAGTATTTTGTCTAAGGTTTCCACATTCGTAATATTTCGGTTCTCGAGCTTTTTCGCCTCTTTAACGGAAGCAATATCTCTAATTTTTTTACCACCTGCGTTATGCACACGAATAATATACCTGTCGCTACCTTGCGTGGTTGGTTGAAATTTCTCGAGATTCCCTGTAAACCTTACTCCCCAAAAGAAGAGAGCTTCCACAGTGTTAAGAAAAGACTCCTTGGATTCTTTATAAACCTCTCTTAATTTCTCTTCTGTAATATCTCCAAAGGTAGAACAACCCGTTAAATTCGAAAGTATCGGATCAAACGTCTGGTACAAAGTTACTTTTTCTAAATGATGAGGCATTCTAAGTTGCCCATTTGACACCCAGTCCCTGGCCTCTAATACCTCTAAAGAAACGGAAAAACTTACCATTGTATCTTCAGGAGCTTCTACATCTTTACTTACTATGTCTGAATTTTCTTTGTTCGTTTCTTCTTTCTCCAGCTGTTTATAATCCTCTGGTTTCTCTTGAAAATTTTTATTGAGCAGAAACCAGGCAGGCTGGTTGTTGGTCGCCCTCCCCCCTTTTTTAGCGAAACGGAAGTAGAGGTGACGTTGCTTTAAGGCAAAGAGCTTATCTTTTATACTCCAGTCTCCTATAATCCACAAAGCACCATTTTTATCGCGTTTATCTACGTACTCCATTCCTTCTTCATCCAAGTATTTAAATAAAAAGAATTCTTCCTCAGAATTTTCCTCTTGTTCAAATTTCTCGGAATCCGCTTCTTCAGATTTAGATAAAGCATCTCTTTCTTTTTTTATTTCTTCCAATTGGTTCTGTAATTCACGTTTCATTTCATCCATTTGGTGAAAGCTTTGTTCTACAAAGGGTTGAACTAACTCTTTCACTTTCTCCTCAGACAACTCTGATTCTTTGTGTTTCGGCTCGGGTAACTTATATATAGGAGCTTCGAAATCGTAGCTCCCATACACCTGCATGTACCAGACACTGATATCAAAAAGGTAACGGTGAGCCTTGAACCCGTCCTCATATGTTGCAGCGTGAATGTCGTGAGCAGCTTTATTACCTTTCTTTCTGACCCATTCAAGCTTCGCGTATATTTCCCCTTCTACGGCGTTTTGACGATATAACCTATAAATTCGCTCGACGTGTTTAAGCGGGACTACTTTCTCTAATTCTTCCTGCTTGCTTACAATCTTCATCAGATTTTCCGTATAAAGCCTGGCTTGAATCAATACTGATTGAGGTTGAGAAAATAAACTCGCTTCTATATCTTTCGTTAACGTATATAGATCTTCCGAAATCGTATTTACAAATCCGAAAAGATGTGTTCCGCTCATCGTTAAGCTCCTCCTTGATGTATTATATGAGCATTAAAGCAATAAAATTAATTATGAATACATTAGCTCTATTTCCATTTTAACGGGAATCCACAAATTTAAATAATTATTATTGAACTTTTTGTAAGGGGTTACAAAAAAATGATGAGGATTTGTACCGGTTAGAAAACATTTCTTATATGGACACGTGCACTACTTTTTCGTTAATCTCTTTCAAAACAAGAGAAACTTCCTCGCCATTTCCAGAAGTGACCCGGTCCGTAAATAGCATTCCCATAATCGGTACATTACCGGCATCCTCAAAGTATTCCCCTGACTTATTCTTTGCAAATGTGGTGTAGTCAAGCAGTTCCCGGAGTCCCGTGATGGCGTAGTCCCGGCTGGTGGTGTGCTTCACTTCACCGATAACGACTTTTCTCAATTGATAGTCTTCTTTGTTATACATCTCCACTATTATGTCAGGACGTCCTCTCCAATACATTGAGGAGTCGAACCCTTTTTCGAAAAACTGGTGAGCCAGTTTTGCTGCATGTTGCTGAGAAGCTAATTTACGATCGAGGAAGGGGTGATAATGGTTTGCGATTTCCTTCGTACTTACAGAAAAATTAAGCTCTGAGGAGCCGTCCGAATCATGATAGATCTTGTGCAAGTAAGTTTCATCTTCCCACTCGGCCACAAGATTATTTTTGCCATCCAGAATGTTCAACTGAGCCTTTTTCGTGTTTGTTTCAATTAGTCGGACCACCCAGTATAGCTCAAACAATACCGATTCTTCCTCTGGAAATATAAAAGTCTCCCTGAGAAGATGCCGAATATCTTCCTCGCTCATCTCTCCCTCTCTGATTTCCCTATACTGGTGTAAAAGAAAGGCTGCCCTTCGATATAAAGGGTTGCGATGCTTCAATGTATCGATGACCATTCGATCGGTCACTTTTGCCTGGTCTTTGCTTACACGCGATAAATACACGTTTTTTGTAAGTATTTGACGAACTACCAGTTTTAGATTTTTCCATTCCTGAAACCATGTGTACTTCTCGTAGTGTTTATTATCAATCACATGAAAAAGAATCGTGTCCAGCACTTGAAGGAGTTCCAGCAAAACTTGATTCTCTTTTATAGCATATTCCCGGTTCCTTTCATTCACCGCAAAAATTGAACGGTCCCTGGCATTTTTCGATAATCTTTCATTAATGGTTCTCGGCCAGTTCACCTGCCCCTTTATTTTCCCGTGATACGTATCCTGCTTTAGTGTGGTGGAGGTTTTAAATCTTCGAATAAGGGCTGGGAGTTCTCTCACGAATTCCTTCACTTCCTCCTGCATTAAAAAATGTATTTGCAGCAGCTGATCCAAGTTGGAAATCTCCAAATCCGTCTTTTCAATAAATGAGTTGAGCCCTACTTTCCCCGATTTAAGATAAACGACGAGAAAGTCACTGATTTCTTCTATGAGTTCTTCTGCACTTCGCTTCATACGTTACCCCTTTATATGAAAGAAATCTTCAGCAAATTGAATAAGGTTCTCCCCTTCAACCTTCGGAACCTGTTGAACCTTCTGGATGAATTCCAAAATCTCTTTATCCAGCAGTCCTTCAAACTGAGGCAGAACATAAAGGATAATAGCGGATGTCAAGTCTTCTTCATCACTTACATATCTCGCTATATCTTCGATAATCGCCGGTCCGATCGGGCGGTATTCGTTAATGTAGTTCCAAACTGATACTAGAGAGGCAGTATGCTTAAAGTCTTCTATCTTCCACGTATTTAAATATTTTTGGATGACCTCCTCGTCAATATTCCTCGGTATACCAACTGGAATGAAAGCGAACCTTCTCATAAATGCATAACTCATCTCATACAATGAAGCCTTGTCTAACGTATTCATCGTTCCTATCAAACGCCAGCTTTTAGGAATTATATATTCCCACTCCTGAGGCACAATCGTTTTTTCGTCATTTTGAGGCTTCAAAAGCAGCGGTCTTCCACTTTTCGTCTGGAAGTTCAGCGTAATAGAATCTCCCGTCAGTGCAGAAAACAGGGAGCCGAAAGCTTTATCAATATCTGCCCGATTCATCTCATCAATGATCAGCCATTTGTTTTGAGGGGAATGTGTCGTTTCGTCTTTGAAACATTCAAGAAAGAGGCCCGGGTTGAATGACAACGTACCATCACTATTCGGCCGATAACCGCCTATGGTTTCATACGTCGACCAGTCGGACGTAGCAGTGGACATTTTATACTCCGCCTCGAACATATCACATATAGATTTGGCCAGTTTGGACTTCCCTGTACCGGGCGGCCCTGTCAGAATAATATGCTTGCCATTCGCTATCGCAGTCCGCACTTGTGTAACCAACTCTTCTTCTCTTTCAAAATACAAACCACCAGGCAGTTCATCTCCTTCAAAAGTAACCTGAGGGATTTCTTCCTTTTCTTCTGTTTCTTCTATAAGACCTTTGACGAAATGATAGCCTTCTTCAGGTATTTCAAAAATAGTAGCCGAACCCATAACAGTAGCCGGCTTCACCCCCAGCCTTTTTTTCAGTCCAGGGTCCTTCGAAGTCACCGGCTCGTCAACCACCTTGAGCCAATCCACACCGATTCTTTGCCTCCATCCTCCATCTCTTTCGGTATCCGCATAGATATACTTCGACTCGTCTTTCTCCTCATAAAATGGTCTCGTCACTTTTCCTATTGCCAGAAACCCTTTCTTTCCTGTGTAGGCAATGACATAATCTCCAACCGCTATTTTCTTAATTTCGTTTACGTTTTGTGTAACGGCCTGTCTAACTTGTCTTCCTTCTTCGTATTGCATAGCTGCAATTCCCTGTGCTCTGCTTTTTTCCCAGACGACACTATTTTTTGAATAGAAGACATTAAATAACCAGTACTTAGGGGCTACTCCTGTTTTTTCGTAAAGATTATCCAGGGCCCGGATAACGTTCGCAATGGCTTCTTCTGCATAATCCCACGTCAACACTTCTTCTTTCGTGAATACCTTACCTATTCTTACCCAGATATCTTCCTCACTATTAAGCATCTGGTTGTACTGTTCCTGAACTTCCTCGTCCTGAAGGTATGTTTCCAATGTTATATACTCCTCGTTCTCATCCTCCAAAGAGCTCCATACCTTGTAATCGGCAGGTTCTATCGATTGCTCTGCTATCCATTCTTCTACGTAGTTAATCCATGCGTTATGCTCTTCAATCGAATTACCGGATCTGTCGCTACGATTGTTGTGCCATTCTAGATGAACGCGCAGAGAATCTCCGTTCATCGCTACGGAATTACAAGTAGCGTCACCCTTTCTTTCCAAACGTTTGATCCTCGTCCAGAAGTGTGTCCGTATAAGCCATCCGTTGGTCCAGTTTTCCGTTTCTGCCTCGTAACCTTCACCCAACTGATCCAAAACTTTTTTTATCAGTTCTTTCCAGTCTCTCCAACCTTTTTGATGCGAATTTTTTATTTCAGCGATTTCATTTTCTGTGTATTCCTTTTTCATATTGGCAAATAATCGTAGAGGCCCCTGTAGTAATTCAAACTGTTGTGCTGGTATTTTCACAATTATTCTCCTCTTTGAAAAGTATTATCAACCCTCGTTCACAATAAAGAAAGTTACGTTTTTATCATAAAACCTGACGCCGGATGCACCAGAGCTATAAGAATTTATTTTCTGACGGACAACTGCTATGATGAAAGAAGATTAATGACTAAGAAAGAACGTGATGACTATGCCCACCTTGCGATATGGCACGACCACTATTGAGTACTTCATTTACTCTCATGAAAGGAAGAACATGAAGATAGCCGTAGATTTAGTGAACGGGGTCGTTGTCTACGCTCCTCCTTCCCTGGCGGAAGAGAAGATTCAGGATCTCGTTCAGCAAAAAGCTCCCTGGATTTTATCGAAAATAAAGGAACTGGGGGAAGTGAAAGAGCCGGCTGCTCCCAAAGAATTCGTCAGCGGAGAAAAACTCCCTTATCTCGGAAGAAATTATAAACTGAAAGTATATAAAGAAGCTGTCCCTTCTGCGTCCTTCAAGTTCCATCAGGGTAAATTCCTGGCTGTCGTCCCCAGAAACTGGTCCCAGGAAGATGTGCAGCGAAGTCTCGAACAGAAACTCATCGACTGGTACAAAGCTCACGGCTTCCTCAAAATAAAAGAAAGGGTTCAGCGGTACCAGCAGTACTTGGGAGTCAGTCCTCGCTCCGTTTCACTACGAAACCAGCAGAAACGTTGGGGAACGTGTACGCCGGAGGGGAATATCTACTTGAACTGGCGTATCCTCCTCGCCCCGGTCCACGTTATCGACTATATTATCGTTCATGAGCTCGCACATCTTGCTGTACCGGAACATAGTGACAAGTTTTGGAACCTTATCCGCTCCGTCCTTCCTGATTATGAAGCACAAAAAGAATGGCTTCGTATCCACGGCATCGAATTACATTGCATTGGATAAACCAAAAGCATGATCGCTCAGGATCATGCTTTTTGTCTTAGTAAGAGATGTGTGCGTAGTGAACTTCCGCCAGATTCATTAACTGGCGCGCCACGTTCTCCACTTGAGCATTTGGACAATTACTTGCTCGTAATTGACGTTTGATTTTCTTACGCATCTCCCGCTTCACGTCATCCTTTTCGGTCCAGTCGATGACCGCAAAGTCCTGAACAATATCTGTAATCACGTGCGTCAGTTCTTTCACGTTCTCTTCTTCGTGCTCCGGAAGTTCCTGCTCCAACAGCTGAAAGAACGGGTATTGCTTCGGCTCAAAACCGTGTTCTTTGCTTTCCTCCGCATGACTCATCATTTCTTCCCGCATCTCTTTATATTCTTCTAACAGTTCTTCAATAGACATTTGTCGTTCTTTCCGCTTTTCAATCAATTCTTCGAGTCGCTCTTTCAGCGATGTATACAGTACAGGGTTCTCTTCCAGTTTGATACGGATTTCATGCTTGATAGCATGTTCCATCTCTGCTGCCTTCGCTTCCGGAGTTTTGATTTCATCGAGCTTCTCGTCGAAACGGTTGGACAGAATATTGACGGGCTCGAATAAAATATTAGGGGTCGACGCGTATACATGCTCTTCGATCAGCTGCCGCACCTTTTCCCCACAGTCGGAGATGTCCATGCCCTCTTCCACGTGGTAGCGGGACTTGGCGAGCTTACGGATCTTTCCGAGCCACTGAAGATCTGCCAAATAAGGTTTCGCAATCGGGTTCGGCATTACCATGTCCATGCTTTCTGAAAACTGTTTGAACGCAGTATCGAACTCGTTACGGATATCTTCCGGTTCCAGTACGGCGAGACATCCTTCGAGGTCATCCTTATTCTGATAATCGAAGAAACGCATCGCTTTCCGGTGCCTGGACTCCAATCTCGGGACTTCCGCTTCGACGTTGTTCAACGCCCCCTTAATATCCTCTTCGTGAAAAATACCGAGCGCTTCTTCCAGGAAGCGGGAGACGCCGTAGTAGTCTACGATCAACCCATACGTCTTCTTATCATACGTACGGTTCGTCCGGGCGATTGCCTGAAGAAGGTTATGTTCTTTCAGCGGCTTGTCCAAATACATAACCTGTTCAATCGGAGCGTCAAAACCGGTAAGCAGCTTATCACATACAATCAGAAAGCTGAGATTCTCTTCCTCCATCGGCTTTTTGAACCGTTGAATGACGTCTTTCTCTTCCTGTTTAGATAAGTGGTACTGCTTCATTTCTTCATCGTCGTTGTGGCCGCCCGAAATAATGACTCTCGATTCATAGTCACTGAGTTCGTCCATTACCTTTTTGTACTGCACTGCTGCTTCCCGGGAGACCGCAACGACCTGGGCTTTGAAACCGTTCGGTTGAATGTGCTTTTCGTAATGATCAATGATATCGAGAACGATGCTGCGAATCCGTTTCGGTGAGGCTGTAATCGCTTCTTCCGTGGCGTATTTCTTCTTGATACGCTCCCGGTCTTCCTGAGAGTACTCCCGGAAAAATCGGTCAAACAGCTGGTCCACCGTTTCCCCCTGGACGTGAAGGTCCACCATACGCGATTCGTAAAAGATCGGGACCGTCGCTCCGTCATCGACCGCCTGTTCAATCGTATATTTGTCGATGTAGTCTCCGAACGTACGTCGCGTACTCTTATCTTTTTTATCGATCGGGGTGCCTGTGAAACCAATGTATGTGGCATTCGGCATCGCCAAACGCATATTCAGTGCCATTTCACTGTACTGACTGCGGTGGCTCTCGTCGACCATGACGACGACATTCTCCGAACGGGTGAGTTCCGGAAACTTATCCTCGTCGTCTGCTTCCTGAAACTTCTGCACGAGCGTCATAATGGTTGCGCCGGGTCCTTGGCTCAGAAGTTCCCGAAGATTGACGACAGAGCCCGCCTGTTCCGGATTCGGAAAACCGCAGCGACGGAACGTTTCAGAGATTTGACGGTCGAGGTCCTGACGATCCGTGACGACCACAATGGTCGGGTTCTCCATCTCTTTCATCCTTCTTAATTTCGTAGCGAGAAAAATCATCGCCAATGATTTCCCTGACCCCTGCGTCGCCCATACAACCCCACCTCTATCTTTCGGCTTCTCTCCGTTCAGGATACGTGTCACAGCTCGATTGACGGCGCGATACTGCTGGTAGTGAGCCATCTTTTTGATGACCCGTCCTTCTTCCGGCTCGTAAACGATGAAGTTCTGAATCAGATCGAACAACTGTTCTTTCTCAAGCGTTCCCGTCAGAAGTAAATCCTGAGAAGAAGGGTTCGTGCCGATATCCTGAAGCTTGTACGGATAAGGATCCTTCCACTCCCGGTAATGCTGAAGGTTCGCTCCAATCGTTCCGATCCTGGCCCGGTCATTACTGGTGGCGATCATGAACTGATTGTAGTAAAACAGCGGCTCGCTTTCTCTCTGGTATCGCTTCAGTTGTTTCACCCCTTGAGCCATCTGTTCGTCAGGAGCAAGGGTGGGGCTCTTACATTCAATAACGACTAACGGCAGCCCGTTAACGAAAATTAAAACGTCCGGCCAATTTTTACCTTGAGCAATAAAAAGCTGATCAACCACAAGAAATTCATTGTTGCCCGGATTATCGAAATCAATCAGTTGCACAGTCTGATTTTTACGTCCTTTACCGAGATCCTGTTGCACGGACACCCTGTTTAACAGCTTCGTATGAAAGGATTCGTTCCCTTCCATCAGACTGGTTGTTTCCATATGAGTCAGCGAACGTACCACCTGGTTCAAATTGTTCTCATTGATCCAGGGATTCAACCGGTAAATCGCTTCCGTCACCCGCTTTTTGAGGACTACGTCACTTTTCGTCTCTCGCTCCTGGTCCAGCTGGGCACCGGGGACGTGAGTGTACCCAAGCTTTTTCAAGTGATCAATCGCACGCTCTTCGACGAGTTTCTTCTCGTTCCAGTCGCGGGTGATACTCATGTCTCCACCACCTCATCTTCATCCACAGGTACACGGGCCCTTCCTGTGAGAAGTTGTTGCATAAGCCCTTTTTTAAGACTTTTTAATTTATCTAGTTTTTGATTTTCAATGAATACTTTATCATTGAACAAACTTAATACTTCCACAATCTTCTTCTGTTCTTCTATTGGAGGCAGGAGAACTATAAGTTCTCTCAAATCTTCAAGACGTATCCCTTTTACAGTAGTACCAGTCCCCAAACGCTTAATGTCTGATGATTTATGAGTATAGTACCATAATAAAAAGTCTGAAATAATAAAATTGCTATCAACTATTAAAGCTTTTAGATCTTGATTTATCGCCATATCGACTTTGTTTTTGAACGCTCTCCCAACAGCCATTCTAGTGGATACTATAACTGAATTAGCTGGTATTAAGTTTGCAGCACTATTATTCAATCCTTCAGTTGAAATGTACTCAATAGTATCCTTAATTTCGAATTTATTTAAATCTTTTACAGTAGCCCACGGGATGCTCCCGTTAAAAAACTCTACTTTTTTTCTAGAGGGGGTACCCCCTCCAACGATTTTAATTAAAATTTCTTTTAGGTTTTTCGTTTCCCACTCTTCAGGAATTTCTCCAATAGCCGTATTTTTGAATTTCGTATGACCAATCCCTTTAGTCAACAGCTGTTGCATCAACCCTTTTTTCACTTTCTCGGTCTGCGTGATGATTTGCTCCGTTTTCTCGATCGCTTCATCGACGGAGGAAAGGATTGCTGCGATTTTTTTTTGTTCATTTAAAGGAGGAAGCATTAAATTAAGTTGTTCAATATCCTTTTTAGCTAGATGTTTTACTGTGGTTGCTGGAGTTAAAGCTTCTATGGTTTTCAATTCTTTTATTAATTTATAGAAAAGATAACCCTCGCATATAAGCTCATCATTGTTTGATGTGATCTTGGCCACACGTTGGTTCAAAAGTGATTTAGGTCCTTTCCATCTTACAATGTTGAACTCTCCATCCATCCCAATTAAAATATCTCTTTTTTCTACTAAATATTTACTATCATAATTTCCCAAATACCTCGTAATTGGAGTATGTGTTAATAAGTCTCTTATTCGTATTAAGGGAACCCCTTCTGTTTCATTAAAATGTTTCGAACTAAATGAATAACCAGTTAAAATATTTATGTTGCCTTTAAGTAATACACTTACCCAACCTTGCTGTTCATTCATGGAAGCCCAACTCCTTTAAATATCCATACATCCGTTGTTCTATCCCTTGACGTTCATTCTCTAAGCTGTTTAGATCAGTTAAAGCTTTCTGGACATCCACCTGTTCTTCTTCTTCCGTTGTATCAATATAACGCGCAATATTGAGGTTGTATTCATTTTCTTTAATTTCATCAATGTCTACTACACGGCAATACTTCTCCTCATCGCTCCACGCATCATAAGCCTCTATGATTTGCGTAATATCTTTCTCCCGAAGATGGTTCTGGTTCTTTCCTTCTTGATAGCCTTTCGACCCGTCTAAGATAAAGACTTTACCTTTTTGTTCTTCTTTTTTATTACGATTCAAAATAAGAATAGAAGCAGGAATGCCCGTACCGTAGAAAAGATTGGAAGGGAGACCAATAATCGCTTCAACCAGATCATCTTTCAAAAGACCTTCACGAATCTTACCCTCGGCTCCTCCGCGGAACAGCACGCCGTGTGGCATGACAACCCCTGCTTTTCCTTCATGATTCAGTGTAGAAACCATGTGTTGAACAAAGGCAAAGTCTCCTGCGTTCTTCGGAGGAAGACCATAACGGAAACGTCCGTATTCATCACTTTCCGCTTCTTCCCGGCCCCAGTTTTTCAAGGAGAACGGAGGGTTGGCAATGACACGATCATAAAGCAGAAGCTCTTTCCCCTCTCCTGTCAGCTTAGGTTCACGAATCGTATCTCCACGAACGATGTGATGATCACTCAGTCCGTGTAAAAGGAGGTTCATTTCACAAATCGCCCACGTGTTCAGGTTCCGTTCCTGACCATGCAACGAAAGGTTCCGCGGGTCCCCGCCACTTGCTTTGATGTAATCGACGGACTGGATAAGCATACCGCCCGAACCGACGGTAGGGTCACATATGCGCATCCCCTCCTCAGGCTTAATAAGCTTCACAATAAGTTCTACGACTTTCGTCGGCGTATAAAACTCCCCGCCTTTTTTCCCGGCGTCGTCCGCGAACTGCTTAATTAAGTACTCGTAAGCACGTCCAAGCATATCCGGCTCTGACAGATTACTGTTGGATAAATCGATGGAGGAGAAATGCTTCACTAACTGAAGCAGTAAGCTGTCCGGCAACTTCTCTTTATCATTAAAATCGATACTGGCAAGGACGCCTCGAAGAGACTTATTTTCTTCTTCCAGTGCTTCAAAAGCTTTATTAATCGTGTTACCGATGTCCTGCGTCTGCGTCTGTACGTAGGACCAGCGCGCCCGCTCCGGCACGAAAAACTGGTGTTCATCCGGATCGTACCAGCCGTACTCGTCCCCTTCTTCTTTTTCGATCGTTTGCGCCGTCTCCACGAATACGTCATTCAGACGTTTCAAGAATAGTAATCCGAATATGTAGTTCTTGTAATCAGAGGAGTCGATGCTCCCCCGTAGTATATTTGCTGATTCCCACAAGTGGGCTTCTAATTGCGGTAATGTCAGTTTGCTCATTGTTGTCTGCCTCCATTTGTATCATTAGTCTTAGTTAAAATTGTATCAAAGAAACCTTCATACTACCATTTTAATCCATAAGTACCGGATTCGAAAGTAACGTTCCTAAAAGGTTAGCTAGGCTCTGCTGCTTTACTTGTGCAAGTTTTTTTCAGTGTCCCTACTTTTTAGTGGAAGGAAAGGAGAAGCACACCTCTTTCCTGTCTTCGCAAAAGATACAAAATACGTCCCACTTTCCTCCTCAACTTAAAGAAGGCAACCCTTATGTAATCAAAGGTTACCTTCTTCTCATTCGTTTTACAGATATTGTTCAGAAACTAAAGCTTTTGTTTCTCCTCATAATGCTGCGGTTCAATCCCCATCTCTTCAAGCTTTTGCCATAAACTCTCCAACGATTCTTTTTTATTCAGATAGAAGTCACGACCCCGGAGACGCCAGAACTTCCAGCCGGCTCTTTCGAGGGACTCCTGACGGACCATATCTTCTTCGAACTTTTCCGGTCCATGCCATCTTTCCCCGTCGCATTCTACTGCAAGGCGATTTCTCATTCCTTCGACGACAAGGTCGATGCGATACCGACCCACTTTCACTTGCGGAGTCACCTTGTATCCTTTGGCAAGAATGGCGCGCATGACATCTACTTCGAACGGAGAATCACAATATTCCTCGAGGTTCTTCAGTTCATCAGCGACCCGCGACGGATTCTTGCAGTAGCTGAGCAGCTTATACCGGAAGTCATCAGGCTTCAGGTCATTAGTGTCTACAGAGTGGTACAAGCGCATCTGATTCTTGGCACGGCTTGCAGCTACGTTAATCCTCTGTTTTTCACTATTTTTTGTCAGGGAACGGAACCGTCTTTCCGGTGCGACGACCATTGACATGAACACAACGTCCCGTTCATCCCCCTGTAGTGTGTAAGCATCCCCACATATCACTTTCCGCTCTACAAACTCTTCATCACCGATAGCCTCACGAAGTTTTGTCTCCAGTAATTGAGCCTGCTTTTGTCCCTGTAAAGTAATAACTCCGAACGTCTGACCTTCGTACGCAGGGTCACTCACCATTTCCTGCATATCTGCTGCGATTTTATCCGCTTCCGGCTCATTAATATCCTTTTCTTTGGCATCGTTATACCCGTCTTCGACTTTTCGTGCGAGTACAGGCGGCTCCAGCTTCTCCTCCTCTACAGGAAGACGCAGCGGAATCATTTCTCCTCCATAACTCAAGTCATTTGAAAATTGGATAATCTCCGGGACGCAGCGGAAGTGTTCCCGCAGCATCAGTTTTCCTTCTTTCGGAAAAGTCTGCTCGGCCATTTCATACAAAGAGATATTCCCGTCGAAGAGATTGGCGTTCGGAATATCGTAAAGATACCGACGTACGAGTTCCTGTACGTCTTCATCCCTCGTTCCTATAGCCTGCGGGCTGATCTGTTCTTCATCTCCGACTACAATCATTTTCTCTCCGCGCATCAGCACATTTGTAGAGAACAGGTCGCACTGACTGCTTTCATCGAAAATAACGACATCGAATTTATCGTTCGTGACCGGGAAGTTCTCAAGCACCTGGTTGACCGGCATAATCCAGACCGGGATAGCCCCCTGAGCCGTCTTCATGGAATTACGGGCTCCCTTCAGGTTTCTCTGGGCTGATTTTCCGGTCCCTTTCCCGTACCGTTTGATGTAAGTTTTCCAGGAAGAAAGCGCGCGTTTCTCTTCATCCGTAATCCGTTCCATTTGCGATTTCCATGTGGAGTCCGTGACCACTTCACGGATTAAACGCTTCTGCTCTTTATGCTGTTCTTCGAGTCTATCTTTCAGACGAGCCACATTTACGTCTTTCGTTTCATCCAGCCACGTTTGCAGCTTCTGATTTTCGAGGGCTTCTTTATAATCTTCCGGCAACTCCTGTTCTTCGCCGACTTTCGATTCTAGGAAAGCGGCAGTGGCCGGCAGCGACTGCTTTAATTTTTGAAGGTGTTTGTAAAATTCCACCACCAGTTTCTTGCGTTCCCCGAAGTGAAGTAACTGTTCTACTGCACTCTCCCATTTCTGATTATCTCCTGTTTCCATCGCACTAATGAACTTATGGATAATCGGATGGATATCCGTTTCGTTTGATATCTCTTTCAGCTTAGCCGTTTCCTCTTTCTGACGAATTCTCCAATGATTCAAAGCGACATACTTATCCGCTATGTCCAGTTCTTTACGGAATTCTTCTACATGCGCAAAGTCGTAGAAATCTGTTTCCCCAGGCAGTTGCTGCTCGACCTGTTTGATTTCATCAACATATTCTATCACCTGCCGGATAGTTTCTAACGCTTCTTCCGCTTCATGAGGAAATCTGGAATTATCCTGATTTACTTCTGTAGCTCCTACTTCCTGCAGGTTCCCGTTCAGTACGCGGGCTGTTTCTTCTTTCAGTTTCGCATACTCCAGGTGACGTTCTATAACCTGAAGATCCTCCAACGTTTCAAGCGGTTTCCCGTTCAACACTTCTTCTTCAAATAGATACTTCGTATTTTTTCCTTTGAACAGAAAGAAAAGGAAGGATGGTTTCTTTCCCTGTTCTAAAGGTTCTTTCGCCGTACGTACATCCTCTTCGATTTCTTTCAGATTTTTGTCAGGGAGGTTAACGTTTTCAGAAACCAGGTCATTATACAGTTCGAACAGTCTGGTTATCCCTGCCTTTTGCTCTTCATACAGGTTACGCCAGCGTGCTTCTCTGGAGCCTCCTGCTTTCAGATCATTAACGATCATACGGGAAGAATCTTTTTGTATCAGTGTCCGAAAGGAAAGAATCGTCTCCATACGTTCCGACCATTGGGCGAGGGAACCTCTGTCTTCCCTCAACTGGTAGGCTTCGATGATCCGTTGACCTTCGTCTTCGTAATCATCCAATTCTCCTACCTCTTCGACCAGGTCATTGAATTCCGGTACACTCATAATTTCCGTATCGAGCGAAGGAAGGCGTTTATCGCGCAGAGATAGTTCTTCATTTCCGATCCGGTTTTTTAAAGTCCAAAAATTGGTCCATTCTTCTTTGGTAAGGGGGAAGGTAACTTCCATACCAATATCGTCTTTAATCCAGGAATAGTCTATATCCGTATGGGCAAGTTGTTTGGCTACATCATACTTATGGAGCTTTTCCCCACCGTAGGCAAGAGGTGTTCCTTCTTTCTCTGTATATATCTTCAGCTTATTCGTCAGTCTTGCCTCTTCCCTCTTGCTTTCATCCAGCAACTGAAGATTATGTTCAATATTCTTCTTGAGTCTGGGTCCGTCTAATTCACCCAGCTGCTCACTGAGCGTGCGGATCGATTTCTCAATCCCCTCCATGGAATCGCGACCTCCGCCCAAAACCGGAACACAAAGGTCCTGAATTGATTCAGGAATTTTATCTTTCAGCACTTTAAGAGCATTCTCTTTCTGTGAAGTAATAAGAATTCTTTTCCCTTGAGAAAGAAAGTGAGAGACGAGATTTGCAATCGTGTGTGTTTTCCCTGTCCCCGGAGGACCCTGTACAGTGACACCAAAGTTATTTTCAATCCGATTCACTATATTTTTCTGCTGTTCGTTGGCAGGTAAAGGAAAGTAAAGATGGTCTTTCGGTAGCGGGTTCTTCGTTTCTCCTTTTCCTTCTCTCGAATTTTGAGGGGACTTTCCTTCAAAAATGGAAGTGACCGCCTCCGTCATTTCCAGCGAACCCTCTTTCACGCCTCCGATAATCTGCTCAAGATCTTCGCGGAGTACGCGAACTTTTTTACTTCGTAGAGCGAAGACCCCCTGATCATAAATAGCAGGTGTCGCTTTAATATCTATATGTTTCTTCCTATCTTTAACTGCTCCATCAGGGTGTATGAGTGTGACGAATTGTTCAAACAACTCTTCAAATTCTTCGTCGATCCCCTGCTCCTGCATGGATAAAATGACTTTGTCGAGGGCCCGGCGGTTCGGTAACTGAATACCGGAGAGCATATCTCTTTCCACTTTCACGGTATCTTCAGAAGTTTTTGCGATAATTCTCTTCTGGCTCGGATTCAGTTCAAGCTCAAGCTTTGCGGAAACAAGCGGATGGCGAATGGTCCCGACTGATTTATCGTTATGCTTCCACGTCATTATGCCTCTTCCATAAATGAACTCTAACGTATCCCCTTCCTGATCGAAACGGGAAACCAGATGGAAAAATTTATCGTAGAGATTTAAAACAATGCGCTTTTCTCTCAAGTTCTCTGCCCATTTTTCCCATTCTTTTATCCAGGTTTTAAATGCCTCCACCCGTTTCGGGTCTTCTTCAAAAGATACAGCAGGTGCTTCTTTGTCTCCGCTTTTTTCTTTACGTTCTATGTAATACGCCGGCAGATGATCTATATCTTTTATATTTCCATCAATCCAGCCTGCAAGAATGGAAGGGAGTTTTGGAGGTCGTTCATCTCTTTCGGTTATGGAAGGTCGATCGATTTCAAACACACGATCCTCTTCTACACATTCTTCAAACAAACGGACGCCTTCTAAATTTTCGATGGAGTCCCTTTCCCATACCATTTCATACCCTCGGTAATCTCTTTCGACTTTTCCGACCAGATTGTTCAGTTCGAGCAGGTATTTAAAAAATCTCGTTCCTTTATCGTTTTGAACGCTTTGCATGCAAATTCACCTCACTATATTGTTGTTTCGTTTGTAATTCCCATTTTATTCTATTATCACATGAGAGAACCGACTTGTGTATCAGGGAACTATAAACAATCATTTAACTTCAAAAAAACGAACACCTTTCGAAATGAGTGTAACTTCTCCCTATATCTTACCAAAAATCTGGTACCATTAAATTATTATACTACGAAGGAGGGCAAACGGCTTTATGCATAAAATAGCTACAGAGGAACACCTGGAGAGAATGGAGGAAATTTACTCCTACATAAAAGATGAGAATGCAGAAACGAACGAAAGCATCATTACGATACTCGGTAAGAACTTTTACGATGAAGACCTCATAAGTAACTACTTCTCCTACATTCTGAACCCCAACTCGAACGGGATAGGATACCTGCCACTGTACAACTTCTTAGAAATGCTTAACATTCCCACCCACACAATAGAACCGGATCACCTGGATATACAACGTGAATATCTCCTCCCTAACAATAGAAGGATCGATTTTCTTATTACGTTGAACAAAGACCACGTTATTGCAATTGAACATAAAGTATTTTCCGGAGAACACAGAAATCAGACGATCGACTATGAGTGTGAGCTTCGCAAAGTGTATGAATCGGTCGAAAGTGAAACTGAGAAGACCGAAATCACTTACGTTTTTCTCTCTCCTTACGGAAAACATCCTCTTAACGATAATTTTATTCCAGTCAGTTACGCTCACCTAGTCAAAATGTTAAGGGAAATTCCTGTGGACTTTACCAGGGATGTCAGAAAAGCTGTATTTTTCCATGAATTCATTTCTCACTTGGAGGGTTACTTCTTGAACAATCAAAAACTCGAGTTATCAAAGAAATCATCACTATATATGAAGCATTTAAATACGATCAAAGACCTGGAACATCAATTCAACGTGGATTATCACAATATTTTTCACTACATCAAAAATACGATGAAACAGTATTTTGAAGCTAACGTAGAGGGGCAATGGGAATTCGATTTCTCCGAAAAAAGATCGTATCATCAAATTTACAAGCCCTCCTGGAAAAGTAGAGGACTGGATATACACTTTGAACTGAAATTAGATCAAGAGAAGCTCGTTAATGAACAGTTGATTTTTCAATTAGACATTGAAGGTGCTCACAAAAAAGATTTTGAGGTTTCCCATTCCAATAACTTTGAAAAAGAGTTAGAGACACACCTGGATGATAAAAACATATTATGTAAAGGTTCCTACAGGGGAGAGTGGAAAGCGAAATATTCTTTCGCTGAAAAGACATATCACATCCTTTCCCCTGAATACTTGCATAAGGAAGATAAACTGAAAGCGGCTCTCGAAGAAATGGTGGAAGATTTTAGACCTTTCATCGACATCGTAGATAAAGAAACAAAGGCTTTTTCACAAACACAGATATGAATATAGAAAAGCGGAGGGGACAGACCCTCCGCTTTTTCCGTTATTAATTACTTAGTAACCGTTACACTACCAGCCTGATCCGGTTGCCGGACGGGTCCTCCGTCACAACTGCTCCTTCTCTTTCCGTAACCGGGGCACCAAATTCCTTCAGCCGGCGTACAGTCTGATCCGCCGTACCTTTATCCGGAAGCACGATCGTAAACGACTCCAGTCCGGGCGTTTCCCGGGAAGCAACAGGTATACCGGTGCCGGCCCACGTATTCAGACCGATGTGATGATGATAGTTGCCGTCCGCCAGGAACAGTGCCCGGTCTCCGAGACGGCTCACTGTAGAAAACCCGAGCCCGTATGTGTAAAAATCTTCGGCTTCCTGTAAATCGGAGACGTGGAGGTGGATGTGACCGAGGACCGTATCTTCCGGCAATTTCTCGAAGTCTCCGTTTCCTTCTGAAGCATGACGGAGACTTTCAAAATCGAGCGGATCCACGCCCATGATCACTCCTCCGTTATGCCATTCCCATTCGGACGGGCTGCGGTCTGCGTAAATTTCAATACCGTTACCGTCCGGATCATTGATATACAGCGACTCGCTTACGAGATGGTCGGCCGAACCGACAGGTATGTTTTTATCGGCTAAATGATTGAGTACGTCTGCGAGAGCGGCTCGTGAAGGTACGAGCAGTGCCAGATGATACAGCCCTGTCCGCTCCCGTTCTTTTCTCGCGGGCGTTCCGAGTTCCTCGAGAGACAGCAGTGCGGACTTGCCATCCGCCGTCAGGTCGACTTTGTTCTCTTTCCGCCCAAATACGCTGAGCCCGAGATACTCTTTATAAAACTGCAGCGACGTGTCGAGATCCGTAACTCTCAGCACGACGTCTTTCACGAAACGTAACGGCTGTTGATGATATATCATTTTCCCTCTCCCCTTCTTCTGATACTGCGTATGTTTCTGTTTGTCATTTTACCTCCCCTCTGCTTTTTTAAACACTGTTTGAAAACCTGCCATAAAAAAGAAGAAGCAGACAGGAGTGCCCTGTCACACTTCTTCATTTACTCTGATTCCTCTTCCTGTTTCATCGCTTTTCTGACCCGCTCTTTCGGGTCCCAGCAGTTGAACTGATAAGTCGGTTTCGTGTCGAACCCGAGCCTCTCGCAGTAAATGCGCCGGTCCCCGTCTTCCCGTACGTCGATACGGAAATGTTTACACGTGGCACAGCAGTGATAACGTTCAATCATCAGATACACCCCATTCCGTCAGCGGGTCTTTCCCTTCCGGGTACGGCGGATAGACGGACGGGTGCAGGATGTGGGCGACTTTCACGAGCCCCGCCAGCAGTCGTGGAGACGGCCTGCAGAACAGCGGCTCTTCGAGAACATGGAGCTCATCATTTTTAATCGCCTGCATCTCTTCCGATTTCTCACGGCTGTGAATGACTTTCGTATTCACTTTCTCCTGGCGGACGCCGACCCAGACGACACACATCACATCAGGATCCCTCATCCTCACGTCTTCCCAGTCCGTCTGCACACTCGCCTCTTCCCGGTCACGGAAGACATTGACAGCACCCGCAAGGTCGCTGATTTCCGTTAACCAGTTGGCAGCACCCGGAGTGAAAATCGGCTTCGGCCACCATTCCCAGTACACCGTCTTCCGCTCGTCCACCTGGCCGGCCAGCTTTTTGTAATGCTGAAGGATAGACTCGTAAGTGGCGTGCAGACGCCCGGCTTTTTCTTTCGTCCCCGTCGCTTCTCCGACGAACAGCAGACAGTCCCCGACTTCCATCAGCGTTGTCGGGTTCGGTACGATAACGTAGGGAATGCCTCTTTCCTCCAGACCTTCGATATTCTTCTCCATGCCGGGCACGGTCAGCGAAGCGAGCACGAGATCAGGCTCCAGCTCCTCTACGAGATCCATGTCGATACTTAAATCAGGCCCGAGCCTCGGCAGCTGTGCGATCGTTTCCGGCCAGTCGGAATAGTCATCCACTCCGACGAGTGCGTCCTCCAGACCGAGGTACACCGCAAGCTCGGTATTACTCGGACAAATCGATATCAGTTTCATAACCTTCCCCCTTCCCTTTCCGGTACGCTGTACATTTTTCCACCCATTTTTCTGCCACTCCGGGACAGGAACCGAAATGGAAATGCGGGAAACCGGCTACTGCGTTGTACATCAGGTACCCGGCATCGCCCGCACCACCCGTATCTTCCGTATGATAGGCAGCAGGCACCTGCTCTTCCCCCGGGTGAAAAACGGCGTAGTGGAATTCATGACCTTTGACGACGAGATCTTCCAGAAGAAAATTGCCGCTTCTGCCGCGCACTTCTCTGTACCCGATCGCAGCCAGATTCTCCTGCATGCGGATCTTTCCGGGAATCACTCCCGTCATCGGATGCGTCTCACCGTCCGTCGTTTCGATCGAATCCGTCAGATACATGAAACCGCCGCATTCCGCGAGCGTCGGCAATCCTCCCTGCACCGCTTCGCGGACGGAAGCCGCCCCTTCTTCCTGTGCAGCCAGGCGTGAGGCGAACTCTTCCGGAAATCCTCCCCCGAGGTACAGACCGTCCGCCTCATGCGGCACCCTCTCTCCTCTGAGCGGAGAGAACTCGATCAATTCTGCTCCGTGTGCCTGCAGAATCTCCAGATTTTCCGGATAGTAGAAGTTGAATGCCGCATCTTTCGCTACGGCGATCCGGGCCTGTCTTTCCCGTTTCGTTTCGAACATGGTGGGCCCATCCACGGCTTCAACCGCTTCTGTTTCGGCAATTTCCAGCAGCCTATCCACGTCCACCGTCTCAAGCACCAGGTCCCCGAGCCTGTCGAAGAAGGCATCGAGGTCCCCCCGTTCAATCGCCGGGACGAGTCCGAGGTGCCGCTCCGGCATCTGGATGCCGGGTTCCTGTTTCAAATAGCCGATGACGGGAATGCCGCACTCCTGTTCAATCGCCGTTTTCACTAACCGGTAGTGACCGTCACTCCCCACTTCGTTTGCAATGACGCCCGCGATTTCCGTCTCCTCATCGAAAAGCTGGAAGCCTTTCACGACAGCTGCCGCGCTGCGGGCCATGTTCACACAGTTTACGACGAGGATGACCGGGCTCTTCGTCATCGCGCTTACCTCCGCCGCGCTCCCGCGGTTGGACTCCGGGCTTTTGCCGTCGAACAGCCCCATCACGCCTTCGATGACAGAAATGTCGGCATCCCTTTTTCCATTCGTAAACACATCAGTCATCTGTGAGGGCGTCAGCATCCAGCTGTCCAGATTCCTGGAAGAGCGTCCGGTCACCGCCGTATGAAAGGCCGGGTCTATGTAATCCGGGCCGCATTTGAATCCCTGCACTGTCTCTCCCCGCTTCTTCAGAGCCGCCATCAGTCCGAGCGTGACGGTCGTTTTGCCCATACCGCTCCCTGTTCCGGCAATAACTATTTTCCTCTCCTTCATTTCTACTTTCCTCCTTTCCTGAGCGGTTATATAAATAAGCTCACTCTATATTGAAAGCGCTTAAGTAAAATTTATTTCATTTCTGTTTTTCATTTCCCAATAAAAGTATAGTACAGTAGTTGTATTTTGTGAAATTTCAATAAATACCTTGCATTTTCTTAATTTCAGGAAGGAAGAAAGAAAGAGGAAATTTGCCGCTTATTCCCCTTAAGCGAGCTTTACAGAACATTTACCCGGGGTTAATAAGGTAATAACATTCATACTTTACAATAGAACTTGCAGAGAAGGTGGTCATTCTCTTTTTCTGACAACCATAGATCCGTGAGGGGGAGAAAGTATGAAATCGAAATTATTGTTTCTCGCAACAGCAATTCTGTTTTTGATCGTTTTGGCAGCATGTGGAAATACAGAAGAGAGTAAAGGCACAGAGGAGGACAGTCAAAACGTGAATGCAGAGAGTGATGGTCCGGAAGTCGTGGTGGACGGGTCGTCTACTGTGTTCCCCATAATGGAAGCGGTGGCAGAAGAATATCAGAAAGAAAACCCGGACGCCCGCGTAAACATCGGCACCTCCGGAAGTGGCGGCGGCTTTGAAAAATTCGCAGCCGGTGAAACACACATCTCCAATGCCTCACGTCCGATCAAGGACGAAGAGAAAGCATCTCTTGAAGAAGCAGGAATCGACTACACGGAATTCGAAATAGCTCTTGATGGCCTATCCATCGTCGTCAACAAAGAAAACGACTGGGTCGATGAACTGACAGTCAAGGAATTGAATAAAATGTGGTCCTCCTACGGGGACGTAACCACGTGGGCGGATGTCAGAGAAGGATGGCCGGAAGAAGAAATTCAATTTTACAGCCCCGGAGCAGATTCAGGTACATTCGATTATTTCAGCGAAGTAGTCCTCGGAGAAGAAGGCGAGATTCGTCAGGATGCCTCATTATCCGAGGATGATAACGTACTGGCCCAGGGGGTAACGGGTTCTAAAAACGGCATCGGTTACTTCGGATACGCCTACTATGCTGAAAATAAAGAACAATTGAAGGCCGTACCGATTGTTAATGACAGCGGAGAAGCAGTGGCACCTGATCAGGAAACGGTCCAGTCCGGTGAATACAATCCTTTCTCAAGACCGCTCTTCGTATACGTGAAGCATTCGGCACTTGAAAATGAAGCGGTATATAATTTCGCGGAATATGCTCTGAAGAATGCCGGTGCGATGTCGGAAACGGTCGGTTATGTCGGAAAGCCTGACAGCGCCTACGAAGAAGCGTTGCAGGAACTCGATAGCATTGCAGGGAAGTAACATCTGCATACCAGGCCTCCACTATTGTAAAGGGGGAGTACAATCATGACAGTAAACATTAAAAGGATGATAAATGAAAAGAAAGCAAATCGACGTTTCCTTTCTATCCTTGAAAAAACAGTACCGGCCTTCTTCCTGCTTTGTGCAAGCATATCCGTGTTGACGACCATCGGCATTACTCTGACGCTGTTAGTAGAAACGGTTACATTCTTTAACCGTATCTCCATTATAGAGTTTCTGACCGGCACAGAATGGTGGCCCTTTGGTGAAAATGCGAGCTATGGCATTCTTCCCTTGATAACCGGGACTCTGTTAATAACAGCCATTGCAATGCTTGTAGCACTTCCAACAGGACTGGCATCGGCCATTTATTTAAGTGAATTTGCTCCGGGTAACGTCCGAAAAGTTGTGAAGCCGGTGCTCGAAGTTCTCGCCGGGATTCCTACAATTGTCTATGGATTCTTTGCTCTTACATTCGTAACACCGATGCTTCAGCTCTTTATCAAAGACTTACCTATCTTCAATGCTCTCAGTCCCGGTATTGTTGTGGGTATAATGATCATTCCCATGATCGCTTCCCTGTCTGAGGATGCGATGAGCTCCGTGCCTGATTCCATGAGGGAGGGAGCTCTGGCTCTCGGTTCGACCAGACTGGAGGTCGCCCTTAAAGTCGTCGTTCCGGCAGCTCTTTCCGGAATCATAGCATCTTTTTTGCTGGGAGTGTCCCGGGCCATCGGCGAGACGATGATTGTCTCCGTAGCTGCCGGCTCTACCCCGACACTGACGACAGACGTCACACAATCGATTCAGACGATGACCGGTTATATCGTTCAGGTGACATTAGGGGATGCTTCCTACGGCTCTACAACTTATTACAGTATATACGCTGTAGGAATGACCCTGTTCGTCTTCACCCTGCTCATGAATCTCCTGGCCCAATATATCTCCGGTCGCTTCAAGGAGGAGTACTGATATGAACCTGGTCGATAAACAGCTCGTTCAAAGAAGAAGAAAGAAACGACTCTTCAGCAACCGGATCATGCGCCAGATTTTCTTTTCGGCTTCCGTCTTCGGAATCGTTGTCCTTGCCGTATTGCTTTACCGCATATTCCGGGAGGGGCTTCCGTATCTGGACATAGATTTTCTGACGAGCTTTGCTTCACGTTTCCCGGAAGAAGCCGGGATAAAAGCAGCAATTACAGGCTCTGTATGGCTGATGGCGGTTACGGCACCGGTCTCAGTCGTGCTCGGGGTCGGCACAGCTATCTATTTAGAAGAATATGCTAAAGAAAACATGTTTACCCGTTTCATACGAATGAATATATCCAACCTTGCAGGCGTACCATCGGTGGTTTTCGGACTGCTCGGACTTACCGTATTCGTCCGATTGATGGAGATGGGAAGAAGCATCATAGCCGGGGGGTTCACCATGAGTCTGTTGATTCTTCCGATTATCGTGGTAGCCTCCCAGGAAGCAATCAGAGCCATTCCGAATAGTCAATACGAAGCCTCCTACGCCATGGGAGCCACTAAATGGCAGACCATACGCCGGGTAGTACTCCCGGCAGCCTTGCCCGGTATTTTGACAGGAGGAATTTTAGCTTTGTCCCGGGCCATTGGTGAGACTGCTCCCTTATTGATGATTGGCGCACTGTCGTTCATCGCTTATCTGCCAGAAAACATCTGGTCCGGTTTTACGGTACTGCCTATACAAATTTTCAATTGGACAGCAAGACCCCAGGAGGAGTTCCATCTGGTCGCCTCGACAGGTATTATCATTCTCCTGTTTATCCTCCTGCTTATGAATTCTGTTGCTGTTCTGATCAGGCATAAATTTTCGAAACGATACTGAACCCGGGAGGAATCTATGATGAACACAGTAAAGGATAACAAACAACTATCACTCGTCTCTCTGAAAGAGAAGGTACAGGAAGAAACGAAGGCAATTTATGCTGTGGAAAAATTCAACTTGTGGTACGGCGAGAATCAGGCGCTTTATGGAATAGACATGAGTATACCCATGAATAAAGTTACTGCGATCATAGGACCATCAGGCTGTGGAAAATCGACATTCATAAAAGCCTTGAACCGAATGGTCGAACTGGTTCCGTCCGTCCGGATGAATGGAACTGTGAAATACGATGGCGAAAATATTTTCAGTCCGAAATATAAAGTTGAAGAATTGAGGACGAACGTAGGGATGGTATTTCAACATCCAAATCCTTTTCCGAAATCGATTTACGAAAACGTCGTCTACGGCCCCAGGACACATGGGATCAAAAAGAAAAAAATCCTGGAGGAAATTGCGGAGAAGAGTCTGAAGGAAGCCGCCCTTTGGGACGAAGTAAAAGACCGGCTGGACGAGAATGCCTTCGGATTATCCGGCGGTCAGCAGCAGCGTCTCTGCATTGCCAGATGTCTCGCGATTGAACCCGATGTCATTCTGATGGACGAACCTACCTCTGCCCTGGACCCTGTTTCTACCGGGAAAATTGAAGAACTCGTCCAGAATCTTAAGAAACGCTACAGTATTGTCATCATTACGCACAATATGCAGCAGGCAGCGAGGATTTCGGATAAAACGGCGTTTTTTCTGAACGGTCAGGTCGTCGAACATGCCGACACAGCTACCCTTTTCTCCCACCCTGAAGATAAGCGCACGGAAGATTATATTACCGGCCGCTTCGGCTGATTCAACATTCCGCCGCGCCTCTGAGCTTAGGTGGAATCTTACAGTAGCTTTACGCTTACTGATCATTAAGAAAAGCATGAATTTCATTCCGGCCGGGCATTCCTTCCTGTGCTCCGAACTTCCGGATCGAGAGAGCAGAAGCGGCGTTTGCGAACCTTACTGCCGAAGCCATCGGTTCGCGCCCGGCAAGCGCAACAGCCAGCGCCCCGTTGAACGTATCGCCGGCGCCTGTCGTATCGATGGGAGTCACGGAATAGGACGGTATCGTCACGGTTTTCCCGTTTTCGCTATAGGACACCCCGGCTTCGCCTTTAGTGATGACCAGCTTATCCGCCAGATCCCCACTTATTTCCGCTTCACTGAACAGCTGTGCCGCTTCGCTTTCGTTCGGAGTAATGTAGTCCGCTTTCTCCCAGTAGTCGCGGGGGAGAGTACGTGCCGGTGCCGGATTCACAATCACCGGGACGCTGTGTTTTTCACACACTTCCAGGCAGTACATGACGGTCTCGAGAGGAATTTCGAACTGGAGCAGTACGATGTCACTGGCTGCAATCTCCTTCTCGAACTGCCGGACGTAGTCCCGGGACACTTCATTGTTCGCTCCCGGAACGATCGTAATCCGGTTATCGTTATTGGAGACGATGATGTTGGCCACTCCCGTATGGGCCCCGTCCGTTTTCCCGACGGCAGCCGTGTCGATCGATTCTCTCTCCAGTACCCGCATCATGTCCTCCCCGTGAGCGTCATCCCCCACTCTTCCGATCATGGAGACATCCGCTCCGAGGCGGGCTGCAGCTATCGCCTGGTTGGCGCCTTTTCCACCGGATTTAATGTGGAACTCGTCTCCAAGCACCGTCTCCCCCTGATCGGGAACGACAGTGGTCTTCGTTATCATGTCGACGTTAATACTGCCGATTACCGTTACAGCCGGTCGCTTCATCCGGCACCACTCCTTTCTCTGTCTGTCGGGGCGTTTCCTCAGTCACTATAGGAAGCGAGCGCCTCCCGGAACAACCCCCAGAATTTATCCGAATCAAGACCACAGGCGAAATTCACGTTCGGCTCTCTTCCCGTAACCGCCAGCGTATCTACGGCGGTCATGCCGTACGTAAATTCTCCCTTTGTTTCTATATCTACCCGTACGTGACGCATGTCAAAAATAGATTCGTCCATTAAATAAGCTACGGTGCAGGCATCATGGATCGGCGCTCCGTCGAACCCGAACACTTCTTTGTACGTCTTCGCAAAGAACTTCAGCAGTTCGACGACGAACCCGGATACCGGATTGCCGATTTCGTCCAGTTCTTTCGTCACGCTGTCGGTGGCCACGGCCTGATGCGTCACATCGAGCCCGAACATGGCAATAGGTACGCCGCTTTCGAATACGACTTTCGCCGCTTCCGCGTCCACGTAAATATTGAACTCCGCAGCCGGGGTCCAGTTGCCGAATGTTCCGCCGCCCATCAGGACGATTTCTTTTATTTTCGGCACAATCCGGGGATTTTTGACCATCGCCATCGCTATGTTGGTAAGCGGACCTGTTGGTACCAGGGTGATGTCCCCGTCCGATGCCATTATCTTTTCGATAATCAGATCCACTGCGTGAATATCCACCGTCTGTTTATCGGGCACTTCCGGCAGGATCGGGCCGTCCAACCCGCTGTCTCCGTGGATCGCCTCCGCGATTTCCCGCTCTTTCACCATCGGACGCTCCGCCCCTTCGGCGACCGGAACATCATCCAGTCCTAAAATATCACAAACCTTCAGCGCGTTCAGCGTATTCTTCCCGACTTCCACGTTTCCCGCTACCGTCGTAATCGCTTCGATTTTCAGATTACTTATGCCGGAAGCCGCCAGAATGATCGCCATCGCGTCGTCGTGCCCGGGATCACAGTCCAGAATCACTTTTTTATAATTTTCCATACTTTACTCCTCCTTATACCTTTATTAAATAAACATTCCTGCGATAGCCGCATTCAGTAATGAGGCGAGCGTACCACCGATCATCGCCCGTAACCCGAGCCTCGATACGTCGTTTCTCCTCTCCGGAGCAAGAGATCCGAGCGCTCCGATCTGGATGGCGATGGAACCGAAGTTCGCAAACCCTGCCAGCGCGAAACTGAGTATCATCGCCGTTTTGGCGGAAAAGCTGTCGATGACTTCTCCGAGCCCGGCGAAAGCGACGAATTCGTTGATGACCACCTTCTGTCCGATGAACTGAGCGGCCCGTACCGCTTCTTCCCACGGCACCCCGATCAAAAAGGCGACGGGAGACAGGATGACGCCTAAAATCAATTCGAGCGTCAGGTCTTCCATACCGAACAGACCGCCTACAGCTCCGAACAATCCGTTGATCAAAGCGATCAGCGAAACAAAAGCCAGCAGCATCCCCGCAATCTCAAGGACCATTTTCACACCGGTGGAGGCTCCGCTTGCGGCAGCATCGATGATGTTGGCGGGTTTTTCGTCTTCCGCCATATCGATATTGATTTCTTCTGCCGGTCCTTCCGCTATACTTTCCCTCACTTCGGCAGGAAGGGGGAAAATCATTTTGGCTATCAATAGACTCGAAGGTGCCGCCATAAAACTGGCGGCTAACAGGTACTCCAGAGGAATACCAAGGAGAGAGTAGCCGACGAGAATGGAGCCGGATACAGAACCCATTCCTCCGACCATAATGGCAAACAGCTCCGACTCGTTCATTTTCTTGATGAACGGACGTACGACCAGCGGCGCCTCCGTATGCCCGACGAATATATTCGCTGCGGCCGCCAGCGACTCCGGCCGGGTCGTCTGAAGCAGTCGGGACAGACCGCCGCCGAGGGTTTTAATGATCCACTGCATGATTCCGAGGTAGTACAGAATCGAAATCATAGATGAGAAAAATATGATGATCGTCAGAACCTGAAAAGCGAAAATATTCCCGTCCCCGGCCACCAGCGGTCCGAACAGAAAGGAGATCCCTTCACTCGCATATCCGATGACATTCTGGACGAGGTTCGACAACCCTTCCAGCGCTGCCCGTCCGGTCGTCGATTTCAGCGTCAGAAAGGCGAACGTTATCTGAATGAGAAGAGCCAGACCGATCGTCCGCACATGAATCTCTTTTTTCTTCACGCTCAGCAGAAATGCAATTCCGAGAACGGTGGCTATACCTAACAGCCCCCACAAAATATTTATCAATTGAAACACCCCTTCGATGTAACCGGTTACAATTAACGCCGCACTGAAGACAACATGCTGGTCAGTCACCGGAACCTTTGATTTTTTAGAATTATTTAAATGATAGCGCACAACAAACAAAAGTTCAATAAAAAAACAATTGTTTTGAAAGAGGGAAATCGAATCCACTCAAGGGGATGCGCAGATGTAAAAGAATAGAAAAAATTCCAGTGTACTGATACGATATTCAGTAACGAAAGTAAAAGGGTCGAATATTGCGGACCGGGAAAGGGGCACCCTCATGATCATTTATGAATCCACCAAAACAGACTTCGTCTCTGACGTAATCAATGAAGAACTCGTGGAACGCCTGTACCATTCCTACCGGGAAAAAATCGGACGGACCTCCAAACAGGAAATCAAATCGTGGGAGAACTCGCTTCAGCGCATGTCGAACGTCATGCAGGATGAGGACATACCGGAAGATGCATCTGTCGCTATTGAATTCAATATTCCCAACACCTCAAAACGGGTCGACTTTCTTATATCCGGAAACAATGGCAGCCAGGATCACGTCATCATCATTGAATTGAAACAGTGGTCGGAGGTGGAGAAAGTCGAGGAGCAGGATGCTATCGTATCCACTTACGTAGGCGGAGGGAAACGACCTCTCCCGCACCCTTCCTATCAGGCGTGGTCCTACGCCGCTCTCATTGAAGATTTTAATGAAAACGTTCAGGGGAAACATATTTCCCTCAATCCCTGTGCCTACCTGCACAACTACCGGAAAGAAGCGGACGATCCCCTGACGGATGCGCACTACCAGGAACATCTGGACAGAGCCCCCGTATTTACGAAAGGAGAAATCAGTAAGCTGCGCTCCTTCATCAAGAAATATATCGTACACGGAGACGACCGCCATCTGATCTATGAAATAGAACATGGCAGAATCCGTCCTTCCAGGTCTCTTCAGGATTCCTTAAGCAGCATGCTCGAAGGCAACGAAGAATTCCGGATGATCGATGAACAGAAGGTTTTTTACGAACAGGCTTACCAGCTGGCTCTCGAAGGCGTACACTCGGAACGGAAACACGTTATGGCGATCGAAGGCGGCCCCGGCACCGGCAAATCAGTTATGGCCGTTCATCTGTTAGTGAACCTGATCAACCAGGGGCTGAATGTGCTGTATGTTTCCAAAAATTCAGCTCCCCGTACCGTCTATGCCTCCCGGCTGCAGGGAACGATGAAGAAGACGCATATCAATAATCTGTTCAAAGGTTCCGGCAGTTTCACCACATCCGAACCGGATGAATTCGACGTCATCGTGGTCGATGAAGCGCACCGGCTTAATGAAAAGTCCGGTTTCTACGGCAACCAGGGAGAAAATCAGGTGAAAGAACTGATTAATGCCGCCAAATTCACTATGTTCTTCATTGACGAAAAGCAGCGGGTCACACTTAAGGACATCGGAAGCATGGAACTGATCGAGCAGTATACAAAAGAAGCGGGAGCCGAACTGATTACGGGGAAACTGGCTTCCCAGTTCCGTTGTGACGGCTCGGAAGCCTACATCGCCTGGCTCGAGGACACTCTCGGAATCCGTGATACGGCCAATAAAAACGACTACGGAGTGGACTATGACTTCCGGGTGTATGAAGACCCGCACCGGATGCTTCGTCATATCGAGGAACTGAACAAAAAGAATAATAAATCACGCATGCTGGCCGGCTACTGCTGGGAATGGCCGGTGAAACAGCGGAAAGACACGGCCTATAAGGATATCACGCTGCCCGAATATGGGTTTGAGATGAGCTGGAATCTGTCGGACAGTATTTGGGCGATCGATCAGGAATCAGTCGCGGAAGCCGGATGTATCCATACCTCCCAGGGACTGGAGTTTGATTATGTGGGGGTGATCATCGGTCCCGACCTTTATTTCAAAGACGGAGAAGTGAAGACGGATTACACGAAACGGGCCAAGTCGGATCAGTCCCTGCGCGGCATTAAAAAAATGGCCAAAGAAAATCCGATTAAAGCACAGCAGGTAGCTGATGACATTATCCGGAACACGTACCGTACCCTTATGACACGGGGCCAGAAAGGCTGTTTCATTTTCTGCACGGATCCCGAATTGAACGCATACTTTCAGGAACGGCTAAGAAAAGCGACGGTTTATGAAAATCTCTCCCCGGAATATTCGAAAGTTGCGGAAAGAAATGATGAGTATGGAAATTAAAACATGAGAGCGACTTTCTACAGCAAGGCTGTTATTTTGTTAGTCAAACGTTTATCGGCACAGTAGAAGGCACCGGAGCGGCCCAGAGGATACTTTCCTTCTGTATTGCCGAGTTCCAGGTCCGGTCTCCCGGATAAAGCTTTGTCTACACTGAAATCGGAGATTGACTTACGAAGAGCTATTGGAGGGTTAACAGTGGATTTGGCAATCACAATCATTGCATTACTTCTTATAGGAGTTTTCATATACATATACCGTAAGTCTCTATTCACTGACAAAGATAATATAAAGGTGCTTATAGCAGTATTTGTATTTTTGCCACTCGTGATCATAACTATTTTGGGAGCAGCTTTATTCAATTAACTATCAGTCGTGTCAGAAAAAATGATTCACGAAATGAGCTTTGACTTTTGAGGAGGATAATCTATGACAGGAAAAGACAAAGTCATTATAGGCCTTGTGATTGGGGTAGCTTTATTTTTAGGGGTTCAATTAGGGATGGTTCTATCAGATAATATTTTCGTAGTTTTGGGAGTGATGCTTCTTATCGGGTTGATCGCCCGGGTTGCTGCTCAGGCTATAATTAAGCAACTGAAGTGAACAAAAACGGATAACTGAGCTGTGACTTTATAATAAACAATTTAATAAGAGTATCAAACTATTATAAGACAATCGTTCATTTTGTAAGCCTCTCCCGGTATAGATGGTTCTTTTAATACTCCAGGGGCCCTGAATTGCTTGTTCGATCCCGACGGTTTCCCGGTCGAGACATCTACTGTTTCAATTCAGGCTCGCTTACTTTCTTTTGGATTCCTGGAGGGCAGATGGTGCACGCAATTGGAAGAAGACTGTTCTTTCTGATGATAGAAAAATACAATCCCTGTCTCTTTACGTAATAAACGTATACGGTAGCCATTAAGAAAATACTTCTGGTTCTCCGTAATCGCGATTACACTTCAATTTATTTTAGCGCATTCGATATTCCTGCATCGTTTGGTTAATTTTTTCATGAGATATATTTGGAGTCTCAACATACCAAAAACCCCGAACATGGACACTTTTTATTTAAGTGCATTGTTCGGGGTATAGTTCATAAAGTTTCTGACGGTTTTCTTTTAAACCAGCCCTTTATAATTTAATTTCTTCATGCGGTATGCCTGTCAAATCTATAGTATATTGTATTTTTAAAATATGCGGGGAGGCTTCTCCCAGGGAATCTTTAAGTTTATGAGCAGAAAATTTATCGGCAACTTTGTAAATTCTTCCTTCAAGTACAGCAAAGTTTCTTTCCCTCGCAGAAGAATTCTCCGGTACCCCCAGCCTTTCCATATTCTCTTCTATTTCTTTTCTGTCAAAACCAAGGTATTCCAGTTCCTCCACCATTTCGTTTAACGTTACGCCCGAGGACACTTCTTCTACCCTGACAAAAATCAGATCAGCATTAAATATACTGCTCAATTGAAATTGGCTGTTTATATTTACTATATTTTCATACTTATTTGTCGTGGTTTTCACTTCATAATTTCTATCCCCGTGTTCTACATCTACAGACTGTCCTTTAGCTCCTGTCCAGTTAGGTAAAGATGCTTTGGAATTTTGTTCAGCAAGATACTTTACTGCCAACATTTCTCCCAAAATACTGTGAACACTTTTTTCTACGGAGGCGTTTCCGATTAAATCCTTCCATTTTTTCCACCAGGTAAGCGGCTCCGTTTCCAGCAATTTTCGGTCCATACCTTCCTTACCGGGATCAAGAAATACAGCTGCAATACTTGCAAATTCATATCGCTGATCGTTGTTTTCGCAAGTCAGCAACAGCACATTTTCCGTACTATTGTTAATTACAATATGACGATTATAAAAATTTACATTGGTGAACCTTTCATTAACATTAATATCCTTATTGATAATTACGCCGACTCCAACCTCGTTTTTTTCTTTAATTACCCAACCTTTGGAGTCTTCGCCAAGCAGTTCCACC
Organism: Salimicrobium humidisoli; assembly: GCF_002295105.1. GTDB lineage: Bacteria > Bacillota > Bacilli > Bacillales > Halobacillaceae > Salimicrobium > Salimicrobium humidisoli. The sequence goes on along the minus strand of NZ_NSGH01000001.1, from coordinate 44,061 downwards.
GGCAGTTCACGAATTCTGTTTAATTCAAGAGAGGCAAAATATTCCCTTAACACATATACCAGTTCCATTATCCTTCCTCCATTTTCATACTTCGTTTAACTGCCTTTGCAATCGCTTCACTTAAAAGAGGGGGAACCGCGTTTCCAATTTGCCGATATGCATCCCCCATACTTCCATGAAACATAAAGTCATCCGGGAAAGATTGAAGTCTTGCAGCTTCCCTGATACTTATCCCCCTGGGTTCATAAGGATGTATGTGACTGTAAGTGTCTGTACCCAAATGAGCTACAAGTGTGTGTGAAGGTTTATCCGGGTGCAGTTTTTTCCACTTACTGTGAAATTTCTCCCGATCATAAGGGGGAACAAACTTTTTCCGAAGCAAATTATATTCTTCAGGATTGTTTTTCTTAGTAAGATTCTTTCTTGCGGCTTCTTTTCGAAAAAGGTTATCAGCTATGTCGAAAGCCTGCCGAAAATCGTCTCCCCAACCCATTTCTTCAAATATACGAAAATCCCGTGCTGTGTACCTGAAAGAATTCCCCGAAACATATGCAGCCCCTCTTGTGTTCTCCCTCATCTTATTCTGGAAATAATTTAAAGGAGAAGACTCGTAGGGCAACCGCACATTTGATTTATAATAATGATAGTTGGAATCAGCACTTTTAAATAAAGACGGAAGATCCGACACAGCTTCCCCTGCTGTTACCCATAAAGGAGCTGCTTCAGAAGGTTGCTTTGGTTCCTTAAAAAAAGAATAGTTAAGAAATGTCTTAAATCTTTTTTCGTTTGGAGTTCTGAAACCCCTGTCAGGTCTTTGACATACAGGTTCCGGTAACCAGGGCTCACCGTATTCCTCTTTGGCTGCAAATACAAATAATCTTTCTCTAATCTGAGGCACACCGTAGTCTGCTGCATTAAGAATCGTCCAGAAAGCCCTGTATCCCCTTTTTTTCAATTCTGCGCAGACTTCTTCCCCTAAATTTTTTCCGAAAAAGTTTACTGCCTCAGGAACGTTCTCCATGACAATAAAATCAGAAGAAGCATCCAGTGCTACCCTTAAGAATTCTTCATAGAGAAAAGCTCTGGAATCATTCAATCCAAAACGGTCTTCTCCCAATGATCTTATTTTTGCTTTACCAATATTTGAATATGCCTGACACGGAGGGCCTCCTATAGTAATCACCCTGGAACCCGGCTTTTCCGGTACGGAAAAACTGTAATTTTTAACATCTAAATTGCAGGCTGCCGAATTACCACTCGATTTAATGTGAAGGTTATAATTTGCTGTCCGACAGGCAGCAGGATCTAATTCCACACTCTCCGCTATATGAAAGTTCTGGAGTCCAAACCCGAGTGCCATACCTCCACATCCCGAAAAAAGATCTATTACACTTATATCTGATTTATGCGACAAATGTTTCTCCTCTTCTACTCTGCTACTTTTTAACGTACTCAATAAGATCCCTCACATAGCTCTCAGTTCCGCCTTCAATCAGACCCGGTTCCACAGATCTGGTTCTGGCTGTGTTAAGCTTCATGACTTTCCTAAAAGTCTCTTCTCTGTCGATATTCTCTTCTTTTAATAACCTGCCGAACTGCTTCATTAATTCTCTGGACATATCTACTCTGTAGCCGTTGGCCCCGGCCCTTTCCACTAATTGCACAATGGTATCCGTACTGTTAAGTTCAAGGGTCGCTTTGGTGCTTTCAACATCACCCTGCCAAGAAAGAAAGCTGTACCACCATAAAGTTTTCAGCCAAATTCTGTTCGGTTGCAAATAGAAGCGTACAGGCGAATCTCCCCACCTTCTGTGAACGATATCCGGCATAATATTAACAGAGAGAAAACGCCATACTCCTGTAGAAGCAGCCAGGTGAATCGGAAGAAAGAATTCTCCTCTCTGGAGAAAATCAAAAAGTTTCAAGCCAAAAGCGTAGTCATATTTATATCCCCATTTAGATCCCTCGGAAATATCCATTTCCCTGAGTGTTTCTTCATGAAGTTCCCAAATTCCTGTTCTCAGCTTTTCATCGAATTCATTATCTCTCAGGGAAGGGGTAAAATTACTGGCAATCAGTTTTTTATATTCTTTGTCAGCTTCTTTTTTCGACATTTCTTTCCACATTACATTCCCTCAAATCTCTCGTGTACTGACTTTTGAATTTCCTTGGCTAAAATTTCCGGAGATGACTTATCTTCTTCGATATCTTTAAGAAAGTAGGAAACAGCAGAAGCAATAGAACCCTCTTCAAAATCTGAGGTGTCATCTTCACTCGTCAGATTATATTCTTCCTGTATTACCTTCTGAGCAATAATATACAGGGCCGAAGTTATGACATTTTTCAACATTGGTGAAACTTGCGGCATAGCATCTAACTTTAAATCTTTGGCATCCGGGTGTTGCCGGTTTATGTTCAAGGACACGTAGTCTTCGTGAAATGTATCTATGGCCGCATCCTCCCAGTTGCAGTCCACCCACCAGAGCGGTTCGTTCGGATCCTCATGATGCAATATCGGGAATGACCCTCCTTCCCCTTCCAGCAGAAACTTTGTACTTTCCAGTTTTCCAAGTACTGTACCTTTGGTAAGAGGGAAGTGCTCCGCTATAGGCGTGACAGCAAAAAGAATAATTTCAATTACTATATTTCCCCGGAAATAACCACCCGGTATAACAAAATCGATCAGCTTGTCAGTAAGGGGCGGAGTGTCTTTTTTAAAACTTGCAAGAACTTTAGTGTACTGCTGCTGTGATTCCTTGGAGAAATATTTAACTCCGAGGCCTATTTCCCCCTCCTCGCTTACGAGACCTTCTTTCCCAAAAAGATATTGGTGATTTTGAAAGGTGATTCTTTTGCTGTAATGTAAATCATCCTGTGAAAAATCAAAACTATACGTCTCTTCTTTAAGCAAGGCTTCTTTCGTGGCTCCCTCCGTAAGAATTTCAGGAGTAAACACGATCTCTCTTCCTTCTTTAAAGAAGTATATTTTTGCGGGCGTTTCCTGATAACCTGTGTCTGCAAGCATATCGTCGTTAAGTGTTTTAAAAAATGATATATTATTCATTTTCCGTTCTCTCCAAAGTTGTGGCTTTATTAATTGAAATCTTCATCTGTATTAGTGGATCATCATTTTCCACGAGGATTTTCCCATGGACTTCATCCTTACTTTCTGGTAAATCGAGAACTTCCCCGTAGGATCTCCCGAATTCTTCCGTAACAATTGGTTCAACTCCCACATCCTCTTCCAGAGTAATTTGTTTTACAGAGAAAGGGAAGCGGGTTTCTATATCTTTTTCCCACTTATCGGCACGTACAGTTCCCTGCTCCGAAAGTGCCGATATCTCAAGCATAGCCGCATTATTTCCGGAAGATTTAATGGAAAAAGATATTTCCGTTTCGTTTATTGAATGAATATTTATATCCTGAATTTTGTAAGAGAAATCTTTTCTGCCGCCAAAAGAGGTCCCTCCCCCGGTTTTACCTCCGGCCTTACCGCTGCTCTTGCCATATCCCCGCGGGGGCAGAATGGCCTGACCGACTATATTACTAAGCTGGGCATCCCGTTGAGTGTCAGTTGGCTTATCTTTACGTCCTATTTTATTGTTTATTCGTTTAGTAAGTGTTTTCTGTATTCTGTCCACCAGGTTTAACCGGTGTCCCCTATAGGGGGCGTCTGCCCAAGACCGGTGGTCGGCTTTTTCGGTGCTCCTTAAGTAAGCTTCAACGTTAGGAGTCCATTCTCTGAAGTGAACGTCAGTTATTTCATTGGTAGAATTCGGAACGAAAATACCTATCAGGTAATGGTGTTCATCCTGAGTGTTGACTTTATTTACCCACCCGCCGGAAGTATTATAACTTACTATCATGCCCGGCATCCGTGTATGACTGATAATGGGATAATTTTCATTTTCTCCGTAGTTCACTATATCAAAATATCGATAAGGAGAAGGAAGGTTATCGGGAGGTGCCATTCTCAGTTTGTCCTCGTGTACGATCGCGAATGAAAGTTTCCCGGCTTCCGATTCTTTTAATATACCCCGGGTGTTTATATCTTCCACGTAATATTCAATTTCCTGAAGCTTTTCTTTATGGCCGTCTTCATCTACGGTTAGATTGTATAAATTTTGCATCAAAAGAAAAACCGGTTCCATTTTCTCTCTTGTTACGAAATCATTATTAACTGCGCACTCCAGCCTCCCTCCATAGGGATAATAAGTGTTATTCAGTCGCGGGGCATACCATCTTTGCACAGCTATTTTTAAGTACTTTTCAATGGAACTTTCCCAAGGGAGCTGTTGTCTGTCTCCGTTTTCGCCAAGTAAATTCTTTTCCTGAATAAATGGGAGAATTACAGTAGTCCCTGTCTCTTCATTTTTATATGGTTCAATATTGAATGACTGCAAAATAAGATCGATCTCATTTTCCTCAGTAATCGGTACTGTTTTGTCTCCTTCACTTCTCCCCCACCAGGCTATGCCCCGTTTTAATTTATGGTCGGAAGAATACGGAATAAACGTTTCTTCTTCTATTTTTTCCTCATTTTCGATAAGACATGCAGCAAGACGGGATTCATAAGTGTTATCTTCTTTCAGGATTCTGGAATAGTATATAACCAGTCCGATCCCTGCTCTGAAATAAACTGTTTTACCCAAACCCCAGGAACCTCCGGCACCTTCTTTTTCCTGGGGGCGTCCTATTTCATATATTAAATTAAGCAGGTTACCCTGATCATCCCTGCTCTCCATTTCTTCATAACTTAACGGCCCCGTTAAACCTTCAGTATTGGAATCGCTTATAGTCAGAGCTTTCTGTTTGGTCTCCGTAAAAAAATTCCCAATGGTGTCCTGCAGCCCTTCAAAATACTGAAGAACTTCGTTCTTATTAAAAGTTTTGAGGTTGAGGTCCACCTGGACGTTCGAGAACCCTTCCCTTTTGGCATCAAGACTGTTTTGGAGAGCTTCTCTCACCAGCAGGTCAAGAGCAGGAAGCTCTTCGTTCTGAATTGATCGTAACAGTGAACTTCCCCTCTGACCCATTCTCTCCACTTCAGCAATATCAATACTGAGTTCTGTCAAATTAATCACTCCTCGGTTTCAAAATTTTCCTGCGCAGGATCGATTTTAATCTGCAGGGCTTTTGCTTTAGATCCTTTTCTCTGATCTCCCGGGATATATATACAAATCCCGACCGGGTCCACGGGCAGATTCAGATTACTTCTGTTTGATGTTTCCTGCCCGGCCCGTGGTTTCGAATCTTTATCGATACGGTAAATTAACAATTGAGGAGTATTTCCCAGTGAATACTTTTCCCGGAGCCTGCTTACTTCGCTATTTTTCAGTCTGGAAGTGGCTTTAGATTCATGTTTAAATTCTTCGAAATGCTTTTCTGGAATATCCGCAACTAAATCACTAGGAGCCCGTAAAACACCAATATTTTTGAAATTAAGGTTTTCGTACTGCTCTTCCTTGCCAAGAGCAGAGCGGTTTACCATTCCTATGTTGAACCCTGACAAATTCCACACCTTTCTTTTATCGCTTCCGGCTTCCAGGGGATTCCCGGTACCTGAGACCACTACGTTCCATCCGGTGAAGCTGTTGTCTTCCCGGTCAGCTTTCTCAAACCATTCACAAAATTCATTTATCCGATTAAAAACAGTGGAACGCTGGTGAAAGGTCATCCCTTTTGTCAGATATTCCTTTATTATTGAAAAGTCCACCCCTTCATGCACAATGGAATTTTTTAGAATAGACTGATAGGGGGCCGGACATTCTTTTATTAGAGATTCAGTTGCTGCCACGTTCCTTGAAAGAATCGAACTGTCCTCATGATAGTGAATCATCTGGTTGGAAGTACCGGAGAAATCAAGGTCCACAGCCTGAGCACTCTGCATTCTGTTAGCCGCGGTTAACCTCATCCAGCTGACCTTGGGGGTGTTTTTAACCCTTGGTCCATATTCTGCAGGACGTCTTCCTGTTTTTGCGAAATCATCCAGCTCTTCACGCAGTTCCGCCTCCAGGTTAGATAAAAATCGGAATTTTTCCCTGGTGTCAGCTGTCATCCATATACGGGGGAAAACTTCATATCCTTTTCTGAAACCGAACCATCTTCCCATCTGCATAAGAGTGTCGGAAGCATTAGGTCCTCTCAGAAAATACGTGCTGACAAGCCCTTCAATAGTAAGCCCTCTGGAAAGAGTGCTTCCGCCGATTATAATGAAAGCAGGGGCTTTATCCGGGTAATTCCTGCTTCGTTTATCAGGATAAGCCAGTCTAATATGAAAGTCATCGTTGATACCGTTTTTTGAACAGTTATCTATGCAGAGATGCATGCCCTCGTGATAATGGAGATCACCATCATCCCCAAGCATAATGTGTGAAACATTTGTTTCAATAATGTTTTTAATCTCTTCCTCTATTTCTTCAAACGGAGGATAATTATTTAAATCTTCTTTTTCGACAGGGTAACCAGGCACACTTTCTTTCAGGGAAGCCGGGGTGAAAGCTGCAGTCTCTTTTTTATAAACTTCCCTGCAGAACTGTATCTGCTCCTCCAGCGGGGTTTCTTTCAGATAATTGTGTATTGCTGCGGCAACACGATCATGGTGCTCCTGTCTCTGGCTGGTGTGAACCAGCATACTGACCGGCTTAATATAATCAATGGAAGGGTGCCTTAAACTGGCCACTGAAATTATGAACCAGGCCAGGGAGTGCTTCATAGAAAGGGGAAGTCGACCGGACTCCCCGGTTTCCAGATTTTTCACTCTTGTCACTTCTTCCTCACTGATTCCCCGTACAACGTTCATTCCTTCAAACCCTTCTTCTTCCATACCGAAGATTTCTTTAGGGCCAAAATATTCTTTTGCTGTAGGAAGAGCACCTATAAAATCTTTCGGGTACAGCGATTCGGGGGCTGATTCATTCAAAAAGTTTGAGTAGGGGGTAGCCGTATAACTTATATAGTTGGTGGAACTTGGCTGGACCTTCCTCTCATTGCCTTCCACCAGATTCACTACCAGCTGATTAATTTTTGCCCGTTCATCGGAATCAATGTTTTTTGTATTAATGCTTGCCTGGTCCGCTTCATCATCAATTACAATCATGTTCATTTTCTTCAACTTATTTTCGTCTTCCTTCAGCCACTGGTTCAGGTTTTTAAGTCTGCCCTGATTCTTCAGACTGACTGTGAAATATCTCTGGGTGTCCCTTTTATTCAGATGCAAAGATTGCAGCCTTTCATTTTCCGGTGAATTCCTTGAAGGTTTGTTTATAATATTCCATTTAAGATTACCGGAATGATTCAGATCCTCCCAGAGCCTTTTCTCCGTTTGAGAACGGAGGTTTTCAATCATTCCTGAGAGGATGACAAAGTAATTCCATCCCCAGTCCGCAGCCATAGCCATTAACGCAGCCATACTCGCTGTTTTACCCGACTGGACGTGTCCCACCATCAGGCCTTTAACAACCTTCGAAGAAGTCGCCCCGCTATTCAGTTTTCTCAGTATTTGAAGGGTGGAGTCTTCAAGTTTGATTATAGAATCATCCGTGAACCCGTCCTCAATAAGTTTGCGCTTATATAATTGCCAGGAAGAGTTTTCGTGGGCAGGAACAGTGATCTCGTTCTCCTCTCCCTCATCGGAAATAATGATTGTTTCTTCCTCTGAGATTCTGAGCTTTTCCTCTTCCTTCTCTGCTTCTCTTCGTTCTTCGACAATCTGCTGAAAACTCTCCAGAGTGGTATCCTCAGGGAATTCTCCTAAGTCAACCTTCATATCTATAATTTGCTCTAGAGTATACTTTTCTGAATTTTGGAAGAGGATTTCTTCCCAGCTTTTATTATTTTTACGGGCATTTGAAACATAGGCGCGAACGACGTCAAAATTGCTTGCATGAATGTTAGGCATACCGACACCCCTTTTTTACTATTACTGTAATTTTATTAATTATTGCAGGAGATTACAACTAAAGATCATCCCGTTACGTCAATAAATGAAAGCGCTGACAAAAAGTTGCAGCCATAATAATTACTTTTTTGATATCTGCATGGTTTATAAACTTCTCCGGACAGGAAATGGTACAAAAAAGGAGAATCATTATGGCAGATGTAATGTCCAAAGAACAAAGAAAAAACAACATGAAAGCAATTCGTTCAGTTTCCAGGCTGGAAAGCATAGTAACGAGCGAGCTTTGGAGAAAAGGGTATCGCTTTCGGAGAAATACTAAAGATCTTTTTGGCACACCGGATATTTCAATAAAGAAATACCGGATAGTTATTTTCATTGACTCCTGTTTTTTTCATCAGTGTCCTCTACACGGTAACTTACCGAAGACTAATGCAGATTTCTGGAAAAAGAAACTCAATAGAAATGTGGAAAGGGACCGGGAGGTTAATAATTACTATGAGCAGAACAACTGGAACATCCTGAGAATATGGGAGCATGAAGTTAAAGAAAATCTGGATAATACAATTGATAAAATAGCCGCCTTTATAGATAGGCGTAAGTGAACCTCTAACACTGCTGCCTATTCCGTCCCGTACATTTCCTGCGTGAATCTTATGAACTGATCGAGAGACCAAAGTTGTGATTGATATTCCCTGGGGTAACGTTTGTGATAAGGTTTGGGCACTACCAGTTCCAAATTAGCCCTGTTCATTTCGTCAAGTTGATTTTTGGATATCCCCTGCTGAAGAGTAATGAGATGTTTTCCCTTAACCCTGTCCCCTTCGGAAAGTACCTGACGCCACCGGTCTTTACAGGTGGTCTTGGCACCCAGTATTATAAGTTTCTCATCTTCATACATGGGGTCTTTATAGGCCTTGGAAGAAGGGAACAGAAAATCAGGCTTTTTATTTCCTTCCGTTATCCCGGGATTATCAAAGGGAAGATTGAAGCGATTAAAAATGTAGTTTACATGGTGTTCAAAACTTCTCCCGGCTCTGCTTTTACGCCGATTAAGTGCACTATTGGCAAAATCGATAAGTGGCTGCATATCCTCAAACGGTTTTGTTAATTTCTCTCTATACACCTTTTTCTCTATCTCCCTAAAAACTTTATATTCCGTATCGATCCAGTTAATAATATTCTGATCGGGATTAATTTTGCCCGGCTCGTAATAATCAAACCAGGTGTTTCTTGAAAGTTCAGCCAGTACAGACGTCTCGGGAAAAGCTTCATAATCTGAAATTTTTTCATGAATTATTTCTTCAAAAGAAAGCGGACCTCCTCCAATGTTTTCACTTTTGTAGTACACAGAATTATGTAGAAGAGATATAGAGAATGTGTTTCTAAAATCTTCAATTTCTTCCTCAGTGTTAAAAATATAAGTCCGATACTCTCCTTCTCCTTCAGGTATGAACACGATCAGTGCTCCTACCAGTTCCTGTTCTTCTATGTCAGTGTTACTCCAGAATCTGGTAATTCGGAATTCTTTTTTTGATGTATAATAGACCACTCTGCTTACAAAGGAATAGTGGTTTTCCATATGGATCTTTACTTCGCGCTCCGCTTTACCGGTTGCGGGAATCTCTGCATCAAAGAACATCCCCCATGAGTGAATGTTCAAGTATATGCCGCTTTGATGTGACCCGTTAGCACCGACATCATTTGCTGATAAAAATTTACAGAAAAAACGCCCCTGATTCTGGGACGCTTTTATAGCTTTTTGAAGAGTTTCCGGTTTACTTTGCCACACGTTCTCCACGCTCCTCTTCCATCGGTTTTTCTATTGGAGCATTGCGTTCAATAGCGTAAATCATATTCCGGGCGATCCTTTCTACAACAGGTACGGCTACGCTGTTTCCAAACTGTTTATATGCTGCAGTGTCACTGACCGGTATTTTGAAGTCTTCCGGAAAGCCCTGTAAACGGGCGCATTCCCTCGGAGTGAGTCTCCTGGGATTTTTATTTTCTCCCTGGGGAATCAGTATCTCGCTGCCATCTTTATGATACCGGGCGGACAGGGTCCTTGTATGGGAGCTAAAATCAGCGAGGCCATAACCAAAACCGTTACCTTTCTTTGAATGTTTCTCCTTATAACTTTTCAAATAACTCCACAACTTATCGGATAAAGTATATTTATCATCTACCGTTTCTTCCAAAATGTCTCCTAGGGCAGGACCGCTCTCGGGTATGGAAGGGTATTCAAACTTTACAGGATCTTTAAAACCGACTATATAAATTCTTTCTCTATTTTGCGGCACCAGACCTTTAGCATTTATAATCTTATCGTAAACTGTATAACCCAGCTCTTCCTCCAAAACTTTTTTTATTACTTTATATGTTCTGCCTTTATCATGGCTTCTGAGATTTTTAACATTTTCCAATAGAAAAGCCTGCGGCTGTTTTTCTTTTATGATCCTGGCAATATCAAAAAATAAAGTTCCCTGGGTTTCATCAAGGAAACCGTGTTTTTTACCCAGGCTTGTCTTCTTGCTCACTCCTGCCAGAGAAAAAGGCTGACATGGAAATCCGGCAAGCAGAATTTCATGATCCGGGACTGCCCCGGCCTCTACCTCACGAATATCTCCTGCGGGTTTTTCCCAGAAGTTAGCCTCGTAAGTTTCTTTAGCCTTATTATCCCATTCACAACTGAACACACACTCTCCATACGGTTCGAAAGCCAGCCTTATTCCTCCGATGCCCGCAAAGAGATCTATATACCTGTATAACATTAAGGTTCACTCACCCTTCGGCTACTGCTAATATAATATATTATAACAAATAACATCTGTATAAATGTGAAAGACGAATTACAAAGTCAAATTTTTGAACAGAAAGGAAGGGACATCGTGAAAAAAGCATTAATATATTATCGCTCCCCAAAAGATCAAAGCAACGAGCAGGTAATTAAATATATTGAAGATAGTCTCCCCTCTCTGGAAAAAAATTTTTCTATACAAGGAATCTATATTGACGACAGTGATTCGAGAGAAGAATTTGAAAATTTGATTCAATTGGATTTAAGCTTTTTGGATATACTTATTTTGAACCGGCATCTCAGCGACGAATTCGATGAAATTTTATTGAAGGAGATATCAAGGAGAGAGAGCTTTAAGATAGTATATCTATCAGAATTTGAGGTGTAATAAAAGTTCCTTCTATGATGAATAGAAATTTTTCTGTCCCGGTTACATGAATTTGTTTGGGTTTGAAAATCATTTCAGCTTTTCTTTTCGCGACCCCCTCTAATTGCGGAAGATATCTTTCACGATTAAAAAGACCTTCCGCATCATGTTTAGCGGAAGGTCTTTCTATGTTATTTCATCTGTGTGCGACCACTCTCAAGAGTATTCATGATCATCTTGCCGACTTCGTGGTTATCGTGAAGACCACTGAAGGCATCGGACTGCGGCCCGTATCCGTACACGTTCACGTCTTCCCCGGTGTGACCGTCCGTCGTCCATCCGGTACCGGAGCGGAGGTCAAAAATCTTTTCGATTGCGTCATCGATCTCCTCCGTTTCCCCATCAGCCGCTTCTTCTACGGATTCAATTTCCTCCTCCGTAAAGGAAAGGTCCACGTACTTGTTCAGCGTCTCTTCTGCATCGGCACCATCCGCAATGGCCGAGGCCATGAAGTCCGGCGTCCGTTTCGCCGCTTTCAGCGGTTCCGGATCCCATTTATATTCGCCGTCCCGGCCCATCGTCATGCCTCCGGTCGAATGGTCGGCTGTCGTTACGACGAGCGTGTGCTTATCCTTTTTGGCATACGCAATCGCTTCTTCGAACGCTTTTTCGAAGTCTTCCATCTCGCTCATCGCAGCCACCACGTCGTTGTCGTGTCCGGCCCAGTCAATCTGACTGCCTTCCACCATCAGGAAGAAACCGTCTTTCTCTTTACTGAGTCTGTCGAGGGCACTCGACGTCATCTCCTCGAGAGAAGGGGTGTCCTCGTCCCGGTCAATCATTTTATCCATTCCTTCGGGAGCGAACAGACCGAGAACCTGCTCGTTATTATCGGACATCATCTCGTCACGGGAGGTTACATAGCTGTAGCCGTCGTCCTGGAATTTCTGTGCCAGATCACGATCTTCCCGCTCAAAGTAGTCCGTTCCTCCACCTAAAAGGACGTCCACTTTGTGCTCCCCGTCAATCATCTCATCATAATAGTCGTCGGCGATTTCATCGTAGTTTTTCCGGGATTCGTTATGGGTTCCGAACGATGCAGGGGTGGCGTGGTTCACGTGGGACGTGGAGACCAGGCCGGTCGATTTCCCTTCCTCCTTCGCGATTTCGAGAGCTGTCTTCACTCTTTCTTTTTCAACGTCCACTCCTATGGCACCGTTATATGTCTTTACTCCAGCAGCCATCGTAGTCGCCGCTGCCGCCGAATCCGTCACGCTTTCTTCCTCATCCCAGGAGTATGTTTCCTGCATACCGATCAGATAGTCATCAAAAGCCGTATCTTCTGTGTAGGGAGAATCCGGTCTGTCCTGGAAATAACGGTAGGCGGACGTATACTGCGACCCCATCCCGTCCCCGATCAGAAAGATGACGTTTTTGATTTTAGCATTCGATTTACCCCCCGGATCTGCCTGAGCCGGATCCTCTGTAGAAGTCGCAAGAGCGAAACCGCCCAGGGCTAACCCCGATACCAGCACAAGCGGAGCCAGTTTCTTCACAATCGATTTGTAGAGCACTTCCATTCCTCCCCATCCTTATTAACGAGTCATCCGGAATGATACAGGTACAATGTAATAGGCGGTTGAAGCTGCTGTTAAGAAAACGTAAAACTTTTTGAAATCGCATTCATAAACTTTCAAAAAAATTGAGTCTCGTTCCGGAGACCGGCTACCATTAGCGTAAAGTGAGCGATTACGTCTGTCAAGTTATTATTCTGATTGTTCAGACAACTGTACAGGGTAAAATTACGGCACGGGGACACCTTATAATAGAAAGATGCCCCCGCGCCCGATTCAATATATTCTATTATCGCAGCGAATCCGTAATTTCCGCGGTCGCTTTCAGCAGCTGCGGTATATACTCCTGCATCGTTTCCCTGTTCCACCGGAAAGAAGGACCCGAAATCGACATAGCTCCGATGACCCGCTCCTTGTGGTCCAGGACCGGAGCCGATAAGGCGGATACGTTCGCACTGATTTCCCCTTCATTCGTGGCGAATCCGTCTCTTGCGGTCTGTTCGAGCTTATATACAAGATCCTCCCGCTCTTCTTCGGGAAGCGTTTGTATTATTTTTTCCTGAATGTCTTTCGGCTCGAATGCAAGGATGGCCCGGCCGCTTGCTCCCTTATACACCGGGAGCCGTTTGCCGACGCCGACGGATCTGCGGATTTCTTCCTGACTTTCGTGTTCAATGGTACAGACCCGGTACTGCCCGGCCGGGACATAGAAGCCGACCGTCTCTTTCGTCGCATCCCTTAATTCCGTCAGCCACGGGTCGATGACGGGAGCGAGCGGCATATCCGCCAGCAGTTTATTCGCATAGCTCAAAAATGCGGACCCGAGGGAATACAATTTCGATTTGGAATCCTGGATGACGAGCCCTTCCGATTTCAACGTCTGCAGCAGGCGGTGGACGACGGTCTGGGAATAGCCCAGCTGCTCACTGATGTCACTGATACTCTGAGGTCCTCTTGATTCCGATAACACGTTGATGATATGGATCGCTCTGAGCACTGTCGTAGAATGTGCCGGTTTTGTCGTCATATACTCACCTTCTTCCGTTAAATGAATAGTACTCACGACAAGGGAACACCCTTATCGTGAGTCACTCTTACTTCGTCTTGATATATTTCGTTTTCGTTTTCGTGAAGAAGTCCATACCCTCACGGCCCAGCTCCTTGAATGATCCGGAACCGGATTGCTTGTACCCGCCGAACGGTGCCTGGAAGAACGTGCCCGTCGTCGGCATGTTCGCTTTGACGAGCCCGGCTTCGATTTCATTGAGGGCTCTCGTCATGCTGTTGGAGTCGTTCGTGCAGACGGAAGCCGTCAGACCGAAGTCCGTGTCATTGGCAATCTCGATGGCTTCATCCAGGTCCGACGCTTTCATAACCGAGATGACCGGACCGAACTCTTCCTCGTGCGCAATCCTCATCTCTCTCGTTACTCCGGCGAGGAGAGTCGGCTGTACGAAATGTCCGTGCTCGTATTCCTCACCGGACGGAGCACTTCCTCCGACGAGCAGCTCGGCACCTTCCTCGACGGCGCTGTTGATCAGCTCAAGCGTGGACTGCTTCTCCGAGTCGCTTACCTGAGGTCCCATGTGCACCTGTTCATCCAGGCCGCTTCCGAGTTTGAATTTCTCCACTTCCGCTTTAACCTTCTGTACAAATTCATCGTAGACCGCCTCTTCGACGATCACTCTGCCTGTAGCCGTACACGCCTGACCCGTCTGGCCGAGACTTCCTTTCACAGCTACATCCACTGCCTCGTCAAGGTCCGCGTCGCTCAGTACGAGGAGCGGGTTCTTTCCGCCCATTTCCATGTGGACACGTTTCATGTGCTTGTTGGCCTGTTCGTAGATTTTCTTTCCTACCGGGTTGGACCCTGTGAAGGATACCGCGTCCACGGACGGATGGTCAATCATATGGCTTACGAGCCTGCCGGGTCCGATCACCTGGTTGACGACCCCTGCAGGGAACCCGGACGCTTCTATCATTTCCATGAACATCTTCCCGAGAAGTGGTGTCTCCGAGGACGTTTTCAATACGACCGTGTTCCCTGCGGCGACAGCCGGGGCGATCTTCCACGTCGGAATCGAAAGCGGGAAGTTCCACGGTGTTACGATAAGTGCGACGCCGAGCGGTTCCGGTACTGTCTGGATCTGGATGTTCTCCATATCGGCAGGGATGACTTTACCGGTGATTCTCCGTCCTTCCGCTGCATAAAAGTCGGCGATGCCGGCTGCGAACAGCACTTCTTTTTTCGCTTCGTTATACGTCTTGCCCATCTCCTGGACGATGGCGCGGGTGAGATCTTCCTGACGCTCGCGCATCTGTTCTGCAAGCTTGTTCAAATATCCGCCCCTGGCCGGAGCCGGCGTGTTCTTCCAGGAAGCTTCTGCCCCGGCAGCCGCTTCGATAGCTGCATCCGCATCACTCTCATTGGACTGCCTGACGATGGCGAGCACTTCTCTTGTGTCCGCCGGATTGGTATCTTCGAACGTGTCGTCGCTGCTCGGTGTGACCCATTGTCCTCCGATGTAGTTCTGCAGTTCCTGTGTTTTTGTAAGTGCCATATTATATATCCTCCTTCGGTATTACCTGGCCTGATCGCCCGTTCCGAATAGTCTCGAACGCTCCGACGATTCCACCAGTACGTTTTTCGCTTCTTCACTCAGTATCTTCCACTGTCCTTCGTCTACGAGAGCCCCTTCTCTCCGGGACTCGTTCCACACGTGCTCGTGCTCTTCATAGGATATGAGCCGGTCGAACGTTTCGTTATCAAGAATGCTGTTCACCGCTTTTTTCAAATCTTTCCTTTCCGTCGTCGCCTGCAGAATATAGTCATAGGACTCCTCCGTAATGTGATGACAGGCCGGCAGGGAGTCGTGGACCGCCTCCCCGCTCATGACGATCGGATGGGCGTCTCCCGGGAACGCGAAAGCCCACCAGGATTCCCCTCCCTCTTTCCAGTGAACGAGCCCCCCTTTGCCCCGCTTGGCTATCCGGACGGCTTCATAACAGAGAAGGGCCGTCGGTCTCGAGGAGCGGATCACCCCGTGCACCGTCTGCGGACGGTAACTTATCTGAGACTCGACAAGGTCGAGGGAGATCTTGGCGAGTACGTAATCCGGAAATCCCGCCCCCTCCACTTCTATAAGTTCTTCCGTCACATCCCTGTAGTCGATCTGGTGGATCTCCCGCGCTTTCAGCCTGTCGATGTCCTCACACAGTACTTTCATCCCGCCGTACCCGACACATTCGGACCAGGTGATCAGCTCCGCACAGTCTTCCCGGCACCCGTCCGGCAGTCCGCATGAATCGAGCACCTTCCGGCATAAATCAAACAGTTCCTGAAATGTTACTCTCATACTTACATCTCCTTTTGGCGGCGGAAACTTTCGTCGAAGAAACGATACCAGTTCCCGCCCATCACGGATGCTACATCTTCGCGGCTCACCCCTCTGTCCAGTAAAGCGTCGGATATATTCGGGAAGTCGGCCGGTCCCTTGAACCAGGACGGCCACGTCGGCCAGGACGGGTTACTTTTCGATCCTGCGCCGTAGTCCATGTCGTGCGTCCAGCGTCCCATCCTCATCCAGTGGAGAAAATCGTCGGACATGTTCAGGGTCAGATCCGTTCCGATGGCGACGTGCTCGACGCCCATGAAATCGATCGTCTCTACGATCAGATCGACGAACTCATCGATACTCGTTTCCGGTCCGTTGATCAGGTGCGGGTAGGCGCAGAGACCGAGGACGCCTCCATTATCTTTCAGCGCCTGCAGCACCTCACGCGACTTGTTCCTCCGGCTCGGATAAATCCAGTCGGGGTTGGCGTGGGTGATAGCGACCGGCCGCTCGCTGTGACGGATGGCATCGAGTGAGGTCTGTTCGCCGACGTGAGAAAGATCGATCACCATACCCACCCGGTTCATCTCCTCCACGATGAGCTTACCGTACCGCGAAAGACCGGCATCGTTTTCCTCGTAGCAGCTGCTCCCAATCAGGTTCTGGTTGTTGTACGTCAGCTGCATGATCTTGATGCCGAGCTGTTCGAACACTTCCACGAGGCCGAGTTCATCTTCCAGAGCGGAAGTGTTCTGCGTACCGAGAATGATGCCTATCTTTCCTTCATCCTGTGCCTTCCGTATATCCTCTCCCCTTTTCACGGGAAGAACGAGATCGTCATGCTCGCGGAAAAACCGGTACCACTCGGATACTTTGCTCAACGTTTCCCGGGCGTTCTCCCATAGCCCGCAGCAGGCGTGCACGCAGGTGACGCCGCCTTTTTGAAGTTCCAGAAGAAAATCCCTGTCCCAGTTACTCAGCTCCAGACCATCGATTACCATCATCGTTCCCGTTGCCGTTTCTTCTTTTATCAACGTCATGCTTCTTCCTCCAATGCTGGTAGTTTCGGAAACATCCATTCCACCGGTTCGTCGTTTTCCACATCTTCCACTAACGGCGCCCCCTGAAAGAGGGTGATCCGCACCCACCGGTTGGATTTCGGATCGAACCGTTCCCCGCCGAAAAAGGACAGTTTGCATCTCATCAGATAAATAGGAATCATGTCCTTTTGAAGCAGGTTACCGTGGATCTCCGCATAGTCGTGGTTTTCCAGGGACTGGACGCGGCGGATGACGCCTTTGAATTCCGGGTAGCGGAAAATGAATTTCGCCACTTTATCTTCCCGGTTCCACTCCTCCAAAAGCACCGTGACCTTTTGGACGAGCTCGGCGATGTTCATCCTCATCTCGTGTTCATCCCCCGGCTCCTCGCCCCGTACCGCGATGCGCGGTTCTTCTTTTTCTATGGAGCGGTACCAGAAGAAATGTTTCTCGTCCCGCTTTGCGAAATCATACTGGAAGCACCATTCGTACTGATATTTGATAAGAGCCAGCAGCTGACCTATTTTCATCGCAGGATCCAGCTCCATCTCTTCGCTGACGACCGTATAGTTTTCCAGTTCCTCGTTCTTCTCCGGATAGATTTCGATCATCAGGGAGTTCAGAACTTCCTGAGTCTCCGCGGACAGTCCGGGGAGCAGGCTCTCTATGAACGGAACCCACTGCCGCCCTTCCCGGAACGGAAGCTCTTCTTTAAGGAGAACCAGTTCCCGTTCGACCGTTCTCAATTCTTCCGCTATCGTATCCCCGCTTTCAAAAATGCCCGTCTCTTTCACCGGATAGTGAGTGAAGTAGTCGATCGCCGGGCGCAGCCACTCCAGCAGGGAGTCCACCTTCATAAGCGTGATCTCCTCGACTTTGGACCTTGCCAGCGCCAGTTCCCGCAAATACACCCACTGATGAATCAGTTTAGGGTGGAAAATCAGAAAAGGTACCATCCCGAGGCCCGTGGCATTGCCGATACCGAGATAACGTTTGAGACGGCTGTCGAGCGGAGGAGCGTCCGGATTCCGGCTTCTGGCCATATGCTCGACCATATCGAAACTGAACTGCCGCAGCATGAATGCAGCGAACATCTGGGCCCGGAAAGCACCTTCGAAAGGGTGGTCCTCCATCATTTTTTCAAATGGGGCCAGTCCGAACTTCCCGTTCCCGTAAAAAGCGGTCGTCCGCAGAATGTACCCGACTTCGGCAAGCGAATCAGGATCTGGCTGCCGTTCTTTTGTAAGCGCCTTCAAAATATAGTCGAAAATTCGTGAGCTGCGGTTCGCCCTCGACCATACGAGGTCCTGGACCGTCCCTCTTCCCGCTTCCTGTTTCGGAAGTTCCTGCTTCAGGTGCTCAATCTTCTCCTCGGAAAGCTCTCCTTCACATAAAGCGAACGTAATATCCCATTTTTCGGAAATCACCCGGTCGCTGCGCTCATGTTCCTCGAGATCCTGCGAAACCGCTATGAAAGAAAACGTACCGTGAGACGTTTCTATATGATAAACAGCTTCGCCGTGCCCGTCTCCGTTCAAGTTGAACCGGGACTGCTCCACTTTCCAGTTTTCCTTCTTCATGCGTCGCAGAATACTTCGGGAGAAACTCAGACTGGTTATACGGAACGATCCGATCCGTTCCGGACTCATCACTTCCTGGGCCGGCCGGATGGCATCTTCTATTCCGTAGCGCACGCGAGGTTTTGACAAGGTCATAACTTCACCACCTTTTTCTAATATACGAAATTCGATTTCGATATATGAATTAACTCTAGAATAGGAGGTAACTAAAGATACGTCAATAGATATTGTGTTATTTTTCTGATTATTTTAAATAGAACGAATCGTTCCCTCTGCATCGATAATTCATCGTCCGTTTTTTTCCTTTCATGGCAGGGGTCCGTGCGATATCGTCCATTTATTTTTTCTTCGTGACGGAAGGTGTAATAAATAATGATTTACAACCGGAGGGAAGCGTTATATATTATAGTTTTGCATCAGCAATTTACGGTTTGGATAAAGAAGGAGATGAGAACTATGGCCACTGCACTGGCTACCGGCCTGCTGAGTGGAATTTGGACATATATAGCACCTCTGTTCGGCCTGCTGATCTGGGCAGGATTTGCCGGATGCACCACGTTTTTCGCGGTAGGGACAGGAAGATGGCGGGCGCTTGCCACTGCCACCATCACGAACATAACGGGAGTCGCCTGCGGCATGGTCATTCTCGTGCTCGCCTCGGCTGCCGACTTTTCCGCCGGGATGGCAATACTGAGCGGTATCGTCACGACGATTATGGTCCTGCTCGGTTCCGTAAAACCTATGAACTACACACCCGGAATCTTCGTCGGAGCCTTCTCCACTTTCGCTTCCGGCGGGGACTGGTCCGTCATAACGATTTCCCTGTTGTGCGGTGTCTTCCTCGGATTCTTCAGTGCGGAACTCGGTATGAAGTTTGCAGCGCTCTACCGGAAACTCGCCCCCGGCAAGGCTCTGGCCGGGGATGAAAAGAAGAAAGCGAAGGCTTTGCGATAACGGGAAAAAATAAAAAATCATGCGGTACTCTTTGTCGTATCAGCTCAGCGCTGAGGGGCGGATAGAGACTGCATGATTTTTTATCTGTCATGAAATATACGGATTTTCTTCTTTTTAGACGGGAATGGAAAAAATACGTGAGCATGACTTATCAAAAGGAGATGTACTATGTTCTTCGACAACTGGACCGAACTCTGGAATATACTATTAAAAGGAATCATCATCTACCCTTCCGTCATTCTTCTCCTCCGGCTTACGGGGAAACGGACCCCGTCGACGTTCAATATATTCGACTGGATCATCACGGTCGCTTTCGGTACGCTCGTGGGCTCGTTTTTAATAACGAAAGACATATCGCTTGCCGAAGGTTTTCTGGCACTCGGCCTGCTTAACCTGCTGCAGTTCCTCGTAACGTGGATAAGCGTGAGGTCAAAAACGTTCGCGAAGCTGGTCAAATCGCAGCCGGTCCTGCTTTTTTACGAAGGAGAATTTTATCCGGAAGCTTTGCGGAAAACACGTATCGCCGAAGTCGAGGTTCTGCAGGTAGCGCGGCAGAACGGGATCGGCTCGCTCTCCCTCGTGGAAGCCGTCGTGCTTGAGACGAACGGAGGACTCTCCATCATCAAAAAAGTGGACGGTCATCCGTTGAACGTACTGGCGAACGTAAAAATTTTGAAGGAATAGCACCCCGGTGTGCTGTGATATGATAAGAATAAGAAACGGTAAAAGGAGGCGGGAGGATGGCGAAGCACAAAATCTATACTATGAGTGTTGCGAAAGTGTATCCCCATTACATTACGAAAGCGGAGAAAAAGGGGCGCTCCAGGGAAGAAGTCGATGAAATCACCCGCTGGCTGACAGGATACAGTCAGGAACAGCTCGACGAGCAGCTCGAACAGGGAACAGATTTCGAAACGTTCTTTGAGGAAGCCCCCGCTCTTAACCCTTCGAGGAAAATGATTACGGGCGTTATTTGCGGAGTACGTGTAGAGGATATCGAAGAACCGGTCATGCAGGAAATCCGCTACCTGGACAAACTGGTGGATGAGCTGGCGAAAGGGAAAGCGATGGAGAAGATTTTGCGGGATTAGTTATATTCATTTAAAAAGTCCTGAAGGCGTTCGGCCGTTCAGGACTTTTTAAACTTTGTCTTTATTAGATGGCCGGGCGACCTCCTGTTACACGCTCGAGAGGTAATTCTTTCCCGCACTCGTCCGCCATTTTTTTGCACGTTTCATAGAAGCGGTCATAATCGATTTCGTGCATTTCATCAGTGTCGGTCGACTCGATGATATACTTCGCGAACTCCCACGTCTCTTCTTTAATGTGGCCGTGATGGACGATCGCTATTTTATAGAGTCCTTCAAGCATTGCATCCATGACGGTGAGATCCTGCTTTCCGTACAGACGGATCTGATAGAAACCTTTGTACAGATAGTCGCGGAACTTCTTCGGTTCCATCATGAACCTGAGTTCATCGTCCCGATCCGCATAATAACGCACCGGGCGATGGACGCTTGCAAGTTCTGCCATCAGAGATCCGATACGGTTAATGCAGTTTACGGCTGTATGAGGGTCGTTTATTCCCGGGGAAATAGCGCGAACCGCGATTTCCACGAGCTTCTGTATGGAAAACTCGATGTCCTGCACGTCCGTCCGCTCGTTTCCGACCAGAACGTAATCCGTGGCTGCTTCCACATCCGTCTCCTCTTCTGTCTCATTCTTTTCCCAGTAGTAAAACAAAGGGGCACCTTTTTGAATGTAGTCACCGGTACGGAAGACAGCCGCGAACAGCACGTCGTGATTTCTCGCGTATGTCAGGAGACTCTTGATTTCTATCCCCTGCAGGTAACCTGACTGTTTCGCTTTAATGACGTAAGGCTCTTTATCCTCCCACTTGGCGATTTCCTGTTCGTCCCACTCTACAGCCTCTTTGTACTCTTTTTCCCGGAACGTATTCGCAATAAGAGCAGAAGCATCTCCTCGTATTTTACCGATCAGGCTGTTCACCTGAAGGAAACGGGAAGAGTGGTGGATGAACAGAATAAAGAAACCGAGACATATGATAGCGACCAGAACGGTGAAGAACGGTCCGAGAAACTCTTTTTTGCTGCTGCTTCCGAGCAGAAACAGGTTGATCAGCGTAAAGACGAACCCGAACGAGAACACACCGAGCACGTGCTGGGTGACTCTGCTTTTCATGAAGTCCTGAAGCGTCCTCGGAGAGAACTGGGTAGTATACGTCGTAAGTACAACCATAATAGTCGAAAAACTGATCGTCGTCATCGTCAGTACAGCTGTGATGAGGGAGCCGTACATAGATGAGGCGGTCGATTTACTGAGGAAAAAAGTGGACGGCACGTTGTCGGTAATAACCGGCACGAGAAAAGTATCGATCGTATTGGTCATCGTCACTACTACGAGTGCCAGTAAACTGTAAACCGTAGGAAGGAACCAGAAGCTGTCCCGCATTCTCATCCATAACTGCATTTTATTCATCATCAGAACTCCTTTTTTTGCATCTAACCTTTCATTATACACACTCTTCGCGGTTACACCTACCAATTCCGACTGTACACAAAAAATCACAGAGCATCAGACGCCCTGTGATTTATAGAATTCAGATATTCTTATTATTTTTCTCCACTCAATTCTACAAGAATCTTCGCCTGAGATTTATCGTTGCTCAAAGCTTCGAATCCTTTGTCTACAATATCATCGAGTTTAATCTTATCCGTAATTATTCCGCGAGGGTTTAACTGTCCGGTTCCCATAAGATCAATAGTTCGCTGGAATGTGCTCGGCGAATAGGCGATAGTTGAGGTCAGTTTCACACCACTTCCAGTTAACTGCATCGGGTTCCACTCAATAGCCTTAGAAAAAATAGACACAATCACCATTGTTCCTCTTGCCTTCGTTACGCTTATGGCCTGATTGAAGGTAGGTTCTACTCCGGCTACTTCAAAAGCTGTGTCTACTCCGTCCGACTCCAGTTCATGAACTGCTTCTACGGGATCTTTCTCTCCGGAATTGATAACGTCTGTCGCCCCGACCTCTGCCGCTTTCTGAAGACGCTTTTCAGAAAGGTCCAGAGCAATAATCCTTGTAGCTCCTGCAGCCTTCGCAGCCAGAATCGTAGCAAGACCTATAGGTCCGACTCCAAACACAGCAACCGTATCACCGAACGACATATCTGCTTCTTTTATTGCCTGTACAGCTACTGCGGTTGGTTCTACGAGTGCGCCATCCTGCAAGGTCATGGACTCCGGTAAAAGATAAGCATTTTCTTCCGGAACGTTGGCATACTTCGTAAATCCTCCATCACCGTGGAGGCCTATAAAACTGAACCCATCATAGATATCCACGTCTTCCGGTTTATCGCCGTGAGTCAACGTAGGATTTATTGCTACACGGTCCCCTTTTTTAACATTCTTTACATTCGCACCAACTTCCTCAACGACCCCGGCAAACTCGTGGCCCATGGTAAGAGGTGCCTGTTCTCCTGTAAGCTCATCTTTCTCTTCATTCGGTACGAAGACAGGACCTTCTTCATATTCATGAAGGTCACTTCCACAAATACCTGCCCAGCCGACCCGGACTTTCACTTCATCATCATTCAGAGGTTTCTCTTCCCTCTCTTCTACACGCAAGTCTTTTTTTCCATACCATACTGCTGCTTTCATGGGTGATACTCCTCCTTTGAGAATAATGAATGTCGGGAATAATCCCGATATATATACAGTCTTCCCGCTAAGAACCATTATAATCTAAAAATTTAGATGATTAAATGTGAAAAACCCGCCTTTCCTCCACGTCGTATAAACGCGGTGGAAAAGAGGCGGGTTTTACTATTGAATAGTTCAATCAGGCTTTATCTCCCGGCAACTGATGGATCGTTTCGATGAGAACGTCCAGTTTTCCTTCGATGCGGTGCAGCAGGTAAAATGTGACCGCAATCGGGAAACCGACGTCCGTCAGAAACTGTACCCCCATGTCCATAATGGTCCCTCCTACAGGAAAAACCGCCTGTACGGCGGCTTCCCAGTGTTAGATTTGAATATCGTTGACGTTACGTTCTACAATGCGGGCCTGTTTCTTGGAAACGAGACCGCCGCCTGAGGATAAGAAACAGTCCTGGGCGATGATTTCGTCCATCGCAGCGTTGATAGCCACGGGGTCCGCCGGTTCTGCCGGGGCATCCAGAGAAACGGTGACGACTTTTTCTTCTTCATTAAGAAACTTCAATTCTAATTTCTTCATTTTCTACTTCCTCCTTAGTCCTGGATATGGACGATCGATGATTCATCGTCTCTTGTTACTTCGTAAAGCGGATACTGTTGCAGTGATTCGAGTTTTTCGGCAACGGCGTAAAGTGCTTCGGCCGTAGCTTCTGTGCGGACATTACGGAACGATTTCGTCTTGTAGACCGGCTGGCCGAGTTCGTCCACTCCTGTTTCAAAATCCAGTTTCAATGTCGAGTTGATTCGTTGTGTCATAAGAGCCATCAGCGTTTCCCTCCTTTCACACCTATAATCGAAACGCTACCGCATCCGGTGTCAGTTCTGCCGGATATTTTTTGAAAAAAAAAGCCGCCCTGAGGGACGACTCTAACTATTATTCTGCTGCTTTATAGAGAAGAGATTCATCTTCTCTTATCACTGTGACGATGGGGTGCTGCTACTGGATATTTAACGCCGAACCGGTACGTGTGGTCGTAACCGCCGTATTCCCCCTCAACGCTATAATCGCAGGGGAAGAAGTCTCCGGTGTCTAGCAGTTTCTCATTGCAGAAACGACAAGCTTTCCTCGAGCGTGTCTTGTCTCAGTCTTTTTCAACGCGTCCAGCGCTTGTTTAAATTCGTACACGTTCTCGAGAACGGGGCGTATATCTCCTGCAAGAATGGCTTTAACAAGTACGTTGATAGCATAGGGAAAACTTAACTTGTGCTGCAATTGGTGAACCGTGACGTTTCTTTCCGTTTCAACACTATCATCGGAAACCGTAATAACTTTGCCGCCCTCTTTCACCACGTCTATACTGTCTCTCGTTGTACCGGGCTGGATGGCTAAAGCCGCATCGACACCGCCTGACACCCATGCCGTAACGTTATCTTTCCACTGAGGATTTGAATAATCGACTGTCTCTTCTGCTCCCAGAGAGAGCATGTACTCGTGGTTTTTGGCAGAAGCAGAGCCGATCACCCGGATTCCCTGCTTATTTGCCAACTGTATAAGTAACGTACCAATGGCACCGGAAGCCCCAGCTACAAACAACGTATCTCCTTGTTTAAGATCCAGGGACTCCATACTTTCAACGGCCGTCTTACCGGCCACCGGAAGAGCAGCTGCCTGAAGAAAATCAATCTCCTCCAGAAACGGAACGACCATTTCCGATGAAACAGTGGCGTACTCGGCCCAGCTTCCCCCTTTTTGCTGCATACTGGCTGAAAGTATCACCCTGTCCCCTTCCTGAAGACCGGAGACATCACTGCCGGTTTTCGTGACAATGCCGGACCCTTCTATGCCGATCGGGTAAGGGAACCGGACATCGGGCGGAGTAAAATACCGGTCGTGAACGCCGACCCCGAACGCCTGAATCTTCACCAGTACTTCCCCCTTGTCTATAGAGGGGATTGCTACGTTTTCCAATTCAACATCATCATTCCGTGCATTCTTTCGAACGAAAGCTTTCATCGTTTCCATCTTTGGCCTCCTTGCCGTATGTGTATAAGCAGTGATTTGATACGGAAACATAGCGGTTATAAAAGAATTAACGGATCACTTCATTATAAATTTGCCCTTCGCCATCATCCTGAGTGCTGATAATTTTCAAACGCTCTTCATCTAAAATGTATACAGACTTATATTCCGGCTTTCCTTCGTTTTCATAAAGAATCACTCTGCTGTTTCCTTCGTCATTCTCCACATCTGCAGATTCGAAATCGGTACCTATTTCTTCCTTAACCACTTCGAGCTCCGGCCAATCTTTTTCGGCAAAAACGTCAGCTTTTTCTTTATCGTCTCCTCCGCAAGCAGCTAACACTCCAGCAGCCAGAAACAATGTAATCATTGCTTTCATCATGTTTCTCATTGTTCGTCCCTCCACTTATGCTATTTTCGTATTTCAGTTGGCAATATGACCATCATAGTGAAGCACGCAGCCGTTGGCAACATAAATAGATTACAGATGCTGAATCAAGAGAGCACTTTAAAACACTCCCAGTAATAGGAATGCAGCGAAAACGATAACAGTAAATGCTATTCCGCTCACATATACTCTGGAAGTATCTATATTATTCTTTTTAGCAAATATATTCATAAATATTGTGTAAAATATTCCAGCTATCAATGAGGCTGCAACTGTTTTTATAATCATGGTTACCTCCTTATCCTGGAAATGGCATTTTATATAGTAGAATCAATGATTTGTTCGAACATAAATGCACAAGGGACACCTTGTCCAGGCTATTTCTTCAAAGTAAGAAGCCGCCCCGAGGGACGACTTCTCCTTTTACGATTGCTGTTCTGCTTCGCGGAGAAGAGATTCATCTTCTCTCGTCACTTTGATGATGGAGTGCTGCTGTAAATCTTTCAGCTTAAGCACTACTTCGTAAAGCGACTGCGTCGTGGCATCGGTACGTACATTTCGGAAAGACTTCGTTTTGTACGTGGGTTTCCCTTCTTCGGTTCTGCCTGTACGGAACTGGATGTTCAACGCTGAACCGGTACGTGTTGTGGTAATCACCATATTTAATCCCTCCCTTCTTCTTTATAATCGAAAGAGAGGGGATCTCCGGTGTCGGCGTTACCTGTCCGCGGTACCGAGCGTCATGCCTCCGTCGACAGTAATTTCCGCTCCCGTGCAGTAGGAACTGTCGTCCGAAGCCAGATAGGCGACGGCGCGGGCGATTTCTGTAGGCTGACCGATCCGCCCGAGCGGTACCGAATCGTAGAAAGCAGGTACGCCTTTTCCTTCCGTAGCCATTTCTGTCTCAACGCCTCCGGGATGGATCATGTTTACCCTTATTCCCTTTGGCCCCTGCTCGATAGCGGCCGCTTTCGACATGGCCACGACCGCCGCCTTCGTAGCTGCATAGGCAGAAGACTGGCTGATAGGAGCAAATGCCGAAATCGATACGTTATTTACAATCGAGCCTTTCTTCTGCTTTTCCATCTGTGGAATGACCGCCTGCATTCCCATAAAAGCGCCGAGCTGGTTCACCTGAATCATCTGCTCGTATTCTTCCATAGTGAGCTTTTCCAGCGGTTTGCGTATCAGTAGCCCTGCATTGTTGACGAGAGCGTCGATCCGCTCGTATTCATCCACTATGTAATCAACGGCGTCTCTCCAGTCTTCCTGCTTCGTAACATCGAGCCGGACAGGGAAAGCCCGTTCTTCGCCAATTTCCCGCGCTTTCTCTTTCGCTTCCTCATAATTTCTTGCTCCGACGCCCACTATGGCACCAAGGTCGGCAAGGTGAGCGGCGATCGCCAGTCCCTGCCCCCGGTTTGCGCCTGTGACGAGTACGACGTTATCCGTTAAATCCGGCATCAGGATCCCTCCCTTTTAATTGGTATCCATTATAGCATCGACGCGGTTGAGTACGAGATTTTTTATAATAATGGAAACAAGGGGAGATAAAACGTGAATTGAAAAGAAATCCACAGCATCTACATACTCATCTTAATGACCTCATAACTGCTTACTATATATCATTGAAATATAGTTAAGTTCATTGTAAAATTAAATTATGGATGAAAATGACAAATGGGTTATTCAATTAAGAAAAGGTGTATTTGAAGTCGCTGTGCTAGCTTTGATCAGTAAACGTCCGATGTATGGGTATCAAATTATCAGAGAGTTAAAAAGAACATCCGTTTTTGAAATTCCAAATGGATCTATCTACCCTATTCTAAGGAGAATCACAAATAACAAGTGGGCGGACGTTTATTGGGAAGACTCTGAAGATGGGCCGAAGAGAAAATATTATCGTATTACAAGAGAAGGGAGCGAAGTACTAGACTATCGATTTCGTAGTCAAAAGTCTGTGTATGAAGCACTGGTCAGCTTATTAGAGGAAGGAGAATAATTACGAGCTATGAACAAAGACGTGTTTTTTTCAAGCAGTACAGTAAAAAACTTTCTAAACAAATTGAGCTACTATCTCAAGAGCCTGCCTAATGACGACCGTTATCGACATATCGAGGAAATAAAATCCGAACTGTATGAATATGCTCTTGAATTGGACGCTTCAAAAAGTGTAAATGATAGAGAAATACCTGAGGACGTCGTAAATAATTTCGCTCCTCCTAAAGTCATTGCAGACGAAATAACAGAAGAGTATAAAGACGAGCTTGGTTATTATCACAAGTCGAATAATAATTTAATTAAATACTACACAGTGTTTTCGATAGCTACTTTGGGAGGTCTCTCTCTTCCGATATTGTTCGGAGAGATGAATATTTCCTCTTCCCTTCCATTGATTCTTTTTTTTCTGGGCAGCAATATATGGTTTGTTTCGAACAGAAAAATATTATGGAATCATCACTTACTGCACTACTTCCAGAAAATGATTCGTTTTTGTGCTTCTGCACTGGTAGCTCTCCCACTTGCTTTTTTCGCTATTCGAATAATAATAACCAGCAAGATTGAGCTGTTTACTCTAAATTACTTAATAGCATATTTGACAGTAACAGGCTGTTATTTGTTTTTCCTGACGATGATGTATAGGAGGAATAAACAAGATTAAGGCTTACATGCTTCATTTAGTTATTATTGAAAAGGAGAATATCTTATTGAAGAAGATAAGCACTTATTAAAAATTTTTCTTTAACAGGGCATTCCTAACGAGTGGTACTTCGGTTATTGTTTTCTATACGAAGATACCTTCGTATGGAAGTAAGTTCCAGCACTAAACTGACTCATTATCACGCATAGTCAATAAGTGATAGAACCGGTTGTTAATTTGATTTTGATATGTTCTTTAGAATACTTCCAGTAATAAGAATGTAACTAAAACAATAAACATTATTCGGCTCCCTCATACTCTAGTAGTGTTTATATTATCCCTTCTGGCAAAGATACCCATAATTATCATGTGAATTATTCCAGCTATGAAAGAGGCTGTTGTTGTTTTTATAAGCATTTTTCACCTTCTTATCTTCGGAATGGTTTATACGAAAATGAATAAACAGGGAGGGAATCTTATTTCAGCCTATTTCTTCTTTTCATTTATTTCTTCCGCCCCCACTACCATCTCAAAAAGCGTTAACATCAGGGAAATGACCAACCTTGTCCCAAGTGCCAGTTCCACACTGCTCATGAACACATCCACTATGTAAATAGCGATCCAGTTTGTTGCAAAACCAAAAAGAAATCGCACGACAAACACCGATGTCTTTCCCCTTACCTTTTCAACAGATAAATCAGCCATAGCCCCTGAAACCAGGTCAATTGGCAACCCCAGAATAAATATACTTATTACAAAAAGGAGTAAAGACCAGCTCGATTGATACTGGACACCAAGTATTTCAAACAAGCCCACTATTCCAAGGAAGTACATTCCTATGATCATTCCAACTATTACTAAGGCAAATAGTGTTGGTCCAATGATATTTTTTGTTTTTTTCTCCATAAAATGAATCTTCTCCTTACTATGCCAATAGCAATTTATTCCCGGAATGTTCTTTTACTGCTTCTCCTAAAAAGTCATACGGTTTTTCTGCTGCTTACTTCGACTAAAAACGGATAAAATATAGTGAAAACGACCAGCAAGACAGGAAATAAACTCAATAAAACCGCTCCTAGAATATCAAAAAAGGTTTGAATGAATATACGTTTTGACATAAAGACCGGAAACCACTTAATTATTCACAAAACGGCGGGCTCCCTTCAATCAATAAGAAACGCCGATATACTCAAGTGAACAAAAGGCTCACAACTTCTAAATAACTGAAAAGTATTGTATCATAAAGGAAAAGAAACTTATCGAGGAAAGGGGTGTTGAGATTAATGCGGACTATTACTTTGGAACGGATTAATGAAAATATCTTAAAACATTCTAAAAGTGCTGACGCTGCAATACGTACTTCTTCCACCTCAAAAAGAAAAAAGAAATCCCGTACCCGTGCCCCCGGTGAAGTCCAGGCACTGAACGAAATATCTGTGGCTCGTTGGCAGAAGGCTGTAAGAGCCGGTAAAATCTCCAGACTCGGAGACAGGAAGTTATATTATGACTACAGTGAATAACCTTAAAAGAGCCCTTAAATCTTTAGAGAATAAACCCAAATTTGAACGTCAATTAGAATTTGCAGCACTTCTCACTGATTATTTTAAAAAAAAAGGTATAAAACCTATAATCGTAGGTGGATTATCTGTTGAAATTTATACAAGAAATGATTATCATACCCATGATATAGATTTTGTAAGTGATGGGTGGCATTTGTTTGATCATCTTCTTACTCAAAATCTGGGTTTCACTCGAACAGAAAGAGCATGGTATCATTTGGATACAGAAATTGCAGTGGAAATTCCTTCAAATTATCTTGAAGGAAATGAAGACCGGGTTTATGAAATCATTCTCCCTGATGGTAAGAATATCTATGTAATAGGAGTAGAGGATATTATTATTCATCGGCTCGAAGGGGTAGCCTTCTCTGTACAATTTCCTGAAGAGGACGAAGATTATGAATGGGCTTATAGAATGTTCCTGATTCATAAAGAGGATATGGATATAGACTATCTAATTGAACAAGCAAAACAGAAAAATATATACTACCTTATAGAAAAGTGGTGGCAGGAAACGAACTGACAGATAAAGGTCTGGTTAGTTCGTTTTTTATTTTGTCTCCTATTGCAAATTTTATTTAATTCAAGCCCCTTTCTTTTACAATCACCCCGTCATCAACTATTATTTGCAGTATCTTCACCAGGAATGGATGTTCCTGTATTTTTTCAAACAATTATGAGAACGCTTTCTACAAAGGAGACTACCAAGATGACGAATCATTCCAACTCTCAGGAAGCCGATTTATTTACCCACGCTTTCAATCAGAATCCATACCCCGCTTTCCATTCTCTCCAGCAGCACGCTCCCGTGCACCGGACCTTGATGCCGGACGGGCATTATGCCTGGATTGTAACGAGGTATGAAGATGCTGTAACAGTTCTGAAAGACCAGCGCTTTATTAAGGATTTCACCGTTTTTCTGGATGAAGAAAGTCGTGCCCAGGCGCATCAGAGTATTTTCTCCCGGAATATGCTATTTGCCGATCCGCCGGACCATAAACGTCTGCGCGGCCTCGTGCAGCAGGCCTTTACTCCGCGAATGATTGAAGAGCTCCGTGGCAGAATTACAGAAATCGCGAACGAGCTTATCGACGATATGCAGGACCGTTCCCAGATCGATCTGATCGATGATTTCGCTTTTCCGCTCCCTATTATCGTTATTTGTGAAATGCTCGGCGTACCGAGTGAGGACAGGGATAAATTCCGTACCTGGTCCAACACCCTCGTGGAAGCATCCAACGATCCGGAGAAAGCTGAAAAAGTGCAGCAGCATATGCAGGAATTCACCGCTTATCTTCAGGAGTGGATGACATCCAGACAGGAAAACCCTCAGGACGACATGATTAGTAAGCTCATTCAGGCAGAGGAATCCGGGGATCGCCTCTCCGAACAGGAGCTGTACGGCGTGGTGTCGCTGTTAATTATCGCCGGGCACGAAACGACGGTGAACCTTATCTCGAACGGTATGTACGCCCTAATGACTCACCCTGAACAGATGCGCAAGCTTCAGGAACAGCCTGGTCTTCTGCGCCCGGCTATCGAAGAAATGCTCCGTTTCGAAGGACCGGTCGAATTCAGTACCGACCGCTGGGCTTCTGAAACAGTCGAGCTGCAGGGGCAGACGATACAAAGGGGCGAGCATGTACTCGTAGCTCTTGATGCAGCCAACCGTGACCCGGAAGCATTTGAAGACCCGGACGTCTTCGATATCACACGCGGCCGGAGCAAGCACCTCGCTTTCGGGAAAGGCATGCACTTCTGCCTCGGAGCTCCGCTTGCCAGGGTGGAAGCCGAAGTCTCCCTGCAGACGCTACTGGAACGCTTCCCTGACCTGCAGCTGAGTACAGACGCCTCCGATCTCGAGTGGCGTCCCGGCATACTTATGCGCGGACTTACGGAACTCCCCGTCCGTCTGAAGTAAGTCGTATCGACAGTACGTGTATATAGAAGAAAAAAGGCTGTCGGCTAAATCGCCGGCAGTCCTTTAATTCCTTGCCCGTCCCCGCAAGCCTGTTTTTTATAGCCGGATGAATTTCACTTTCTTTGGAACCCTCCAGCTATATCTATAAATTCCGCTCCTTTTCTCCTATTATTCCGCTTCATATATTCTTTAGCAGCCATTCCCCTTCTCATACCGTCTCCTTCTGCTGTGCATCAAATCTACGGGTTCGTTTCCAGGTAATCAATACGAGAAGGATGTTCATGAATGCTCCACTTATACAGAACCATGCTACAGCTGTAAGGTCGTCCCCGAATATCCGGTATCCTGCAAACATCGCAGCGATCCGGACAATCAGCGAACAGATGGTGAATCCAAGATGAAATCCCTGCGCCGACAAAACGGGAAGCGTACTGACACTTGGCGCCCGCAGAAACCTGGTCCAGCCCCAGACCGCGATCCATACAGCATATTCTCCCGCCATCGACCAGCCTTCCCCGAAAACAAGTTCGAATAGCCAGGGGCCGATCAGGATGACAAGGCCAAAAGGTAAGAGCCCGATTCCTCCCATCATCGCTGTCGCCTTCAGCAGTATCGGGGTGATTTTTTCAAAATTATTTGCTCCTCGTGAGATCCTGGGATAAAGAACGTCCGATATAGCTTTCCCGATCAGGTTGGTCGGCATATCCAGGGCCATTCTTCCTATAGCATAATAGCCTGCTGCGACTGGAGAAAAGAAGCTGCTTAACATAAGGACAGGAAACCCTTGCGAAAATCCGTTCAGCAGCAGTTGAGGACTCCGGAATACCGGAAAATCATAGTATCTTTTCGCCAGTTTCTGCATCTTTTGTACATTAATCTCTGTTAAAAAACTTATCACCTTGACCGGTTTAAAGTATCCCGCCCCTACCATCATGATAAAAGAACGTAAGGCCTGGTTCATCGAAGTGAATAGTATAAGTATTGCAGCCAGAGGATTAAATAGACCAGCTCCCACCATACCCGTCTGTATGATAGCCGTCTGTCCCAGGGTGGCACGAGCGGTAATTTTGAACTGATCATTACGGATGAGCCATTGTTCTATAATCTGAAGACACCCGGTAAAAAAAATAACTAGAGGGAGACAGTAAAGAAAGGAAGCGACCTCCTCCAAATTGAAGGCAGACACTACCACGTCACTGAATAACATCAGAAAAACCGCCGTAACCATCGTTACCAGTAAAGTAATGTAAAAAGAAAGACGCATCAGGTCCATAGCTGTCTCTTTCGATTTAGGTAAAACGACAGCTACCGGATATGTCAGGGCAGCTACCGGAGTTATAATGGCAATAATTGAAGAATATACACCGAACATCCCAAAAGCTTCCGGACCATAGATTCTCGTAAGAAACTGTGAACTGACAACCATGATCACTTGTGCAGAAGCGGTGCCGGAAGCCACTATAGCTACATTTCTTACGAACGATTTCCGTGAGATTCTGACTAATATGTTTTCCATAGGCATCCCCTATCAACAAACTTTTTATAAATATCTTTTTGTTCTTTTTAAAGAACGTAAAAGGATAAAAAAATACGCTTCTTTTTATTCATTATTGAAGTTGAAGGTAAATAATTTTGATTTCTTACTAGGATTATACAACAATAACCTGTATAATCCCAGCTTTTGTTTTAAATAATGTTTACTTTTATTCTATTAAGAACAAGTTAATTCCCTTCACTGCGATGAAATTCTCCCTGCAGTGCAGTACGATACGTTGCAAGGAGTGACCTTCCGTTTAACTATAAGACATCGGTCTATTACGTGTAGCCGATCTGATTCTTATTCGCTTTAATCCTTATCATCAGGTAAATAATTGTTCTGTATATTAAATAATACATAGCCAGAATAGAATAAACGCTGTTCAAATCGATGACAAAAGCCACTATAACCAGAGACAGATAATATAGAACCCTGAACTGATTTATTTCCTTGCACAAATGTTGCAGCCATTTGAGATGAAATTTCTTCCTCGAACCTTTTTCAATGAACCTCAGGATACCGATAGTAACAGTGAAAATCATTAAAACGGAAAATAAATCAGATACGAACAATACAGGAACGGCAGAATACCTCAGAACACTTAAAACCATAAATGTAATAAGAGCTGTTCTCCCTCTGACTCTGTTATGGATTCTGTAAGTTACATCGATCAGTAACAAGAAAGCACCGAGAATGAGCACCTGGTATCCCATCAGCCAGATCGCAACGAGAGAAACTAAAGCAATAATATATTTTGATAAAACGATTCGTTTCAGATTTTCATCAAGAATGCTATATGATTCTTTGTCTAACCTGAGGGTCGGGTTCTTCTCGAATTTCGTCGTTACTATGTCATTTTTTAAATAGCCGATTTCGTATACGCTGAACAATGCGACAAAACCTGAGAGAACAGCTGCAAAATCGATATTCCTATCAAAATAATATATAACAAAGAGGACCGGTATGAAGAATGTAGTAATATAAGATATTCTGTTCATCGTATCCTTCAATCTGGTATACACAGTGTAGTAGAACGGTATCAATACTTTCCATTCAATCATAACCCCACCTCATCCTTTGTAGTGTGATGACCATACCCTTTATCGATTCGGAAGCCGGTGTTCTTGTCCTCGCTCCCTATCGATGCTTTCAATTCTTCGGATATCTTATTGATGATGGAACATAGCATTATGATTAACTACAATAAATTATACACCAGTACAACATTAAAAGAAACGTACATTCTTTAAAAAGAATGATTTACTCCAAAAAAAAGCGATGCCTGACGTATGGACATCGCTTCAGAAACGCTTATTTTTCCAAAAAAAGTGTTGTTTTTACCATAGGCGAACTTACAACAGTTACAGATATACAGAGATAACCTTAGTTAAATCTTTTTCCAAGACCCCCCCATATTCAGGAACGTTGCTTATTCAACGACTACGCCCAATTACTTAAGATGTATACTTTTCATCATATCTATCTTTCTTAGTATGGAAAATGCCAGCTATACCGGCTATCAAATTCAAAACCCCTAATACAACAAAGTAAACGGGAACCAAGATATCGAAAACAAATCCGATGATCATAGCTAAACCAAGTATTAAAAAACCTGAGTGAAAAATAGTATCGAATTTTTTATAAGCATTACCTTGTTGCATTTTAAGTCCCCTCTATTCACTTAATGCTCTTGATGCGCCGATTATTATACTTTGTTAACGAGTTTTGCTTTAAATTATAATTTTAAAGAGTAAAAGTAGTAACGTGATAATCGAACCAAAACCGAAACCCGGAATATGTACGATAAATGCGCCCATTCCATAAAGATTCCCTAAAATTAAATAAGCAAATGTATAATTTACAGGCCAACCCCCAAATTCCAAATTAAGAAATGATGGATCGTATAGGTGTAAGATAATTACGCAAGCTATGAGCGCATATATTCCTGGAGAGGCTCCTGTTCCATTCGAATAGTTTGAGAAGGTAGAGTAAGCAGTATATGTTGCTATATTTCCGATTAAATAAATCGCTAAAAAGCTCCAACTTCCAATGTTATCTTCAAGGATAACTCCGACAAAATATATGGCGTAAGCATTCCCTAACAAATGTAATATGTTTTGGTGAAAAAATGACCCTGTAAGTAGTCGGTACCATTCTCTCTCCTGCATATTATTAAAACTCTTCCCGCCAGCCCACTCTAGAAGCGTATTTTTGAATATTAATTTATCTAATATAAAAAATGACACGTATAGGGTAATAAGTATTATGTAAACATTCGGAATACTTTTCACGAAATTGTACCACCCCTTTAAAGTTTAATTCTTCTTTTATGGAGTGCGGAACGATTTCTATAGATAAGGTTGATCGTTTTCTAACTCTGTTTTACAACAATCACACCCGATTGAAGAATAGATAAGGCTCAACCGAGATAAGTAATTTCGCCTTCTTTTTCTTTTGCTCTAATGGTGATTTTTGCAGTTAGTTGTTCAGGTGGTTGTCCATAATCACCCTTTACCTCTTCAAAGATGGTTGATACGTAATTTTCAAGTTCCCCCAATGTTATTTCTTTTGATAAAACCTTATTTCTCGCAACTTCGTATCCCTTAAATGAATCATTATAATCATCTGTTTTTTCTTCTCCATAAGCTTTTATTTCGAATTCGACTTTAATATCATTAAACACTTTTTTCGCTCCTTTTTAATCTTTATCAAAAATACATCCTACAAGGATGCACTGTTAAATTAACGCACCCGATTGCTTAACTATCCTATTTTTATTATTATCTTTTTGTTTTTATAAATATGACACTTATCCCCGCAAATAAAGAGATATCTATGCCCATCCAGCTAGGTAATGCTATTATATCAAACGTTTTCATAAACGCTCAGGTTTCACTTCAAACCTATAGGTGGAAATATAGGAATAGCAATCTACAAGAGAACAAAATGCTTGTTCCATTTCTTCTGCTTAGTAAACAGTTCCTTTGTTTTATCTGTTTTTTTCCTAATAAAAAAGAGGCTACCTTCATGAAGACCCCTAAGCCTTGAAGCAAATGGTATTATTCAGCAATCGCGCCCGTTAGTTGAACAAAAATTCTATCGTGTAAAAAGCTGGTTCACTTTACTTTCATCTTTCAACTGTTCTTGTACTAAGGCTTTCAACTCCTTCTCATTAGAAAATCCACTTAAATCTTTACTATAAAAATCCTGCAATTTCGATTTAGTAATTTTATATTTATTGTCTTCGAAATCAAATGTAACCCATTCCGCATTATTAATTAACGCAAATAGGCAGGTAGCATTATTAATGGCTGTTTCTTTGTACTCTTTTTCTATCTCTGCTACATCAATATTTCCATACTTTAAAGTCATTCCATAAGGCTTTTCTTTTGTATCAAGTGAAACTTCTTGAAATTCTTCATTGTGTTTTAATTGCCTGATAATACTGGCTACTGCACTGTTATCACCAATCATAGATTCCTTGTATTGAAATATATCTTCACTGCTATTAACGTTTTCGTCACCAATAGAACCACATCCATTTAGGAAAAGTAATATTAGCATTGAAAAAAATAGATACCTTGTTATTTTTGGCATTTTCATTCCCCCTTTACACAAAAACTTTTCTGTTTTAGCTTAAAATTATTATTACTAACTTCACCAATCTTTCTCGCATTATAAAACGTAATGGTTTGTTTATTGCATTATCATAATCCAGCTAGATAATGCTATTATATCGAACGTTTTTATAAATAATCGCACTTTGTTCCAAAGCCATGGGTAGAAATATAAGAATAACAATCTTCGAGGTTTCTTTTTCTATACCTCCATACAGTTTAATATTGTGCGAATGTTCTTGGAGCATAGGCTGCCAGGGTAGATCTGAAATCACCTAGTCATTTGCAGCAGGCGCTCGTTTGTGAATAACTGGTCTTTCTGTCGAGGACGTGATTGAAGTACAATCCTATTCAGCCTTGCTATGCTTTTTAATTGCCCCACTAAATAATATAGCAAGTCCTGCATAGTTCATAATCACACCTGAAATAATCAAAGAAGCATTTATACCTCCCAAAAATAAACCTATAAGCAAAAGACATAAACTTATTAAAAAGAGTAAGGAACTAACCTTTATGTATAACATTTAAATTGCCCCTTTCTTGCAATTTAGTCCTATTGCGAAACCAATGTATACACTTAGTACATTGTGTTTAACTGTTCGAACTTTAATATAGGAGTGTAACCGCTCCTCTACTATAATCACGTATAGACCACAAGCGTTAGAGCG
The DNA here is from genome assembly GCF_002295105.1 of Salimicrobium humidisoli. Classification (GTDB taxonomy): domain Bacteria; phylum Bacillota; class Bacilli; order Bacillales; family Halobacillaceae; genus Salimicrobium; species Salimicrobium humidisoli. The sequence goes on along the minus strand of NZ_NSGH01000001.1, from coordinate 6,486 downwards.
AATTTCTGCTTTAGTCTCAAGATGGTAACTATTTGTTGTTTTTACCAAATGGAGGTTTTGTGCAAAAGATCCTAGTCATCTACTTCTTTGTTCGTTAAGCCATTAGTAACTCAATGTCGCAATAACTCAAACTGATGCCGGTTTAATGTATATCCAAAATCATTGAGTCATTGGTTGAAAAGGGATTGTCACTTGTTTACGAATGACCATCTTCCAACTCTGCTTTGTAACAAACGCGCCCCTCTGTGTAATTGTATTATTAGGATGTATTCCAAAATAAAGAAATAATTCCGAAAAACAATAAATAAATGACCGCAATTATCGGAAAAACGAAAAGTGGTACCCTTCCGAACTTGTCCTTTCTGCTGAACAAGGATAAAACAAAAGAAAGTGCCAGGAAGATAAAACCGAGTGGCATTGTTATGCCGTCGTCAATAAACGAATCACCTGTAAAAATATAGACACCAAGAAAAACAAGCCCAACAATCAGAATAAAAAAAGAAAGCATTCCCACACTACGTTTACTTGGCAAGACAGTTGCCTCCCATATTTTCAATCTCAACATAAATTATGTAACAAAATGGCTCGTTTTGTTGTATTATCACAATTCGGCTAGATAATGCCATTGTATCAAACGTTTTATAAACGATCGGACTTTACTTCAAAGCCACAGGCAGAAATATAAGAATAACAATCTTCAAGAGAAGAAAATGCTTGTTCCGTTTCTTCTGCTATAACTTCATACAGACCATGAACATTACAGTGAATTTCTGTTTGGTCATCAAGACGGTAACGATCCCCTGTTTGTAACGATTGGAGGCTTTGGTATAAAGGGTCCTGGTCGACGTTCAGAAAATCATAAATATTACTTTGATTCATTTTATCTCTCCTTTTTACATCGTAAATAAAAGAAAAGGGAATAACACTTCTCACGCTACATTTACTGTTCTTAGAGAATGAATGTCTATGACTTCTTCTAAACCGCGTAAACGACTGTCTTTGTTATCTTCTAGTAAACTACTGGTTTCCCTGCCAAATCATTGCAGAACGGAAAAGAGTTTTAAAAATTCCAGAAAAGGAAAACCCAAAATAATGCACACAACAAAACACAACGATTGGTGACGGGAAAAAGGAGTGGATATCGATGCCGAAACAACGGATATGTGCTATCGCCTATCTGATAGCTTTTGGTCTTATGATTTTTTTGAACTACTGGAGCGCCACGAATGTCGGTATCGTAGCCGACAATAACCAGGCGATTATCCAGCCCGCAGGGTTCGCCTTTTCTATATGGGGGCTGATTTACGTCCTGCTTTTTATCTGGATTATCAAACGGTTTTTTGATAACACGTGGGAAGGATCATTAGCGTCGCGCTTAACCTTCTGGCCGATTCTCAATTTTCTCTTGAACGGGCTCTGGATCGTCGTATTTACCCAGCAGTGGCTGATTGCATCGACCCTGGTGATTGCGGGCCTTCTCGCTACCCTTGTCCTCATGCATACATTAATCACGAAGGCTGACTATAACTGGTTCGACCGGTTGCCGTTCTCCATTTATTTCGCCTGGGTGACCGTTGCGACGATCGTCAACGTGTTCGCGGTGACAGCCAGCATGAAGGTAGAGACCATCCTAGGTTTCGGCGAGCTGGACTGGACGCTTATCATGCTTGCGGCGGCAACCCTCATCGGGAGTATCGTCGCCTTCCGCTATAGCGACTGGCTCTATCCGCTCGTCATTCTTTGGCCGTTCTACGGTATTTATGTAGTCAATGACAGTGCATATAGCAGTTTGAATATAACGCTGCTGATCACCAGTATCGTGCTGGTAGTTGTGGCCATCATTACGGTTGTTAAGAAGTTTCGGGACAAACAAAAGGCATAGGAGCATCTGTGGGGATGCAAATAGAAAAATACCAAGCGTCGGGATTTAAGAAAACCGGCACTTGGTATTTTTTAATCAAATGTATGTTATTTTCACTGTAATCTGCCGGTATTTAATAAGGGGCTACCGTTACAACAACCTCACCCTTTCAACTCGTTAAGCCTTTTTCCTTCTTTTTTTAAGGCTTTCATAAATAACCGATAGGCAAATTCTTCAAAAGTTCACACCCCTTTTATTAAATCGCGTTCCAGCACTAGCTGAGTCATTTCAATAATCTTGCCACCACTGCACTGTTGTTGGTGACCAGTTACTTGACCGAAAGCAATGAACGGAAAGAAGTTCCATAATATATTTTTTGATAAATAACGTAGGAGAGCAGAAAGTGAAAGTCAAAATTAAAATAGACCATGAAGGGAAGTATCATTACGATACCAGTCATTACTGCAAAAGCTCTACTCAGGCTGGACCATATATTTCTTCTTCGCAAAGGCTCGACACAGAAACGGAAGCTATGGAGTATGCAGTTCAGCAAGTGACTGTTTTCTTTGCTGTTATGGATGAAGAGTTAGTATGGGTGCCGAACGAAGATTACTGATCCTATCTGTCCTGGAATAGAACGTTTCTGAGTGTGGAGGCCTCCTACGTTTAACTTAGTCACCTCGTATCCATTAAGACTTCTCGATGAAGATAAGAAACCACCGTGCATTTAACGCAACATGGTCCAAGCCACACTTTCTCACTAACTTTAAAAGAATTTCCGAAAACTTAACTTTTCGGAATACATTTTCACAGCGCAATTTTGCGCCGTCCTTCTCGAAGAGTTATCAGCTGCGCTTAATTGCTAAATCCGGATGAAAGTGAACGGTCTAACTTGAAGTTAGGTCGTCAAGGATGTTTTCCTATGTCCCCTCCCCGTTTGGGGGTGGGTATAAATGGGCACTCAGATAAAAAAAGAAATGGTGGGTTATCCAAAATTTAATTTTACAGTTAAAATCCCCCCTTCGAAGATCGAGAGGGGGGAACTTATTTTAGTAATAATACCTATGTGGATTTTCGTAATAAGCATCATTAATAACTGTTGAAGTATCTTTTTCTAATCCTTCATGACAAAACAAAACGCCTGTGTCTTTATAGTAAGCTTCATTTATCCAATTAGCAGTGGATGAGCTACCTAAACTCGCTCCACCCAACAGTCCCGAACTTACTGCTAATGCTCCGGAAGCAACAAAATAACTAGCTCCTCCGAAAATCAATGAAGCCCAACCGGCGGCGGATTCGTAATTAGATTTACTATGGTACATTTCCTCGACTTCATTTTCTGTTAAGTAGTAACTATTTGGGCAACTTGTTCCGGGGCCACTAGGGACATACGCATTTGTACCGACAGTAGCTGCTGATACTGTTCCAGAAATCGGTAGTAACATCACCATTAGCAAAACTGAAATAACTGACAAAAATTTCTTATGTAGCTTGATAGCTAGCCTCATGTAAAATATTTTACAGGGATACTTTACCATGATTTCCGGATGGATTTAAATGAATATTACGATTTTTTTAAAAAAAGTAAATATTTATAATTATTTTTTCTTTAAATATAAAATGTTATTGTACTTTTAAGAAAAATAGTCGAAAGGAGAATTACTTGTGGAACTGAAGAATAGCTTGAAGTTTAATGTGATTGCGCTGATCGTTTTTTTAATATTTTCAGGAACGATTGTTTACCAAGTAATATTAGGGCAGCAACCTAAAGGCTATGAGTATTTTTTAGTCGGGATTTTTTACATAGTATTTTTTATATTGGTCTTTTTTAAATTTAGAAATATCAAAAGAAATAATGCTCAGAGAGAAAAAGATTAAACGGTTATCCTTTTTAAAAACTTGGCTCAAATCGTCAAAACAAATTATTTTATTGTTGGATGTACTTACGTAACACTTAGTTTAGTGAATGTGTAAATGGGCACTCTGCAAAAGTACAGGGTGATGTCTGCCACAAGTGGCAGAACCAGAGGGTCACCGAGGATTCCTAAAAATTAAAGAACGTAAAAAGCCACCCCGTAATTGGAGTGGCTTTTCCTTTTCGGATCACGCTAAGGTGATCATTTAAAGTTTTTAGGGCCGCATTTGAGTCAAGACTCAAAGGGCAATATTATTTTTAGTACTTCTTTGATTTCTATACTTAGTATATAACATTTCACCGTTTTTGTGAACCACTGCGCTCGTAATCGTGCTTTATCGGTAGCGAATTCGTAGGTTACTTCTCTTTTTTATCTTCGCTTCTGAGCCGCGTAAACATTCTTCTTACCTTATCGTCGATAGCATCCATTTGCTCAGAATTTAGCTTGTAGACGGTCTCCTTTGCTTTCTTCGGTCGAACAATCCGGATTTTGCTAATAGGTCTCAATTGATCTGGAATGGCCATAGCTTTCTTGTCGTTCAGTCCATTGATGACCCCCAGGAACACTCTGCTTTTATGTATATCTTCTTCGGTCTGCCCCTCTTCTAACGAAGACATAGGGATTACATTCACGTTGGGGTTCATTTTTGAACTGTCACTTACAACGACGGCGTAGTGCATCCCGCCATATTCCGCTCCTACATTGAAACCGAAGTGAGCAAATACAATTTCCCCGCGTTTATAAGCTTTTAAGTAAGACGGATCGAACCCTTCTTCCCATTGGAGATATGTACTCTGAGTGTTTAGCCAGTCGATGAAAATCTTCCCTCGTTTCTCGTCCATATGTTCGATGACGCCTTCTAACTTTTGCATGGTTTTGTTCATATCCGCTATTAAATCTGCGTCTTCATGAACTTTCTTCTTGTTCACTACTCATCTCCCCTGTTCATTTCTATCAATCAAAAACTGTTCACTTTAGTCTAGCAGTTACACTTCCGTGGATGGCGGGGAGGAAGAATGGTTTTGAGTACCAAGAAAAGTGTTGTAAAAAGAAATAGAGATAACAGTTACAGCAACAACACCAAGGATTTTATATTTGATTTTTCTCTCCTCCTAAATATTCTTTTCAGAGAACTTTCCCTTATTATATCACCATGTGAAAAAGCTTTCTGTAAAATTTTATGATAAAGACTTTTTAGTTTCCCGAGCAAAAATTTCAACAATTTAATAGGTCGGTATTCTCCTCATAAAAAACGGCCACCTCTAAAGAGAAGGGGCCGAAATTAGTCATGTATATGCCTTTATATGCTTACGTATCTACTTACGAATGGCCAAAGAGAGCCGCGTACTCCCGCGGCGATATACCGAGCGCTCGAAACAGCTTGTCATACATATGGACCTCAAGGCCACCTGAACCGCCCTCGGCTCACTGGTCAACTTAAAAAGTATAGTACTTTGACTAAGAATAAGATTAAAAAAGGTAAAGCTGAAATACACACGGAAAAATTAGAGTACGATGAAGCAAAATTGTTCGAAGTTAATGATAGTGAAATTAAAACTTTAGTAGTACCGGTTATTAGTGAGAATCATCATGAGATTAGTAATGTTGCTTTTTACTTTAATAATACTAATGAAATCGAATCGTATACTGAATTAATCGTTAAAAAGTCAGTCAAAAATACTTTCCACATTGTGTTATACTTAAATGGAGAAACGCACACTGATGAAGTTACAAATGAAACTTTTACTACAGCTAAAGATTATCAGCAGCAGCAAGCTAATTCACCAATTTCAACTTTGGGAATGAATTGGGGCGGCTTACTTGATTGTTTAGGTATTACTGGAGTTGGAGCAAGTGTTATAGCTGGAGCATGCGCGGTGGCATGTGCCTTCACTGCTGGAACAGCCTGCATTGTCTGTGCTGCCACTTTCCTAGGGGTTAGAACCGGTACTGTAGCTGCGTGTGTCGGAGGTAACGTAGACTTCTAATAAAGGGGGCACAGTCTAATGTTAGAAGTATCGCTTTTAGCGTTTATTATTATTTTAATCGCCGCAGTAAGTGTCTTAACTTTAAAGAATAAGAATTACAAAAAGAAAAAATCGAATGAAGTAATTAGCTTTATATTTGTAAGCATTTCTTCAAACTCATTGGGATTAGTCTTCTTCAATAGCACGTGGGCTCTGGTTTTCTATGGTATTGGTTTTCTAACGTTGTTGGTTGCACTAGTAGTAGCCTTTAAAATGAAAACTTATACTCGGTCCATAAAATCCTCAACTCAATAGAAAGTGAGAATTATAAGTTAATTTGGGATATGTCTTTAAGGCATATCCTTTTTTTATATTAAATCGGAGTAGCTTATTTTTATTTCTTTTTTCACAATAGGTAGGCAGTCGTTCCCCCACCCTCCAAAAACTCCGAAGATGACTCCCATTTTCGATTTATTTGTAGGTGTAGAAACCCTCCTAACTGTGAACATAATCTATACCTGGTTTACTTTATGTCTTTCTCACAACATTTCGTGAGCGAAAAAGTATAAAAAAAGAATCGCCCATCGTGCATGAAGGCCGAAATTAGTCATGTATAGATTGAGTCCATATAATTGTGTAAAAAGAAAAAAAGGGCCTCATCAACCCTGTGTTACAATGTTTTCAACCACGAAAAACCAACACAGGAGGTTTGATGATGACCCAACTTAATTTTACCGTAAAC
>NZ_NSGH01000019.1 GCF_002295105.1 Salimicrobium humidisoli | reverse complement strand
AATGCATATATACACACAACTCCTATCTTTTTCTTGGGTCTCGTCAATTCAAGTGTAAAAGATAAAGGAGCTTGTGTGTTTTTTTTATGCTGAATTTTTCTGATACCCCAACAAATATTGTAGAGCCACTTTTACATCACAGAAGCGCCTTCACTTTTTTATGATAATGTCGCGAAAGCAGATGGAATATTTCTTCGAAGGTGATTTCCTGAAATAAATCAAGAAACAGGTCAGTCTTTTGCTTAAGATTGACACTGCTGTTACTCAGCCCCCGCAGAACGTTGACTCTGAGCACCCGTTTCAGAAGCTCCTTATCAAAAGCTTCGTTAGTATCCAGAAGTTTCTGCAGCACTTCCCTGATTCTCATCACGTATCCCTCATCAAAGACAGTAACTACATTCAGGAAGAAGAAATTATTGAATACCTGTACTTCTTCATTGGAAAAATGAAAACCGTAGTGCTCCAGTAAATCTTTATGAATCCCGTCGATCAATATTTTCCGTTCGAACATCTTATTCGACAGGGAAGCGTTCGTAGCATTGGAATGACCCGTGCGGTAATCCACCAGCACCTTTGGCAGAATTTCGATTCTGCCGACTTTGGACAACTGGGACCAGAATTCATAGTCCTGGGATACATAGTAACTCTCATTGTACGTCAACCCGTTGTCCCTTACTGTGGCCATCCTGATCATAGCGGTAGAATTTCCAAGCTGGTTGTTGAACATCAGTTGAATTCTGATCTCTTCCCATGACGTATGATAAGCCTTCATAATCCTGGAGTTATTGCTCCCCTTAGCCCGGTAGTAGGCGCCTACAGCATCTATATCGGGGTGTTCCTCCATGTAGCTGACCTGTTCCCTGATTCTTTCAGGGGTTGATTCATCATCCGCATCCATAATCGCCATGTATTTTCCACTGGAAAGCGACAGGCCTACGTTCCTTGTATAAGGAATACCTTTATTCCCCTCATTTGTGACAACCCGTATCCGGTCATCGGTGTAGCGTTCAACTATTTCTACTGAACGGTCCGAGGACCCGTCATCGACTACAAGCACCTCCAGATTCTTATAGCTCTGGTTCAATATACTCTCCAGTGTATCCTGAATATATTCCTCTGCGTTGAACATGGGTATGAATACCGTTACTAATGGCTGTTGCATGCTTAACCTCCTGACTTATACGTTCACGACGTTCCTGGCTTTATCCGTCCGTCTTATGATGATGGAGGACCTGCAATAAATTTATTTTCTGCTGGGGCTCCAGCTGATCGCTCTCAAAAATGCTGCTGAACGGCTGTTCTGATTTCAGTGTCTGTGGCAGAACACCCCCGTAATTCAGATACTCTTCTTTCATTTGCCGGAAAGCTTCGCTTGAAAAAATCGTGTCCCAGTGAGCAAAAGGCCCCTGGTGCCCTTTGATTTTTCCGGTTTTAACTGCAAGATTCATATACATCCATACGAACAGTTGCGGTATTATGTTGGCATATCTTGAAAAATAAGGGAATCGTCCATCGGAATGCCACAACCACCATGCCGGTTTCAAATATGGTTTGAACGCCCTGTGGAAAAGTTTTCTGTTCATTTTCCAACTTTGAGGAACGGAAGCACTTATTTTCACGACGCCGTTAGCCATAAATGGTTCGTACGAAGAAAACAGTCTGCGGTTCACATGTAAGTTGGGGATGTTCATATTCATGGATGCCGGCCACATCTGAAACCATTCTTTTGCAGACTCCGGTCTCATTTCCTTAACGGTATGGTAATGGTCTTCTCTCCTCTGTCTCAGAGTTTTCATAACCTCATCCCTGAATATATCTGCACTGGCTTCCTTGTTGACTGTATAGAAGCTGTCTTTTATATCAGGGAGAAACGGGAATTTTTTGCTTCCGCGTATCTTCCGGATCCTTGCCCCCTTCAACAGAGCGTCCGAAAACAGACCGCCGAGTACGACCGGATATTTGTTCAGACCGGCTTTTTCGTGGAATCCGTACGTATGGGCATGTTTGTATTCCGAACCGGACCCGACGAGTTCGCTGCTGCCTGGGAGGATGTACAGATAGTGTAAAGGATCCCTCGCGTAGAAGTGGAAATTCGATCCGTAAATAGCTGCTGATTTTTTGGCTATTCTGCCTTCAAGGTTTAAATCATCCAGAAACACGAACGAATCTTTATGAAGGTGATCGGGAATCAGCCCGGCTATCGTTCTCGAGTCCTCTCCCCCGCTTATAAAATGGGCGATAGACGACTCTTTTTCCGTTACGCGGTTAACATACGTTTCGACTGTGTTTCTTAAATCGTCAGCCGCTTCCCCGATGGAAGTGTAACGAAGAACCTCTTCAGGCAGCCACCAGGTTCTGCCGCTGATGTCTGCCGTATTTTTATCGATTGTGTGAATCGTACCGGGAGAAACCTGTCGTATATTTTCGTACGCCGTGTACGGATACGTAACCGCTCCGTGCAGTATGAAATCCAATTCGGATACAGCATCCCGCTTCTCCCTTTCTCCCGCTGCGTCCGCCAGCAGATCCACGTGCGAAGACAACATCAGCTGTCCTTCCCGTTCCGCCCTGTACACAGGGATGAAGGAAAGCAGGTCCGTTACACAGTCCATCCGCCTGTTTTCCTTATCCACTTTAAGCAATACGAAAGGACCGTCGAAATGCTGAGAAAAATCAATGTCCTCCCAGTCTCTCATAAGGCGGGGCACGGCGGAAAGGAAATCCTCAGACCCCGGCCCGGTATACAAAGGGCCGCCCAGCACGATAAAAAGGTGCTTCCCGTCTTCATAAGGCTGGAATTGAGTATAACAGTCCTCCGTAACGAGCAGTGTCCCCCATTCCCCTTCAAACTGCCGAATCGTTTCCCCTGCGAATATTTCTGAATCCGCGCTTTTTTCTTTAAGAGCTGCCGCAGCGAATTCTTCTGTGGAAAACAAAAAGTCCTTCATTTCTTACTTCCGCTCCCGTTCACCAGGTTTCTCTTCGCTTTTCTTAAATACTTCAACGAATAGAACATTATAAAATCATCGACTCTCGGTCTCGGCACTCTTCGTTCCATGCCTTCTTCTTTCGCATACTTACACGGATTGCACAAACCGCAGGGTTTCCCGTCTTTTTGCGGACGATAACAGAACCAGGTCATCTCCATAAGATGGTTGAAACCACTTTCCTTCGCAATCCTTTCCATATCCAGTTTCGAATAATCGAGCAGCGGAAATTGAAAGCGGGAGAAGATGGACAGATCGGTGTCTGCGTATTCATCTTTGAGCATGTAATAGTAATCGTCATTATCTTCTATTTTTTCCACGTAATCAGCAATAAACGTTTCGATATTGTCATCCTTATGAGCTCCCGATTCGATTTCCGTAATGCCGTTCTGTTTCAGATAAGCAGGCAACCATACGTACTGCGTGCCTAAGAAGGAGGTTGATATCAGTCTTTCAAACTTATCCTTATCTTCCTGATCGGACGTAATATCTTTTTTGTTGACGATAATCAGAGGCTTTATACGTTCGGCAGCCTTCATATCCATAATCCCGATGTGGGCGATGATCGTATGAATGGTTTCCAGTTCCTTGTTCGTGGAAGGGCGTTCCTCATCGATAATGTAGTGAGGCTGAACCTGTCTTTTTTTATTCAAAACGAGATCCAGTACCCGGAAAGTGGAATCGAAACCGCCCGTCCAAAGTATGTGATGTGTTTTTTGCATATTCATTCTCCTTCGGTTTTATTTAATGATGTTTCATCGAACTTCTTGCTTATATTTATCGTTATCATGATCAATAGCGAATTAAGGACAGCTCCGCTGAGACCGAACAGAGCTATGGCTACGAGGTCGCTTTGAAAAACGAACGAACCCACTGCTAACATAGCTATTCTCACTGTCAGCATAACTATTGTAAACAACAGCTGGAAGCCCTGAGCAGACAATACAGGAAGCGCCTTGACACTCGGACTGTTGATAAATCCGAAGAAAGAAGCCAGAGCCATCCAGCGTGCATACTCTCCTGCCTGAACCCATTCATCACCGAAGACGAAGCCGAACAGCCAGGGACCGAGAAGTACTACAGTTCCATAAGGAATGAGACCGGCAAGAGAAAGCCCCAATGTGGCTTTCTTTATAAGTTTCTGCAGACTTTCTTTATTGTAGTAAGCTTCGGTAATACGCGGATAGAAAACGTCCCCTACCGCTTTTCCGATCAAAGTAGCCGGAGCTGCCAGAACTCTTCTGCTCAAAGTGAAGAAACCGGCAGCTGCAGGCCCGAAAAGGCTGCTTAACAGCATAATCGGGATGTTCTGCGACACAGCATTCAGAAACATCTCGGGAGCCCGGTATCTGGGGAAATCTTTGTATTTGCGGGCTGTTTCTTTCAGCGGAGGATGAGTAACATCGATAGAGCCTTTCGATTTCCTTTTCCTCAGACTGCCCGTCCCCATAAAAACAGCTTTCAAAAGCTGACCGGTCACATTCATGAGAATAAGGACGAACGCAAATGGATAGATAAGACCTATCCCCACCATACTCCCCTGCACAATAAGAGCATGATACATGTTCGTCCTTGCGATCACGCCGAATTCCTGAAGTCTTACAGCCCACTGTTCCGAAATCTGAAGAAGACTGCCGAACAGAATGACCAGAGGAATAAAGTACAAGTAGTTATTAATATCTGTGAAATTCAATAATTCAAGCAGTTCTTCTCCGAACAGAAAGGCAATCACCAGTGAGAGCAGCGCCATGCCCACACTTAACCACAAAGAGATTTTGGTTAATCCTACCGCTTCCTCTTCATGCTTCGGTAACACTATGGCGATCGGATACCCGAGCCCCGAAGCGGGTATCAAAATCATGGATACAGCCATAAAAACCCCGAGAACACCAAAAGCTTCAGGCCCATAAATCCTTGTGATCACAGGAGAAGCCAATAGTATAATCGCCTGGGCCCCGGCCGTCCCCGAGACCATCACTAATACTTTACGAATGAAGCCGCCTTTTAAAAATCTGGAAATTAAAGCATTCATCTGACATCTCTTTTCGTGAATATGTATATTGGTAAACTGAAAATGAAGATTACCCGAGTAACAAGTAATTATCGATTAAAATTATAACTTACATTTTGCGTATATGCTATTGTTATAGTAATGAAAGCTTCCCTCTCCCCGAATCTTCTTTTAAAGCCCGGGTGCAGGAGAATCAATTATTGAAACGTCTCCCTTGAAAAGATACGACTAATAAAAATGCAATGCCGAGGAACCCTGCTGCCGCAAGCGTTTTTGCAACAACCGGTTCCTTGTCGACAAAGGCATACACACTACAAATCAGCATGATGCTCAATATTACTCTGGAAATCATTATCCCCACATATTCTTTCTTCCTATCAGGAATCAAGCAGACCCCTCCCTGTCCATTTATTTCATTTTAACATATAACCCTTCGTCAGAAGCAGCCGGCTCATGCATCGAATCTCCCTCCCGGATTCTGAAAATATTTCTTTTCCTGTAATTGAGCAAACCTCATTGGACCGGTTTCAATAAATCCTCTTAGGGAATGAGTCTTTAAATGGTTTGCAAATGAGGAGGAATAAATCATGAATTTTATTGAACGTACGATTCAGTTAGCAGAAGATAATGTCGCTGAGGGAGGCAGGCCTTTCTCCTGCATCATCACAAAGGATGGGGAAATTATCGCAGAACGCGGCAACGAAGCGGCCCAGACGAATGACCCGACAGCACACGCGGAAACTCTGGCTATCAGAGACGCCTGTATAAAGTTAGGGACCGAACATTTAACCGACTGTCACATCTACATTCTTGCCAGCCCCTGCCCCATGTGTCTCGGAGCAATGTATTACTGCAGCCCCGAGAGGGTAACGTACATTGTTGAAAGAGATGAGTATAAAACATACTATCGCGATGACCGGGAATATTTTGAGCTGGAAAACTTTTACGATGAAATTTCCAAACCTATGAATCAGAGAAGATTGCCGATGGAAAGGGAAAACCACTCTCAAGGAATATCTCCTTACAGGGCCTGGAACGAGAAACACGGAACGAAACACTCTGGGTAATAAATCGCACCGGATCGGAAAATGGTACATCGATTCTGAAATAACGGACGCACCAGCAATTGAACATAAGTGTTCCGCTGCTGGTGCGTCCATGCAATTGTATGCTTATTTGCTATCCGACCGGAACTTCATCCCTGCCATAAATCGGCGATCCCCTGCAGGGAAAGAAAACCCGCTACGACGGTCACTACTACCGCAACGACGCCGAATATAAGCATCCAGGCAGGATGTTTATAATCCCCGACGACCGATCTTTTCCTTGAAGCCAGCAGAACCGAGCCAAGAGTTAATGGCAAAATCAGACCGTTGACCGAGCCTGCAATAATCAACAGCGTTACCGGCTCTCCGACGATTGCGAAAATGATCGTGGAAAAAGCGATGAAACCGACAATGAGCCATTTGTAATATTTTTCAAGCTGAGGATGAAAAGATCTTACAAACGAAACGCTGGTATATGCGGAACCGATGACGGAACTGATAGCGGCAGACCATAATACAATTCCGAAAATTTTATATCCTACATCTCCAAGCGCAATCTGGAACACGGAAGCTGCCGGGTTTCCTTCATCCAGCGTATAACCGGCAGCAACGACTCCAAGCACTGCGAGGAACAGGAACACTCTCATTACTCCGGTGGTCAGAATACCGAAGTTCGCCGCTTTCGTGACCAGCGGCAGGGCTTCTTCCCCCTTAAAACCGCGATCAATCAGCCGGTGGGCTCCGGCGAATGTGATATAGCCACCCACCGTGCCTCCGACAAGCGTTATGACCGGCAGTACCAGAGACCCAAAATTTTCCGGAAGAACACTTCGGATCAATGCCTCCCCGACAGGAGGATTCGTCGTGACCATGACATATCCGACCATGCCAATCATTACCACACCTAAAATAGGGATAAGAATGTCTATAACTTTTTCCGCATTTTTAACAGTGAATATGACAATAGCTATGATACCGGTAATGACTGCCCCTGTTTTAGGAGAGATACCGAAAAGTACATTGATTCCAAGTCCTGCTCCCGCCACATTCCCGATATTGAATGCTATACCTCCAAGTACGATAAGGGAGGCGACTAAATAGCCGAGCCCGGGGAAGACCATATTAGCTACGTCCTGCCCCCGTTCACCCGAGACTACAAGAATCCTCCAGATATTCAACTGGGCGCCTATATCGATGATGATAGAGGCCAGTATAGCGAATGCGAAACTGGCCATAAACCGGGAAGTGAATTCTGTCGTCTGTGTCAGAAAAGCAGGACCTATCGAAGAGGTCGCCATGAGGAATATCGCTCCCCACAGCACCCGCCTTTGTACATTTTTCTTCTTCAGCTCATCCTGGTTCTGTCCCATGGTCACCACCTTCCCCTTTCTCTTACTTATTCGATCGATTTCTGCAATTGTTCGACTTTGTATTCTTGTCGGATAATGTTTATTCAAGACAGAACCACACAACTCCGGAGCGTCAAATGAAAAAAAGCTGCTTTATTAATCGTACAGAGAAGGCACTCTGCTGTCGAAGACGGGTACGTTTTCGCGTACTTCCGCGACGTTTGAAAGCTCTAATTTCTGTCGCAGTGTTTCTTCATGCTCCACACTGCCTTTCTGCAGGACGTTGCCCCACGGATCGATAAAAGCCGAAGAACCTGCAAATGTAATACCGTCATAGCTGCCCGGACGGTTGCACGTGACCACATACATCTGGTTCTCTACAGCACGGGCAGCACTCAGTACATCCCAATGCGTCCGTCGACTGTCCGGCCATTCCGCCGGGATGAACAGAAGTTTACATCCCTGGAGGGCAAGACTTCGGATGATTTCGGGGAAACGCAGGTCATAACAGATGACGACCCCCATTTTGATTCCGTCGAGTTCAAATACTCTTACCGGCTCCTCCCCTCCGCTTAAGTATGCAGGTTCATTCAGCATGGGCACCAGATGCATTTTATCGTAATGATAAACAAGCTCTCCCCTGTTATTTACAACCAGTGCCCGATTAAATACTTTTCCATTTCGTTTAACAGCGATGGATCCTCCCATTATATGCACGTGATAACGTTCCGCTGATTCTTTAAGAAACCGGACCGTTTCACTGTCTGCAGGATCTTCGGCTATATCATCCAGTTCCGGTAGTGTATAAGCCGTCGTCCACATCTCCGGCAGCATGATCAGGTCCACGTCATGAAGTTCCTGTTCCTCCAGCCATTTGCCCACTTTCTCCCTGTTTGCCTGTGGGTCTCCCGGAATAACATCCATCTGATAGACTAAAATATTCATTCGTCTCCCCCTTTTACTCTAACCTTCTTCACTCGTTACAGAGATAGGCCGATAAGTTACAGTCTTCTCAAAAGCCTTATCGACATTGAAACAATTCCCAAAATTCCCGATATTCAACCTCTTTCGCCAAAACCTTTTCCGGACCGACGTTTCTCCGCATCCCTCTTTCCTTTGAAGAAAAGGAGTAATAGAGTTTTAAGATATATGACCTGATGCTTAATCGTCAGAGTACTCAAAACGGGAACAACTGTCAAATAATTTCGAAATCGTTCATTGTTCACTTTCTTGACTTTCTTCCGGACCCCTGTTAAATTTAATCCCTAGTAAAAAGGTAAGTTTAAAGGAGGTAACTATATTGAAAGACAATCCGGAGAAGCTTTCTCCCTTCCGTAAATTGCTGTTCCGTGCCCTGGACGGGATAGAATGGGTAGGAAACAAACTTCCATCCCCTTTGTTGCTGTTTGCAATATTAGCATTAATCGTCATAGTCATATCGGGGATTTTTTCAGGTGTATCCGTCACGAATCCTACAACGTCCGAGGTAGTAGAAGTTAAAAATCTCTTCAGCCTGAGCGGACTGGATTACATATTCAACAGCGCGGTCGAGAATTTCATCGGCTTCCCGCCTCTTGGCGCTGTCCTCGTCACAATGCTCGGAATCGGACTGGCCGAGCAGACCGGACTGATTCATTCATCACTGAAAAGCATCGTATTCGGAGTACCGAACCGGCTTTTGACAGCAGCTCTTGTGTTCGCCGGGGTTATGTCCAGCCTTGCCGTAAACGCCGGTTATGTAGTACTTCCCCCTCTCGGCGCTGTTCTGTTCCTCGGACTTGGACGCCACCCGCTCGCCGGTCTCGCTGCGGCGTTTGCGGGCGTTTCCGGAGGGTTCGGCGCCAACCTGGCACTGACTTCGACTGATGCCATCCTTCAGGAACTGACAGCAGATGCTGCCCGTACAATCGACCCTGCCTATGCAGATACGATTACGGTAACGATGAACTATTTCTTTGCGGCGGCTTCCGTCTTTCTTGTAACCGTCATCGGTACCCTCGTCACCGACAAAATCGTCGAGCCCCGCCTCGGGAAGTACAGGGGAGAAGAAGAAGAAAACCTGGAAAAACTGACTGCCAGGGAAAAGCGCGGCATGCGCCTGGCCGGCCTCGGATTCCTTGTAACTTTTGCCATTATGGTCTACCTGTCTCTCGGGCCGCTCCGGGGTGACGGTGCTTATATCGATTCCCCATTTTTTAACGCTCTTGTTTTTGTCATTTTCATCCTTTTCTTTGTGCCGGGTCTTATCTACGGTATCGTATCCAAAGAAATACAAAATGATAAAGACCTGACGACACTGCTCGGAAAGACGATGGCTAGCATGAGCGGCTACATCGCTCTGGCATTCACGGCGGGACAGTTCATCGCCTATTTCCGTGAAACGAACCTTGGCACGGTAATCGCCTTCAACGGGGCGGAATTTTTGAAAAACACCGGTTTTACGGGAACAGGGCTGATCCTTACTTTTATGGGGATTACTATGCTCGTCAACTTTTTCATAGGCAGTTCCTCAGCAAAATGGACGATTCTGGCACCTGTATTCGTCCCTATCATGATGAATCTGGATTATTCACCGGAGTTTACGACGTTACTGTACAGAATCTCCGACTCCGTCACTAACATGGTAACTCCCTTACTTCTTTATTTTCCTGTCATCATCGCTTTTGCCCAACGTTACGATAAAAAGATAGGTATAGGAACGCTAATCTCCATGATGATTCCGTACTCCGTCGCTTTTCTTCTGGGTTGGCTCGTGCTCCTTCTGGTATGGGTTCTGCTCGGAATTCCGGTCGGTCCGGGAGCACCTATTTCCTATTAAATGCCGGCTTTCGACCATGGGTCCCGTTCCCATGGTCTTATTTTTCCCTTTGCTCCTCCAAAAAAAATCTCTTACCGAATTTCCATACGAAAGGTATAATGGAAGTTATGCAAAATTCACCGCTTTACAGGAGGGACCATCCATGAATAAAAAAGATATAGCAGCCCTGCGCAGACAGTTGAAGGCCGATACCGACCTTTTGAATATCACCGACCTTTTCACGGTATATATTATGAAAGAAACATCCGAACCTTTCCATGCTCAGCACCAGGCGTTTGAGATGCTTGAAGAGGATCAGCAGGAGCTGTTTATGCAGAATTTCAAAAAACTCCTCTCCGGACAGCTGGACGAAAAGCTGTTCGAACTTAAATTCAGACGGGATACCGAGGAACCCACCCAGCTTCTTCTGCATAAAAGCCTGTTGAGTAACGACACGGAAGAGTGGTCGGAACAGATGCTCGAAATGACCGAAAAGATAATGAAAGAACAGGCTTATGATAAAGACATAGTCATCACCTTCGTAAAAGGCGAGTATTTGAAAACGACGACACCTCCCGCTGAATCCGAAGAAGCCGACCGGGACACGATGCTCTCGAGCCAGTTCATGCTGTGCAGTATTAACCAGACGGAACCACCGGAAAAAGAAATCCAGTTCGACTACATAGAGAAAACGTTCAAATATAAAGTGGACGTCGATCCCGTCATCGATCTGAAGAAACCTCTCGGCGGCTTTCTGTTCCCTGTCATCACGGATGGGACAGGAGATGTGAACAGAGTGCTCTACTCTGCCGGAAAACCGAATGAGCCCGATCCTTTTTTCATGGAAGAAGTTCTTGAGGGAGAAAAAGCAATGACCGCAAAAGAGGATAAAGCAGTCTTTGAAGAAGTCGTCAAAGATGTAGTCGGGGACCGGATGAGCCCTTCGACACTTGCAAGTGTCTACGAAGATATCAATTATACGCTTGAAGGCAGTGAAGAGGATGAAACCCCTAAACTGGACTACCGGGATATAGGGAGCTTCCTGAGCAAGAACGGTCACGAAGTGGAAGAGGAAAAAGTCAAGGAAGCTTTCCACAAAGTGACGGATGAAGAATCCTATGAACTGAAAGCGAGCAGTGTACTTCCGAAGTACAACTCAAAATCGATCAAAATAAGTACGAAAGTGGCGAACATCTCCGTCAGCCCTCAGGACCTTCCGCACGTAAGACAGGTTAACCGGAACGGTAAACGCTATATCATGATCGAAGTGGAAGAGGATGCGGAAATCTCAGGATTCAAGATGCTTCCGGAGGATATCGAATAAAAACACATCAAAAAGCGGGTGGTATGGAGAGAATGCCCATACCACCCGCTTTTCTTCTATTACCACAATGTACGCATCTTTTTATTTATACTCGATGAAAAAGTATTTTTTCTTACCGCGGCGGATGATCGTATATTTGCCTTCGATTTTATCCGCTTCTCCGAGTTCATGACTTACTTCCTGATTTCTTTCTCCATTAATATAAATCGCCCCGTTGGAAATATCTTCACGGGCCTGGCGTTTCGAGGAAGAAATACCCGCTTCGACGAGCAGTTCCACCAGTCGTTTCCCGTCTTCTTCGACCGTGTACCCTGGCACCCCTTTGAAGCCCTGTTCAATTTCTCCGGCGTTCAGTGATTTGATATCTCCGCTGAACAAAGCTTCCGTAATCCTCTGAGCCTGTTCGAGCGCAGTTTCATCATGAACGATTCTGGTCATCTCCTCGGCCAGCCGTTTATGAGCTGTCCGTTGTTCCGGTCGTTCCTGTACTTCCCGTTCAAGTTCTTCTATTTCGTCGAAATCAAGGAAGGTGAAGAAATGAAGGAATTTAATGACGTCTCTGTCGTCCACATTAACCCAGAACTGGTAAAACTCGTAAGGACTCGTTTTTTCGGGATCGAGCCAGATAGCGCCGCCGGCCGTTTTACCGAATTTTGAACCGTCCGCTTTCGTAATGAGCGGCATCGTCATGCCATAGGCTTCCACTTCCTGTTCCCCCGCTGCTGCGCGACGTAACAGTTCAAGACCTGCAGTGATATTCCCCCACTGATCACTTCCTCCGAGCTGAAGGGTGCAATTTTCCTTTTCATAAAGCTTCTGGAAATCCAGGGACTGTAGAATCATGTAGGAGAATTCCGTGTAGCTGATACCGGCTTCAATCCGGGACTCCACCGCATCTTTCGCCAGCATGTAGTTGACACCGAAGTGTTTCCCTGTGTCACGAAGGAAATCTATGATCGTCATTTCCGATAACCACTCGTGATTATTTCTCGCTACGGCAGCATTTTCCCCTTCATCAAAATTAAGGATTCCCGCCATCTGATTCTCGATTTTTTTACTGAAACCTTTCACTGTTTCCTCGGAGTTCAGCTGTCTCTCTGTAGAACGTCCGCTCGGATCCCCTATCATTCCGGTGCCGCCGCCGACAAGAGCGATTGGCCGGTGTCCTGCTTTCTGAAAACGTTTCAGCATGAGAATCGGGAGCAGATGCCCGATATGGAGACTGTCGGCCGTAGGGTCGAACCCACAGTAGAGCGTTACCTGATTCTCACTTAAGTGCTTCCGCAATCCCTCTTCATCTGTAACCTGATTGACTAGGCCTCTTTTGGACAAATTGTCTAAAATATGCATACGTCTCACCTCTGTAAATAATTTTTTCCTGCATTAAAAAAAGACCTCTGTCCCCTTACGGAAAGGGACGAGGTCTTAACAGTCGCGGTACCACCCTGGTTGCACTTATGTGCCACTTCATTTATATAACGGCTGCAACTACATGCAACCGTCCCCTGATTCACACCAGAAGATGCTCCCGGACGTAATTCGGTTCTGAACCTCTGTCGATTCCCACCAGCCATCGACTCTCTGTGTAGAAGTGCGCAGAACCTACTGCAACCGTTCATAGCTTTAACAGATTTAATTATGTATTATTTTTATCATATATTGTTCCTGAAAGCAATTATTTCTTTCGGCTCTCATGCATCTGATATTACGGATATGATATAATTGGCAGTGTCATTTTAGGAGGTCACCAATCATGAAGTGGAACAGGGATACTATTCGAAAACGCTGGGAAGACGGCACTATTTTCAAGTATACACGGATTACATATGATGTTTTATGGAACGTTTTACTATTTTTTATTATCGTCGGAATTATAGGGGTGTTTTTTGTTGGAGGGGTAGGTGCCGGTTATTTCGCTTCTCTCGTAGAGGATGAACCTGTGCGGAGCGAAGAGGAACTGGCCTCCAGTCTGTATAATTACGAAGAAACCTCACAGCTTTATTTTACGAACGATCAACTGCTCGGGGACGTTCAATCCGATTTATACCGGGAGGAAGTACAGCTTGATAACGTCAGTGATCACCTAACGTCAGCCGTACTTGCAACGGAAGATGAGAATTTCAGAGAACATAACGGGATTGTGCCAAAGGCTCTGTTACGAGCTGTCGTGCAGCAGGTAACCAATTCCAGTACCAAAACCGGAGGAAGTACCCTTACGCAGCAGCTGGTCAAAAACCAGATTCTTACAAACGAAGTCTCTTTTGAAAGAAAAGCAAAAGAAGTGATGAACGCACTGCGTGTGGAACAATTCTTCGATAAAGATCAGATTCTCGAAGCCTATATGAATATCGTACCTTTCGGCCGGAACGCAAACGGCCAGAACATTGCAGGGGTCCAAAGTGCTGCCCGCGGAATTTTCGGAGTGGAAGCCGGGAAGCTCTCCATTCCACAGGCCGCTTTCATAGCCGGACTCCCTCAGAACCCTTTCGGTTATACTCCTTTCAAAAACTCCGGCGGGGTGAAGGAAGATGAAGGGTTGGAGCCGGGCTTGAACAGAATGGAAGAAGTACTCGAGCGCATGCACGAAAAAGGACACATCACAGAAAGTGAATATGAAAAAGCACTTGCCTATGATCTGAAATCCAATCTCGCCTCGCCGAAACCTTTACCAAGTTCCGATTACCCTTTCCTGACACGTGAAATCAAAGTAAGGGCCGGAGAAATTCTGAAAGAGCAGCTGGCCAAAAAAGACGGCCATACGATGGAAGATCTGAAAAATGATAATCAGCTGATGGAAGAGTATACTACTCTGGCCGACCGTCGCCTATCCTCGGGCGGTCTGAAAGTACACACAACGATCGACAAAGAAGTCTATGATGTCATGCAGCGGGTGAAGGATAATTACAATAACTACGACACGTGGCGGACTATCCCTGTGGAAGATCCGGAAACTGGAGAGATCAGTGAGAAAGAAATCCCCGCGGAAGTCGGAAGTGTCCTCCAGGAAAACTCTTCGGGGGCTATCCGCGGATTCATCGCAGGCCGCGACTTTGACGTTCAGCAGCTGAACCACGCCACGCAGGCAAGACGTTCGAACGGCAGTACGATGAAACCGCTGCTCGTCTACGGGCCGGGCTTTGATCTCGGAGCCCTGCAGCCGGGATCAGTACTGGTAGATGTGCCGTATAAGTACCCGAATAAAGATATAAGTGTAGAAAACTATGCCGGAGGGTATCACGGACTTGTTTCCGCCCGGCAAGCGCTGGCCAATTCCTGGAACGTTCCGACTGTCAAAGCTTACAGTGAAATCGTCGACCAGAACCCTGCAGACAATTACTTGAGAAAAATGGGTTTTGAAGCGATTACCGCCGAAGATGCCGAAAACTTATCGACCTCTTTAGGTTCCACCATCAACGGAGTTACGGTGGAAGAAAATACGAACGGTTTCGCTACATTCGGAAATATGGGCTCGTATACCGACGCTTATATGATTGAGAAAATAGTCACAAAAGAAGGCGATACTCTTTATAAACATAAAAAAGAATCGACGGAAGTGTTCAGTGAACAGGCCACATACCTGACGATAGATGTGCTGCGTGACGTGTTCGATTATGGCACGGCCGATGATGTAAAAAGTCAGCTTACGAACCCGGGCGTCGACTGGGCCGGGAAGACAGGAACTTCACAAAACTACAAAGATGCATGGTTTGTAGCCACGAACCCGAACGTAACGATGAGTATGTGGATGGGATACGACCGGAAAGAAAGCCTGAACAGCAATGGCTACAGTGACCGAAATAACGGTTTGTGGGCTGATGTCGTGAATGCGGTAACGGAAATCCGACCGGATCTCATGGCTCCCGAACAGCGTTTCGAACAGCCTTCCGGTATCGTGGAGAAATCCTACTGTGCCACTTCCGGCCTTCTTACTTCCGAACTGTGTTCATCCGTCGGTCTGTCCAAGAGTGATCTTTATATCAAAGAGCACGCCCCGACAGAAGAAGATGACAGTTTAACAGATGGGGACTTCACAGAGATAAAAGGAGACCTCGTAGCTGCCGGGGATAATACACCGGATGAGTTCATCACTAGCGAGGGAGACGGGGTCAGTCTGAAACCCCAGTTTCTTAAAAATAATGGCTACGATAACGAAAAGACGCTTGAGCACCTGATTCCGGACAAGGAAGAATGGTCGAATGTATCCCTTCCCTCCGACAGCGCAGCAGGAGTAGGAGAAGAAATAACTAATGACGGGCAGCCCCCTTCTTCTCCCGGAAATCTCCGGATTCAGGGAACGACCATCAGCTGGAACAGTTCTTCGAGCGATGATGTAGTCGGTTACAGAGTATACCGCGCAGGGTCACCGGGTGGAAACTTCTCCAAAATCGGGAGCACCGGTTCCACTTCCATGGACCTCTCCGGTACCTCCGGAGTTTACGCCGTAAGAGCAGTGGATTACTACGGTCAGGAATCGGGATTATCTGAAACCGTCCCTGCCGAATAACCCTTTAGTTCCCGGAATGGGCGAATAGCCGTTTGAAAAGGAGTTACTCTTTTCAAACGGCTATTTTATAGGTAATATGGTAGTAGCATGAAATATTTTTACAGGCGGTGGATATGTGGAACATACAAAGTCATTTTTTCAAAGGAAATTGAAAACGGATACAAACGACCTGATAATTGAAGGTCCTCTTTCATCCGATGAGCTCTCCCAATATTCCTTCCATGAACAATTAACTGCTTTTCGTACTCCCAAAAAACAGTTTGAAGCGATAAAAGGAATAGCCGATCTCCCGGAGGGAAGAATTATTGTGGCCCGGTTTGAAGGTACAATCGTCGGCTATGTCACCTATCTGCATCCGGATCCTCTGGAACGCTGGGCCGAGGGGAAAATGGAAAACCTCATTGAACTCGGCGCTATTGAAGTGGTCCCGGGTTTTCGCGGATACAGAGTCGGTTCCCAGCTTATAGAAGTATCCATGCTTGATGAATATATGGAAAACTACATTATCATTTCCACGGAATATTACTGGCACTGGGACCTGAAAAGTACCGGACTCAGTATATGGCAATACCGGAAAGTGATGGAAAAGATGATGGGTGCCGGGGGCCTTACCCCCGCTCCGACGGACGATCCCGAAATTATATCCCATCCTGCCAATTGTCTAATGGTCCGCATAGGAAAAAACGTCAGCGGATCCGATGTGGATAAGTTCGACCATTTGCGTTTCCTTACGAAACATCAGTATTCAAACAGGAGGTCCTGACCAATGCTCGTTGAAGAAATGATGACTACCGAAGTTCATACACTTACTACGGAAGATACTATAGAAGATGCACTTAAAACCTTAAACACCTATCAGATCCGTCACATCCCGATCGTCGATGAAGACATGTACGTCGTCGGCATCGTTTCCGACCGGGACGTAAGAGACGCCAGCCCCTCCGTGTTTGAGCGTGATTCCGACCTCAGTGAACTGTCCAACAACCTGGGAAGCATTATGACTACCGAAGTCATTACCGTACATCCGCTCGGCTTTATCGAAGAAGTCGCCAATATCTTCTATGATAATGAAATCGCCTGCGTTCCCGTCACCAGAAATAATAGACTGGTCGGAATAATAACAGAAAAAGATCTTCTTTATACGCTTATTCAGCTTACCGGGACGAATGTGCAGAGTTCCCAAATTGAAGTCAAGGTACCCAACCGGCCCGGCATGCTGCCCGGTGTAGTGAATATCGTTGGAAAGAGAAAACTGAACCTCACTTCCATTCTCGTTTATCCATACAAACCCGACAGCAACTACAAAGTCGTAGTCTTCCGAGTCCAGACGATGAATCCGTATCCGATGATCGAAGACTTAAGAAATTCGGAATATGAGGTACTCTGGCCGAAGGAACCGGGGATGTCCCAATGAGCTGCTCATCCAAATTCGTATATTCCAAAGATTATGCCACCTACCGCTTTAGTGATGATCATCCTTTCAACCAGATGAGAGTAGAGCTCACCTGCGATCTTCTGAAAGACTCCGGGGCGCTCAAGGATGAGGATATCGTTTCCCCGCGCTACGCCACGGAAGAAGAGCTTGCCCTTTTTCACAGCCGGGAATATATTGAAGCTGTGAAAAAAGCGAGCGTCGGTGACCTCTCCGAAGAAGAGGGTTTCGAATTCGGTATAGGTACGGAAGACACTCCCATGTTCGAAGGGATGCACGAAGCTTCTTCGCTGATAGTGGGAAGTACGCTTTCGGCTATCGATGAAGTGATGGAAGGACGTACCGATCATTCCCTTAACCTGGGCGGGGGCCTTCATCATGGTTTCGAACGAAGAGCCTCCGGTTTCTGTATATATAACGATGGCGCCGTAGGGATTAAATATTTACAGAAGAAATACAATCAGCGGGTAATGTATGTGGATACCGATGCACACCACGGAGATGGAGTGCAATGGGCCTTTTACGGAGATCCGGATATCTGCACCTTTTCTATACACGAAACAGGGAGGTATCTTTTCCCCGGTACCGGATACGTCAATGAACGCGGACTGAAAGAGGGATACGGCTATGCATTCAACTTACCGATTGACGCGTTTACAGAAGACGAATCTTTTTTAGACGTATATGAATCCGCTTTCAAAAAGATCGCTGCATATTTCAAACCGGATATCATCGTTTCCCAGAATGGTGCGGACGCTCATTTTTATGACCCGCTCACACACCTCTGTTCAACGATGAAAATATACGAACGTATCCCTGCCCTTACCCATGAACTCGCTCATAAACACTGCGGAGGGAAATGGGTAGCTCTCGGGGGCGGAGGATATGATATATGGAGAGTAGTGCCACGGGCCTGGGCACAGCTGTGGAAAGTGATGAAGGACCAGGCTCCTTTCCAGGGAGAACTCCCGGCAGCATGGCTGGAAAAATGGGAACCGGAAGCTCCTTTCTCTCTTCCGCACACGTGGCACGATCCCGACGGCTCCTACAAAAAGATTCCGAGAAAACCGGAAATAACCGAAAAGAATGCCAAAACACTGAAAGCCGCCATGCAGTTCATCAATAATCAGATTCACTATAATTGAGCTATCCAGTCATGAAAAACAGGCATCTCCGTTCCTCAGGATGAGGACGGGGATGCCTGTTCATTCTTATCATATTCGGACTCCAGAATTACGATTTCAACTCTTCTGTTCTTTCTCCAGTTCTCTTTTGAATTGTTCTCGACGACCGGACGGGTGGAACCGTACCCTACCGCTGTAAACCGGCCGGATTCAAGTCTCGGATCATTATTCTGCAAATAGCGTATCACACTTCCGGCTCTCGCTCCGGAAAGCTCCCAATTCGAGGGGAACTTCGCCGTCGCAATCGGACGGTCATCCGTGTGTCCTTCCACTCGTACATGGTTAGGCACCTGTATCAGCAGGTCCCGCAGCTTTCCGAGGAAAGGGCGGCCGGATTCCAGTATTGAAGCTTCTCCACTTTCAAACAGCACTTGTTCCTGCAGAACGAGAACCACTCCCTTATTCGTGCGTTCGGCTGAAATAATGTCTTTAAGACTATTTTTTTCAAGAAATTCCTGCACTTCCTGCATAAGCTCATCCAGTTGTTGCGCTTCTTCTTTCTCTTTCTCTATCTCCTCTTCCGGTTCCGATGTTATCTCGGGCACATCGACCGGTTCATCGAAATCACTGCGATCATCACCATTTTCACGGACTTCAGTGCGCTCGGTAGGATTTTTGCTTTCCACCGGCGAGGGCATAAAGTCGAATATCATACGATTCTTGAAAGATTCTGCGACGGAATCGAACTTCACTTCACTGATCTGTGACATGGAAAACAATAATACGAAGAATACAAGGATGAGCGTAATCATATCTGCGTATGTAGTCATCCATTTGGGCGACCCTTTTTCCACTTTGGCCTTTCGTTTTCTATGCTTCATTGGCCGCATCCTTCGGCATTTCCTGTTCCTGTGCTTCCTTGGAAGCCATTTTTTCTTTTTCTTCCTCCGATAGAAAAGCACTTAGTTTTTCCTCCAGAATTTTCGGGTTCTGTCCGGACTGTACACCGATAATACCTTCGGTGATTATCTGCTTTTTGAAGATTTCCTGATCGGTTTTGTTTTCGAGTTTCCCGGCCATAGGTAAAAAAACAAGGTTTGCAAGAACTGTACCGTACAGTGTCGTCAAAAGGGCCACCGCCATTTGAGGACCGAGCGTAGCGGGATCATTCAAACTCTCCAGCATGAGGATAAGGCCGATCAACGTACCTATCATCCCCCAGGCCGGGGCATATTCTCCGGCTTTTTCTACGATCGCACGACCTCTCTGGTGACGTTCCTCGACCGCACTCACTTCGGCACTCATGATTTCGTTTACCAGTTCAGGTTCTATTCCGTCCACAGACATCAATATTCCTTTTCTTATAAAAGGGTCTTCGATGTTCTCCGCTTCCGCTTCCAAAGCAAGAAGCCCCTCGCGACGTGCTCTGTCGGATAATTTAACAAACAGCTTTATCAGTTCGGACAAATCCATGGAATCCTTGTTGAAGGACATGCGGATGGCTTTATAAGCAAGCTTCATCTCTCCCAGGTTGAAGTTCACGAACAGGGCGGCAAGGGTTCCGCCAAGAACGATAAACACGGAGGTCGCCTGAATGAACGACTTCAGCCCCCCTACCCCGCCGTTGAATGTAATTCCGACCATAATCATAATAAAACCTAACGTAATACCTATCGGAGTCAATATATCCTTTTTGTTCATGCTGCTCTCTCCTCAACGAACGATGTGACTTATACTTTATATATCGTCACTTTTTTTGATTCGTTGAGTTTCTTTCAATGATTCTGTGAGGAAGGATTACATTCGTATCCTCCGCCTGCTCTTTGTTCATCAGTTTTGTCAGCAGTCTCATGGACACGGCTCCAATGTCATACATCGGCTGTACCACGGTAGATAACGTAGGACGGATCATCGTTGCAAGTCTGGTATTATCAAAGCCAATCACTTCGATATCTTCCGGTACGCTGATACCTTTATCCTGAAAACCATGGATGACACCGAGAGCCATTTCATCGGAAGCTACGAATACTCCGCCCGGACGTTCTTTCAGAGCGATAATCTGTTCAGCCGCTTCCAGACCCGAGTCATACGAATAATCACCCAGTATGAGGAGTTCATCATCGACGCCCTGGTTATAATCTTTCAATGCGCGTTTATAACCTTCCAGTTTTTTCGTATTTATGGACGTGTTATCCGGTCCTGAAACGTATGCTACTCTTTTACTGGTGGAAAGCAGATGTTCAGTGGCTTCATAAGCTGCGTGGCCGTAGTCGATGTTCACCGAAGGAGTCTCTTCGCTTTCGTCGAGCGTCGCCGCCAGCGTTACCGGTACAGAAGCTCTCCGGAACTCCTCTGTATGTTCCTCTGTTATATCTCCTCCCATGAAGATGAGACCATCCACCTGTTTGCCGAGCATTGTATTGATCAGATGAAGTTCTTTGTCTTTATTCTGGTCGGAGTTGCTCAAAATAATATTATAATTGTACATCGTCGCAATGTCTTCGATCCCTCTGGCCAGTTCAGCGAAAAAGATGCTGGAAATATCCGGTATGATTACTCCTACCGTAGTCGTCTTCTTACTGGCAAGCCCTCTGGCTACGGCATTCGGTCGATAGCCGAGACGTTCTATCGCTTCATGAACCTTTTTTCTTGTAGCCGGTTTCACGTTGGGGTTACCATTTACGACCCTGGATACAGTGGCCATGGACACATTGGCTTCCCGTGCCACATCATATATTGTTACATTCATGTTCATTTCCTCCTCTAAAACTGCTTTTAAAACTACTATACCCTATTAATTAATCTTAATAATCATACGATATTTAAGAAAAACCTGCAATTCATGTCTTCTCATTCATTATAACGAAACCGGTACAATTTAAAAAGCCAGGCTGTTAACCTGACTTTTGTGAATTTATGATTTTACCGGTTGCTGTTTATTTATTTCACTAATGAAAGATTCGAATGTAGGAATATCCATCTGCTGGGCGGAATCTGAAAGTGCCACTGCCGGGTCAGGGTGAACTTCAGCCATTATTCCGTCTGCTCCGATTGCGATTGCAGCTCTTGCAGTCGGCAGCAGCAAATCTCTCCGCCCTGTTGAATGCGTTACGTCCACAAGAACAGGCAGGTGAGTCTCCTGTTTCAGAATAGGGACAGCTGAAATATCCAGCGTATTACGGGTAGCTTTCTCGTATGTGCGTATTCCGCGTTCACACAGGATGATCTGGTCATTTCCCCGGGATATGATGTACTCAGCTGCGTTGATGAACTCAGAAATAGTAGCTGACATACCGCGTTTCAGCAGTACCGGCTTCTTAACGGCACCTGCCGCTTTCAGAAGTTCGAAGTTCTGCATATTGCGGGCACCGATTTGAATGACATCAATGTAGTCTACGGCTTTCTCTATATCGGCGGGATTGACTATTTCCGAAATTACGGCGAGACCTTCCTCATCCGCCACGCGTTTAAGAATTTGCAGTCCTTCTTCACCGAGGCCCTGGAAATCGTAAGGCGAAGTACGTGGTTTGTATGCACCGCCCCTGAGCAGTTTACCACCCTGTTTCTTCACGGCCTGCGCTACTTCCTTGACCTGTTCGTAACTCTCCACCGAGCACGGGCCGAATACGTGGGTCAGCTCTCCGGCTCCGACTTTTTCCCCTTTAATATTCACAACAGTGTCCTCGGCTTTGTTCTTACGTGACACCAGCAGAGCCTTCCGGTGATCGTCTTCCTGAAGCTCAAGGCTCGCTTTGAAAATCTCTTTGAAAAGCTGCGTTACTGTAGAATTCTCGAAAGGACCTTCGTTGTTCTCCACTATTTTGTCAAGCATTGCTCTCTCACGCACGGGGTCAAAACGATTCATACCCTGCTGCTCTTTCACTTCTCCTATACTCTTTACCAGATCACCGCGTTTACTTATTAAATTCAATAGCTCTACGTTTACATCATCCAGTTCATTACGTAATTGATCGAGTTGTTGGTTACTCATCGTTAGTCCCCCTTATTCCTTCATAAAAAATTACCTCTTATTGATAATTAGGGCAATTATAGCTGAATTATTTTGAATTGTCACCCTTATTAAAGAAATTCATCATAGTTAACAGATATATGTTCAGGAAATGACCGCCTTATCCAGGTTCTCCTTCGTAATATCAAAGTGTGTCGCATCCCATTCTACCGATCCATCCTTTATATAAAAAGCCTGTGGGGATTCATGGGAGATTTTCAACTCCTCAGCTGCAAACTGGGATACATCCCTTGCTTCCTGAATAGGGATGAAGTACACCGGAGTATCGGAAGAACGTTCAAAGTTCTCTGTTTCCCCTTTTGCAGATGCGCTTATAGGGCATGTAAGACTATGTTTCAATAGTATAAATTCTTCCTCGCTCTTCAATAATTCTTTTAGTTGCTGAATAGATTTTACTGTTTCCATCTGTAATCTCCTCCCTTTTCTGCAATCATAATTTTCCTTTCCCCTTATCATAGAAGAAAAAAAGGCGAGGGAGCAAGCCCTCGCCTTCCTGAAATTAATTGGATTGTCCTTTTTCCTGTTCCTGCTCAAGTTCGCGGGCTGCTTCTTCGATTGCTTCCGCAACCTCCTGGGCAGCTTGTTCAGCTTCTTTTTCGTCGGAGTTCCCCTGTACTTTCTCTTTAACTTTAGAACTGAGGTCCTGAGTAGTCGAAGCTGCTTTTTCTTTCCATACTCCTGAATTTTCGTTAAGATCTTCACGAAGTTCCTTGCCTGATTTAGGAGCTACGAACAATGCAGTAGCCGCACCTATAAGCACTCCTATAATCGTTCCCAGTATAAAATCTTTGCTGTTCCCCTGGTTCTGATTCTGTTTCTCTTTTGCCATTTGTCAACATCCTCCTTTAAATATTATACTTCTTCGTAATTCCCCATACGTCAAGTACTGCATGAACCCAGCCAAAAACTTCATTGACTTCCTGTGAGTCTGCACGGACGTTGGACGTCGGGACGTCACTGAGCGCTTTATCGAGATCGTCCTTTTTGCTGGCAGGAGTCTTGATCTGCGCTATCGTTTCATCCAGAAGTTCTTTATGGTTGTTCAGCTTCTCAGTCAGGGATTCACCTTTTTCCTGAAGAGTAGTGACACCGGTAGTGATTCCTTCCGTACGTTCCTGAACTCCTTCTACCGTCTCGTTCGCCTGATTCATCGTTTTCTTAACAGTGGAGATAGTCTTCACAGCGTAAACTGCGAGTACAATCAAAGCCAATACTGCGACTCCGATCGCAACATAAGTGAGAATATCCATAATTTCCACCCCTCTTTTCTTATGTAGATAGTACTTATATCTACTACCCTTCCATAAGCGCAATTAAACCGATGACACTCCCTAACTATAACATTATCAGGGGATTATAAAAATCCCCCGGAAGTCTTTATTTGTGTGCTTTTGTTACTCGGCTACGCTTTTCACTTTTGCTTCGTATTCTTTTTGGAATTTCTGAATATCTCCCGCTCCCATGAACAGAAGAACACCGTTTTTGTGCTCTTTCAATCTTTCTGTGTCTTCAATAGCAAGTATTTCAGCACCCGGAATGAGTTCCTGGAGATCGTTGATAGTCAGGTTACCTTTACTTTCCCGTGCAGAACCGAAGATGTCACACAGATAAACGTAGTCCGCTTCCTGCAGGCTTTCGGCAAACTCTTTGAGGAAAGCTTTCGTTCTTGAAAAAGTGTGGGGCTGAAAAATAGCTACCGCCGGACGCCCCTTATATTTTTTCCGTGCAGAGTCGATGGTGGCGGCAATTTCTATCGGATGATGAGCGTAATCATCTACGAGAATCTGCCCGCCCCATTCTTTCTCCGTGAATCTTCTCTTCACTCCGGCGAATGTTTTCAGTGCATTGATCTCTTCGGCCGGTATACCGTCATAGTCGCAGAGAGCGATGACGCTCAGTGCATTCAATACAGTATGCGATCCAAACTGCGGAATCGTGAAGGTCGCATAATAGGTACCTCTTACAAAGACATCAAAGGTAGTGCCTTCTTCTGTTTCGTACACATTTTTAGCCTGGAAATCATTCGACTCCTGAAAACCGTAATAAACGATAGGGACATTGGCTTTGATATGCTGCAGATGTTCATCATCCCCACACGCAATTATACCTTTTCTTACCTGCATCGCCATCTGCTGAAATGCGTCATACACGTCATCGATACTTGTGAAGTAATCGGGGTGGTCGAAATCGACGTTTGTCATGATGGCATAATCCGGATAATAAGAAAGGAAATGACGTCTGTATTCACAGGATTCAAATACAAAGTATTCGCTGTTCTCCCCTCCCTTTCCGGTACCGTCCCCGATAAGGAAAGAGGTCGGGTAGTTTTCATCCAGTACGTGGGAAAGAAGACCGGTTGTGGAAGTCTTCCCATGGGCTCCGGTTACGGCGATACTCGTAAAACGTTTAAGCCACTCGCCCAAAAAGTCGTGGTAGCGGTAATAGGTGAGTCCAAGCTCTTTGGCCCGCTTTATTTCCTCGTGCTCATCACCAAAAGCGTTGCCGGCTATTACTACATATCCTTCTTCAATATTATCCGCAGAAAAAGGCAGTATTTTGATTCCCTTTTCTTCCAGAGCCTTCTGGGTAAAAAAGTATTTATCCACATCCGACCCCTGGACCGTTTCGCCCGAATCATGAAGTATTTGTGCCAGAGCACTCATACCCGTACCTTTAATACCAACAAAGTGGTAAGTAGTCATAAAAAAACCTCCGTAATAAATTCCATATAGGTAAACTTATATGTATTATTCAGTAATGTAAATTTCCCAGCTTAGTGCTATATCATTTTATCACGTTCTTTTAGTAATCAAAAGCAGGAAGTATGTCCTTCTGTCACAATGAAAAAAGCACGAATTCCTTCGTGCTTTTTATCCATTACTAATGTCCGGGAACAAAATCAACTTTCTCCAGTCGCGGGTTCGGGGTATATTTACGACCCTGCTTCGCTTCCTGTTCCCCGTTCAACAGAACATTATCCCCGGTAAAACCGATGGTGATATCCAGCAGACTCCCGCCGACGCCGTACATATCCACCGGAACTTTATTCTCTTCAAAATGACGGATGCGATCTTCCGAGAATCCGCCGCTCACTATTATTTTTACGTGATTGTACCCTTCTTTGTTGAGGGCTTTCCTGAGTGCAAATACGAGTTCAGGATTGACTCCGCGCGGGTCAAAAGTACCCATAAGATGCTCATTTCTCAGGAAATATTTATCGACAAGGGTGCGGGACGTATCAAGACGCACACCCTTCAGATCATCGCCGAATTCCCGGGCGACCTTCAGGGAGTCCCCGATAACGTCATTGTTATAATCTACAAGAGTCGTCAATTCGTCTTCGGGGAATTCTTCCTGATAAGCTTTCGTTGCGGCTACTACATCCCCTTTGAACATCTGTAGTAATGCATGGGGCATAGTACCCATACCTGCTTTCCCCCACCATTCATTCATGGCATGGGTGGCCTGGGCGGTAGAGCCGCCGATGAAAGCCGAATATCCGTCTCCGGCCTGTTGGGTGTAATGATCATCCCGGTCACCCATGAAAATTATCGGTTTTTGTTTCCCGGAAGATCTCGCCGCCTTCACTACATTATACACATTAGTAGCTACCGAGGTTCTTCTTGCGAGAATACCGTCGATAATTCCTTCGAGATAACCGAACTCCTGGTAAGGACCGCTGATTGTCAACACAGGTTCAAAAGGACTGACACGGTCCCCGTCCTTCAGAGAGTAGATTTCGAGGGAACCGGGATTTTCTGCAAACGTGTGGATAAGTGCTATAGCTTCATCCGTACCGCAGAGAACTGCATGACTCTTTTGGAAAAACTGCATGGTTACAGTATTATCGGCTACATGTTTCTTTACGATATCATTGGTTTTCAGAAAGTAAACCGCTGAAAACCATCCCTCACCGATACGTTCATCGAATTTAAAAGTTTTGTTCGTCAAACGGGATATTTCCCCATTCAGTTTTTGTAATATTTCCTTCATAGCTTTACTCCTTATCCGTTTAAATCGTCACTGCTTCACTTCTATCATAATGAAACGCCGAGCTTTTCACAAGGGATTCAGGATAGTTCCCCCTGCTTCCACTCTTCCGACTGCTGTTCGGTAAGCAGTACATCTCTCGGCTTACTGCCTTTCTGGGAAGATATGATTCCGTGCTCCTCCATCTGGTCGATCAGACGGGCGGCACGGTTATATCCTACCCGGAACCTTCGCTGAATAAGAGAAGCACTGGCCCCATTCTGAGACAATACGAAGCGGACCGCTTCATCAAACAGAGAGTCCGTCTCTTCTTCATTATTTATGTGATTCAGTAATTCTTCCTGTTCAAACAAATAATTGGCAGGTGCGATATTTTTCATGAATCCGGTGACTCTCGTTATCTCCTCATCAGAAACGAAAGCTCCCTGAACTCTTTTCGGAGTCCGGTCCCCGTTACCCATAAACAGCATATCCCCTTTACCGAGAAGTTTCTCGGCGCCGCCGGCATCCAGTACGGTTCTCGAATCAGCCTGAGAGGAAACACTGAACGCTATCCTTGTCGGGATATTCGCTTTAATGAGTCCCGTAATGACGTCAACAGAAGGTCTCTGAGTAGCTACAAGCAGGTGAATGCCACAAGCTCTCGCTTTCTGTGCTATTTTACAGATGGCATCCTCCACTTCCTGCGGAGAAGTCATCATCAGGTCAGCGAGTTCATCGATTACGATTACGAGATACGGGAGCTTTTTCTCGCTTTCCCCTTCCCGGATCACTTTATCGTTGAACTTCTCAACATCACGCACGCCGTATTCCACAAACTTCTCATAGCGTTCCTCCATCTCTTTCACTGCCCACTTCAGGGCGGAAGTTGCCGCTTTCACATCCGTAATGACCGGGGAGACGAGCTGAGGAAGACCGTTGTACGGAGCAAGTTCCACCATTTTCGGATCGATGAGCATGAATTTGACGTCTTCATAATGCGATTTATAAAGCAGGCTGAGCAGAATCGTATTAATGCATACACTTTTACCGGAACCGGTAGCTCCGGCTATCAGCCCGTGCGGCATATCTTTCAGGTCCGTTACGGAAGGTATGCCTGCGATATCGAGGCCGAGACCGACCGTAAGAGGAGAATCGGACTTCGTGAATTCTTCCGTTTCAAAAATTTCCTGAAGTCCCACAATCTGAGATTTATGGTTCGGCACTTCAATGCCAACGGCCTGTTTTCCCGGGATCGGCGCTTCCATTCTGATATCTCTGGCAGCCATCTTCAATTTAATATCATCAGAGAGATTTGTGATTTTACTAACCTTCACTCCCGGCTCGGGCTGGACTTCAAACCTGGTTACTGTAGGTCCCTTCATCGCATCTGTAACTTTGGCTTTTACCTGGAACTGCTGAAGAGTGTTTTCAAGCTGCTCCATCTGTTCGATGATAATCGTATCTTCATTCTCTTCCCTGACGACTTTATCGTTGAATAAATAGAGCGGCAACTCGTATTCTCTTCTATTATCCGCCTCTCTCTTTGCTTCTCCGGTCGATTCGTTCTGTTCCGGCAGTTCCTCAGTCTTCTCGGGTTCTGCAGTCTTCGGAGACGTATATTGTTTCTCTGGTCTCTTGTCTCTCGATCTCTTGTCCTTCGGAGTCATAATTACATTGAAAGGGACGGAAGATCGGCTGCTTTTCGTTTCTTTGTTCCTGGGCTTTTCTCTCGTAATGATCGTCGCAGGTTCCGAAGTCTCTTCTTCTGCAGCATTTTCCTTCTCTTCAGTTGCACTTTCTCCTGCCCAGGACGTCTCATGGGCTGTTTCTTCTACGGGCTGTTCTTCTTCCGGACCAGAAATCTCCGGCTCCTCGAATCTTACTTCGCCTTCTTCCTGTACCGGCTGCTCTTCTTCGGCAGACCCGGGATCGTCTTCTAAAGAAAGGAAGACTTCGGTTTCCTCATCTCCGGAAACGTCACGTTCATCTTGCACTTCTACTTCCGTTTCTTCTTCCATATCCAACAATCCAGCTTCCGCGACCGGCTCTGATGTCTCCTCTGTTTCATACTCCGGGATGCCCTCTTCCTCAGAGGAAATCAACTCGTTTTCTTCTGTGATTTCTTCATCTTTTCCATAATTTCTTTGCCGTTGAAACCCATGGACCGGAGACGGAACTGCTGTAGGGGTAAAGGGTTTGGCAGAAGGGGAAGGCCTTTTTTCTTTTTCTTCGGCATTTTCCTTCTTTCTTCGGTAGTTGAATTGCTCAAAACCTTTGTTCTCCGTACTTTCCTCCGATTGTGTCCTTCTGGTACGCTGCCTTGTTCGCTGCAGGCTTTTGTTTTCTTCCGCTTCTTTTGTCTCTTTCTTAACGCGGGAGTTATCAGCAGATTCATCCGGGATCATCGGAAAGCGGAACGAGCCGGTTTTAGGGTAATGGTACGTCATTTTCGATTTTGCTTCCGAACTTCGATATGTAGGAGTCGTTTTGTCTTCTTCAGGTAATTCTTCTTCCGGTTCAAAAAGCTGTTTACATTTATCAATGAATTGTTTCCACATATTTATTCACTCTTTCTTTGCATACTTTTCTTTCTATTGTATCAGCTTTTACCTCCATTGTGTTTTTCAAAAAAGTTAAAAATGCAAAGAGGCTCGCACCTCTTTGCATTTTTGATTTCTCGTATCCCGGTATCTTCTTATTCATCTTTATACAGGAAAAGGAGCCCCGACTTCATAAGAGTCGTCCAGCACAAGAATACCTTTTCCTTCCGAACCGTCCGAGAGATGAAGCTCTTTGCTGGAACAAATCATTCCGCTTGAAGCTGTTCCTCTCAACTTGGCATCTTTGATTTTCATACCTCCGGGCATGACGGCACCGACTTTAGCAACCACTACTTTCTGTCCGGCGTCCACATTAGGGGCTCCACAGACAATCTGTACTTGCCGATCTCCAACATCAACCTGACAGACGCTCAGTTTATCGGCATTTTCGTGCGGCTGAATGTCCGCTACATAACCGACGACGAATTTCTCTTCGAGGTCCAGGTCGAGATTATCATTAAGGTTCTGATCGGAAAACACCTTTTTAAGTTCCTCGAGCTTTTCTTCGTCCATCCGCATCTGTCCATTGCCCAGGTCGCTGAAGTGACGGGAGGCATTGAAAATATTGTAACCGAGGACAGAACCGTCTGTTTTATCCGTAATCTTCACTATATCTCCGAATGCTTCATGTGTTCTGTTATCTCTGTCAGTTTCATTTAACGGAATGAGCAGTACGTCACCGACGCCCTTCTCGTTGTAAAAAATCATCACGTTTCATCGTCCCCTTTTTTATCCTTCGGTTTTTTCTGTGCAAGTATGAATATAGGTTCCAGCTTCCCATTTTCGTATAGGAAAGAAAGGGAAGTCACAGGTACGAGACCTTCCGCAAAAAACTTCATCGCCATCTGGGCCAGTATGTCGTACCCGCCTTCATTCTGTATGTCAGCGAAGATGATGACGTCCTGATGAGGAATACTGATAGCCAGTTCCCCTTTGCATTCTGCTTTCATCTCTTCAAGTAAGGACTCATTCAATATTCTGCTGGCATCGTAACCATCATTTAATGACTGAAAATAGAAGTCGTTTCCGTATACGGTGTCTTTTCGCAGACTCACTTCGAGGGACCGGGCGTTGAAAGAGGCGACTTCTTTCATTCGATCGATACTCCAGCCTTCCTCTTCCAGTTTCTGATAGTCGATGAGCTGATATGATTTTCCAAGATCAAGAGCGTAATAAATTCTTGTTTCGGCCGTGTGTTCCGTGTAAACCAGTTTCTTCCCGTTTTCAGTTTCTGTCGGAAAAGAGGCGGCCCGGATCACGGGATATACGTTCTTTTCCTGACCGGAAAGTTCTGTATTTTCATTCATCACCCTTAGCGCTTCGCGAATATGTTCTTCAAGTTCATCCAGGGATTTTTCACCTTTTTCCTGCCATTTGGAGATGACGTTCGGCACTGTTACTGTAATGCCTTCACCGGAGTGTTCCCACTCCACGCGAAAAGTATCTTTATCCCTGTTGAAAGAAGTTCGCCAGCCGTTCTCATCAAGGCGCTCTTCCAATTTTTTCTTCATTTGTATGCTCGTCATTTTCATCGGTAAAACTCCTCTTTAATCATTTCGCTTCGTCGATGAAACTCTGTATTTCCTCCAGTGTCTTGCGATCTTTACTGACAAACCTGGCTTTTTCTTCCCCGCCTTTAAACGCAAGGAAACTCGGGATGCCGAAAATGGAATAATCCGCACACAAATCAATAAAATCATCGCGATCGACGTGAACAAATGTCCATTCCGGATTTTCACGTTCCAGCTCCGGTAACTCGGGTTCAATAACTCTGCAGTCCGGGCACCAGGCTGCCGAAAACATAAAAATAGTCTGTTCGTTCTTTGCTAACTGTTCAAATTCTTCCACTGATTGCAAACGGTCCATACGTATCCCTCCATGAGTCATTGTAGCATACCACTAGCTGGTTTCAATCGCCAGGTCTCCCGGTTTAATCCATCCTTTTCTTCTGAACCATATACCGAGAATGATAGTGACGATTATGGGAACCGAAAAATGGGTTACGAGAATTGCGATACCGACTTCCCTGCTCCAGCCCATCGTTTCCACCGTCATAATCTGACCGACGAATCCGCTCGTGCCCATACCCGCGCCGGCAGCATTATTTTCGAGAGTGAATACTACAGTGGCCAGCGGCCCGACTGCTGCTCCTGCTATAACGGGAGGAATCATAGTCACCGGTTTTTTAATCACATTCCCGATTTGAAGCATGGACGTTCCTATCGCCTGGGCGATTATCCCGCCCGGCGTATTATCTTTATAACTTAGTACGGCAAAGGAAATCATCTGGGCTGCACAACCGGCTGCTGCCGCCCCCGCCGCTACTCCCTCAAGAGAAAGCATTAAAGATATAGCGAGGCTTGAAATCGGCGCAGTCAGTGCGATACCCATCAGAACGCTTACCAGTATCCCCATCAGGACAGGTTCCTGGACTGTTGCCCAATTGATGATATTACCGAAACCCTCAAGAAAAGCACTTATCGGGATCCCGATAAGTGACCCGGCCGTATATCCTGTCACTATCGTCACTAACGGAGTCAGTATAATATCGAGGCTCGTCTCTTTACTGATCAGCTTTCCAAGTTCCGTACTGATAAGGGCTGCAGTGAAAGAGGCTGCAGGACCTCCCGCTTCCGCACCGAGCGCCCCGCTGAAAAGGGCAGCAAACATTACGAGCGGCGGAGCATTCAGGCCGTACGCTACCGCTACTCCGATCGCCCCTCCCCATATGAGGACATTCATAAGCAGATCACCCATTTCTATTAAATGGGTGGAGAGAAAAGCGAGCGGCATCCGTTCGCCGACAGTCTGGATAATAAGTCCGATAATAAGAGACGAAAATAAGCCGAGGGCCATATAACTCAATGAGTCGATGAAATAAATTTTCGGTGAAAGGGAAACCCCTTTTTTCTCTAAATAAGCTCTCACATCTTGCCCTCCTTCCCACTTCTATCAGCATACGTCAATGTATATACACATGTAAACATTATTGTGCAGGATTAATTTCCTGTTTCTGAGGGTATACTTGACTCTGAACTATTAATTCAGGAGGGATTGCATGGAACTACGTGTATATCTGGCAGGTCAGATACATGATGCATGGAGAGATGAACTGAAACAGAAAGCCGAGAAAAAGGATCTTAAAGTGAAATTCGTCCACCCTCAGGAGAATCACAGTCGTTCCGACAACGTCGGAGAGGATATCCTCGGGGAGCAGCCGAATAAAGAAATCAAAGATGACAAAGCTTCAGCCATCAACAATTTCCGCACCAAACTGCTTATGGAAAGATCCGATGCCGTAATAGCCTATTTCGGTGAGAATTATAAACAGTGGAATACCGCTATGGATGCCGGTATCGCCATTCAGGCCGGTAAGCCGACGATTCTTATTCGTGATGAAAGTCTGATCCACCCGTTAAAAGAACTTTCAAATCAGGCTACCGTAACGGTAGAGAATATCGATCAGGCGATTGAAGTATTGAATTACGTATACGAATGAGTAAAAGCAATCACGCATGAATGGCGTGATTGCTTTTTTAGAAACAACTGTTTATAAAGTGCACTGGACACAGAAAAAAGAAATTCCTGATGAAAAGTGCGTAACAAAACTTCACGGGATGAATAAGGTTTACAGATTATCGTATTCCCACTGGCCTTTCAGAAGCGTCACGATATGCCGGAACATTTTATCACGATTCATTTGTCCATTCGTAAAAATGCCGACCGCCCCTTCTTTTTTACGCACGTCACTCTTCTGGGCATACTTCTCCATAACTTCTCCCAGTTCCAGTCCCTTACTCATCTGCTCATGAATTTCATCGGGGAGGGGAATACGGGCTCCTGCCGCTGTGTAAATGTTCTCCTGTTGATCAACGAGAGCTCCCCAGTTGCACAGATAAAGATCGTCCCCGATCTCCATCACGCCGCCCTCAAGGCCTATACCGAGATCCGCTTTAGCGGTCATTGCGCATTCACGGGCCCGATGAATAGCTCCTTCGAGCGTTTCTTCATCCGAGAAGGGTTGAGAGGAAACTTTTGAATCCACGTCCATTTCCACTACCGTATCGTTCTCAAAAACATCAGTTACTGCAGTCAACTTGGAAGGATTCAAAGAACCTACATAAATTTTCATATCGTCCACCTGCACTATTCTTAAAGTATGATTTACTCATTATAGCAAAAAAAACGCCCAGCCTAAACCACATACAGCTGAGCGTTGTACATTCTCCTTTATACGTTCTTTCTGATCTGTTCAAGTGCGTTGGCATCTGTCGTTCTTACGAGTTTCTTAAGCAGTTCCTTGGCCGCGGCATAGTCATCGACGTGAATGATCGAAGAAGAAGTGTGAATGTATCTCGAACATATTCCGATAACCGAAGAAGGCACGCCGTCATTGGCGATGTGAACACGACCGGCATCGGTACCTCCCTGAGATACGAAATACTGGTAAGGGATGTCGTTCGACTCGGCTGTATCAAGAATGAATTCTCTCATGCCCCGGTGCGTAATCATCGTTTTATCAAAAATGCGCAAAAGAGCTCCTTTACCTAACTGACCGAACTCTTTGCTCTCTCCGGACATATCATTCGCAGGAGAAGCATCCAGAGCGTAGAATATGTCGGGTTTAATCATGTTGGCAGCAACCTGCGAGCCGCGCAGTCCGACTTCCTCCTGAACCGTAGCACCGGAGTACAGTTCGTTCGGCAGCTGTTCACCCTGGAGTTCTTTCAGAAGTTCCACGGAAAGTCCACAGCCATACCGGTTGTCCCAGGCTTTCGCCATGATCTTCTTCTCGTTGGCCATTGTAGTAAAAGGACACACGGGTACAATCGGCTGGCCGGGTCTGATACCTATGTTTTCTGCATCATTTCTGTCATCCGCACCGATATCTATCAGCATATTTTTAATTTCCATCGGTTTATTCCGCTGCTCTTCCGTAAGGTTATGCGGAGGGATGGATCCGATGACTCCGGTTACGCTTCCTTTATCCGTCATAATCTGAACGCGCTGTGCCAGCAGTACCTGGCTCCACCAGCCCCCGAGCGGTTGAAAACGCAGCATTCCGTTTTCCGTAATCTGCGTAACCATAAATCCGACTTCATCCATGTGACCGGCGACCATGACCCGTGGGCCTTCCCCGTGTTTCTTTCCGAAGACACCACCCAGTTTATCCTGTACTATTTCATCCGAATATTTTTCCAGTTGCTCTTTCATGAACGTGCGTACGTTCCGTTCGTTGCCCGGCGCACCCGGAAGTTCTGTCAACGTGCGGAACAGCTGCTTTGTCTCCTGATTCATGTATGTACAACCCCTTTTTTATTTCTTCCTTCTATTTTAACGAAAGTTCTATCAGGTTGCTACAATTCACATCTTAAAGTTTAGATTTTCTTTTCAACGGATACTTTAGTATAATGGAACATATCATAATTAGTAGAGGTGAATATCATGGATTGGAAAAAAGTAACGCTTGCCACCGGAGCCGGAATTCTTGCCGGTTACGTAGTAAAAGAACAGATTTCTTCGAAAAAAGGGGTAAACCCGGAAAAAGCTTTGAAAATAGCTAAAGAAGCATTCAAAAAGCAGGGTCCTATCAGCGGTTCCTGGATTTACATGAAACCTGAACAGTTGAACAAAAACGGTATCAACTACAACGTATATCGCGGTGGAATCTCCCGCAATCAGGACGGAGAAACGTCCCAGTACGAATTCTTCATCGACAGTGCTACGGGTACAATAGTTGATGTATCGGAAGAAGCGTCTTAACAACTACAGACAGGTAATAAGAAATCCGAACTGTTCCGGAGGAGACTTTAAATTGTCCCGGAATGTTCGGATTTTTTATATACATATGAAATGCCGGATGTTCAGGGAACGGTCAGTCCCGTTCCCTTTTTACTTCCTTCACGATTTCCCCTTCTTTGTCGAACTTAAGCGCACGATAGTAGGCATCATGGTAGAAAGTGTACCAGGCGCCCTTTTGATATCCTTCGTCCATCCATTTATCTTTCTCGTGAACGCTCGTAACCGGGTAATCATCAAAAGCGAGTGCCCACAATTTGTTCTGATGGGCGTGAGTAGGCATAAGATCCGCCATATGAATGAAAATGTCTTCCCCGCGCTCGAACCTGATGACGGCGTGACCGTTACTGTGACCGCTCGTATGCACCATTTTCAGACCGGGGAGCACTTCCTTTTCGTCCCTGAAAGTTTCCACCTGACTCTGGATCGCTTCCCAATTTTCCCTCCAGTATGTATTCTTCGAGCGCATATTCGGGTTTCTCATTTCTTCCCATTCCGTTTCACTCGTTATAATCGTCGCTTTCGGGAAGACGGAAACATACTCTTCTCCCTTTTTCTCCGTAAGTCCGCATGCGTGGTCGAAGTGAAGGTGGGTCATGAGAACGAAGTGGATATCGTCACGGGTGAGTCCCGCCACCCGAAGAGATTCATCTATGCGGCTCTCCTCGGTAACCCCGAAGTTCCTCTTCTGCTTATCCGTAAGTTTGCCATTTCCCATACCGGAATCGATGATAAGATTTTTTCCGTCCACCTGGAGAAGGATCGGGTCCGTACGAAGCTCAATCTGGTTTTTGTCGTTCACCGGGTATTTACGGCTCCAGAGCGGCTTCGGAACAACCCCGAACATAGCACCGCCGTCGAGATGATTGTTTCCGCCCGCAAGCCATGTAAGAGAAGCATCGCCGATTGTCAATTTTTCCATAATCATTCCCCCTTTCTTTTAATAGTAGCATAATCCCTGCTGACATGTAAGCGTTATCAGATTCTGTTGATGACCTCACATCTGTAAATCGGCTGACCTTTGGCCGAGAATTTCTGTTCGTACTCGGTCATGACGTTACTTTCGTCCTCGAGTTCGTGTAAATCAAGTGTCACATCTTCCAGAGTCATTCCGAATTTCGAAAAACTCGATAGCGAATATTCGAACAGACTGCGGTTATCCGTTTTTAATGTGATTCTCCCGTCCGGTTTCAATACATCCCGGTACTGTTCCAGAAATATTTCATGGGTCAGTCTTCTTTTATGATGTCTTTTCTTAGGCCACGGATCGGAAAAATTCAGGTAGATATGGTCGATCTCATCTGTCCCGAACATATCCCGTAGATCTTTGGCATCTTCATTAATCAAAACGGCATTTTCCACTTCTGCCGTTTTCACTTTTTTGACAGCTCCGACCATGACCGTTTTGACCCGTTCGATTCCCAGAAAATTAACATCAGGGAACTTTTCTGCCATTCCTGCTATGAACTGGCCTTTCCCTGCGCCTATTTCCAAGTGGAGCGGCTGTTTTTTCGAAAAAGACTGCTGCCAGTTCCCTTTATTGGAAAACGGCTCCTCGGCAAGAATGTGGTTGTTCTCCTTTAAAAAATCATCCGCCCACGGTTTATTACGATTTCTCACATATATTCCTCCTTTATTCTTTCATTATCGTACCACGTTTCCTCCCGGGAAAAAATTAATTATCGATTTTGGACTATAACAGCGTATGACTGAGTATACGCGTTAATATAATCGCATAAGCATACCTGACGATCGTTACTTCGGTTTGAGCTTACGAACAGTGATATATGGACTACTTTCGTTGTTGGGTTGTAAGCGCTTCCTGCTCTATGATTATATATGTGAAAAAGAAATCATATTATAAATTTAAAATGGAGTTGAAAAAATGAATTTACTACGTAGTGTTATCGATCTTGCAGTTGTGGCGGCTGTCGGAGTATTGTTTGTAGGTTACAGCCTGTTCGTTTACCCGGTGGAAGTCCTGAACGAAAAAACCAGTTCGAAAGCCCGCGAGAACGAACTTAAGTACGCGCCGGAACTGTAATACTTCGTGCACTTTCATTTAAAATGTAAAAAGCCCCTGTGTTACCGGTTGCCGGGTAACCAGGGGTTTTTTACATCACTTTCTCAAGCAGATAGAGCCGATGCGCCACTTCATCTTCCTCTTCACGCATATCATGCCACTGTATGAAAGCCAGTAACTGAGAAATAGCATACCATTTCATTTTCCCGTACAACTCATCGGTAGCTTTTATACCGTAATGAGTCAGCCACTCGGCCCAGTGCTCTTCCGGTACATAAAAATAGAGAAGCATACCGAGGTCGAGAGCGGGATCGGCGACCATAGCATTATCCCAGTCTATGAGATACAAATACTCATCCTCCGACAGGAGCCAGTTGTTATGATTCGTATCACAGTGACAGACGACACAATCCGCATCATCTATCGAAAAACAGTTTTCCTGTAAGTAAGCTATCGCCTTTTGGACTCCCGCATGGGCCCGCAATCTGGGAGTCAGGGTCAGGTCATTTATTATATCCGTCAAAATATCTGCAGGGGATAACGGTGTTTTCCCCAGGCGCATCAGCATATCGAGTAATTCTTTGGAGTAGTGGATTTTGCTGAGCAGTTCTGCAACCCGGGGATGAGACATCTCCTCGGGCTCCAGTTCACGCCCCTCCATCCAGTCCTGGGCTGTAATAACGTCTCCGCTTTCCAGACGTTT
This sequence comes from Salimicrobium humidisoli, assembly GCF_002295105.1. Taxonomy (GTDB): domain Bacteria; phylum Bacillota; class Bacilli; order Bacillales; family Halobacillaceae; genus Salimicrobium; species Salimicrobium humidisoli. The sequence goes on along the minus strand of NZ_NSGH01000019.1, from coordinate 7,950 downwards.
CGTCCAGACAAGCTTCGGTACAATCCCCTCTGCCGAGAGCACAGCAAGAAAAGGGGAAGAATTACGCTTTAAAAACAAGCGTTTCCCTTCCTTTTTCTTTGCATAATAAGCTTCACCCGTCGACCCTCCGGCCGGAGTGATCGACCATTCGTCCCCTAATATTTGTTCCAACCAGTTCACCTTCAATTCCTCAATTCCTGTTGAGTATTCTTGGTCCCGCTTCTTATTTAACTTAATAAGATTAACGTAAAAGGACCATTTCTTTCAAGTTATTCCGATTCCTCCCACTCCGGTGCTTTTACGGAAGTGACCCTCGCATGCTTCATGAGCAGCTGAGCAGCTTTCAGCTGGGAGTGTTTCAACGGCATCTTAAGCATACGCTTTTTATTCATCCAGTCATCATGTTCCGCTTTTCCTATATATTCCGTCGAATATGGGGGCACGGTCTCCTGGAAGACGGCACCGGGAGCAAGGACTATTTTACGGTACGGAAATGTATGATTATACGTCTGCAGAACACTGCGTACGTATGTTTCCGACCTGCGCAGCCGCAGGATGGGGTTAGGTATCTTTCTTCTGACTCCGCTTTCTTCCAGAATCCAGCTCCTCCCCTCCTCCGGATGAATAATCGTCCCCTCCTCAACATCAAGGTGGACGATAATATCGATCCGGTCCGGGCCGATCAGTATCTGGTCCAGTTCAAGCACCGCCCGTTTCATCTCCACCAGCGGTTCATACATCAGTAAAAATGTATCGGGAAAACGTTGCAGATAATATTTCAACAGGTCGTCCCGTTCATAGCCCCAGTCTACGAATGACTTTTCCTGCAGCGTAGTGGATACCCATTTTAATTGAAAATGAAGAAGCTGGTTCAGAAATTGAATTTTCAATTCTTCTTCATCGGCAGGTATTTCCGGCTGAACCTCCTGCTCCTCCCATACTTCCTCTTCTCTGTTTCGAACTCTGTTCCAAATCCGCTTCAACAGGCCGCTTTCATCTGAAACAGCTTCTTCCTGCTCTTCGTAAAGTCCGCCATTTTTCCAGGCTTTATTGAGCCCTTCCCAGTTTTTCTTTTTCATCTGGATGAATTCACCGGTATAGTGGAAAATATTCAATTCATAGCGCGAAATGTAATCCTGAAGCTTAATCAATTGTGCCATCTCTTCACCTGACCCTTAAGTGTAACTGATGTCACCGGTTCATATTTGGGAATGCTGCCCGGATGGACTTTGAATAAGGTGCACGTGTCCACATCCCAGGACAGGAAGCTGCCGCTTTCTATTTCAGGGAGCTCTCCTTTTCTCCATTTCTTTGCAAGGGTGATATGCGGGTGGAAACGGCCCGCCTCCCCTTCCTGAAAATAATTGAACAGTCGCTGCAGTTCCTCCGAGTGCGAGACGGACTGAAAAACGACTCTCGGATGTTGCGGGTTGCCGAAGAAACCGACTTCCCCGATCTCCAGATCGAATGGCGGGAAGGCTGAGGCCCCGGCCACCTTCTCTTTCCAGTATTCTATATCCTCCACCTCTCCGAGGAAACGGAGGGTAAGATGAAAATCTTCAGGGGCTGTCCATACTTTATAGTCCATCTGTTGTTGTAGTTTTTTTCTGTTTTCCAGCAGCCGTTCTTTAATGATTATATTCTTTACAGGGACTCCAAGAAAATAATGAGTGGATTTCAATTATATCACTCTCCTGCCCTTAAGAATAGATACCTGTTATCGCGTCCAAGTAAAAATAGCCTGTTTATATATGTCAATCGCCTTTCTCATATCTTCCTGAAGCACCATCTCATCTGCCTGATGAGCGGTGTCCGGACTTTCGGGAAAGACGGCACCGAACGCTACTCCTGTCTTTAGAACTCTGGCGTACGTTGCACCGCCGATCGCTTCCGGCGTCTCTTTTCTTCCGCTCACACTCCTGTACGCCTGCATCAGCGTCTGTATACCGGCGTGATCTTCCGGGAGATAGATGGAGGCCATATGATCCGTCTCTTTGAATGTAAGCCAGCCCGGGAGGGAATCTTTCATTTTAGTTATGAGTTCCGCATATGATTCCGTAACAGGATAACGGATATTCAGACCGATCTCCCACTTCTCTTCATTCCCGTGAAGCGTTCCGACATTCAGGGTAAGAGCCCCGGAAACTTCGTCTTTCGAATCAATAGCCAGCCCTTCTCCCGTCGAATCGGATAAATATGTATTCATCCATTCTATCATTTCTTTCTGAGGAGCGGGGAAGGATACTCCGGCAAGGGATTTCAGTGCCTTTTTGATGGCGTTGACTCCCCGGTCCGGGGTGCTTCCGTGAGCTGATGAACCCGCAAATACAGCTGTCAGTTTTTCTCCGTTCCTGTATACTTTCTCCGCTTCCGGAAACGTCAGTTCTTTTTCACCCCTGTGTATAATAGTAACCTCTGCCGCCTCCGGAACCATGTTCAACCGGCTGCCGCCCGAGATCGTTTCTATATACGTCATCTCCGAAGTGAAGTCTTCAGAATTGTCCCGAACCAGATGAATATCCCACAGTCCTTTTTCCGCGTGGATCACCGGGAAGACTGCATCTGGAGTGAAACCGAATTCCGGCATCTCTTCTTTTGTGAAATAATAGTCTATTCCCTTCCATTCTCTCTCTTCATCCGTTCCGGCTATTAAGCGCACTCTTTTACGGGGGACGAATCCTTCTTCTTTCAGCTCTTTCATAGCTATATAAGCCGCCATGAGCGGTCCTTTATCATCCTGAACCCCTCTTCCGAAAAGTTTGCCGTCTTTTTCCGTCAATTCAAAAGGAGGAACACTCCAGCCGCTTCCGGCCGGCACCACGTCCAGGTGGGCAAGTATGCCGAACAGTTCCTCCCCTTCGCCGAATTCAACGTGCCCTGCGTAGTCGTCAACGTTTTTAACGGTAAATCCATCTTCTTCCCCGATTTCCAGCAACTCATGCAGGGCCTTTCGCACGTCTTTACCGAAAGGAGGTTCGTCTTCTCTATATACACTGGGTATCCGTATGAGTCTGTTCAGCCTTTTTACGAATTCATTCATAGTAGTGTAGTCTTTACTCATTTTTTTCATCCTTTCTTCTTTGTTATGCCGGAAATTCCGCTATTCTGAACGAGCTGCCGGCAATTTTGTCCCGCTCCGGTTTATTCCTGGCGTTCACGTAAATTTTTTGTAAATTCGATGAATTTTCTGTAAAATGGAACGGAAAAGGTGGATGATGCTTTCTCACTGTTGTACAATGAACGTATCCTCAAAGGGTTTTGATACGAGGCGCCATTTACACCAATACTGAAGGAGTGATTTTTTTGAATCGCCCATCAACGCGTATGCTTGACCGTATTAAATCGACCTATCTGTTTATAAAGACAGAAGGTACCGTCTCGACGGCTCAGGTAGCTGAAGAATTTGGAATAACCGATCGAACCGTTCAAAGAGATTTACACGTACTGGAATATAATGGCCTTGTGTGCAGCCCTTACAGGGGAAAATGGAAAACGACAGAAAAGAAAGTGAAAGCTTCGTAAAGGTAAGGCACCCGTCATCGTAACGGGTGCCTTTCTTTAAGGTAATAGCAGCGGTACTCTATCACTTATCTTTACTCGTAATGTTGTTCAGGTATTCGAGTTCATCTTCCCGGAGTTCCCGGTATTCTCCCGGATCGAGTTCTTCGTCCAGAGAAAGATCTCCCATTTTGACCCGCTTTAAGCTGGTTACCTTCTTCCCCCGTGCTTCAAACATCCGTTTCACCTGATGGAATTTCCCTTCCGTGATTACGAGCTCCACGTGAGAGACGTCTCCCGATTCTATAATATGAAGAATCGCCGGTCTGGTGACGTATCCGTCATCAAGAGTCACCCCTCGTTCAAATGCGTCTGCATCGTCCCCGGTGACCTCTCCTGCGACCTCTGCCACATAAGTCTTTCCTACACCTTTTTTCGGAGAGGTGAGCCGGTGGGACAGCTGACCGTCATTGGTCAGCAGAAGGAGGCCTTCGGTGTCCTTATCGAGCCGTCCGACCGGAAACGGGGAAAACACTTTATCCTCCGGCTGCAGAATATCGACTACCGTCCACTCATGCTGATCTTCCGTCGCAGATATAAGGTCACCCGGTTTGTTCATCATTAAATAGATGAATTGCCGATACTCCACTTTCTCTCCCGCTACCGTAACAAGATCTTCTTCCGGGTCTACATGAGTTTTTCCATTTTTAACAGGAGACTCATTCACGTGGACACTTCCGCCTTTGAGTAACGATTTCACTTCTTTTCTCGTTCCATAACCCATATTTGCCAGTAGTTTATCTATTCGCATTCGTATCCTCCTCAGGATCTGTTGAATATTCGTTCTATCCGTTTCACCCGGTCGCCGAGCACATGTTCAAGCAACGTGGATTTGTAAGCCAGTGTCAGATAAGTGAGAGCTCCGGCACCGATCCCGAGGATCAGTACAGCAAGTGCTCCCATACGATTTTCCATCGGGTTCCACCATATACCGCCGACCATTTTCACAAGCAGTACAACGATTGCCATAATGACGGTCAATATAGCAATGAATACGCTCCGTTTGAAAAGTTTTCTATACGAAAATTCAGTGCTTTGCCGTATCTTCCACAAGTTAAGAACAACTGCAGCTAATACAGCAAGACCGGTAGAGATGATGGAACCTTTCGCTCCGAACAATTGAATAAGAAACGAGTTGGTCATAAGCTTCAGCAGTATTCCGACGCCGAGGCTGATAACTGCGAAATTCTGCCGATTGACCCCCTGCAGGATAGATGAGGTGACCGTAAACAATGCAAAGAATAACCCGACAGGGGCATACCATCTTAACAGATCCCCGAAATAATCAAGCTGTTCCAGACCGTAGAAAGTTCCGTAAGCCTCCGTCGATAATAGAGAAAGACCGACGACTGCCGGTATAATCAGCAAAGCGATAATCTGCAGGGCCTGGTTGATCTGTCCGTCAAGTTTATTGAATTCCCGTTTCGTGAAAGAACTTGTAATGGCAGGAAGCACGGTCACGGCCATGCCAAGTCCGAGCGTGACCGGTATGATGACCAGCTTATGACTGAGAACGTGGATCGCGGACAGGGCGTCTCCCGCAATGTCTGCAAGTCCTGCATCTGCCATCGCCTGTTTGAACGTAAATTGATCGATCAGCTGGTACAGCGGTGTTGCTATTCCCACCAGCACAAAAGGTCCGGCGTAACTGAGCAATTCTTTAAACATGTCCGGCGTTGTTAAACCGCTCGTCGTTTTCTGTTGTTTAAGATGTCTGTCCAGATACGGTTTCCTTTTCTTCCAGTATATAAGAAGTACCACCAGCGAAGCGATACCACCGACGAAAGCAGCGAACGTACTCAAGCCGATAGCCTGAGCGAGCGATGCGTCCAGTACGTAATACACTATGTATACGCCGGTAAGCAGGAAGGCGATCCGCACAATCTGTTCTATCACCTGAGATACTGCTGTAGGAGCCATCGACTCATGTCCCTGAAAGAAACCCCGTATTATGCTCATGGAAGGGATGACGAGCAGGGCGAAACTGACCATACGTACAACGTGAGTCGTATCCTGAAGCACCGCTGCCGAATCTTCATCGGACAGACTGAAAGAAGCGATTTTCTCAGCACCGAAAAACAGCAGCAGAAAAGCGATAACCCCTGTAGCCGCCATCAGATACATCCCGGAACGGAACATATCCCTACTCGTCTGATAGTCTTCAAGAGCGTTATATTTGGAGACGAATTTAGAAACCGCCATCGGCACCCCGAGTGTCGAGAGGCTCAGCAGGATGTTGTACGGCGTGTAAGCGTAGAAATACAGTTCAATACCTTCCGGGCCGACCATCTGTTCGAAAGGGATAGTATAAATCATTCCCAGAAACTTCGATAGAAAAGTCGCTCCGGTTAAAATCATCGTACCTTTTAAAATTTTAGACATAGCTTTATCTTCCTCTGCAAGTATTGTAGAATTAATCCTACTCATTCTATCATACATTTCATGAGAACACGTACCATCAGAAAGGTGAGAAATCCATGACTTATCACGTAACCGTCATCGGAGGCGGTCCTTCCGGGCTGATGGCAGCTATTGCGGCAGCCGAACAGGGCGCTTCCGTCCTTTTAATAGAAAAGGGTAAAAAACTGGGTACCAAACTGGCAATTTCCGGGGGAGGAAGATGTAACGTTACGAATCGCCTCCCTGAAGAAGAAGTGATCAGACATATCCCGGGGAACGGGAAATTTTTGTACAGCCCTTTTTCCGTTTTCAACAATTACGATATCATCTCTTTTTTTGAGGATCTCGGAGTCGGACTGAAGGAAGAAGACCATGGGCGCATGTTTCCGGCCAGCAACAAAGCACGGGATGTAGTGCAGGCCCTGCTCGCTTATCTCGACAGACTCCACGTCGAAGTCCGAAAAGAAACGAAGGTGGACGCCATACAGTACGGGGAAGCCGGGCACACCGTCCACCTGGATGATTCGGAAAAGATTCATACGAAATCCCTGATCATTGCGACCGGCGGAAAAGCCGTCCCTCATACAGGTTCGACCGGAGACGGGTACAAGTGGGCAAAAACGGCCGGCCATACCATTACGACCCTGTATCCGACAGAAGTCCCTCTTCTTTCGAAAGATGCCTTCATTAAAGATAAGAAACTTCAGGGCGTTTCTTTGCGGGACGTAAATGTCAGCGTACTCAACCGTAAGAATAAACCGATCATCACCCACAAAATGGACATGTTATTCACCCATTTCGGCATTTCGGGACCTGCCGTTCTGCGATGTTCCCAGTTCGCGGTAAAAGAATTCATGAAGGGACACAGACCGGTAACGATCGAAATTGATGCTCTGCCCGACCAGTCCCTGGAACAACTTACTGAAACATACCTTCAGAAGTCAAAGGATCATCCGAAAAAGACGTGGAAAAACACTGTGAAAGGAGTACTTCCGGAAAGAATGATCGACTTCCTGATGGAGGAGAACGGGATTACTCCGGAAGAGACGAATGCTCACCTGTCGAAAGAGCAGTTCCACTCTTTTCTGAAAAACCTGAAGTACTTTCACGTTTCCGTCCATGATTCCCAGCCGATAGAAAAAGCCTTCGTTACCGGAGGAGGAGTCTCTATCAAAGAAGTTGTTCCGAATACACTCCAATCCAAAAAAATGTCCCGCCTCTATTTCTGCGGAGAGATTCTGGATATTCACGGATATACCGGAGGATACAACATCACCTCCGCTCTCGTTACCGGAAATGTGGCGGGGATGAATGCAGCGTGGGAAGGTATGAGTGAAGGGTAGAGGATTTCCTGTCCCGCATCCTCCCTTGTATTTCAAAATGCTCCGTGATTATGTACCAAAAGCGGGTGAAAAAGTCACCCGCTTTTAATTTTGCTTCAGTGCCCTGAAGTCTTTTTTTTGAGGGATTTTCTATTTCTATACGCTTCTTTTCTCCCAAGGGATTCATTGACGAGAAGTTGCATTTCTTCCTGATCTCCCTCTTCAAGCAGGGGATCTTCTTTACTCCAGTCTGAACTGTAAAGATAAAAATAAGAACGGATTCTCCTGAAATAAAAAGTGCTCCCGGGAAATTTATCAAAGTAAGCACGCACCACTTTTCTTCTCGAATAACTCCACCGTATCATTTTCATTGCAACCACTCACTTTTAAAGCCGGACTTTCTGCCAATTTCCGGGTAACCTGGATCACGTCTATGTACCCGTACATGACTTTCCGGATTTTTAAAATCACTTACGAATAAGATTCTATATGACTTTTTTCACATAGAAAAGACCCTGAACGTAATGTTCAGGGTTTGAAGTAATGTGGCAGCGCCCTACTCTTGCGGGGGGTAACCCCGACTACCATCGGCGCGGAAGAACTTAACTTCTGTGTTCGGCATGGGAACAGGTGTGACCTCTTCGCTCTTGCCACCACATCTTTAGAAGGA